>CALUVW010000014.1 GCA_944324315.1 Candidatus Gastranaerophilales bacterium | reverse complement strand
AACAATACTGCTATAGGTGTACATGCTCTGCGTTATGTAAGCGGAAGTAATAACATAGGTTTGGGTTATCAGGCTAATTCTAGTGATATATCAGTAAATAACAGTATAGCTATAGGTCAACTTGCTGAATCAAAAGGAAAAAATTCAATAGCAATTGGCTCACATGATTCTCATGCTACAAAAATGAATAATGCTCGTGCACTCGGAATTGGCGCAATAGCACTGGGTTCCGGAGCGCAGGCAGATCAAAATTTTTCAATAGCCATTGGAAGTTATATAAATGATTCTGGTTCATCAGCACGCGAACATACTTCTGCTAGAGCAATTTTTTCTACAGCTATAGGGACTAATGCTTTAGCTCAAGGAAACAATTCAATAGCAATCGGCTCTGCTCAGGGGCATATTGATAAAAATCGTACAATCGCCGATGGAACCGATAGTATAGCAATAGGTCGTCAAGCAAAAGCTATGGCAAAAGGGGCAATATACATAGGAACGAGGAATGATACAAATAGCAGCGATTGTACAAGCGGAGAAAACTCAATAGCGATAGGGACCGAACCATCAGCCCCTGATACTGACGGCATTTCAATCGGAAATGGAGCATTGAGTTCAGGTTACAGTGTCTCAATCGGAACAAATGCAGGTGTTCCAAGTGTAGTATATGATTCAGGCTGGGATCCTTCTGAATCACAGAAACAAGGTAATTATTATAATGTAGCAATCGGTTCAAACAGTTTGGCTTTTTCAAGAAATTATTCTGGTAGTGTAGTGAATGGTAGCGGCGCATATAATGTGGCCATAGGTCATAATGCAGCTGCGCAAAGACCTAAGGCTGATGAGTTTGAGCACCGTGATTATTTTCCTCCGGACTATAATGTATCAATAGGAGCCAATAGTCGTATAGAAGGACGTGAATCTGTAGCAATAGGCTATGATTCTGAAGCATTTAGCGGAGCAGTAGCGATAGGTAGCGGAGCTTTAGCATATGGAAGTCCAAGTAGTGCAACTTATACAATAGTAGATAAGGCCTCTGTAGCTATAGGAAGAAATGCTAGAGCAACAGGTCAAAATTCTGTTGCAATTGGCTCAGGTTGCCACAAACTGGATGCTACAACACAGAGTTGTAATGCTGATGCAACAGCAACAGGTGCTATAGCAATAGGTAATGATGCTAATGCTGTAAAAACGAATAGTATCGCAATAGGTTCTGGAGCAAGTGGTAATGGTACAAATACTATAGCAATAGGTGAAAATGCATGTAAATATGTAACTGGCAGCAATAATGTATGTATTGCTTCTGATGGTAGTACTCATGAGGTGCCTCGAGATGGAGATAAGAAGGATACAATTTTTCTTGGCTCTTCAGATCATACAGTTTATATAGCAGGTAATTTAGTTGTTATGGGAAGAACAATACTTGGTGGAGAGCCTGGAAGTTTAACTTTTATAAGAGAAGAATCTACAAATTATAATTTTTTAAATGTATATGGTTCAAATGAAAGTAGATTTATTACTAATGAAAATTATTATAATAAAGATATATCTATTGGAGATTTTACTTTTAATAACAACATATCTGACCACCGCTTGAAATATGTAGGCAAGGAAAACACCTCAGGCTTAGACAAAATCCGTCAACTAAAAGTCTTTAACTATACCTTTAAAAAAGATGAAAAGAAAACACCGCATGTCGGTGTAATCGCACAAGATTTGCAAAAAATCTTCCCTGATGCGGTAAGCAAAGCAAAAGACGGTTTTCTTAGAATCCGTTTTGAGGATATGTTCTATGCCATGATAAATGCAATAAAAGAACTCGATGCAAAATATAAAGCTCAAGAACAACGAATCAATGAACTTGAAAAACGCATTGAACAACTTGAAGCAAAAATAAAATAAAATTTTGGTTATTAATAATTTTGCCGGACAACTTGTCCGGCTTTTTTGTTTAAAGTATTATAAAAATATTATGAAAAAAATTTTTTTAGCTTTATTACTTATATGTTTTATATTTAGCGCTTGCGGTAAAAAAGAAGTAACCAATGATGATTACAATAAAATTCTGCAGCGTGACAAATTGATTGTCGGGGTTCGTGATGATGCTCCGCCTTTCGGGTTTAAGGATAAAGACGGCAATTTTGCAGGATATGATGTTGATCTCGCAAAAATTATCGCATACGGAATTTTAGGTGATGAAAATAAAATTGAATTTGTTCCGGTGACTGCTTCAAATCGTATTATGAAACTAAGTGCCGGCGAAGCAGATATGCTTATTGCAGCTATGTCTATAACAAATCAAAGACAGCAAATTCTCGACTTTTCGGCTCCTTATTATATTGCAGGGCAGGCTATTCTTGTCAAAAGTTCAAGCAAAGCAACAAGCCTAAAAGATTTTGAAGGCGGAAAACTTATTATTGTTTTTGGTTCAACAAGCGAAAAAAGTTTGAGAAGAAATGTGCCGGGTGTTAATATTATAGGTTATAAAAATTATACTGATGCATATAACGCACTGAAAGCAGGAAAAGCAGACGGAATAGTTGCGGATGATTCTATTTTATTGAGTTTTGCAATAAAAGATAAATCTGTAAAACTGCTCCCGAAAAGATATTCAAAAGAACCTTACGCTATTGCATTCAGAAAAGATGAAAATTCTCAAAGACTTCAAAAAAAAGTTAATTACATAATTCAAGATCTGCAAGGCAGACGCAGACTTGAACAACTACAGAAAAAATGGCAAATTAAATAACTTCTTTATCATTAAAGTTTTATTCTGTTTCTTTTATTACAACAATTGTATCTTCAATTTCTGTTTTTAAATAATCAAGCTGTTGATTAATAACATTTTCGTTATATAAATACCCTGCCCCTGCGTAAGCAAGGTAAGGTTTATATTTCTCCGCCTCTGCTCTTAATGTTGCAACCGATTGTGCATGAGTACTCAGTGTTTGAATTTTTTTGAAAGATGTATAGTTGCTTTCAGGCATGCCAGAATATTTTTTTTGTAAATATTCAACAGTCTTGTTGAAAAAATAAACTTTTGCATTAAATTTTTGCACATCGTATTTTTCTTCTATGCATGTTAAGATATTTTCCAGCTGCGGCAGAAGATTATTTATATCGTTTAAATATGGCGAAAGTTTATCAGGTTTTAGAATAATATTGACAAAAGCAGGATTGTCTCTCGGAACAGGTTTTATTTCATTCGCAGAATTAAAATCCTTCGCGTTTTCAAAAGCAGGTTTTGATGTCTGAGGCTCAGACGTTGAAAAACTCTTTGAAACATCCGGTAATGTGCCTACATAACCCTTGCCTTCTGTATCAACTTCAATGTTTTTTGTATCTTTTGCTGATGATTTGTTGTCTTTCTTATCCCACCACCAACTCCAGGCAAAACATTGATTTATGCTTAAAAATATAGCTAAAATTAATACTACAGATTTTTTCATATCTAAATTATAATGAATATTTTGAAAAAATCATCATTTATTTAATTTATTCAGACTGAACGGATTCAACTTTATGCTTAAAACCGAACATGTGCCATTTTTTATGAACAGGACAAAGTACATTATTTTGTTCTCCATAGTACATTTTTTCTCCGAAAGGTCTTAGTTTAGGATCTCGTTCATAAAAAGCTTTATTTTTTAAACAATATTTTATTTCTTTCTTTTCCATTTTTCTGACGGTATTATACTTTGATTTTTGTTCGCTGTTAAGAATTGATTTGAATTCTTTGTCGTATTTTTCACCGGTTTTTTGCATACATTTTTGGATTTTTTCAACAACTTTTTTTTGTTTTTTTATTGCCGATTCTGACGCACCGCTGTGCTCGCACATTTTGTCAAGAACGTATTGTTCCTGTTTGTATTGTTTAAAAAGTTCTCCGAGTTCTTCGTATCTTTTTTTGTCAATAATATCTTTGCACTTTTGCTGATCATTTGAAAGATTTAAAACATTATAAAGAGTTGCACGTTCGTTGTACATTGAAGTTATTAGTTCCATACACTTTGTATTTTTATTACAACAGCCGCAATCAGGTCTTTGATTTTCCGCAAATACGGAAGTTTCTTTTGAATAAGCGGCAGTAGTCGCCGCTAGTATAAAAGAAATTATTCCAATTAAAATTTTTCTGTTCATAAATCTTCTCTCTTTCTAAAATAGATTATTCCATAACATTTTTCTTTATTCAATATTTTGTAGTAAACTCTTTTTATGGAAGAAATGAATTTAAGAAATTATGCATATATTGGTGATGCAGTCTGGGAATTGTATATAAGAAATAAAACAATTTGCCTAACAAATAATGCAAAAACACTTCATGAAATAACTACAGCAAAAGTTAAAATGAGTTTTCAGGCTCATCTTTTAAATATTTTTGAAAATTTTTTAACAGAAGATGAACGTGAAATTACAAGGCGTGCGCGTAATCTATCAATACCTGTCGGACGTCGTAACTGCCAGAATGAATATCGTCAGGCAACAGCCTTTGAAACACTTATAGGCTGGTGGTATCTGAATGATAAGAAAAGATTAAATTATATTTTGAATTTGATAGAAGATGAACTAACTTTTTAACAAAAAAAATATTACACATAAAAATACTTTACAAAAAAAAATCAGCATGTAGAATAAATATTGTGACAAATAAATAAAGAACATAAACATAAAAAGTTTATGGGGGTTTAGCTCAGCTGGTAGAGCACCTGCTTTGCACGCAGGGGGTCAGGAGTTCGAATCTCCTAACCTCCACCATTTAAAACAACTAGAACGATTAAAATCAGAGCCTAAGGGCTCTTTTTTGATGCTTTCGATACATTTATCCTTTGAAGAAATTATTGCAGACTTGAATTCAGATAATCCGACTTCTGCAATTGTTATGTATCAGGGATTTTGCGAAAAAGTATCGCGAGTTTGAGATTTAAGTCGGAAAACACTTATAAATTTTCGATTTTTTGCAATTTTTCGAGTCCCGAAATAAAATAAATAACCTGAGTAATATTTTCAGAATTAAGAGTTGTTTTAGTCGCCAGCAGTTCTCTTAATTCGTCTTCAAATGTTTTGTCCGGAATATTTTGTTCTTTATGTTCAAACAAAATATCCGCCAGCACAAACAATTCATTATTAAATTTTAAAGCATCACTTAGTTGTTTAATAGTAATAGCTCATTCTGAAGAACTTGGGAGTTTTATAAGAAATAATTATGCAGATTTAAAGTCAGGAAAAGAAGTATCCGGCTCATTCAGGTTTAATGGATTTACTAATTTACATAATGCTTTTGGCAGTGTAGATGTGTTATCAGCAAAAGTTCGAGGAAATTATGTAGATGTGACATTACTTGACACGTATGATTTTAATAAAAATGATAAGAATCTTTTTGTTAAAATGGGTCGTAGAGCACAAGAAACAGGAAAATTAAATCCATACTTTACAATTGTAAAATGTAGGTATAAACTGAAATAAATGAGGAGAAATTTAATCTGTGAAAAATTTCGATTTTTATTTTTATCTAAATCTTTTCAATATCCTATTAGTTGTATTTATGTTTGGAATGTTTCTTATTTTTTTTATAACTTGTTATATATCACCAAACTGGATACTTCCAAGTTGCTTTATTTTATTATGCATACTTGCAAAAATTTTTCTTTTGTACCTATTATTTGTTACATTTGAAAAAATTTTCCCTAATTCAGAATTGATTAAAGTTGCTGAAGAATTGAAAACAAACTCCACACGTAGAAAATATTCACTGTTATTGGCATTATGCTATGATGCTGCAGTTGCATTATACTTTGCTTTTCCGTTATTAAAAGAGGCACATTTTGGAAGTTTATTATTTTTTCCGATATTATGGGAGATATATACATTAGGTGGAATATGCATGTTCTATATCTCATTATTTCTTATATGGAAAATTCAAGATATGAAAATCAGAAAAACTAAATGATTTTATATATAAAAATGCAGCAGCACTGAAATCAGGAAAAGAAGTGACCGGTTCTCTAGGTTTCAATAGTGATGCAAATTTACACAACGCATTTGGTAAGATGGATATTTTATCAGCAAAGTTGCAAGGAAAATATATTGAGTTTATACTATTAGACACATATGATTTTAATCCGAATGAAACGAATCCGCTTGTTCAAATGGGATATTCAACACAAAAAGCAGGATTGCTACATCCGTACTTTACAATTGTAAAATGTAGGTATAAAATATAAAGGATAAAAATGAGCAGTTCAAAGTTTTATATAATTTTTAATATCTTCAATATATTATTAATAGGTTTTATAATATTATGTATGAATATTAGTCTGGATTTGGTTTCAGATATTTCCCAAAATGCCAATATAATGCTTCTTTTGGGATTACTTTTGCAGATTACGTATATTATTGTAAAACTCTATTTGCCAAAGTTGTTGATAAATATTGCAAAAAAGCATACGAAATCAATAACAAGCGAGTTTATTCAATTTATAAAAAACACCCCTCAAAATAAAAAGAAAATTCTAACAATAGCCTTTTGTTATGATTTACCATTTTTGATTTATTGTATATATATATATATTGATTATTTTTTTATATGGACTGTTATTTTTACATTGATTGCATATATACTATTTTACGCAGGAGGAATCTTGCTTTTTTACTTGATGTTGTATAGAGGCATTAAAAAATATTTAAAATAGTTAAATAATTTGACAATCTTAAATCCACGAATAGAAAACGGAGAATTCAAAGGAATTTTATTTGATAAATATGACTATAATTTGCATATTAAAGAATATTTAAAGACACCTGAGGTAACTTTCTATAACAATGCTATGGCCGTAATGCAGTATACACCGTTTGCCACAAACTATTATGTTATAATACCAATAAAATTTGGAGTGCAAAATAACAATGAAAAAAATAGTCAGAGTTTTATTTAACCGAAACATGTTAATGCTTTATATTGTTAATTTTTTGTTAGCAGATCCGGCAATATATGTATTTTTTTTGTTAATGGCAGCCGCATTTTTAGAAAAATATAATTATTTTATCTTAGCAATAATAATATCGGTTGGAAGATTATTTATATTACCAAATTTTTATAATTGGTTTGCAGGATTTGCAAAAGACAAATATATACAGGATTTTTTGTATGGATTAAGACATTCCCTAAAAGTAAAATTGTTGGTGGCAATATTAAGTCCAATCCCATTTATAATTGAATGTTTTATTTTATCTAATTGTGCAGAATCTGATTTTTGGGGACTATTAGAGGGTATCATAACTCTATATATTTTTTCATTATTTGCTGGATTGCTGGGCAGTTATATAGTATTATATATCTACTGGTACATAGAGGATAAGATAAAAGGTAGAAAGGTAAACTAAAATATTTATAACTGGAAAGTACAAATGGGATATTCAGCACAGGAAACAGGAAAATTAAATCCATACTTTACAATTGTAAAATGTAGATATAAACTGAATAAATCATAAGGACTTTTATATATGAAAAAAACAGATTTGTATTTATATTTCAATATATTGAATATAATATTTGCTTTCTATGTAGTAGCAATGGCGTTTATTTTGTTTATAACTCTTGCTATGGCACCAAATGCTATTATGCCAGCCTGTATGTTTTTACTCTGCATAATTATAAAATTTTTGCTTTTACCCATACTATTCAGAATTTATGAAAAAAAATTTCCGATTTCAATCTTGAACAAAATGCAAAATGAATTAAAAACGAATAAAAATATCAGAAAATCAGTATTATTATTAGCTTTTTACTATGATGCAGTTATCATATTGTTCTTTGCTTTTCCGTTATTAAAAGAGGCACATTTTGGAAGTTTATTATTTTTTCCGATATTATGGGAGATATATACGTTAGGTGGAATATGCATGTTCTATATCTCATTATTTCTTATATGGAAAATTCAAGGTAAATTAGAATAATAACTTATTAAGGATAATTATTGTGTTGAAAAGATACAAAATTTATTCAAAATAATTAAATATCTATAAACTAGATTTAAATTATGAATGATACACAAATATGTAAAGTTAGGAGTTTGAATTTACTGAATTTTTCGTAACAGCCAAATCAGGATAATAATCCCTTAAAATTAAAGGT
This sequence comes from Candidatus Gastranaerophilales bacterium, assembly GCA_944324315.1. Classification (GTDB taxonomy): domain Bacteria; phylum Cyanobacteriota; class Vampirovibrionia; order Gastranaerophilales; family Gastranaerophilaceae; genus Stercorousia. Next base: position 46,033 of record CALUVW010000014.1, on the reverse strand, counting down.
ATATTATGTCTGTCATTTCTAAACATTAGCTTAATTTTTGTGCTATCGTTATAAAAAAGGAGAGTTAAAATGAAATTATCCGGTATTGGTATAGATGGAAATGAAAAAGAGTTTGATTTAAAAGATTTTGCAGGCGAAAGAATTGTTTTGTACTTTTATCCAAAAGATAATACTTCGGGATGTACGCAGGAAGCATGTGATTTTAGAGATAATATCAATCGCATAACAAAATATGCAGCCGTGATCGGAGTAAGTCCTGATACAATCAAAAGCCATAAAGCTTTTAAAGAAAAACAATGTTTGAACTTTATTTTGTTATCTGATCCGGACCATGTTTTATCAGAAAAATACGGTGTTTGGAAAGAAAAATCTATGTACGGCAGAAAATATATGGGGATAGAACGTTCAACATTTATCCTTGATAAATCAGGTAATATTGAAAAAGAATGGCGAAAAGTTAAAGTTAAAGGGCATGTCGATGAAATTATTGAATATTTATTACATTAATATAATAGAAAATGATTTGTGTTTATATTAATGCAAGTTTAGCAAAGTTATATGAATTGTTACATAATATTTGAAAATATATAGATAATCTTATATCTTTATGCTATTTTAATGTCAAACTATTCGGGGCGTTAGCGCAGTTGGTAGCGCACGACACTGGCAGTGTCGGGGTCAGGGGTTCGAATCCCCTACGCTCCAGATTAATAATTAGTTAATTATTATTGGATTTAATATTGTCCAACTATTATACTTATTTTAAATATGTGTTAGTTTTTTAAAAGTTTGTAGTGTATAGGCCCAATTATTTAATTTTCGCGTTTTTGCATTCGGGAATTCTTCTTTACTTAACCATTTGTAGTCATATTTATCAAATAAAATTCTCTTAAATTCTCCGTTTTCTATTCGTGGATTTAAGATTGTCAAATTATTTAACTATTTTAAATATTTTTTAATGCCTCTATACAACATCAAGTAAAAAAGCAAGATTCCTCCTGCGTAAAATAGTATATATGCAATCAATGTAAAAATAACAGTCCATATAAAAAAATAATCAATATATATATATATACAATAAATCAAAAAAGGCAAATCATAACAAAAGGCTATTGTTAGAATTTTCTTTTTATTTTGAGGGGTGTTTTGTAAAAATTTTACAAACTGGTTGAATATTGATAGCGTATATTTTTTAGCACAATTTACAATTAACTTTGGAAGGCAGAGTTTTAATGTAACATACGTAATATATAATGCTGAACCCCATAGGAATCTAATATCTGAACCTGGAGACCCCTGTATATCAAAGGTTAAATCCATACTAATATTCATACATAATATTATGAAACCTATTAATAATATATTGAAGATATTAAAAATTATATAAAACTTTGAACTACTCATTTTTATCCTCTATATTTTATACCTACATTTTACTATTGTAAAATACGGATGTAGCAATCCTGCTTTTTGTGTTGAATATCCCATTTGAACAAGCGGATTCGTTTCATTCGGATTAAAATCATATGTGTCTAATAGTATAAACTCAATATATTTTCCTTGCAACTTTGCTGATAAAATATCCATCTTACCAAATGCGTTGTGTAAATTTGCATCACTATTGAAACCTAGAGAACCGGTCACTTCTTTTCCTGATTTCAGTGCTGCTGCATTTTTATATATAAAATCATTTAGTTCTTCTGATTTAATAATAGCTTTTGCTACACTACTATTTTCATGAAATACTATTCCTGGTACATCATCTTTCTTAAATTGGTTTTTTACTTTTTCTTGAATCTGTTTTTTATATTGAGGGAAATCATTAATAACATCTTTCATATTGTTATAAAATTTCCCATTACCCTTAATATAGTCATCTGCTTGTTTTTTCCATAAATTTTGTGAAGCGATATTCCAAAAATTTACAGCATCATTTTGCTTTTGTATTCTACCAACTGTGTTAATTCCTAAATCAAGCAAATTTTTATTTAAATCCCCTATGAAAATATTTTCTATTGCTTGTGAATAATCATCAATAGTTGCTCTCAAATTTGGTTGATAATCATTATAAGTAATACCGCCTTCTAATTTTAATGTCGGTTCAATATCTACAGCAGCACCTGTTGAAGTTCCACTATGTTCATAATTATTACTCCCAATCCCATCAGGCTTGGAACGATAATGCGCTCTTACCTCTGTTCCGTCATCACGGGTGTATGCATGAACATAAACAACGTCAGGATTACCGGAAAGATCGCTTTCTCTTGGAATACCTAAATTTGCCATTTGATAATTTATTGCTTTTTCATTTGACATAAATTCATCTCCTGACATACCACCGATGTCTTCTGCTGTGTAGATTTTGTTGTCATTTGTGATTGCATTAATAAAATTTCTTAAACTTGCCATTTATATTTCTCCTTATTATTGCAATAATTTTACATATTTAAATTTTTAAAACATTTACATTATAATGATTATTCAAATTGTCCGCTAGTCAGTATTTACACCTAACTCAAAAGAGGAATTGACATGAAAACCATTGCTCTCACGTGTTTTGATACTAATTAAATCACTGAAAATAATAAAATTTACAAAATTCTTGTAAATTTTTGTTTAACAAACAATATTAAATTTCACTGCAAATAATTAAACAGGAGATTTTAAAACCTGTTTTTCAAAATGGCTGAAAAAAAGAGCGGAGAAGGCTCTTTTGCGTCTTATAAATTTATTATATCGTTATGGATTTTGTAAAGAAGTTGCAAATGCTTTTCATCTGAATATTTCAACATTTTTGTAAACTCTTCTTTTATATAATTTGGCTCTTTTAAACTATCAAAATTGAAAAATTCTTTTATTTCTATATTTAATGCATCAGCTATTCTGTCTAAGGTTTCAATGGATGGATATGAGCCTGCTATTTCCAGTTTAGAAATATGTTTTGTATCTCGCCCTATAAATTCGGCAAGTTTCTCCTGCGTGAATCCGCGGCTTTTTCTCAACTGTTTTAATCTTATTGCCAATAACTCTTTTGTAGTTTTCATAGCACTATCCTTTGTAATAATAAAAAGCATTTGACAAAAATCAAACATCATAAATAATTACTTTTACTAAAATAAGTATCATTTTATGTATACATTTGTAAAAATATATATAAACCTAATATATATAAAAGGTATAGATGCAAGTTATAATTATGAAAGATATTTTACTTATAAAATAACTGATTTGGCTTGAAAAATATTAAATACTTTTATTCAAATTTTGGATTAATTTTACCCTAATGGGTATATTTTAATTTTTTTTTGATGTATTATTATAAAATAATATAGGGGTATGATTATTGAGATTAATATCTAAATCTATATTAATAATGTTTATATTTGATATGTTTACCTTATTAGTGTCAACTACTTTGTGGTATACGTATTTTGAGCTTCCTATAGATTTTTTGGATATTACAGTTTTATTAACAGTCTTATCAGGTCTGGCAGTTCTTTTCTTAAAAGATAATTATAAAATCCGTGAATTTAACGTTACTTTAAAAAATTATTATCTTTTATTTGAAGGAATTGTTTTTTCGCAAATTCCTGCTGCTGCTTTGCTGCTTACTTTTATTCAGAGTCCTATTACTTTTGAATATATTCTGGCAAATCTGTTGACAATTTTTGTTGTACTACGGCTTTACAGAGTGCTGTTTCATTATTATTTATTCAATATAAAAAGAACGAAAAATGTTCTTATTTTAGGCGCAGGAAAAAATGCAAAGCTTATTGCTGATGAAATATTGAATAAAAAAGCTTTAAAAATGAATGTTGTAGGTCTGATAGAAGACAGTGAAGATGAACAGGATTTTATCCCAAGTTCAAATCTTAGAATTTTATCAAGACCTAAAAATTTGAAAGAAATTATAAAGAATAATAAAGTTGATATTTTTATCATAGGTGTTAAAAGGCGTATGGAAGAATCCCTTTTGACAGAAATGATTGAAGATATTCCAAAAAATGTAAAAGTATATAAAATGCCTGACTTTTATGAAATGGTGACAGGAAAATATTTTATAGACAGAATGTCAATAAACTGGTTATTTTACGATTTTATGAACAGACGGTCTATAATATATGATTTTTGTAAGAGAATTTATGATATTGTGTCTTCTATAATTATTTTGACATTAACTTTTCCGGTTCTTTTATATATAGGAATACGTGTAAAATTAACTGACGGCGGTCCTGCAATTTATACTCAAAACAGAATAGGTAAAAATGGCAAGCCTTTCAAGATGTATAAATTGCGTACAATGTATAAAAACGATTATGTTCCCAAATCAGGAAAAATTGAACATACAGAACCTCAAGAAAACGATGACCGTGTAATTCCATTTTGTAAATTTGTAAGAAAAGCACGTTTTGATGAAATCCCTCAAATGATAAATATTTTGCGCGGGGAAATGTCAATAGTTGGTCCAAGAAGCGAATGGGAAGACTTGGTAAAAATATATTCTTCAGAAATCCCTTATTATATGTGCCGTCAGTGGGTAAAAACTGGTTGGACCGGCTGGGCGCAGATAAATCAAGGTCATTGTGTATCAAATGATGATGTTGCAGAAAAATTACAATACGATTTATATTATCTCAAACATAAAAATATATTTTGGGAAATTTCTATTTTGGTCAAAGCCGTCTTTTTGGCTTTAGGAGGCAGACATGGGTAAGAAAAAAATTTTATATTTAACAACAAGACTACCTTTTCCTACCATTGGTGGTGATAAATTGCGTATGTTCAATATTTTAAAACAACTAAAAAAACAAGGGCACAAAATTACATTAGTTTCTCTTGTTACCATAGATAATGATTTAGAAGCTTGCTATAAAAATAACGAATTTTTCGATGAATTAATACCTGTAAAATTTGATAAAAAATTAGCATATTTAAATGCCGTAAAAGCAGTTTTTAATGACAAACCTTTTATTGTTGAATATTTCTATAGTAAAGCTATGCAAAAAGTTGTTGATAGGTTAATCAAAGAAAATAATTTTGATATAATCATAGGTTATATGATTAGAATTGCTCCTTATTTGGAAAAACATAAAGATAAAAATATTATTATTGATTTCGTAGATGCTATTTCTATGATGTATGAAAGAAGAATTAAAAACGTACAATCTATATGGGATAAATTTAAAATAGGAATAGAATATTTAAAAGTAAGAAATTATGAAAAGAAATGTACAAAAATATTTAAAATACAAACAGTAATTTCTCAAACTGATAAAGATTATATAGAACATTTCGCAAAAAAAGCTAACATAAAAATTATAGGTAATGGTGTAGATACTGAATATTATAAGCCAATTGATTTTCCAAAAGGAAATAATATATGTTTTGTTGGTTCTATGCAATATATTCCAAATTCAGAAGCAGCAATATATTTTGCAACAAAGGTTTTCCCATTAATTAAAAAAGAAATTCCAGATGCAAAATTCAAAATAATTGGGGCCAATCCGAGGAAAGACCTATTTGATGCTGTAAAAGGAATTGATGGAGTTGAAGTTACAGGTCGAGTAGATGACGTAAGAGATTATATGAAAGATTGCAAAGTTTCAGTATGTCCTGTAAAAATAGCTGGGGGGATCCAGAATAAGATTCTAGAAGCAATGTCAATGGGAATTCCTGTAGTAACAACTTCAGAAGGAGCAGAAGGCATTGGTGCTAGTGACGATATATTAAATATTGCAAGTTCTGATGAAAAATATGCAAGAAAAGTTATTCAAATAATGCAAGATGAATCTTTGCAAAAAGAAATTGGTATTTCTTCAAGAGAATTTGTTAACAAAATTTTTTCTTGGGAAAAAGTAGGTAATGAATTTTCGGAAATAATAATGCAAAAGATAAACAATCACAAAATTCTAATTATATGGCAAGGAAACTGGCCTTGGGATGTAAGAATTGATAAACAAATTAAATCTCTAATTAGTAATGGTAATGAAGTTATTATACTTTCAAGAAATACTCGCCATGAAAAACTCTTTGAGGTTATTGATAATGTTAAAGTTCATCGTATTAATAACATTTCTTATAATGAATATTTTGATAATGTATTAAGTACGCCTTTTTTCTTAAATCCAATATGGATTATCAAAATGTATAATATTTTCAAAGTAGAAAAACCAGATTTAATAATCATTAGGGATATTCCATTGGCGATTTCAGCAATTAAAATAGCCAAAACCTTGAAAATTAAAACTATTCTTGACATTGCAGAACATTATCCTGCTTTAATAAAAGAAGGTAAATATATGAATAATATATTTTTACGATTTTTATTTAAAAATTTAGATTGTTATAAATACATAGAAAAAGAAGCTGTACGGGTTTGTGATGCCTTGTTTGTAGTAATAGATGAACAAAAAGAAAGAATCCTTAATGAAAACAAAATTGAAGCGAATAAAATATCTATTGTAAGTAATACTCCTTGGCTAGCAAACCTATCCTTCAAAAGCAATACAAAAATATCTAATAAATTAAAAATTGTATATACAGGTAATGTAGATGGTAAATATCGAGATTTAAAAACAGTTATTGAAGCTTGTAAATATTTATCATGTGCTGATATTGAAGTTAATATAGTAGGCTGTGGGGTTATTTTAGATGAATTAAAAACAATGGTAAACAAATATAATTTAACAAATATAATATTTTATGGTTGGATGGAGCATTCTAAAATGTTAGAATTTCTCAGCACTCAAGATATAGGAATTGTTCCGCACAATGATTCAGATGTGATACAATATACTATCCCAAATAAAATTTTTGATTACATGGCACATTCACTACCGATAATAGTATCTTCTGCAAAACCCTTAAAACGTATTGTGGAAGAAACCGATTGTGGTTATATTTATGAAGCTTGCAATCCTAAAAGCTTAGCAGAGTGTATAAATTATATTTTATTAAATAAATCGGAACTATATAAAAAAGCTCAAAATGGATATAATGCCATTAAAAATAAATATAATTGGGAACGGGATAATGAACTTATGCTCAGCAAAATAAGAGAAATATTGGAGATGAAAAAGTGATAAATATAAAATATTTTACTTTATTACCCTTTATATTTATATTTTTACCTTCGTTTGTTTTATTTCTATCCGAAACAACTTTTTTCCCATTGTCTATAATTGTAATTTTCTTGTCAATATCTATATTACTTCTGAAATCACCAACAAAAATAATTAGACAAATTTATTATTTATACAAAAAAACTCCTTTTAAATATTTGGTCTATTTATATGTATACATTTTAATATCCGGTCTTTGTGCAGTTACAGTAGGATATTATTCGTTTAGTAGATTCATTATTGTAGCTGTTATTCTTGTTATATTTAGAATTTTTTTATTTGCCATATATCCTTCTTTAGTATTTCCTAAATGTATAACTTTTAACAATATCATTAAATTTTTTATGATTGCATATCTTACTATTTTACTTGTTGGTTTCATAGAATTTGTTGGCGTTTATTTTAATATCGATATAATTCAAAACTTTATATCTTTTTTTTCAAATATTAGAGACAAAGACTTATCAATAATAATTGAAACTAGAAGTGGACTACCAAGAATCCGAAGTTTTTTTATGGAACCCGCAGCATTTGCTAAATTTTTAACCATAAACTTACCTATGATATACAACTTAACGAGATCAAGATATGCTGTTTTCAAAAATAAACTGTTTAATAATTTGACTAAAAAATACATGGTAATTATGGTATGGATTAGTTTGGTTTTAACACAATCTCCAATATTTTTAATTTTGGCACTTTTTATTACAATAATATATTTTTATAAAAATATTATTATATTCTTACAAAAAACATGCATTTTTATTACTGTTCTTTTAACAATATTTGTTGGAACTCTAATATTTACTTTTGTAATGTCTTTGGATTTATCACAAACATATCTAATTCGAATTTTGAATGTAATAGAAATTATACCTAAATTCACTTTGGACACTATAATATTAGTAGAACCTTCCCTTGCAACAAGGATAATTAATTATATAAATCAATTCACACTGTTTTTAAAGCATCCTCTGCTCGGAGTTGGGTTCGGAAATACTGGTTGGATTTTAATTCAACATTATTTAACATCGAATATTCCTCTAACAATAGAAATGCAAATAAATTTACAAAATGCTACTAAAACCTTAACAATTACTTCAAATGCAATGTATTTACTATTGTACCAAACCGGCATTATTGGTTTTGCACTCTACTGTCTTTTTATGATAAGAATTCATAATATTTTAAACAAAGTTAAGAACAGATTTCACGGAATTCAGTACGATTTTATATTAGGATTACTCAAAATTATTTTAACAATATTTATTATTTCTTTGATATACACTCAAGGTTTTGTTGATGAGTACTTGTTTTTTATTTGTGGTATATCTTTAGCAATCATACTTCAATCTCAAAACAAAAAAGAAAGTAGTATCTCAATAAAAGGAGAAACTAATGAATAACGAACTTAAGAAATTAATTTTTCAATATAATGTAATATCTTTTGATATATATGATACCTTACTTGTTAGGTTATTTGCTAAACCGACTGATCTATTTAAATTTATTGAAATAAACGAAAAATGTGTAGGATTTTATGATGCGAGAATAAAGGCTGAAAAAAAAGCGAGAAAAAGCATTAAAGATATTAAAGAAGACGTAACCCTAGATGAAATATATAATTATATAGATAAAGATTTTCAATCATTCAAAAATATTGAATTAGAATACGAAAAAAACTATACCATTAAACATCCCCAAAATTATAAGATTTATCAAGAGGCGATTAAACAAAATAAAACAATTATTTTAATTTCAGATATATACTTACCGCAAAGTTTTATAGAGAAGTTATTAAAAGAAAATAAATACGAAAAATATCAGTATTTATTTTTATCTGGAGAAGTTGGACAAACTAAGTTAAAAGGTTCCTTATATGATTATATATTGAAAAAATTAAGTCTAAACCCCAAAGAAATTTTACATATAGGAGATGATTGGAATAACGACGTAAAACAGGCAAAGCAGAGAGGTATATCCGGATATCATATAACTCCATATCTAAAGAAATTTTTATCTAAGCAAGAAAATTATAAATTCAAAAAATATTATGAAAATACAAAAGAAAATATATATGCGGGGATCTTAATTTCACAGTTTGCATTATTTGATTTTGAAAACAACCAAATTGAAAATTTTAATCAAAAACTAGGTTACTATGTTGCAGGAATAAGCGCTTATGCATACACCAACTACATAATTTCAATTAGTAAAAATTTCGATTTGTTATTATTTATAGCAAGAGATGGATATTTATTAGAAAAAGTTTACAAAAAAATATGTAATTTTAATAAAATAAATCCAATAGATACGCAGTATGTTTATGCTCAAAGAATACTAAAAATATCTTCATCATTAAAAAAAGACAATTTATATCAATTGTTAAAATTATATTTTCAAATTAATAAAATAAAATTTAATAAATGGAATCTTTATTTTAATGTAAATAAATTTTATCAACAGCATAAAAAAGAACTTGAATCGTGGGTTAATACAAATCAAAAAGAATATAGAAATTATTACAATAACTTAGGATTAAGTGCGAATAAAATTTTGACAATTGATATGATGACAAATAATTTTACCTCTAAAAATTTTATTTCAAACATTTTTAAAGATAAAAGTGTATATGGTTGTTTTTTTTCTAGTCCTAAGAAAACATATGATAGTACAAATAAAATTTTTATCGACGGGAAATTTTTATTTAAAAATGAATACTTATATTACTTAATTGAGCCTTTATTTTCATCACCCGAAAAACCATTACTCACAATAAGAAATAATAAACCGGTTTACAGAGAAGAAAACATAAGTACATACGATGAATATTTCATTAAAAAAGTTAAGGATACAGAAATAGGTATGTTTTATTTTATTGATAATATGCTTAAATACTTCAAAAACATAACCATTCCACCAAACATAATAAATGAATATTTCTATAGTTATGTTAAATATTCAAACAAAGAAGATATTTTAGAGTATAAGAAAATACCTCTATCAGATGGGAATATCTTGAATAGTGTTAGTACAAATTTGTATTCTAAGTTAAAACGCTGTATAAGAAATAATTTTTTTTGCTATTAGGAAATAGGAGAATTTTATGAGAATAGTTTTTATTGATGACATTTTATATCATGATTTGGATTACAAACAAAAAAAAGTAATGCCCTATCAAAAAATATTTTTACCAATAATAAAAAGTAGCATTGATAATAATATAGAAATAACTTTTGATTTAATCAATGAAAAATCCCAACTTTTTTCAAGAAAATTTTTCTATGAATTAGGTAATAATCCTTTGACAAAATCGCGTTATAATGATTATAATATAGAAGATTTTAATGAGAAACAATTAGAGTATCTTGAAAGTTTTTTCCATAAAGGTGATATTATTATTGGTTTTGAATTATATGAAAAATTTTCAAAATTATTAACATCTTTCGGATGTAAAATAATTGACTTTGCTTATCACCCATACAAATTATTTGATGACTTGGCCTTTGGAGTATACACAAATGATAAAAATATATACAATGAGTTAATTAAATATCAAATTCCTGAAGAAAAATTTTATTATTATGCAAATTATTGGAAAATTTTTATGGGATACGAAAATATAATACAGGATGAGGATTTAGAAGACAATTCATGTTTATTTATCGGACAAACATTAATAGATAAATCTATTGATAACAATGGTCAATTTTTAAATGTTACTCATTTTGGTGACAAATTAAAAGAATTATCAAAACAATATTCTAAAATATATTATTTACCACATCCTTATTTAGGGAAAAAACGAAAAGTAATTTATGATTGGGTAAATAAATCGCCATATATTGAATTATTAAAAAATCGTTCTACATATGGTCTTTTAGCTTCTGATAAGATAAAAAAAGTAATTGGAATATCGACAAGTGTATTGTATGAAGCTAAATATTTTAAAAAAGAAATAGAATACTTATTTAAACCACTGTTTAATGTTGATGTAGCATTTGAAGAAAATTGTTATATAAGTATTTTTGAGGATTATTGGAATCCTAAGTTTTGGGCAGATATCTTATCGCCCGTGTGTAAAATAAATCCGATTGTAAAAAACGTAAACCATTTTAAGGGTTCAACAAACAAATTAAGAAATATTGGCAATATGTACTGGGGATATGCGCAATTAGATCCAGTAAAACGAATCCCTAACATAGAAGAATCTGTTAAAAATCTATATACACAATATATCGCACCGTTACATTAGGAGGAATAAGTGAGAAAGACTTTGCAAACAGATAATATTTTGTGGATAGATTATGTTAAATTTATCGGAATATTTTTGGTAATTATTACACATTCTGGAATAAATAAATATATATTTGATTTTATCCAATTATTTTTTATGCCAATGTTTTTTATTGTTTCCGGATATTTGTACAAACAAAAATTTTTTTCACAAAACATGTCTAAAATATATTGGAGTTTGTTAATTCCATATTTGATTTATCAATTTACATATTTACCCTTTGTTGTTTTAAACAAAATTGTTTTTCACGATATGTCTTTTTGGGAAGTCTTACCCAAATGCTTGTTAGGAATTTGCCTCGGAGATACAACCAACCTGTATAGTTTTTTTATCCCAGTTTGTGGACCTTGTTGGTTTATTTTTACAATGATTATATTAAGATTTTTTGTTAATTTTATAAAACTCAGCATCAAAAATATTATTTTTGTCTCAATAATTTGTATTTTAATTTTAAAAATATTAATTATTAATAAAATCAATTTATTATTTTGTTTAGATAATACAATTATGGCAATACCTTATTTTTTGCTAGGATATTTAATAAAAAATTACTGTCCAGTTGATATATTTACTTACTTGTCAAAAAATAAAAAATTAATTATTTTTTCAATAATAATAAGTTTATTATTACTATTATATTTAATTTATTATAATTCTTACGCACAATTTGATATTATTACAACATCTCTATTTGGAATACACTCATTATCTCTTTTATTTATTTCAGGTTTTGTTGGGACATACATGGTGATTTGTCTTTCTTTACTATTCAAAACAACAAATGATTTTATAAATACAATTTCAAAAAACACTTTATTTATAATATTTTTTCACTGGCTTATAAATTTTTTCATTCACTGGTCCGGATATTATAATTTAAATATTTTGCATACTAATATAATAATTAATATTTGCATGGTTTTGGGAATATCAATTATAAATCTCGTAATAAATTATTGTGCTATAAAATTTATAGGGAAACATGCACCAGTAATTTTAGGTAAAGGGTTAACAAATGTTTATAGATAAAGTTAAAAAAATATCCAATGAAAAGAAAACTATATTCAAAAATTTCACTGCATTGGGAATTATACAAATTCTTAACTATGCAATCCCTTTTATTACATTACCATATTTAGCTAGAGTCTTATCGGTAGACAAATTTGGTTTAATATTCTTTGCTCAAGCTTGCATTGACTACATTACCAGATTCGTAGATTTTGGATTTAATCAATCCGGTGTTAGAGAATTGGCTATTAATAGGGACGACAGCCAAAAAGTAAATGAAATTTTTAATTCGATTTTTTTCGTAAAATTTGGATTATTAATAACGAGTTTTCTATTCCTATCTATAATAATTTTTAGCTTTAACAAATTTCGTTCTGATTGGTTACTTTATTATTTTACATTCTTGACAGTTATAGGTAACTTATTTCTTTCTCCTTGGTTTTTTCAAGGAATAGAAAAAATGAAATTTATAACAGTATTTAACGTTATTACTCGCATAATTTCATTAATTTGTATTTTTACATTCGTGAAAACTCCTGATAATTATATACTGGTACCTTTATTTAATTCATTGGGGCTTCTTGTCGCTGGAATAATAAGTTTTTACACAATAATTTCAAAATTTAAAGTTAAAATCTATTTTCCTCAAGTAAAACAATTAGTACAAAAATTCAATGATAGTAGTGAATATTTTCTAAGTAGTATATCAATAGGTTTATATCAAAGTACAAATACCTTTGTTTTAGGCTTATGCACAACTGCAACGATGGTTGCATATTATACTTCTGCGCAAAAAATATATTTAGCAATCTATTTTATATACTATCCATTTTATAATGCATTTTTCCCCTATATGTCTAAAAATAAAGATATCAAATTTTTTAAAAAAGTATTTAAAATATTAATTGTTTTCAGTTTAGCGCTTTCTATTATAATATTTTTCTTTTCAAAATTAATAATTACAATATTTTATGGCTACCAAATGTTTGAAAGCTACAAGATTTTGAAAATATTTGCGATTATAATTCCCTTTCATATTCTTGCTGACATCTTATCGTTTCCATTATTGGGAGCTTTTGGTTATATTAAAGAAACTAATCAATGTTGGATAATAGGGGGTATTTTCCACATTTTGGGGATATTATTACTGTATTTTACTAAAACTTTAAGTCTTTACACCGTATCATATATATTTGCCGCAACATATATAATAATGTTTTTACATAGAATTTATTACGTTAAAAAATATAAATTATTAACCATAAAGGAGAACTCATGGAACAACAAAAATTAAATTACTACTGTCCTACTGATGAATTGGACGAAGATTTAACTATTGACTTAAAGAAAATAGCTCTCATGATTTGGAGTAAAAAGGGATTAATTGTTAAAGTTTTTTCTATAATATTTGCTTTAACGATCCTTTCAACATTTATTGCTACAAAAAAATACGTAGTTGAATCTGATTTATATATTAACAAGGCAAATAATTCTAACATGATGGAAATAAATCCTTATGCTATAGAAGAACTTGGTGCCGGCGGTGGAATGGCGGCACTGATGGCAGGTAGCGGCGGAGCTTTGACAAACGAACTTGAGCTTATGCAGTCCCCACTTGTAATTGATAAAGTTATCAGGGAAAATAATCTGGTTTGTAAAAAACTGTTCGGGATATTTCCTAACAAAAAAGAGGGCGAATACATTTCTACAAAGTCGTTTTTGAAGAAAAATGTTTCTTTCGAAAATAAGAAAGGAACTAATGTTATAACAATTGAATATAAATCAAAAGATCCTGAACTTGCTTATAATGTTGTTAATTCAATTATAAACAACTATGTTGAACTGCATAAGCAACTTAACAGTGAAAAGTCTAAATCTGATAAAAAAGTTATTGAAACTGAATATAATAAAGCTAAAAAAGCATTAAACCAGAAAATGAATGCTGTTAGCGGTTTGCCTGAGCAGGCGGCAGCTGCGACCGGCGGTTTATCTGCGATGAGTGCTTTTTCAAAATCAGCACAGCAGGCAATGTCAAACCTTAAAGGTCAGATTGTTGCAGGACAAAAATCAAGAATTGCCGTCACAGAAGAGGCAGAAAAAGTTGCTGCGCTGTCATCTAAACTTGAATGGGCTAAAATGGTTGATGAAATGTCGGATTCTTCAAAGGTTCTGGTACTTAAAGAACCCCAAAAACTCAGAGATTTTGAATATTCATCCCCAAAGCTCTTGATGAATATTTTGTTAGGTATTGTATTTGGTTTTTTGGCTTCTTTATTTGCCGTAATTTTTGCTGAAAATACAGATAAAAAACTTACTTATTCAATGCTCGGTGACAATATTATTTATAATTTAGAAAATGATTTTTCTGATTTGAAGTTATTTCTTCTCGCAAATCAGGATAAAAAAGTTTCAATTGCAGTTTTTGAAAATATTCCGCAAGATACAGTTGAACAGTTAAGAGAGTTTAAAAATGTTAATCTTGTGAAAGCTGATATTACGGAAGAATTTGTTCAAAATATAAAAAATTCTGAAGAAATAGTTATATTTGCGACTGTAGGAAAAACAAGTTCAAAACTATATAAACAGATTAAAACAATGCTTTCGGAGATGAACAAAAAAATCAGTCAGGAAGTTTTAATCTAATATTAAGGTATATATTTATTAAAGTTAATCCAAGCACATAAGCACCAATAACATCTGTTGGATTGTGTACGCCAAGCCACACACGGCTCAGTCCGACAAATAATATCCATAAAGTTGAAACACTTATCACGACAATCTTTAAAACACGATTTGTACAATATTTGTTCAAATAAAATATAACCATGCCCCACAAACAAATTGTAACTAAACTGTGGCTTGATACATAGCTGAAACTATCCGGATGTATTGATGTAATTTGATATTCAAGCGGCGGACGGGCGCGGTGAACAAGCGATTTTAAAATACAATTAAGCAAAAACGTCACAAGCGGAACTGAAGAGAAAAGTATCAAATCTTTCCAGAGTCGATTTTTAATAAAAAATATTCCAAAACCCGCAATAGGAATTAATATCATTATGCTGTATAAAATACAGTCAGGGAGCATAGGAATCCATAATGGTAGAAATGAGAGATGATTTTGTACAAACATTATTAAACTTCTGTCCCATTGAGTTACAACAGGACAGAAGATTATCAAAGAGGTTAATAACAAGAATATTGCCGCCAAAATTATTATTTTACGCAGCATGCGCATTTGCCCTCGCATTTTTCTGACGGTTTTAAAGACGGCTTATCTTTTGAGCAGAAATGATCTCTATCAACATAATATTCGCCTTCAAGCGGGAATATTGTCATCCAGAGGTTTTCTCTCCAGTCTTTATCCAGAATTTCTTTTACATCTTTAGAATATTTGTCAATTTTTGATGTAATTTCGGGATTTGTTAAATAAGCTGCAGCATTTTCGTGTGTTTCGTAAGGTTTGAATTGTTCATAATATTTACGCAGCACTTCAGGTCTGTCAACAATCATACAGGGGCGTAACATATTGCCGTCTTCGTATGGGATACCATCTCTTATTGCTTGCATAAAAGGAGATGCCAGAGCTTCTGTCAACGTGCAGTCTTTAAGGTTATGAGTTGCAAGGTGGACAAATGTGCAAGGCTCAACATCACCTCTCGGGTTAACGTGAATATACTGTCTGCCGCCTGCAATACATCCCATCATTTCAGGACCGTCACCCCAGAAATCTACTGTCATCATAGGAAGAGTGTTTCTTGCATTATATACGGCTTTCAAAATTTGTTGTCTTTGTTGAGCATTTGGAACCATACTTACATCAGGACTGTCGCCGACCGGAACGTAGTGGAAAAACCATGCCCAAAGAACTCCTTTGTCAGATAACATTTTCATAAATTCATCAGAGGTAACCTCGTCGCAGTTCTGACTTGTAGCTGTAATACTTGCACCGAAGAAAATTCCTGCTTTTTTGAGCATGTCCATTTTTTCCATAACCATATCAAAGCAGCCTTCACCTCTCACGGCATCGGTATTTTCTTTCAAACCGCCGATAGAAAACATAGGCTGAACATTACCGAGTTTTTTCAATTTTTCTACTGTTTTTTCGGTAATCAATGAGCCGTTTGTAAAGGTTATAAACGTACAGTCGTTAAATTCCTCCGCAAGTTCAAGAAACTCTTTTCTTGCAAAAGGTTCGCCGCCTACAACAGGGATTATATGAATACCCATAACATCACGGGCTTCGGTGAAAATTTCTCTCCATTTTTCTTTTGACAAATCTTCTTTAACATCATATTCATGCGCCCAGCAGCCTTTGCAGTTAAAATTGCAGCGTTTTGTAATACTTGCAAGCAAAACTGTCGGCGGGAAAAATCCGTTTTTCTCATTAAATTCGGTGCGTTTTCTTAAATTATCGCCGTAATAACCGTTTACAAAGAAATTTTTAATCCATTTATTTCTGCAATTAGGATCAAGCTCTGTTAAAATCTTTTTCCACCACAAAAGGTGTGGATGTTCGGATTTGAAAAGCCACTGCATTCTTCTTGCATGGTTTATACCGCCTTTTGAACCTGATATTTTCTCAAAAATTTTGGCGAGGTTTATCAATTTTTCCTTGCTGAAATTATTTCCTAAATAGTTCAACAGCATATCTATCGCAAAATCATTTACCTTCAATTTAAGTTTATCAAACCTTCCCATTGAATTGGGCTGCCATACTGTTGATTGTTTTTCTACTCTCATTTAATATCTCCTCATTTTTCCTTAATTATATGCCAAACATAAGAATTATTCTTGAAAATTCAAACATATTGATAACTTATGTTAACTATGTAATAATCAGACTATGAAAAATGTACTTGTTGTGAACAATCCACATTCCGGAAGGCGTCAGGCGCTGAAATATAAAAAATCAGTAATAAAATTTTTGTTCGGGAAACATATCAAATTTAAGTGCATAGGGATTGATGAAGTTGAAAGTACTGCATTTGAAGAATTTGACACAGTTTTTGTAATCGGAGGGGACGGAACAGTAAATAAAATTATTCCTTACGTTATTAATAGCGACAAAGTTATAGGAATAATCCCCTCAGGTACGGCAAACCTTCTGGCAGCAAAATTGCAAATACCGTCAGATGTGAATAAGGCTTTAAAAGTTATAGAAAGCGGTAAAATTAGTGATATTGACACATTAAAAATCAATGACACATATTCCATTTTGAGATTTGGACTCGGGTATGATAGTGATATTATCTGCAAGACTCCGCAGTCATTAAAAAACAGGTTCGGCTACTTTGCATATTTTCTTGCCGGAATTTTATTTGCATTAAGGCTTAAACAAAAATACTACACAATATCTTATGATGATAAAAAACTGTCAATCGTTGCAACCTGTATAATTGCAGCAAATGCAGGCAACATGTTCAGGAATTTGTTTTCAATCTCGCAAAAATGCGAACTTAATGACGGACTTCTGGATATTTTTATTTTAAAAGTAAAAAATCCGATAATGTTTTTTATTGAATTTTTGCAAATTATATTTGATAAAAAAAGTTCTGGCTCAAAGGCTATGTATTTTCAGACATCCAATTTCAAGATAAAAAATGATTTTACAACCGGACATATTGACGGAGAAAAAACAAAATTTAAGAATGACATTGAAATCAATATCATCCCTAAATCAGTTAAAGTTTTCTCTAATTCTGATATTTGCACAAATTCGTAATTCTGCCCAATTTGTCATTCTGAACTTGTTTCAGAATCTTCTTGAGAACCTGAAATAACAATTTACCACTTATTGATAGCGAATGCCATAACAATAATTGATGCTATACCTTTGAGAGTGTCGCAGACAGGTGTAATCCAGTCGTTACCGGCAATTCTTCTCGGTACTACAATTGTGTCGCCGGGTTCTATTGAACTTCCGTTAGAAATCTTTTCGGCACGTCCGTTTACTGAAACTTTATACAGTCTGAATTTGTTTGCGTTAGGAGTATAGCCGCCAACTTCTTTAATATAATATTTAGCATTAGCACCTTTTTTGAATACGAATGACTGTTCGTTATAAACTTCTCCGATTACACTTACATGGTTTGATGTTCTCGGAATATAAATATCATCGCCATCCTGCACTTCAATATTATCAAGGTCTTTAATTTTGTCTAAATTGTTGTTTTGAATATTAAGAGCAATTTGACCGTTGTATTTGTCGGCAATATTCAAATCATCTGCTTTTAACATTTCAAGCATATCCATTTTGGATTTTTGATCACCTTCTGTCGGCTTGTATGCACTTGCGATACGACCTTCAATAAGTTTGATATCACGTTCGTTGTTTTTGTGGGCAAGTTCAACCTGTTTGCCTTGCAGATTTGTTCTTTTAAAAACTATTCCGCGTAAATCTGCTTCCTGCGTCAAACCACCTGCCATTTCTATCATATCAACAAGTCTTTTACCTTCAACAAAAGTATAAATTCCAGGTTTTTTTACAAAGCCAGAAACTTTAACGGTTTTCATAACCTCGTTTCCTCGCAGAGTTCTAAAGAATATCTTGTCATCAGGCATAATCTGAATTAATTTAATTCTATCTGAATTAATCATAATATCGTAAAGGTAATAAACCTGAGTTGCACCGCTTGAACTTATAATTTCTACAGCAACATTTTCTGCAGGAATGAGTTTATTTGAATTTGCCGTTCCGCCAGCAAGTTGAACATCATTTTCTTCAACCGAGCCTTTATACGAAACTTCAGGTTCTTTTGTTTCTTCAGGTGTTTTTGTATCGACATCTGATTCCAAAAATTGAATATCTGTCATCACATCATTCAGTGTCATATTAGTTGTGTAAGTTAAATGTTTTGGAATATTTATACACCCGTAAACATCAACAAACATTGAATTTGTATTTTTATAAACATTAATAACATCTTTCGGTTGAAGTACTGGGTCATTCATGCCTGCAAAAAACTCTTTCAAGAAAATAGGAATTGTCTCAATAGAATTGTCTTTACCGGAAATTCTTCTGATAACAGCTTGATTTATAAATGTTTCTTCGAGTAATTCATCTTCACTTTTCAAAATATCAGATAATCTCATACCTTCTTTGTATGCATAAGTGGCGGGATGTTTTACATTACCTTGAATTGTTACTATATTTTCTGCAGTGTTGTAAAGTTCTCTAAACTCTACGGCATCACCGCTTTTTAGTTTGGTATTTTTGGCATTATTCCAGGCAATATTTTGTGCAACTCTTTGTTTTGAAGTCGCATCAAGACCGGTCAAAGTAACTTCAGTCACCTGGGTTGCAGGTAGGAGACCTCCTGCAAATGTTATTATTTTTTGGAGATTTTCACCCTCTTTTATTTCATAAATACCGGGAACAGTTACACCGTTTTTAATTGCAACAACATCGCCGATTTTATCTACAAATATTTTGTCGTTGGGACGTAAAATAATGCCGTCATCGTTTCCCGAAAATAAAGCTTTATAAAGATCTACGGATTTTGATTTTCCGTTAGATGTATAGGTAATATTTCTCAATGTACCTGTCTTTTTAACTCCGCCTGCGGCATTTAATGCATCCATCACAGAGGAATTATTACCTACAAGAATTTTCCCAGGTCTTGTAACCTGACCGTAGACGAATACCGAAAATTCCTGCCCTGATGCAACCGTTAATTTAACCCTTAAACTTTTATATTTTTGAGAGGCAAGACGGTTAGCTTCATTTTCAACTTCGCTTATTGTACGGTTTTCAGCTTTTACCAAACCAACACCTTGAATAAATATAGCTCCTTTGGAATCAACTTCTGTTTTTGTTGTTGGATTAAGAAGATTTGCTCCTGATATTGCCATTACATCAAGTGAATCACCGTATAAATATACATTAACTCTTTCACCGATGTTTAATTTATAGTTATTGTCAAATTTACCGGTTGTACCGGTCATGGACGAAGTTGTTGATGTGAATAAATCATAACCAACCTGCTGTAACGGAGTACCGGTAAGTTCACTTTCTTTGCCGTTAAATAATTTTTCTATAGGACTCAACATTGAAAATTGCGAATTTGTCTGCAGCGAAGTCTGATAATTATTACTGAACGCATTTGTATTTAATTCAACCTCTTCATTCTGCACCTGTCTTAATCTGGAAGATACCGCTTGCGACTGAGGTTGATATTGGGTTGTAGGCATTTGGTAGTTTGAATAAGCAGCCCCCTGAGTCATCTGAACCTGTGCATTCATTTGTTGTTGATTTTGGCTTTGAGAATTGGTATTATTAACAATCGCAAAAGCTGCCGGTTCAAAGCAAAAGATAGTTAACAATAATAAAGCAAATATTTTTTTCATATAATCCCTTTTAGTTTTTATTTAATGTACTCC
Organism: Candidatus Gastranaerophilales bacterium; assembly: GCA_944324315.1. Lineage (GTDB taxonomy): Bacteria > Cyanobacteriota > Vampirovibrionia > Gastranaerophilales > Gastranaerophilaceae > Stercorousia. Next base: position 25,225 of record CALUVW010000014.1, on the reverse strand, counting down.
AATGTTTGATATAAATTTTTCTATGTAATAGCAATTTCCATTAAAGATTTAATGGCAGGCCATTCAAGTTTCCACAAACCTGATGCGTCAAGTGCATAGTTTCCGACACAGGCAAGCTTGCAGTCTTTACATTTATTGACCGTTTCTATAAACAGAGGATCTTTTATAACGTCTTTTAAAGGTCTGTTTCTGACACTGATAAAAGGTTTTCTGTCATAGCAGCGTAACATTTCTCCATTTGAATAAATTACTGTAGCAATTCTCGGCCAGTGGCATTCATAGTATGTTTTTTTATTAATAATGTAATCCATGAAATAATAAGAATTTCTAATCGGATAGCCTTGCTTTTTGAGTTCTTTAATTTTTATAAACATTTCTGATAACTGGTCATTTTCAAGTTCTGTTTCAACAACATTTTCGGCTTCATCAGGTCTTGAAGCAGCTTTATTAACAGTAAAGTATAATAAAATATCAGCATCTTTACAGTACTGTGCAACTTCTTTAATTTGCTCAAAGTTAGTTTGAGTTGATACTGTACAGCAGACATAAATTCTCATTTTTGGAGAATGAATTTTGTGATATTCAACACCGGACATAACCTTATCGCAAATCCCCGGCATATGACGGATATCATCATGAGCTTTTCCTATAGCGTCAAGTGATACAAACATCAAATCAGTATATTTTGCAAAGTCGGGATTTGTTTCAAGATACCAGCCGTTTGTTGCAATTTTTGTATAAAGCCCTGCGTCATGCGAAGCCTTGCAAATTTCAGCAAAATCCTGTCTTAAAAGCGGTTCGCCGCCCCATAAAATACTGTCCATATAACCTATTTGTCCGGCTTCCGTCAAAAGTCTTACGATTTCTTCTGTCGGCATATCATCCTGACCTTTTTTAGATTTCCAGTAACAAAAATCGCAGTCACAGTTACACATACTTGTAACCATTAATGAAAAACACAACGGTTTTGGGGTTTTCGAAAGACGGCTTGCAATACATTCAAGTGCACCGCCTCCTAAGTGTCTGTAATATTTTAAACGTTCAAAAGTCATTTTATTTCTTGATTCATGTTTAATTTCGGACTTTTCTTTAGTAATCATCTCTACCCTCTTATTATTTTACTCCTCAGAAAAATTTACTTTATTAACGTAGCATGAATAAGGAGCCTAATCAAGAAAAATTAGCCAATCGGATACTAATAAGTAGTATAACTTAACAATTTATTTTTTTCTGTCGTTTTTTTCTTTTAACAAGATCTACAAAAGCTTCAATACGGGTTATGTAGCCGGCTTTCCCAGTCTGTTCATCAAGAACAAGTGACATTACAGGAATATCTTCTTTACGGCTGACTTTCGGCAGGATATTTTGCGCTACAATTTCCGGCATGCATGAAAACGGAGAAATATGTATAATTCCATCAATACCGTGTTTTGCAGCATAAACAGTATCGCCGATAGTTTCAATACATTCTCCGCCTATCGCACGTTTCATGTAATCTTTAGAATATCTTACACTGCGTTCGCGGTGGGATTCTTTACGGTAAAAAATCGACGGTTTCAAAACATGTTCAAGCCAGTCGCCGAACATTATCTGACGCTGAACTTCTACACCCATTTCCCCGAGTTCTTTTTCGATATTTTGATTTGTGTAAGGATCAAGGAGTACAAAAAATTCTCCTATTAAATATATGACGGGAACTTCCTTATTTTTATTTATAGGAATTTTTTTGAAATCCTCTATTATTCGTTTTTTTAAACCTTTAGCTTTCCATACGGAATTTGTTTCATCTGTAATTTTAAGCCACTTTTCATAGCATCTTTCTGCATCACCTTTATGGAGTTCTCTCGGTCTTGTATAAAATAACAGTCTTTCGGCTGTATCTATTGCAAAAAACTTGTTAAAACCTAAGCTAAATCCCTTGTAATATTTCCATGGGTTAATACAATGTGTTACATGCCAGAAAGCATGAAGCGTCTGCTTCATCTTGCTTTTATACATATCAAAAATTACCATATCAAAATCATAGCCCATTGATTTTAATGTTTTCTGAGCCATTTTGGTGTAATTTCCAAGACGGCAGGAACCTGGTGCCTGAAACATCATCAAAGTATTTGCACCCTTGTCCAGTGCCATAATATAATTTGCGAGATTAAGTTTGTAAGGCAGACAAATACCTTCAATACTGTTTCTTACTCCTAATTCCAGAGCTTCATTACTGTTCGCTGGAGGTATAACGACATTTGCGCCTAAAGAGACAAGAAGAGCCTTCAAAGGAATATCAATTCTTCCCATTCTTGGCCATGCAATTATGCGGTCTTTTGTGGGAATTGTATTTTCCATTTTCGTTTTTTCGAGTTTTTCAGCAGCTTTCATATAAATAATACTAGCACAAATTTAATCAACCATAATCGGATTTGAATAAATCCAGGGTTTGCCTTTCAGATAAATTTCTATTCTATACTTGCCGCTTTTAACAATTTTAAATTCCACATCTTTAGAAATACCGTCATACACATATTCGCCATAACGAAGAATTTTGATATTTGATGTTTGTGACAGTTTTATAAAAATAGTTTTTTCTTTTATATTAATGATTGGTATTTCATCTTTTACATGCCTGTTTATAATTATATTGTTTCCGTCACGCAAAGAATTTAAAATAACCCTTTTTTTATCTTCAAAATTTTCAGGTATTTTTTCGTTTAGAGTAATTATATTTGTAAGAGTTTTGAATGACATTTTATAAGGAAAAATTGTAACAGGCACAAGATATTTGAAAATTTTCAGTGCATGCGCATCTACACCACCGATTGCAGGTATAATTTTTGTGGAATTTTTATTCAGATCATCCCACCATTTAAGAGTTTCAAGGTGCGGACCTCTTATAAGGTTGTGCCTGAATAAATATGCGTATGCAATTTTAAGAATATTTGTGTCATCATAATTATCAGCCCAGTCAGAAAACCAGTTCCATATTTCAACACCGTCTGGAACAATTGATTTATCCGTCCATTTAATAGGTTTTGCGCTGTTTTTTCTGAAATTTGATTCATCAGGATGTGCCGCAAAACCAAATCCGCCCTGATTTCTTACTGCATTAATATATTTTTGCGCATCTGTGTCGTGGGAAATACAATTTTTAATTCCTAATGCAAGATAATGGTTAGAAAACTCAGGAGAAATTTCTTCACCTCTGATAACACAAACTCCGTTGATAATTCCTTCATCAATATCTAAACTGTTATGATCTGTTATGATAATCCAATCAAGACCGGCTTTTTTTGCGGCTTTTGCAATCTCTGAAATATTGCCCGTCCCGTCTGAAAACTGTGAATGAATATGTATTGCACCTTTGTAATAAAATAATTGATTTTTCATTATTTCACGGCACTTGTAAGAATTTTTTCTTTATTAAGAGTGACAATTTCGGCAGGTTTTGCTGCAGGTTTTGATTTTTTAGATATTAATGAACGTTTCTTTCTCATCAGCATGTCAACAAAAGCTTCTATTCTGGTGATAAAACCAGCTTCGCCAGTATGTTCATCAATTGTTAAATGAATTAAAGGCATGTTTCTTTCTTTGCAATGATAAGCAATCTCATCAACCATCAGTGAATCAGGACCGCAGCCGAATGCTGAAAGTGCAATAATTCCGTCAACTTTTTTATTTAACAAAAAATGCGCTGCTGTTCCTGTTAATTCCAGCTCGTTTGCCCAGTATTGAATTTCTCCGAGATTTTCTATGGCATTTAAAGATGACTCACGGGAAACATTTATTGAGGTATAGACTTTAACATCCATTTTTTCAAGTTTTTTTATTAAATTAAGCGAAATTCTTTCGTCAAAAAGGTTGTAACCGTGTCCCATAATTACCACAGATAAAGGTTTTACAATATCAACACTCCGTGTGATAAATTTACCATTTATTGAATTTTCGAGAGCTTCATTATAAGAAACTCCTGATTGGGTCATTTTGAAAAAATTGTTATAAATTTCAAAACCATTTTCAATTGCAGTTTTAATTTGTTTTTTGTCGTCTATACCGCAGGCATTTGCAGTTTGTGTACAAAAATCATACAAACCGATATTTTCAGTTTTGTCCAGAGTCGGTTCAATCATAGTAAACTCACGGTCAATTACATTTCTTATAATTTCTGGCAGTCCTCTTATTTTGCTGCAATTATTAATCTTGTAATCCGTTGATTGTAATGACGGTATGAATATTGCATCACAACCTTTATCAAGGAGATTAACAACATGACCTACATAAACTTTTATCGGCAGGCATGTATCGGAAACCACATATTTTGTTCCTTCATTGATAGTTTTTGTTGTTGTTTTATCTGACAATACAACTTCGATTCCCAGCGAATTAAAGAATCCGTAATAAAAAGGGTAATTGTTATAATATGATATTGCTCTGGGTATTCCGATTTTTGTGTACTGAAACTTTTTTTCCATAATCTTTCAGGTTGTTAGTTGTAATTCAAAAAAAGTATACTACAATAACAGAAAATAAATCAAATTTTAAAAATTGTTAAAATAAACTTAACTGGTTAGTATTTTCTTGTTTTTTGTACTCCCTTTCAAATTTACTTAATTTAAGTAAATCATCTTGAATTTTTGTCAAAAACGGTGAAATAGGCAGGTTTTGGATAGTGCCGAGCCAGAATCTTTTTTCTGCATGAGATAAAAAGAGACGTTCTTTTGCTCTTGTCATTCCCACATATAAAAGCCTTCGTTCTTCTTCAAGTTCTTTTTCTTCTTTTGCACGGTATAGGGGAAGTATTCCGTTTTCAAGTCCTGCAATAAATACGCATTTGAATTCAAGCCCTTTTGACGCATGAAGTGTCATAAGTGTAATTCTATCGGCGCGTTTGTCGAGTGTATCTGCTTCTGTCAAAAGTGAAACCTGATGTATAAATTCATTTTTGTCTTTTGAATTTTCTGCAATCTTCAGCAGATATTTTAATATGTAGTCATCAATTTCTATTTTACTGTTTTTTATCTGCTCATAAACGGGTGAATCATCATTCAGGCTGTTTAAAAGTTCCATAACAGGTTTTTGTTCACAGAGAAGGTCGTTTGAAAGTTTAACAAAGGGCATTCCTGTTCTTTTGAGTGCTTCCATAATAGGCGGAAGCTGGGAAGATGTACGGTAGAGGATTGCAAAATCCGAGAAAGAATAATCCGTATCTTCTCCTTCGCTTCTTTGAGAATCTATTGAAAAGAAACTGTGCCCGCCGATTAAATTTTCTATCGTGCTTGCGATAAATTCAGCTTCCGCTTTGTCTGTCGGAGCTTTGTGTATTGTAATTTTTTCATGCGGTTTGTCAAATACAGATACGATATTGAAGCAGTTAATCATCTGGTTTGAAGCATCAACAATACTGTTTGTAGAACGGTAATTGTTTTTAAGGTTAATAATTTGGGTATCAGGATAATCTTCTTTAAAGTTATTAAAGAATTTTGCATCACCGCCTCTAAAGCCGTAAATTGCCTGATTTGGATCACCGATTACAAATATATTGCCATTTTTAGGTACGAGCAGGCGGATTAATTTATACTGGTTTTCATCAATGTCCTGATATTCATCAACTGACACGTATTTAAAACGTTCGCGGCAACTTGTCAGCAAGTCTTGATTACCTTCAAGCAATTTTACTGTCAGGGTTATTAAGTCATCAAAGCTGAGAGCATTTTCAAGAAGTTTTTCATCTTTGCAAAGCTTCTTTTCCTGTTCTGACATTACGGTAAAATTTTCATCAAGCCCAGCATGTTTGTAATTTTCTTTCAAGATCCTAAAACATAATGAGTGAAAAGTTGAGATATTCAGCCGGTTTACTCCTTCCGACAAAAGTTTACCCAGTCTTTCTCGCATTTCCTCTGCTGCTCTGCGGGTAAAAGTTATGGCAAGGCAATTTTCAGGTTTAATATTTTTTTTATTGATAAGGTATGCGATACGTCTTGTTAAAACGGTTGTTTTACCTGACCCAGGACCTGCAACGATTAAAAGCTGATGATTTTCGTTTTGTACGGCGTTTTGCTGATATTCATCCAGTCCTGATATTTTAGCAGCATTTTCTGGTTGTATTTCTTGCTGTATCGTGGCAGGAGATATAGAATGAAACTCTTGTTCCGTTTTTATCGGCTCGATTTTTGGGATTTCTATATTAAGTTTTAAATTTATTGATTTTTTTTTACCGAGTTCGTTTTCTTCAAACAATCTTATAACACCGTATTCACCGTCAAAACCTGCGTGTTTTATAACCTTGCCCTGTCTTAAGCGTGATACTGCTTCTCCCAGCAATGTAGACGATTTTGAAATCTCGTCAATTGGAACATCCTGTAATATTGCAAGTTCAGAGCCGAATGTATTTATCAATCTTTCGTATTCGTATGTAACCGACTTGCTTGATGTTCCTACTCCTTTTATCTCAGCAATTATTTCCTGCAAAGGCACAAGGCTGAAAACTTTTCCGGCGGTCTCAGGCGGTGTTATAATTCCCTGCCTGTCAGAAAGTTCATTTACACGGTACAAAACCCCTATTGTCATAGGTTTTCCGCAAATAGGACAAATTCCATTATGTTTTTTGGTTTCTTCCGGTGTCATACAGACATTGCATTTTCTGTGTCCGTCCTCATGGTATTTTCCTTCTTCGGGGAAAAATTCTACCGTACCTGTATATCCTTCACCTGTTTTCAAGGCATTCATTATTGAATAATAATTCGGCTCAATATCAAACACTGTTGCTTCTCTTGCAAGTTTTGAGGCTGAATGCGCATCGGAATTTGATACAAGTCTGAATTTGTCGAGTTTTGAGACATGCCAGTTCATTTCAGGGTCTGATGAAAGTCCTGTTTCAACCGCGAATATATGTTCCGATAAATCTCCGTAACAATCTTCTATAGAGTCAAATCCTGATTTTGATCCAAGAACAGAAAACCACGGAGTCCAGATGTGTGCCGGTATTATGTATGAATTTTCGCCTGATTCAAGAACAGTTTCCAGTAAATCACGCGAATCCAGCCCTAATATAGGGCGTCCGTCTGACTTAATATTGCCGATTGCATCAAGTCTGTTTCTGAAATTTTCGGCGGATTGCAAATCCGGTGAAAGTACTACATGGTGGACTTTTCTTGTCTTGTCCCATTTTTTGTAAATCGTTGAAATTTCAACAGTAAGTATAAATTTTACATTAGCACCGATTTCACGTTCAATTTCGGGTTTTAAACGAAATGTTCCGTCATCTGATGGCACAAGTTTTTCTTTAATTTCAGCAAACCATGCAGGATGTGTGAAATCTCCCGTACCTATTAAGCTTAGTCCTTTTTTCTTTGCCCATATTGCAAGTTCTTCAAGATTAAGGCTTCTGCTGGTAGCTCTTGAATATTTTGAATGAATATGAAGATCGGTATAAAAAAACATATTTGTACCCCTTGAGTTAATTTTGAAAAATCTTATCAAAAATATTAATTTTCATCAAGATAATTTATTTGCAGATTTTATATAATGAAAAAGCAAGTCCGGTGTTAATGCCGGATTGCACATACCAGACTTGCGATAAGTATTTTTACCCTCTTCCTAAAAATGGCTAGGGAGATGTGAATTCTACTCTATTACAGGTTGTACAAATGTTCTTGCAGCAAGGTCTTTATCAAGCATTAATAAAGCTTTTTTATCGTCACCGATAAGTTTTAATGTTGCAAGAACCTGTCCAACGTTATCTTCTTCTTCAACCTGTTCTTTAATATACCAGTTTAGAAAAGATATTGCCGCGCGGTCTTTTGTTTCATCAGCAACGTCCATAAGTTCATTAATAGATGCCGTAACGTATTCTTCGTGTTTTAAAATATGTTCAAAACAAGCTAGAGGTGAAGTCCAATCAATTTCAGGTTTTTCAATCGCTTCAAGCTGAACATTTCCGCCTCTCTGATTTAAGTAATCGAACATACCCATAGCATGCGCACGTTCTTCTTGAACCTGTACTGACATCCAGTTTACAAAACCTTTAAGGTTTAATCTTTCAAAATATGCCTGCATTGAAAGGTAAAGATATTCGGAATAAAATTCTTTGTTAATTTGAACATTAAAAGCTTTTTCTAATTTTTCGTTAATCATAATTACTTCCTCTCTTTCTTAAATAATTGTAACACTAAAAATATTATTGACGCAATTTTTTATTGTCAGATGTTTTATAAAATTTGTGTGTAGAACAAAAAAGGAATGAATATGCAAATAAGCAATAATATTCCGAGTTTTTGCGGATATAAATCAGAATTTAGCCGTAAATTGGAACAATATATTTCGAGCGGAATAAGAAATGAAAATAAAGAACAGGAATTGACAGACAGTTTTTCTAAAATTATGATTGACAAAATGTCGAATGATAATGAGATTGGAAAAGGTGTCCATGGTGTTGTATACGGTATTGACGATGATTATGTGTTTAAAGTACCAAAACATTCATTCAAGACTTTAGATAAATTAAAATTGGTGGCTGACGGCATAGCTCAAAGTTTAAAAACATATTATGGCAATGTTCTTGCCAAAATCGGTGATGTTGAAATTATGAAAAATGCTTTTAGGACAAAAGATGCTTTACCTGCCGGAGTTCCTGCAAAGTTTGTGTCTGATGCCGAAAAAAAGAGCTACTATAATAATGTTTATTTAAAACGTTTTTCCGAACTTCCACAGGAAGCTTTTGATAAAATTGCCGGAGATTTTAAAACGTTGAATTTTGCGGGTAAGGAGTTTGATACAATAAATCCTAGTAATTTTGCTGCAGACGGTAATGAAATTAAAATTGTTGATGAAATAACAGAAACAGAAGCATTCGGCAGTAACAATCTTGCAAAACTTTTCAGAGTATTTATAAATTCGTTTGATGATCAAAATTTTGCACTGTTTGATAAATCAGCGGTCGAAGGAAGAAGAAAGTTGTTTAAAAAATTGATTATGGCTGCTGAAAGGTCGGAATTACCTTATGGTCGTGGTTATGATGATCGTTGGCAGCTTGATATGGCGATGGAATTATGCGGCTATGACGGAGATTTCAAAAAAATTCAGGATGTTTTAAGTCAATACAGAAATACTTGTTTTGATATGGATGAACGCATACAAAAAGTTTCTGAATTTTTGTCACAACTGGATTAACAGGTTATGAATGCCGATAGTTTCTTATCAGTAAATTATCAATTCAGGTAATGAAAAATTTTTATTGATTGCTTATAAGTAATCATGTTATGAAACTAAATGCCGTAAACAAATTGTTAAAAGCTCTCGGGGAAACTACAAAGCTTGAATATAATGAATATTCAAATTATATAGGCTTTCACGGAATTGGTAATGCATATAATAAACGATGGCTCGGCAATATCGTTCCCGCTGATTTGTTAAAGCTGTCTGTTAAGGATGCTGTGGAAATTATTGTAACTCTTTCAGAGGGCGGGATTTTTTATAATAAATTCCCTGATTATATCGAGACACCAAATTATGGCGATAAATGGGGAAGGCTGGCAAATTACATTGAAATTAATGATCGTGCAATAGCTTTTATGGATGACGGATGCACCTGCAAAGGTATTTTAAGCTGTATAAAATTATTGCCTGCAATTCCGCCTTCTGCAAAAAGTTGGGCAAACTGCATTATTTTATCTCAAATCTGGCAGAATATTTACGGTGACGCTTACGAAAAAGGACCGTTTGAAGAAAATTCGATTTACGGTCTGAGACTGAATGCAAGCTACAGCGAAAATATAATTGATTACTCAATTGTTGATAAAATTACACCGGAAGAACAATTAAAAGCTTTTGTTGATTTAGCCCATTTTAGGGGAATAAAAGTCGGTTTCAGGCATGTAATTTCTGCTGATCAGATAAAAGTCGCATGTCCTAATCACGATGATGAAATTTTCAGCTGGAATAACTCCAAACATATAGAAATTTACATTACTGAATGCGTTAAACTTATGAATTTGGGTTTTGAATGCATGTTTATAGATTCGGCAAAACATATCGGCGGGTATGATATGGCTAATTATACAGGCGTAGGCGCTCTGCCCGAATATCACCAGATGCAGTATATTTTAAATGAAATTCGTTTAAGAACAGGTAAAACTAATATAAGCTTTGTCGGTGAAAAAAGTTCTGATGATTTTGAAAGATACAGGCTTATGGGTTTGAATGCAGGAACTGACTTTATAACAGGCGACAATTTTGAAGCTGTCAGGAGCTTATCCGAACGCTTAAAATATTACAGAGATTATGCGCCTGGTGTTGAAGTTACAAATGACAACAACGAAGGCGGACTTTCATACGAACAAAAATTAAACCGTATTAATTCGGCTCTTTTCGGATATTATCTGGCAAGCGACAAGCTTCCGAGTTTTATGCAGATGAACGACTTGTTCCCGCTGCGATACGATACATCGACACATCATCTCATGATGACAAACCCGTCATATTCAACAGACGGCACTGCTTTGAGCCACTGGGAAAATCTTTTTGCACAAGATGACGGAAGGTATTACAACAAATGCGCCGGCGAACTTTTTGCCTATGCGTTGAATTTATAAACTATAAGGAGAATAAAAATGACATTTAATCCATTAGAGGAAAAGGGAATTCCCGTAGAAAAACAGCTAAGAAGCTGGCATGATATTGTTAAACGACCGTTTGATAAACATTCGGTTGACTGCTATTCAAGAACACGCCAAATCTTAATGAACGGTATTGAAGTCGAAGCATGGAATTTTAAACACAACTTTGCAAGATGCTGTCCTGATATGGAAGTTAAAAAACTCATGGCTTTATCAAGAAAAATTGAAGATATGCAGCAGACAACAGTAAACTGGCTGACTCCCGCATGCCAGACAGTTCTTGAAACAACTTTAGGCTACGAACAGGTTGCAGTCGATTTAACAGCGTGGATGGCACAGAACGAACCTGATGATTATGTTAGAGAAACATTCAATTTCGGACTTTTAGAGGACTTTGACCACCTTTACAGATACAGTCAGTGGGCTTATATGGTTGACGGAATTGACCCTGATAATATTCTACAGGGAATGACAGATGTAGTTTTAAGCCGCCCGACACAAAATCACCATAATGATAATAGAGTTAGACTTCGCAAACATTATGACAGAGCTACAGCTTCTCCGCAGACAAAGGTAAATATTTACACTCTTGTTTCAGGTGAACAACAAACGCATAATTTTTATGCAGAACACGGCATGATGTACCCTAATGACGATTTGAGAAGAACTTTCGGCGAAATATGCGACGTTGAAGAAGAACATGTAACAATGTATGAATCTTTGATAGACCCGAACGAAACACCTTATGAAAAACTTCTTCTCCATGAATTTACCGAAGTGTGTACATACTACAACTGCTACAAAGATGAAGAAAATGACAAACTCAAACAAATCTGGGAAGAATTTCTGGCATTTGAACTCGGACATTTACAGGTTGCTGTTGATTTGCTTAAAAAATATGAAAAACGCGATCCAGAAGAAATTATCGGAGATAAAATCGTTCTTCCGTGCCACTTTGAAACACAGAAAGAATACGTAACAAATATTCTGGAAAACGAAATTGACAAACGCCATGATGACAATTTCGGATACACAACAATTGACAAACTTCCCGAAGACTGGCCGAGCTATCATGCACAGGAAATCCTTAACGGTGAAGGAGCGCCGACAGAGCAGACAATTCAGCTTATAAAAACAGCGCTTAATATGGATATCGTAACTGCCGAACCTAAATTACGCAAAAAAGAACCTGATCTTTTAAAGCGCGGTCTGGAGGAAAAAGCGCAGGCTCCGAATACTGTATCCGTTGAAGATTATGAGGAATTTGTGAAAGTAAAACCAATGGAGTTTTAATTTATGCAAAAAAATTTCTTGAAAATCTTGAAAATAACAGCTTATGCAGGGCTGATTGCCGCAAGTGTTTTTTCAATCCTTAGCGGAATGAAAGAAAAAAAGAAAAAAGACGATAAGGCAAGAATGTTGCTTATTGCACGACAGATAGATGCACAAATAAGAAACACAAACCGTAAAACATCCCCGCGCTATCATGAAAAAAATCAGGCGAAATATGATGAATTATGGGGTAATAATGAATCTTCCTGCAACTGATAACATAAACGGCACCTTTTAAAGGTGCCGTTTTGAATTATTTTATATAAGATTGACTAATCCTGTAGAATGGTCAAAGTGACATTTTGCAATCCTTAGTTTTTCAGACTTAACAGCTTCGTTAATTATTACCGAATGTTTCATCAAATAATCTTCAACCCATTTTGTATGTTCCTGAGCAAAAAAGTTATGACATTTTATATCTTCTTTTTGATTTAATACGGGATACACACATTTTAAAATTGATGAAAAATCCTTCATAGGTTCTGGGTAATGTTCTTTTGCATATTTCATAACCCCGCAGTCATCATGCCCCAGAAGTATTAACAGAGGCACTTCAAGTTTTTTTACAGCATATTCAATGCTTTCTATAACGTTAGGTCCTGTTGTCATACCGGCAACTCTTACAACAAAAAGTTCACCGATTCCGCAGTCAAATATAATTTCAGGTACCACACGGCTGTCAGAACACGTTAAAACACACGCATACGGTTCCTGATGAAACGCAAATTTTTTCAAAGTTTCAAGAGACATATTTTTAGTGGTTGGTGTGCCGTTTACAAAATTTCTGTTACCCTGTAGTAATTTATCAAGTTCTTTTTGTGCTCTTTCTTTCATAAAAATATTCTAATTAATTATACAGAAAAAAGCAATAGGTTTTATTTGTATATTTCTTCGCGTTTTTTCAGTACGACCGGATTTTTCAGGTATTCGTCATATTTGTTGCGCATATTGATGTAGCCTTTCGGTGAAATTTCTATTATTCTGTCGGCAACTGTTTGTATTAGCTGGTAATCCTGTGATGTAAAAAGTATTGTTCCGGGGAAATCTATCATTGCATTATTCAATGCGGTAATTGCTTCAAGATCAAGGTGGTTTGTCGGTTCATCAAAAATCATAACATTAGCTTCTGCTATCATCATTTTTGCAAACAAGCAGCGGACTTTTTCGCCTCCTGAAAGAACATTAACCTTCTTATCCGCATCATCGCCAGAAAACAGCATTCTGCCTAAATATCCGCGTAAAAAGTTTACGTGCTGGTCGGGCGAATACTGTGCAAGCCATTGCATTATAGTCAAATTATTTTCAAAATAGAAGTTGTTATCTTTCGGGAAATATGAATGCGTTGCCGTTACACCCCAGATAACTTCTCCGCTGTCAGGTTTTACGCAATTTTCTAAAATATCAAAAAGATTTGAGATTATAAAAGGATCACGTGCAATGAATGCAACTTTTTCTCCCTGATTGATTTCAAAGCTCAGATTTTTGATTAAAAGCTCACCGTCAACGGTTTTGTTGAGGTTTTTGACCTGAAGAACATCTTTGCCGGGGATTTTGTTGTAGGTAAACCTGATTCTCGGATATTGTCTTGAGGAAGGTTTAATTTCTTCAAGCGACAATTTGTCGAGCATATTTTTTCTCGAAGTAGCCTGTTTTGCTTTTGAGGCATTCGCGCTGAAACGTGCAATAAAGGCTTTTAATTCTTCCATTTTTTCTTCGGTTTTCTTATTTTGTTCTTCTTTCTGTTTCTTTATAAGCTGGCTAGCTTCAGACCAGAAAGAGTAGTTGCCTGTGTATAGCTGAATATTTTTGTAATCAATATCTGCCATATGTGTACAGACGTTGTCAAGGAATTTTCTGTCGTGTGAGACAACAATTACAAGGTTTTGAAAATTTATTAAAAATTCTTCGAGCCACGAGATTGTATTCAAATCAAGGTGGTTTGTCGGCTCGTCAAGCAATAAAATATCAGGGTTGCCGAATAATGCCTGGGCTAACAATACACGAACTTTTTCACTGCCTGCAAGTTCAGACATTTGTTCATAATGCAATTCATCAGGAATTCCTAAATCAGATAACAATGATGCTGCCATAGCTTCTGCCTGCCAGCCGTCAAGAGCTGCAAATTCTTCCTCAAGATGCGCAACTTTTATCCCGTCTTCGTCTGAAAAATCCGGTTTTGAATATAATGCATCGCGTTCCTGCATAATATCGTATAGCTTTTTATGCCCCATAATTACGGTATCAATAACTTTGTAGTTATCAAAAGCAAAATGATCCTGACGTAAAACAGCAATTCTTTGACCTTTTGAAATATGTATTTCGCCTGAGGTCGGTTCAATATCTCCTGCAATAACTTTCAAAAGCGTACTTTTTCCTGCTCCGTTTGCACCAATAACGCCGTAACAGTTGCCGGGGGTAAATTTAATACTTACATTTTCGAATAATGTCTGCGAACCGAATCTTACGGTCAATTTGTCTGTTGTTATCATACTTTTTCCTATTTATATATTAATCAGCCTGATTTTCATTATAGTACAAAAATATGAAAATTTCTGCTCTTTTGTCTAATGTTTTTATTCGTTGATAAGAAAAAATTATATTATGAAAGTGCAACCTGTAAAAATTCAAGCCGTAAGTTCAAAAATTTCTGCGCCTGTAAAAAAGCCAACGCCTGTAAAAGATGCGCTTATTGTATCAGGCTATTGCAGCCTGCCGTTGGTTTTTTACGAAATTGCATGCTGGATTTCCAAAAAAGTTAATGAAAAATATTCAGATTCTTTTAAATATCAATGACGTATTAATTCCGCCGAAGGCAAAGTTGTTTGACATTATGTAATCAGTTTTTATTTCTCTGCCCTGCCCTTGAATATAATCCAGTTTTCCGCATTCAGGGTCAATGTCGTTTAAATTTAATGTCGGATGGAACCAGCCCCTGTTCATCATTTCAATAGATATAATCGCCTCAATTGAGCCGCAGGCGCCAAGTGTGTGGCCTGTATAACTTTTTGTCGAACTTACGGGAACAAGTCTTTTAAATACCTGTTCTGTTGCCCATGTTTCTGCTAAATCCCCTTGAATTGTTGCGGTGCCGTGAGCGTTTACGTAACCTATCCGATCAGGTGAAAGGTTTGCATCTTTCAGGGCAAGCTCAAGCGCTGTTTTCATTGTTTCTCTGTTGGGATTTGTAATATGTGTGCCGTCAGTGTTTGTGCCAAAACCTATGATTTCTGCGTAAATCTTTGCTCCGCGGCGTTTTGCGTGTTCATATTCTTCTAAAATTAAAGTTCCCGCGCCTTCACCCAGTACAAGTCCGTCGCGGTTCTTGTCAAACGGAGAGGGTGTTAATTTAGGAGTATCATTTTTCAAACTTGTTGCATAAAGCGTATCAAAAATAGCAATTTCAGTTGCGTGGAGTTCTTCGCCGCCGCCAGAAATCATTACTGTTTCATAACCGTTTTTGATTGTTTCATAGGCGTATCCGATACCCATTGAACCTGATGTACAGGCTGTGGAACTGGTGATAAGACGTCCAGTTGTCTTTAAGTAAAGCGAAATATTAACAGGTGCAGTATGAGGCATCATTTTCACGTATGAGCCGGAATTAAGTCCTCTGACTACTTTGTCAACCTGCATCCCGTAAAAATCAATTATTGCATCCAGTGAACCAGATGAAGAACCGTAGCTTACACCGGTTTGACCGTTTGTTATAATCTCATCGCCAAGAAGTCCTGCATCTTCAAGCGCCTGTTCTGCCGTTCTGACGGCCATAATTGATAAAGGCCCCATTGTGCGGGTTACTTTTCTGTTATATGTCGGTGGAATTTCGAAACCTTTCACTTTTGCTGACAGTCTTGTGTTCAATCTTTGATACTGGTCAAGGTCTTTGTTGTATTCAACACAGTTTTCAAATTTTTCAAGGTTTTCAAATACCGTATTAATGTCGCTTCCTAAAGGGCTTGCAAGCGCCATACCTGTAACAACTACACGTTTTGTCATAAATAAAGCCCTCCGTTTACGGAAATTACCTGGCCTGTGATATAAGAGGCATCCTCGCTCATCAGATAGTTTGCAAGGCTTGCAACTTCTTTGGCCTGACCTAATCTTTTCATCGGGATTAATTTTTTTACCTCGTCAAGCGGAACATCTTTTATCATATCCGTATCAATTACCCCGGGGGCTATACAGTTTACGGTAATCCCGCGTTTTGCAAGCTCAAGCGCAAGAGATTTTGTAGCACCTATAATCCCTGCTTTTGAGGCTGAATAGTTGACCTGTCCGCGGTTGCCTGAAAGTGCGGCAATAGACGACATTGTGATAATTCGCCCCTTAATTCTGTTTGAAATCATCGGCATTACAAGCGGTTTGAGGACATTATAAAATCCTGTCAGGTTTGTTGAGATAACTTCATCCCACTCATCAGCTTCAAGGGAAGGAAAAACATTATCCCTTGCAATTCCTGCATTTAAGACAATTCCGTAATAAAGTTTTCCTTCAAGAGCTTTTGCGCATTCTTCTCTGTTTTTAATATCAAATTTCAAAATTTCCGCATTTTGTCCAAGCGCTTTAATTTCATTGGCAGTTTCCTGCGCTTTAGCCTGATTGCCTACATAATGAACATCAATATCAAACCCGTTTTTTGCCAGATACAGTGCAATTTCTCTGCCTATGCCCCTGCTTGACCCCGTAACTAAAACCTTTTTCAAACTATTCTCACCCATCATAATTCCTTTAAATATGCTCTAGCATCAGCTGGTTGGAAAACATTTACTGCTGCCTTTGCCACCTCTTTACCCTCATTATAGATTAAACATTCAAATGAAACAAGTTCATTATCAGTATAAATTTCCTGTGCTGTAATAATGTATGTTTTACCGTTTTCAAATTTTTCAAGCGTATTTTCATAAAGTCTTGAACCCAATAAAAATCCTATTTCGGGAATTTTTTCACCGTTTTTGTAATATGAATAGCATCCGACTGTCTGTGCCATAAATTCAATTCCAACAAGCGGTGATATTCCGTTTATTTCTTTATTAAAAAATATTTTGTTTTCGCTAATTGTCACTGAAGTCTTGACGAATTTCTTATCCATATTGACTTCTAAAAGATTGTCAATTAAAATCATCGGCCTGTCATGCGGCAATATCTTTTCCAGATCAATTTCCTGTAAATCGTTTACCCTCATATCTATCCTCTTACCTTTCCGAATATTATAGCCGCATTTGTTCCGCCAAAACCGAATGAGGTGCACATACAGGTTTTTATATCTTTTTGCGGTGTATTTTTGTTAACAAGATTTATTTTCGGCAGGGTTTCGTCATATTCGCCGTCATATTCGTGGATTGGCAAAGCCCTTTGACCTTTCAAAATTTCGTAGCAAATATATGATTCTACACTTGCTGCAGCTCCAAGGCAATGCCCTGTTAAAGGTTTTGTGGCACTTGCAGGAACTTTGCTGCCAAAAATTTTATAAATTGCATTTGCTTCCATTAAATCGTTTGAAACTGTGCCTGTTCCATGAAGGTTTATGTAATCAATATCTTCTGCGTTTAATCCTGCATTATCAAGTGCCTGCTGAATTGCAATTGCTGCTTGTGTCCCTTCGGGATCAGGCGTTGCCGAATGATATGCATCAGAGGTTTCTCCGATACCGAGAATTTCGATATTTTCTATATCTCCAATGGGGCGAGGGGAAAGTTTATCAGGTTTTGTCAGCAAAAACAGGGCTCCGCCTTCGCCAAGACTTATTCCCGAACGGTTTTTAGAAAACGGATTTGTTTTTTCATGCGATAAAACCTCTAACGCATGAAACCCGTATGACGGCATAGGTGCTATTGCATCGACTCCGCCTGCAATTATGGCTTTACAGACATTATTTTCAAGAAGTTTTACTGCAGTTGCAAAAGCTTTTATGCCTGATGTACAGGCAGTAGACACCCCTGCTGCGTAATTTGTTGTCCCGAGGTACCATTTTAAAAATTCTGCCGGATTGCCGAGTTCTGCAAAATGTTTGTTACCGGTTTCTTCAAATTCTCCTATGCCTGAATTAGTTGTGCCTATAACAATCCCGATTTCATCTTTTTCAAAGCCGGTTAAATCAAGCTTGTCAACAAGGTATTTTAAAATTCTGTTACACCGTAAATCGTAATTAGGCTCATCTATGGGCTCAAAATCTCTGTCAATTTTGCCAAAATAAAACTTTTTTCCTTTAACAATTGACTCATCAGGAGTTAAATGATCTGCAAAAATTCCGCTTGCATCTGTAATAAAAATTCCGTTCATGATAATATGTTACCATGAATACGTTGGAATTTTATATAAAAAAGATTTCACATTCTACCGGAGAAAATATTGACCTGTCGCAAATTCCTATGATGATGCGTAGAAAATTGTCGCCTGTCGGAAAGATTGCTTTAAGTACAATTTTGCAATGTTATGACGGCGAAGATGTAAGATTAGTTTATGCCTCCCGCTACGGGGAATTAGAGAGGGTGTTAAAACTTATCAAGCAGGAACATGAAGACAATGAGATTTCTCCGACAGGCTTTAGTTTTTCTGTTCACAATTCAACAATCGGATTATTTTCGCTTATTAATAACCTGCATTCTGCCTATAACTCGGTTGCTGCAGGCGAGGACAGTTTATCTGCGGGTCTTTTGGATGCTGTAATGAACAGGGAAAAAACACTTTTTTGTTACGCAGAATCTGTTGACAGATTTGAGAGCATTTCAATGCTGATTGATTTTGAAGAAGGCGAACATGTCAGGATTGTTCCTAACCGTGAAAATCTGCCTTCTAACAGTTTTAATGAATTTTTAAAAGGCGGACGCTACATTTGTCCTATTTACATTTTGGAGCGGGTAAATGATTAGGTTCATACGCGGGCTTATTGTTATAATGCTGTTTGCATTTTTCGGCGCGGGTTCTTTAATTTTAAGTTTTATACTTATACCGGTTGGCGGTATTTTTATAAAAGGAAGGAAGAAAAGAGAATATTTTTCACATTTTATTCATAAATTGTGGGCATGGTATACAGGTGTTTTAATTTCGGTCGGGCTTATAAAAATTGAAAAGAATAACGTTGAGCAGATGAAGGGTAAAATTATTGTTGCAACTCACCCTTCGTTTATAGATATCGTAATTTTAATCGGAATTTATGATAATTCTCTGTGCCTTGCAAAAAAAGAGATTTTGAATAATTTTTTTATGAAAAACATAGTTAAAAATGTATATATTCCGAATAATGTTGAACTTGACGAATTTAAGGATATATGTAAAGCAGCGTTGGACGATGGTTATAATATTGTAATTTTTCCGACAGGTACAAGAACTGTTGAGGGAGAAGATTTAAAAATCCATAAAGGCGCTGCTGCGCTCCAGATTGCTGCAGGAGCGGATATTATTCCTGTAAAAATTGAATGCGACTATCCTTTTTTACAGAAAAACAGACCTGTTTATGACGCAGGCGACAGTGTTATAACATATACTATAACTCAATTAGAACCTATAAAACTTTCACAATTTTCTGAAAAATCCGAAATTAAGCTGCGAAAAGAAATCTCGGAAAAAATCAAATCGGATTTTATGAGTTAAACATAAGATATGTTATTTTTATGTGGGGATTATGCATCCCCACACCCCGCACCGAATATTCTTTTTCTTTTTTGCGATGAAAAGAAAAAGAATATTGGATAAGAAAAAGAAACACGCTGACCGTTTAATCTGCACTAAATTCAACCCGAGCGGATGAACTTGCTATATATTCGTCATGCTGAACTAGTTTCAGCATCTCTTTACCGCTCAAACAGCATCCGCTTTGCTGCTGTTTCATTAAGTGCAGATTATTGGAATATTTCGTGCGCTTTAGCGCACCGTAAAGAACTTATCGCCTTATCGCCTTCAAATAACATCTCTTACGTCAATATTACATAAGATTTGACTTTACTCATTCATTAAGTTATAAATATATTATAGGTGAATTAAGATGAGCTTGGAAAAAGATATTAAAACTTTAATAATCGAATCGCTTGAACTAGAAGATATAACAGCCGATGATATCAAAGACGATGAACCTTTATTTATAAGCGGTTTAGGTCTTGACAGCATTGACGCACTTGAACTCGGTATGGCTTTGAAGAAAAAATATCATATTGATTTAAGCGAAAACAAAGAAGAAAATCAAAAACATTTTTACTCTGTTAAGACTATAGCTGATTATATAAGAAGCTGTGACAATTTTAAAGAAAATTAAGGATTTATGTAGTGGCAAAATATACCCGTGATGAAATTTTTGACAAATTAAAGAGTATTCTGGCTGACGATTTTGAGGTTGAGCCTGAAAAACTCGTGCCCGGGGCAAATCTGTTTGAAGATTTGGAGCTTGATAGTATTGATGCGGTTGATTTAGCTGTTAAATTGCAGGAATTTACAGGTAAAAAAATTCCGCCTGAAAATTTTAAACAGATAAAAACCCTTGATGATGTAGTAACAGCTGTTGAAAAACTGGTTTAAAACAGTGAACGGAAGACAAGATGTCAGGAGGGCAAGCCGTTTACATAAAAAAAATTAAACCTTTACTGCCGTTTGCGGGAACTTTATGTATTGTCTTGCTTTTCCATTTCAGCAAGATTTATGTCTTGAAATTTTACCCTGTTGTTGTAAATTCGTTCATCTTCTGTGTATTTTGTGCATCTTTGTTTTGCAAAGAAACTGTTATTCAAAAAATTGCTAAAAAACTGGAAGGCGGTACACTTGATGATTTTACAAAAAATTACACACGAAATCTTACTTATGTCTGGTGTGTATTTTTGTTTGTGAACCTTTCTATATCAGTAGCAACGGTATTTATGTCAGATAAAGTGTGGGCATTATATAACGCATGTATTTCATATATTGCGCTAGGGGTAATGTTCGGGGTAGAATATATTGTAAGAGTAATTTTGAGAGCAAGGCACAGAAAACATGCAAAGCAGTGAAAAACCGTACATTTTTTATACATCAGGCACTACAGGAGAACCAAAAGTTGTAAAAAAAACTTATGCAAATCTTGAGGCCGAAGCTTTGGATATGGCAGATTTTTTTAAAGTATCAAAAGATATGGTTATTGTATCGACTGTCAATCCGGAACATATGTTTGGTGCAGTTTTTACTGTTATGTTAGCTAAGGTAACGGGTTGCCGCTTAGAACCTGAAAGAGTATTTTTTCCTGAGGATTTAAAAGATTACGGTAAATATATTTTTGTCACAAGTCCTTCTTTTCTTGCAAAACTTGCCAAGTATGATTTTAAGTTTAAATATAAACCGCAGATGATAATTGCAGCAGGTGCAAATCTTGATGATGAAGTTTTTGCATATTTTGAAAATATATGTCCGGTAACAGATATTTACGGCAGCACGGAAACAGGTACTGTAGCCTACAGACAGTCGCATAAAGAACATTTAAAAGTATTTGATAATGTAAAAATGGAAATTGGCGGCGGTAAAGTTGTTGTGAAATCACCTTATTTTTCTGAGCCGGAAATTGTTTTGAATGATAATCTGGAATTTTTTAAAGACGGATTTCTTGTTAAAGGACGCAATGACAGAATTGTAAAAATTTATGAAAAACGTATATTGCTTGATTCTGTTGAGAAAAATTTGAATTCTAACGAGTTAGTTGAAAAATCGCACTGTCTAAAAATTGATAACAAACTCTGTGCTGCGGTTGTATTGAATGAAAAGGGACGCAAGCTCCTTTTGGAAAAAGGTAAATTTGCAGTAATAAAACTTTTGAATAATAATGCTCATTCAGATGTGACAGGTTCTTCAATTCACTGCAAGAGATGGAGATTTTTATTTGAACTGCCTTTGACTAATTCGGGCAAAATTAACGGAGCAAGAGTAAGAGAAATTTTTAATACAAATGTTACATATCCTTATGTCTTAGATTATTCAATCCAGAGCTTTAATGCTCAGTTTAATCTTGTGTTTGCGCACAACAGCAATTTTTTCAAAGGACATTTTACAGATTTTCCGATTTTGCCGGGAGTTGTACAGTTGTTTTTTGCAAAAGAATTTGTCAAAGATACATTCAATCTTGATTTTATTCCGGAAAAGGTTAAGAAAGTTAAATTTTCATCAATAATAAAACCTGATACCTTGGTGCATTTAAGTCTTGTCAGAAAAGAAAATTCCGTTGATTTTAAATTTTTTGATAAAGATAAAGTTTTTTCTTCAGGCACTTTTGTTTTATAATGTTTTTATGAAAAAGATTTCAACAGAAATGTATATTGAAGTGCCGTTTTATGATCTTGATCCCATGAAGGTTGTCTGGCACGGAAATTATCTAAAATATCTGGAAGTTTCCAGATGCGATATGCTTTCTAAAATCGGCTACACTTATACAGACATGATGAATGAGGGTGTTGCTTATCCTGTTGCAACAATGGACTTGAAGTATATTAAATCTGCAAGATTTTTACAAAAATTGAAAATAATTACAACTCTTGTGGAGTATGAACCTGCATTGATTATAAAATACGAAATTTACGATGACAAATCAAATGAACTTATATTCAAGGCAAAGAGTATGCAGATATGTGTTGATGCAAAAACAGGTGAAAGTCTTTACAAAGCCCCTGACAAATTTGTCAAGAAATTGGAGAAATATGAATAGATTTTGTTTTTTTCTTTTAATAATTATTTGCAGTGTGAATTTTTGTTTTGCCTCGGGTGATATTTTTAATCATCCTGCAGCAAGTAAAGAAATCTCAAATAATATGCCGGAACTTAAAAACGCTTCATGCAAATTTACGCAGGAAAAACATCTTGAGTCGGCGGTTTTAAAATCAGGCGGGAATTTTAAATTTTTAAAAGATAAAGGTGCAGTATTCGAAACTTTGTATCCGATAAAATCTACTGTTTCTTATACATCAGCTAAAAACAAACAAATTAATGAAATTATGAAGGCTGTATCTAACAAAAATTTTGCATACCTTGACAAAAATTTTAACCTTTATTTTTCAAAAGAAAATGACTTGTGGACAGTCGGTTTGAAACCTAAAAAGGACTCGGCTGCCTCTTCACAGCTTTATGATATAATTATAAAAGGCAAATCTGATATAAAATTTATTAAAATATCAACAATTAAAAACGGAACAACGGAAATCTCTTTTCAACAATGCACAACAAATTAATTAATACTTTAAGAATATTTTTTATTCTCGTACTTATTGCTCTAGGACTTTTTAGCATATTCAGACCTGCGGGAACTGAAACAAATATTTTAAAAGCTCTCTTTTCTCAAAAAGATAATGTACTTGTCGATTTGAGCACAAGATTTTCAGCGCGCATTAATGTAATTGTTGAGAGCGATAACCCTGAAAAATCTGAAGAAATATCCAAAACTTTTTATAATAGAATTGACAAAGAAAAAATGCACACCTCAAATGCGGATGTTCTGGAAATTATTGAAGATTACGAAAAGTATCATAACAACCTTTTATCCGCAAAAACTTATAACCTTTTAAAATCAAAACAATATGAAACAGTTGAGGAAAATTCTCTGGAAGCTTTATACAATCCTATAATGCAGCCTATAGGTTCAATTGAAAACGATCCTTTTCTGCTTTTGACGGATTTTGTGATGAATTTATCGGAAAATGGCAGCGTTTCAGATTTTACACCGTTTGAATACAACGGGAAGTATTACAGTCTTGTAATGCTGACCGTTGATAATAATCTTGCGCTTTCGCCTACAATTTTGAATGATGAGATAAAAGTTCTCGTGGATACTCAGGAAGAACTTTCCCAGGATGGTGTAAAAATTTATCTTACAGGTGCTCCTGTGCATTCGTATTATGCAAGCAGCCGTTCGATGTTTGAAATTAATCTGATTTGTATTTTATCAACATTGTTTGTAATAGGGTTGGTGTTCGGTTATTTCAAGTCATTAAAGCCTTTAATTCCGATTGCAATAAGTATTGGAACGGGAATTTTTGCAGGATATGCACTAACAGCATTGATTTTTAAAGATATTCATATTTTGACATTTGTATTTTCAACCACATTAATCGGTATATGCGTTGATTATTCTCTTCATTACTTTGTATCGGATGAAGCAGGAAATGACACTATAAAAGAAATTTTTAAAAGCCTTACTGTGAGCCTTCTGACAACAGTTAGCGCGTTTGTGGTTTTATTATTTGCAAATTTTATTCTTCTAAAACAGATTGCAGTGTTTACTATAACAGGTCTGACAACAGTTTATGGAATTGTAGTTCTGTTTTACCCGCTTTTCTGTAAAAATCTGAAAACAGAGAAACGCACTATCAAACATTTGAATATTCCTGACAGATACGGAAAAGTTATACTTTGTACGGTTTTTGTTCTCGCTTTAACCGGCATTTTCAGAACAACATTTGACGATAATATTAAAAACATGTATGTCCCGCCAAAATTTCTGGTTAATGCCGAAAAACTGTTCGGCGAACTTGTAAAATCGAACGGAGATTTTTCTATATTTGTTGTAAAAGGGGACAACCTTGAAAATATTTTGCAAAAAGAAGAAGCTATTGAGGATAAATTAAGCGGACAGGATATAAATTTTCAATCTCTAAGCAAATATGTTCCATCTGAAAAACGCCAGAGGGAAAACCAGAATTTACGCAGGCAGTTATATAAAGACAAACTTGATGAATATGCGCAGTTTTTACCGGACGCGCAAAGGCATAAACTTATTTCTCAAGATTTCGGGAACGGTTTTTTGAGAGCGGGTGATGATTTCAGTTTTTTAAAAAATAATTTTTTAATAGATAAAAATACTTCTATTGTTATTGCATACAATTATCAAGGCGGAGAAATAAACGGGATAAAACCGATTAATTTCCAAAAAGATATCTCGTCCCAGATAAGAAAATGCAGGCTGATTTGTTTAAGCCTTTTGGTTCCGATTTTCGGGCTGTTATATCTTTTACTTTCAAAAATTTATGATTTTAAATCGGCTTTAAAAATAATTTCGCCTTCAATATGTGCGGTAATCTTTGTTTTTGGATTGCTCGGATTGTTCAAATGCCCCGTTAACTTTTTCCACATACTTGCAATATTTTTGATAATCGGTTTTGGTCTTGATTATTCGGTATTCAGGTTTGCGGGGGCGAAAAAATTTGAAGATGCTGTTTTGATGTCATGTTTGACCAGTGTATTTTCGTTTGCACTTCTGGCATGTGCAGGATTTAAACTGGTAAGTTCTTTGGGCACAGTTCTTGCAATAGGGCTTTTGAGTTCGTATATTTTTAGTGTAATATTGATACAGAAAG
>CALUVW010000013.1 GCA_944324315.1 Candidatus Gastranaerophilales bacterium | reverse complement strand
GAAACTATTTTAGAATCAATTGAAAAATTAACTTTGTTAGAAGCAGCTGAATTAGTAAAAGCTATGGAAGAAAAATTCGGCGTATCTGCAGCAGCTCCTGTAGCGGTTGCAGCAGCTCCTGCAGCAGCTGGTGAAGCAGCAGGCGCAGAAGAAGCTTCTGAAGTATCAGTTATTTTGGCATCAGCTGGCGCTAACAAAATTGCTGTATTGAAAGAAGTACGTGCTATCACTGGTCTTGGCTTAAAAGAAGCTAAAGATTTAGTTGACGGTGCTCCGAAACCTGTTAAAGAAGGTATCAAAAAAGAAGATGCTGAAGCTATCAAGAAACAACTTGAAGCAGCAGGTGCTACTGTTGAAATCAAATAAGTATTTTAAATATTTATTTAATAAAGAAATGCCCTTATTTAGAGGGCATTTTTTTATATACAAATTTTTCGGTATTCACAAAATTCACATATTTGTGAGTGCTCAATTTCTTCTTGGAATCGGACATTTGTTATTTTATTGCAAATTTCAATAATCTTTTCTTCGTACTTTTTTTCTTTTTCAGGTGTAAAATCAATTATTAGGTTATGGTTATTTTTTAAATCTATGTAAACAAATTTTATATTACACTCATCGCTCTGTACTTGTTTGCGCGTCTGGTTTTGTAATAATTTTGCGGTACACAAAAGATAGACCATTGTTTGATAATCATATTCGGCATTTTTAGGAACTGATCCTGTTTTGTAATCAAGAATATAATAACTAATTTCATCTTTCATAAGGGCGTCTAATCTTCCGCCAATCCAGTAGTTGCCGATTTTGCATGAAAGATTATATTCTGAATTTACACAACTTTTTTGAAAAAATTCATTTTGTTTAAGTTGTTCCCAGATTAGTTTTTCTTCGGAATCCAGAGTTTTTTCCATTTTGGTTAAATCATCTCCGCGGAGATAATAGTTAGCGAGTGCGTGAACTTTTTTACCCTTTTCAAACATAGAACTTTTTTGCGGAACGGAAATTTTTTGAATATATTTAAAGTAATATTTTTTCGGACACGCTTCAAAGGTTTTGAGCATATTAGGAGAAAAACTATTCATAATATACCTCCGTGCAATCAAGAATTTCTGTAAATATCAAACTAGGTTCCTGCTCAACAATTTTTTCAAAAGATTTAATTTTTCTGCTTGTTGTAAAATAAAGATGTTTTTTTGCTCTTGTAATGGCTACATAAAGCAGTCTCAGGTTTTCAGAAACTAATTCCTGCTTCATGTCAAATTCGGATTTTGGTTTGTAATCAGGATTAAGCCGTTTTAAATTTTCGTTAAAGTCGGAATTTTTAAGTTTTATTTGATTAAAATCAAGAGTAAGATTTTTTTCTGACATTTCAGGGATAAATACATAATCAAATTCATCGCCTTTTGATTTGTGAAGTGTCATAATCTGAATTTTACCTGCCAGAAATTCTTTATTACTTTCGTCTTCTTCGGAGAAGAAATTAAAACCGCTTAATTTCGGTTTCTTTGCAAGTTCTCCGAGACGTTCGACAAGAGTTGGGAAATCTTTATAATTGAGACTCAAGCGTTTTATTAGTGTTGATATTAGATAAACATTTGATTTTTCAATCTCAGATGAGAAATAGTGAAGTCCGATTTTTATAGCGAGTTCTTCAGGGGCAAGACGGGCAAAAGATAGCCAGTAGTTTAAATCCCAGTAAAATTGTGCAAGGTAAACATTTTCTATATTGTCGCAGTCAATTTGAATAAAAGGATTTTCGTATTTTCTGATTTCAAGTCCGAGCCGCTGTTTGTATAATCCCATTTCTGCAAGGATTTCATAATTGTCGGCAACAGTGTTATTGTCAAACGGATGCAACACCATCTGCATTACGGCAAAAATTGTTCTGAAAATCGATTTTTGTTCAAGGCTTTCGCTTCTTGTAATAGTTTTCAGCCCGCTGTTATTTATAAAGTTAATCCATTGTGCAACCTGATAATTGCTTCGCAAAAGAATTCCGATTGTGCATTTAGGGTCTTTTTTCAGTGCTGATTTAATTTCTTTTAAGATATAATTTCTTTCTTCAAGAGGCTTTTCAAAAATAATTGAATGCAATGCATTTTCAGATACAGGGTTTCTGCCTTCAACGGGTTGCATAAAAATTTCAAAAAACGCGTTTTTAGTTTCTTCTTGTGTGTCAGCCCATTTTACAAGATTATTAGCAAGAGTCCAGACTTTTTTTGTACAGCGCTGTGAACAGTCCATACTGACGTTATTGCTTTCTGAAATAAATTTTCTGAATCCTTCAACATCCGCATTTGAAAAAGTTGTGGTAATTGCCTGATTTATGTCACCGCATCTTATAAGATTTTTGTGTTTTGCGCTCAAAAGATTAATTAGTTTTTGCTGGATTGACGAGCTGTCCTGTGCCTCGTCTTCAATAATATAATGGCAGATGTCCTGATAGTATGCACGGATATCGGCATTGTCTTCAAGAAGTTTAACAGAAGATGTAAGCATATCATCATAATCAATTAAATTTGATTCTTTTAGTATCCGTTGATATTCTTCAAAAAATATCTGAAATTTTTCAAGTTTTTTGTCCATTGAATTGTTAAATTGGCCTTTGCCAATTTTAAATATTGAGATACCTCTATCAAATTCTTCGGTTTCATTTTTTTTAAGTTTTAATTTGTTTGATATTTCTCTAACAATTCTTGAGCGTTGAGTATCGTCGCAAATTTCAAAGTCAGAAGAAAGCCCGAGTCTTTCAAAATTTCCGTTTTCTTTTAAAATTCTAAGAGCAAGACCATGAATAGTGCTGATATTTGGAAGCTGCGATGAATTTTGTCTTATGTTTTTTATTCGGTCGCGGAAGTTTCTGGCGGCACTTTCCATATAAGTCATAACAAATATGTTTTCTGGATTAACTCCTTTATCAAGAAGTTTTAAAATCAGCGCAAGTAAAATAGTTGTTTTGCCTGCACCCGGAACCGCAGAAATCGCCATATTCCCTTGTTCATATTCAAGAACAGGTTTTTGATCATCTCGCGGGATTATATTAAAATGTTTCTCGTCATCCTGAACTTGTTTCAGAATCTCTTTTACTTTAATATACTCCTCAATCCCGCCGAAATTTTCTGTACCGTTGCCGTCAAAAAGGCTTGAATACGTATAAATATGTTCAGATGCACAAAGCGTCAGTTTCCTTAAAATCCTTGCAGTTTTTTCTTTTGAAAGTTCAATATTGTCATCAATAGTGAATTCATCTTTAGCCCAGCCGCGCTGGAAAACCCATGCATTATATAACGGTCCTGTATCGCTTTTAATCCATTCGTCACTTGAAATATCAAGCCATATTTGGTATTTTGTTTTAATCTGATTATCAATGATTTTTTGTGGTGTTGAAATTATCAAGTCATTCTCTGATATTTCAAGTGTTGAATAAGGATTTTCCGCAATTATTGAATTTTCAATCTGATTGATAATTTCATCCTGACGAGATTCAAAATCTTTCCCGAAAATATTTTCAAAATCCTGAAGCTGTTTGATAAAAAAATTAAATTTGTTCAATTCTACAGTGTTGACGTAATAAAATTCTGCAAGTTCATAGTAAATATCATAAACTTTTTCAGAAAGTTTTGTCTTGCTTTGAGATAATTTCGCAAGAATTTCAAGAAATTTTCTGTATTTTTCACTGTATTCTTCAAGTTTAAATTCATATTCAATTAATTCTTTATTTTGGGCAAAAGTTTCAAGAATATCTTTGCAGTATTTTATCGGGATACCTAAAAATTCCGAAAGCACTACACGCATATCAAATTCACTTACAGGCATTTTGCTGTTCAGTTTTAAAATAGTAAGTATAGATTTTACAAGTCTGTTTTGAATTAATTTTTCGCTTCCTGATAAAAATAAAAGGTTTGTGTGAATATTTTCCTTTAGAGAAAATTTGAGCATATCATCAATCACCGGAGTTATGATTGAAATTTCATAAGGTAAAACATTTTTGTTTAAAAGTTCTTGAATTTGTTTTATGGCGATGTCAACCATTGATGCTCTTTTGGAAGGTGATTGCATCGAAAAATGTTCAAGCGTTTCATTTTTATCTTTCGTGATATTTGAAAATAAAGTTTCTGCATCATCAGAAAGTGGATTGTTTGATATAAGTTTTTCAGCTTTTTGGTTGAACAAGTCTTCAAATTTCCATACTGCGGTTCTGTCTGCACTCAGATAACCTGCGCGGCTTGCACCTTTTTCATCAAACGCAACAAAAATATCTTGTAATTGAGGCGCAAGATATGATATAAAATCAAAACAAACAGGTGTAATTTCATCTCCGTCGTCTAAAATCAAGTATTTGATATTTTTGAAATAGTCAGAATTTTTATAAATATAATTGAAAACAAGTGTCTGTCTCAAATAATCAAAGTCTCTAAGAGCAAGAGTTTTGGAAAGCAACTTTTTTAATGCAGATTTTGCATCTTCGGCAAAACTTTCTCCTAAGACGCGTGAGCGCCATTCTACTTCTTCATCAGTTAAATTGTTCTGAACGATTAAGGAATATCTTCTGAAAATTTGATGCAAAAGGGATTTTTTAGAATTATAGCCTTTGAACGGAATTTCTTTTAAAATATCTTTCAGAATAAATTGAGAAACCTCAAGTCCAGCAAGGTTTGGTAGTATTACAGAATTGTCAAAAGGATTTATGTTTTCAACTAAAGCCCAGTTATCGGTAATAGTGTTAAAAACCAGTGAGAAAAAAGAATGTACTTCTAATTTTTCAATAGAATTAATTTTTAATTTTTCGAGTGTTTTATTTATGAAGTTTTGTTTAAGATTAGAATTTTGAACAAGCACTAAAATTTCAGAAGATTTTATGCCGGAATTAAGCAAATTTGTATAGGCATTAATTAGAAAATCCGTCTTGTTAGTGGATAAATCACCTTCTAATAACATTCATACTCCTTTAAAAATAATTGTACCATGAACAATAAAAAAATTATTTTGTCCTCATCCTTATGAACTATTGCATTTTTTTACCTGTTAGGCTATTATATAACCATAAACGGAGATAACGTATTACAATAAAAACGCATGGAGGTTAGTTATGCAAGAATTACAAGAACAAATCGGACAATCAGCAGGTCAAATCTACAATTACTTGAACAACAACGGGGAATCTTCATTCTCTAAAATGAAAAAAGAATTGGATCTTAAAGGTAACTTTGCTGATTTAGGTCTTGGCTGGTTAGCTAGAGAAGACAAAGTTGAAATTTCTAAAAAAGGAACAACTGTTAACGTTAGACTTAAATAGTAATTAATTAAAATTACGTAAACAAGACATCATAAATAAAGACACTTCATTTGAAGTGTCTTTATTATTTACAAATAAAAAGAGCTTCCAAAGAATTTTTAGAAGCTTTTGAAATTTTTATGATTCCTCGTGTAGAAGGTTAGTAGGTAGAAAGTGTGTAGGTAGTGTGAAATTAATTACATATAAATTAAGTATTTAAAAAGTATATAATTGCTCAATATATAATATATTGTAACAAAACTTTACATAATAAATATTATCGGAAAGGCGCCAACGTTGTAGACCCGTTTAATGCGGTCAACCAAACGAATGTACCGCAAAGAAACTCTCGACCTACATTTCGCTCATTAGTTATTTGTAACGTTCAACATAAAACGAGTGAACTCGCTATACATTTGTCATCCTGAACTCGTTTCTGGATCTGATTTTATCGCTCAGACAGCACTCGTTTTGTTTTTGTTTCGCTAACATTAATTATTCGCTCCATTAATGGTCGAATTATTTTTATTTTTTTATGATTAATTAAATCCTGCGACAATAACGGAACGAGCAATAATTGCAGGCGAAGCAGATATCAAAGGCGTGTATTGTTTGAGCGGTAAATGAGATGCTGCACTTCGTAATGACAGGCTCACTCAAAATTTTTAAGATCCTGAAATAAATTCAGGATGACAAAAATTTTGGTTCGCTTTGTCAAACAAGTTCTGAATGACTGAGGATATAGCGAGTTTACACGCCTGTATGCTGAGCCTTTGCAAATTATTAGCGAGTGAATGTGTGTCGCCGGTTTGTGCAGCTTTTGCGGAAAAGCTGCCGCCGTGCGCGCAGCACCCGCCGGAGGCAAAGAAAAGACGATTAATTGTTTTTAATTGCAGATAATATTTATTATGTAATTTTATTTTTGTTTTATAATTAAACAATAGTAAAAAAGGGAATATTTATGAAAATAGCGATTTATCCGGGAAGTTTTGATCCCATTACAAAAGGACATTTAGATATATTAAAAACAGCAGCCGGAATTTTTGACAAGGTTATCATTGCTGTTGCCAGAAACTCTGAAAAACATGGTTTTTTGCCTGTTGATGTCAGAGTTGAACTTATTAAACAGAGTGTTAAAGATTTGCCTAATGTTGAGGTGGATTTTTTTGAAGGGCTTACAATAAACTATGCCCGCCAAAAAGGCGCAACTGTTTTAATCAGAGGTTTGCGCGCCGTATCAGATTTTGAATATGAAATGCAGCTTTCACAGGCTAATAGTGCTTTGGCAGATGAGGTAAAAACTGTATTTTTGACAACAAAGCCTAAGTATAACTTTATTTCTTCTAGCACAATAAAAGAAATTTTCCTTAATAACGGAGATATTTCAAAGTTTGTTCCGGAACCTGTTAATGAATATTTACAAAAATCGTACAAATGTTAAAATATATGGCTTTTTACGTAACAAATTATTTGACAATTAATATACGCTTATGTAGAATGTAATTATAGTAAGAAAGGTATATGTGTAACAATGCAACAAAATGGTGTATATGATTTATTAAAAATGTTGGAAATTTCTTTGGAGGAAGGTTTTCCTATTATTCCACGTAAGTTTACTGTTGTAAAAACAAAAGAAATTGAAACATTAATTGATAGAATTTATGCTTCTTTGCCAGTTGAAGTTCAGGAAGCAAGAGCGTTTTTAAGACGTAGAGAAGAACTTCAAATTGAAGCACAGCAAAAAGCTGAAAAAATTATAAATGATGCACAGGCAGAGGCTGATAGAAAGTTGTCCGAAGCAGATTTTATAAAAGCTTTAGAACGTGAAGGCAACAGAATAAGAACTCAGGTTCAACAAGAATGTGAAGAAATTAAACGAAAAGCTCTTGAAGAAGCTGAAAATATAAGACTTCAGGCAACTGAAGAAGCTATGAAAACTAAAGAAGGTGCGGAACTTTACGCAGAACAGGTTTTGACAAATTTAGAAAAGAATTTAACTCAACAGCAGCAAATTGTTAAAAACGGTCAGGTTTATATGGAAAAATTGCGTTCTGAATCTTTCGGCAGTTATGATATACCTACATCATATTCAAGCGATAGAACTCAGTCAAGTTCTGATTTTGTTATAAGATAATTAAAATATTTTATAGAAACTGACCGGAGATATAAACCGGTCAGTTTCTGTTTGTAGCTTATTGTTTGTTAACAAAATGTTTGCATTTTATTTTGTTTGTTTTATGATGTTAACATAAGCCGATTTAATTAGAATGTGAGTTTCATCACATTCTTTTTTAAAGGTCATTAAATATGAACCAAAAATAAAATTAATAAATTGAAAAGGAAATAAAACAATGGGTATCAAAGGAAAAAATGACAGAATGGTAGTTCTTGCATGTGAAGACTGCAAAGAAAGAAACTACACAACAACAAAAAATAAGAAAAATATTAAAGAAAGACTTGAGTTGAGCAAATATTGCCCGACTTGCAAAAAACACACCAACCACAAGGAAACTAAGTAGATGCAAAGAAGCTAAGAGGCAAAGAAGCGAAGTTTTTTACCTTAAAACAGCTTTGCGTCTTTGCATCTATTCATCTTAGCATCTAAAATGCGTCCTTAGTTCAGTTGGTAGAACGTCGGTCTCCAAAACCGGATGTCGAGGGTTCGAGTCCTTCAGGGCGCGATTTTATAAAAACGTAAGGAAACAAAATTATGATAGGCGCAGAAAATCAAATGCCGGCATGGCTAGAAAAAACAACAAATTCAGTGAAAACATACTTCAGAGGTGTAAGAACCGAATGGGGAAAAATAAGCTGGCCTGAAAAACGTCAGGTTGTTGCTGAGACTGTTTTTGTTGTCGCTATAGTTTTTGTTTTCACCGTTGCTGTTTATTTAATGGATATAATTTTTAAAGGTTTGCTTGGATTAATAAAATAATCCTACAAAACATAAAGGGTGGCTTATGACTAAAAAAGAAAAATCAATGGAAGAACAGCTTAATGAAGATAAAGCGCAGGAAGCTTTAGAAGCTCAAGCACAAGAAGATGCCGAAGCTGAAAAAAGAGAAGCTAAGAAAAACCAGAAACGCTGGTACATTGTTCATACATATTCAGGTTATGAAAATAAAGTAAAAGTAAACCTTGAAAAACGTATTGAATATATGAACATGGGCGATAAAATTTTTAGGATAGAAGTTCCGCAGAAAACCGTTACTCAAATGAAAGGCGGTAAAAAACAGGAACGTGAAGAAAAAATCTTCCCCGGATATGTTCTCGTTGAAATGATTATGGATGAAGACAGCTGGTATGTTGTAAGACACACTTCAGGCGTAACAAAATTTGTAGGTTCAGCTAAAAAACCGATTCCTGCACGCGATAGTGAAATTAAAAAGATTATTAACCGTTCATCTTCAACTTCACAAAAAATTGAACTTGACGTTAAAGCAGGTGATAAAGTCAGAATTATATCAGGACCTTTCGCAGACTTTATTGCAGATATTATTGAAGTTTACCCTGATAAGTCTAAACTTCGTGCAAATGTTTCAATCTTTGGACGTGAAACTCCGGTTGAACTTGAATACAAACAAATCAACAAGCTGTAAACAAAGCTTGTTAAAGATGGCTGCGTGAGCAGCACGAATATAAACAAATTAAAATATAATATAGTACAAAAAGTGTGGAAGGACCCTCCCGAAAAGCCGCGGAGACCGTTAGTACCACAAAAGGAGAACAAAATGGCAAAAAAAGTAGTAGGAAAAATCAAGCTTCAAATCGAAGCAGGTAAAGCAAATCCGTCACCGCCGGTTGGTCCTGCATTAGGTCAGCACGGTGTCAACATCATGGATTTTTGTAAGCAGTTTAATGCTAAAACTGAATCTCAAGCAGGATACATTATTCCGGTTGTTATTGATGTTTACGAGGACAGAAGTTTTTCTTTCATCGTAAAATCACCTCCGGCACCTGTTCTTATTAAGAAAGCTTTAAACCTTCCTAAAGGTTCAGCTGTTCCTAATAAAGATAAAGTTGGCGAAATTACTCAAGCTCAGCTTGAAGAAATAGCTAAAATTAAAATGAATGACTTAAACGCAACATCTATGGAAGCTGCTGTGAACATGATTAAAGGTTCTTGCAGAGCTATGGGTGTTACAGTAAAAGAAGGTTAGAAGATGGAAGGAAGATTATCTCCGTCATCCTGAATTTATTTCAGGAGCTTTTAAGAGATGCTGACACTGGTTTAGCATGACCGCAGGTAATTTCCGCTAATACCACGAAAGGAATTTAAAATAATGAGTAAATTAACTAAAAAACAGAAAAAAATGCAGGAAATGCTGGAAGGATTTGTACAACCGGCAACTGCTGTTGATACAATAAAAAAGTTAAAAGAAATTTCTAAAGAAGTTTCTAAGTTCAATGAAACAGTAGAATGCCATATGAGATTAGGTATTGATGTTCGTCAGGCTGACCAGCAGATCAGATCTACAGTTGTATTGCCTGCAGGTTTAGGTAAAACTGTTAAAGTTTGCGTTATCGCAAAAGGACCTAAAGCAA
This sequence comes from Candidatus Gastranaerophilales bacterium, assembly GCA_944324315.1. Classification (GTDB taxonomy): domain Bacteria; phylum Cyanobacteriota; class Vampirovibrionia; order Gastranaerophilales; family Gastranaerophilaceae; genus Stercorousia. The sequence goes on along the minus strand of CALUVW010000013.1, from coordinate 45,193 downwards.
CTGAAGCAAAAGATGCCGGTGCTGATTATGCAGGAGCCGAAGAAATTATCGACAAAATTTCTGAAGGCTGGTTTGACTTTGATACATTGATTGCAACACCTGATTGTATGGGTATGTTAGGTAAATTAGGCCGTGTTTTAGGTCCTAAAGGTTTAATGCCTAACCCTAAAACAGGAACAGTTACAATGGATGTAGCTAAAGCTGTTAAAGATGCTAAAGCAGGTAAAGTTGAATACAGAGCTGATAAACAGGGCATGATTCACTGTCCTGTCGGCAAAATTGAATTCAGCGAAGAAGATTTGCTTAAAAACTACGCAACACTTGCAGATGCTGTATTAAGAGCAAAACCTGCTTCAGCTAAAGGTACATTTGTTAAATCAGTATACCTTTCAACTACAATGGGACCCGGAATTAAATTGGATCCTAAAAACTTTGCAGCTGAAGTTAAAGAACTTATGGCATAAGTTTCTAAAAATATAATAAAAAAGCCCCTCTTTTTAAGAGAGGCTTTTTTATTGAAAATTTTAATTTAATATGTTATAGTAAAGATGTAATTAATAAAAGGAGTGGAACGTATGGAAGAAACATTAAGAAATGTAACTCTCGGGGGGGGGGCGATTTAGCAGCTTCTTTTCCTGTATTTAAAAGATTAAATAATCATTTTGAGCTTTTACAAAATGCACTTTGGGGATTTACATTATCAGAAGTTTTGATTACATTAGGGATTATAGGAGTTGTTGCTGCTATAACAATACCTGCTCTTGTTATCAAATATCAAAAAAATGTAACAGTTAATAAATTAAAAAAGAGTTACACAACAATTTCTCAGATGTTTGTTATGTCACAAAATGCTAATGGGGATGCTTCAACATGGAATTTTAATTTTGGTCCAGTTTCTGATTATGGCGATGGTTCAAATTATAATGTATCTTTAATAAATTTTGTAAAAACATATATTTTACCATACTTAAATGTAGAGGAAGATTGTGGTGTTAAATGTAATAAATTACCATCGTATAAATACCTTAATAAACAAGTATTTAGTGTTTCTATGTTTTATGCTGTATATTTACTGGATGGTTCTATTATTTTAATAGCGCTTAATAATAATGGTACATTAGTACGTGATGTTATTATTTATGTTGATATAAACGGAAATAAAAATCCGAATATGCTTGGTAAAGATGTTTTTGGATATTATTTCAGTAATTCTGAGAGTATAAATAAATCAAATTTTTGGGGCTTATCGGGGGATTGGACTACCAGAGATGATCTTTTAAACTCAACAGGCGGTTGTAACAAGAAGGGTTTGGGGCGCTACTGCGGTGCTTTGATACAGTATGATGGATGGCAAATTAAGGATGATTATCCCTGGTAAAAATTTTGTCGTCCCTTTAATTTAGGGTTGAAATTAATGCATATTTTGCATATAATTGAACTATGAATATGAAAACAGTTAAATTGAGAGACTTTGAAATAGGCGGGGATAAACTTACAATTATAGCAGGTCCTTGTGCTGCTGAAAGTCAAGAAATATTAGATGTTACTGCTAAAGGTTTGAAAGAAATTACCAAAAAGCTTGATATAAACTTTGTGTTTAAATCATCTTTTGACAAGGCTAATCGTTCGTCTATATACTCATATAGGGGACCCGGTCTTGAAAATGGGCTTGAAATGCTTCAAGCTGTAAAAGAAAAGTTTGATGTTCCTATAGTTACGGATATTCACACTCCCGATCAGGCTGAACCTGTCAGCAAGGTTGCAGATATTTTACAAATTCCTGCTTTTTTATGCAGGCAGACAGATTTGCTTGTTGCTGCCGCTAAAACTGGCAAAATTGTAAATATTAAAAAAGGTCAGTTTTTGGCGCCTGAACAGATGGGCACTCTTGTTAAAAAGGTTGAGGAAGCAGGAAATAATAAAATCCTTTTAACAGACAGAGGTTGTTCTTTCGGGTATAATAATCTTGTTGTAGATTTCAGAGCAGTGCCTATTATGCAAACTTTTGAGTATCCCGTTGTTTTTGATGCTACGCATAGTGTACAGCTCCCCGGAGCTCAGGGTGTATGCTCGGGTGGTGACAGAAGATTTGTTCCAACGCTTGCAAAAGCTGCAATGGCTGCAGGTGCAAATGCTTTATTTTTTGAGGTCCATCCTGATCCTGATAAAGCAAAATGTGACGGTCCTAACATGATTCCGCTTGATAAGGCTGAGGAATTATTCCATATTTGCAAAGATATTTTTGAGCTGGTGAGAAAATAATGATTATAAAACAATTTACAGCAGGTCAATTAGAAAACAATATGTATCTTGTCATGGACGAACATACTAAAAAAGCTGTCTTGATAGATGCTTCTGCTTTAATTCCTGAAATAACAGATACTGTTAGAGCACTCGGTGCTGACGTTGAATATATACTTTTAACTCACGGACACTTTGACCATATTATGGGGTTAAATGATTTGAAAAAGGCATTGGATTCAAAAGCTGTTATTTGTAAGGATGACCTTATTATATCTGATAATATAAATGAATTTACACGTCTTTTTGGCGGTTTAGCGGAAAGTGTGCCCCCTGTTTATGAAGGATTTGTAGAAGATGGTGATATTCTTACTGTCGGTAATATAAAAATAAAGGTTATTCATACCCCCGGACATACCGAAGGCGGAGTATGTTACCTGATTGATGATAAATTATTTTCAGGGGATACTTTGTTTAGGGAAAGTGTAGGCAGAACGGATTTGTTTGGCGGAAGTTTTGAAAAACTGGTTGACAGTATTAAAAATAAATTGTTTAAACTTGATGATAATATCACTGTATACCCGGGGCATGGACCTGTTACAACAATTGGATACGAGAAAAAGCATAACGAAATTTTATAAAATTAGCCTCTCTTGTAAAGGGAGGGAACCGCGGAAGCGGTGGAGGGATTATATGAAAGAACAACTTGAAAAAATATATGAATGTGCAACACAAGATTTGGCGAAAGCCTCTTCTATCAATGATATTGAAGAAATCAGGGGAAAATATTTGAGCCGTAAAGGTGAGTTTAACGAGATTAAGAAAAATCTTAAAAACCTTTCTGATGATGATAAAAGGATTGTCGGTTCTCTTGCAAATGAAATTACAAGAAAACTTGAAGAAGCTTTAAAGTCAAAACATGATGAATTTTATAGAAAAGAATTAAATGAAAAATTAAAAACAGAACAAATTGATATTACTCTTCCTGGAAAATATATTCCGCGCGGGAAAGAGCATCTTTTGACTTCAACGACTAATGAAATTGTGCAAATATTTCAAAGTCTCGGTTTTTCAGTTGTTCCGCAGGAACACTCTCCAGAAGTTGAGACAGAATATTATAATTTTGATGCTTTGAATGTCCCGAAAGATCATCCGGCACGTGATGTTCAGGATACTTTTTATACGGAAATAGCTAAAAATGTTGTATTAAGAAGTCAGACTTCAGGTGCTCAAATTCACGCTATGGAAGGTAAAAATCCGCCGATAAGAGTTGTGGCACCAGGCAGAGTTTACAGAAATGAAAACATTAATGCACGTAAAAATAACTTCTTCCATCAGATAGAAGGGCTTTATGTTGATAAAGATATAACTTTTGGGGATTTGAAAGGTGTTTTGAATGAATTTATAAGAATATATTTCGGAACCAGCCGCCCCACACGTTTCAGAAGCAGTTTTTTCCCGTTTACAGAACCTTCTGCAGAGGTAGATGTTCAATGTATAATGTGTGAGGGCAAAGGGTGCAGAACATGTTCCGGCACCGGCTGGCTTGAAATTCTCGGCTGCGGGATGGTTGATCCGAATGTATTAAGAGGTGTAGGAATTGATCCTGATGTATATTCTGGATTTGCATTCGGCATGGGGGTAGAACGCCTTGCAATGCTTAAATATGCTGTTGATGATATTAGGTTATTCTTCAATAATGACGAAAGATTTTTAAAACAATTTTAGAAAAAAGGTTCGGATTTATACCGAACCTTTTCATTTTTAATATAAAACGTCTTTTAGATACCAGAATAATGGATCTTCTGCAAATGGCATACAAAAAGATAAGTAACCATCCCTCCATGCTCCTAAAACAGGTATATTCCCTTTATTTGCAATACCCAGAGAAAATACGTCATGTCCGCCTTTATTCGGACCTTTAAAACCATTTACATCAAAACCTAAGGCAGCAAACGAGCGTCCGTTCCATCCGTAGGGAAATACTATAGTTCCGTCGCTTAAAACTGCGGCCATCTGGTGTTCTTTTATCTGAGTAGCGGTGAAACCGCCGCATCCTGCGCCATTGACAAAATCTTCCTCTTTATAGTCTGGTACACAGCCGTTTTCGAAAGCTTTTGATTCACAATATTTAGCGACTTGTAAGTTTTTCAAAAAATAATTTTGCCACAATGTATTACATTCGGATATTGAACTAGTTGTTGTCGAATTATCTTTATTTGTACAGTCAACCCCTTCACCCATTTCTTGTATCGCAAGGTTAAAAGCATTAGATATCACAGAATAAGATTTTTTGAACTGATTTTTAATGACCATTGTCTGGTATTTACTTATAATAACAGGCATCGTCATAGCCGCAACTACACCTATTATACCAAGAGTAATTAAAACTTCTGCGAGGGTGAAACCCTTTAATTTACAAGTGTTTTGCGGGGGGGGGGCACTCTAAAAGCTTCTCGTATTCTCATATTTCAACTCCTTTTATTCTTACCTAAGTCCATTATTTACGATTTTAAGGTATTTGTCAATAGGATTTTTGTTTTTTATTTAACGACTTTATGCAATCCATGCGGTTTGTCAACATTTCTACCCAGAGCCGTTGCTATTTCCAGAGCCAAAAGCTGTGCGATAACTATTATACAGAAAGATTTTACGATTTCACTTTCACATTTAATATCAATATTGAATTTTGTATTTATTTTATCATTTGAGCAGCCTAAGATGCACAATGGCGGATTGTAGTCTTCTTCTATCTTATTCAAATTTTTTATTGCGGTGTAACTTAATTCATTCATTGAAATATGTATCATTGCAGGTTTGTTATTCAAAATTGCAACATGACCGTGCATAAATTCCCCTAGAATGCTTGAGTATACATTAATGTAGGATGTTTCTTTAATTTTCAATGATGCTTCTTTGGCAAGTGCGTATGAAATTCCGTCTGCTGTTATTACAATATTTTTATATTTTGCTAGGAATTTTGCCATTTCTTTTGTTTCGGGATGTAGGTCATAAGATGCTCTTATAAATGATGGTAATGTTTTTAAGTCATTTATATATCCGGAAATATCAATCCCTTTATGTGCAGCATATTTTAAAACAAGCAGGGTGCAACAAAGCATTTGTGTTGTTAGTGATTTTGTTGCGGCAATGCTTTTTTCTTCTCCGGCACAGCAGTCAATTTTAAAGTCAGATGCTTCCCATATTGTAGAACCTTTTTTGTTTGTAATACAAAGTGTTCTCATTCCAAATTCTTTTGCTTTTTTGAGAGCAGAATTAGTATCAGATGTTTCTCCTGACTGCGTTATAAAGACGTATAAAAAATCATTGTCTTTAGGTACAGCCGATTTTAAAAGAAATTCGCTTGAATAAATTGCGGCCGCTTCCATTCCTGCAATATTTCCGAAAAGATCAGCTGCAAATTTTGCGCAATGGTAAGATGAACCGCTTGCAACAATTATAATTTTCTGGACATCAGCAGGTATGTCAAACAGTATGTAATTATTGTCATTTACATGTGTTTGCAATAGATTTTCAAGAACATCAGCCTGTTCGAAAATTTCTGATTCCATACATGTTGGTTTATGATTTTGTAAAAACATAAATTTAATCCAATATTTCTTTTAAAATTTCATTAACTGCTTTCGGGTTAGCTCTGCCTTTTGTTTCTTTCATAACCTGTCCGACAAAGAAACCTAAAAGTTGTACTTTCCCGTTTTTGTATGCTGTTACTTGAGCAGGGTTTGCGTCGCAGACTTTCTGTGCAATTTCTTTAATTGCGCCGGTATCAGATATCTGGCTCAAACCTCTTTTTTCAACGATTTCAGAAGCTTTTGAACCGTCTTTCATCATATCAACAATAATTTGTTTGCCGATGTTGTTAGAAATTGTATTTTTTTCAATCAGCGAAATTAATTCAACCAGATTGTCAGGCGTTAATTTCGTTTCATTAATTTCAAGTTTTGTTTCTTTAAGATAGGCTGCAATTTCACCCATAATAAAGTTTACGGCAATTTTAGGAGAAGCGCCCAGTTTCAAAACTTCATCAAAGAAGAGTGCAAGTCCCATTTGTTCAACGATTACCGAGGCATCGTATTCGCTTAAACCAAGGCTCATATAGCGTTCACGTTTTGCCTGCGGAAGTTCTGGCATTTTGGCTCTGATTTCTTCAACCCATTCTCTTGAAATTTTTAAAGGCATTAAGTCAGGTTCTGGGAAGTATCTGTAATCGTGGGCGTCTTCTTTACCTCTCATAGATTTTGTTTCTCTGGCGTTGTCGTCCCACAATCTTGTTTCCTGAACGACTTTTCCGCCTTCTTCAACTATTTCGATTTGTCTGTCAATTTCGTATTCAATGGCTCTTTGAAGGGCTGAAAAACTGTTTACATTTTTAATTTCAGCACGTGTGCCGAATTCTTTTGAACCTTTAGGCATAATAGAGATATTAGCGTCGCATCTCATTGAGCCTTCTTCAAGGTTCCCGTCGCAAACGCCTATATAGCGGACAATATTTCTTAATTCTTCCATATAATTTCTTGCTTCTTCAGAAGATCTCATGTCGGGTTCTGAAACGATTTCAAGAAGCGGAGTACCGGCTCTGTTTAAATCTACAAGGGAATATGAAGAGCCTGCAAGACCGTCAGCCCCTGCATGGACAAGTTTACCTGCATCTTCTTCAAGATGAGCACGTGTGATGCCTATTCTTTTGCCTTTTACGTTTAAGTATCCGTTTACGCAGATAGGTTCATCATATTGAGATATTTGGTAACCTTTTGGAAGGTCGGGATAAAAATACTGTTTTCTGTCAAATTTGCATCTTTCAGGAATTTCACAATTCAGAGCAAGTCCGGTTAAGATTCCCATATTAACTGCTTCTTTATTCAATACAGGCAAAACTCCTGGCATTCCGAGCGTAATCGGGCTTGTTTCCGAATTAGGTTCTTTCCCGAACTCGCAGCCGTCGGGGGCAAATATTTTTGATTTGGTTTTTAACTGTGCATGAACTTCCAAACCTATAACAACTTCGTATTTATCTCTTAAATCTTCCATTTTATCTCCTTATTTATGAGTTTATTTTAGCATAAACAAAGATTTTAGTAAAAAATTTTTTTACAGTCGCCACGGATAATCATCCTTAATTTCCCAGCCGTCAAACTCAATTAAAGCGGAACATCCGCCTTGGTAATGTGTTTGCTCATGCTTTTTACAAGCTTCCAATAAGTCGTTGCGTTTTGTAAGGCTAAATGTCCTTGCAGAGCCGGCTTTGAATTTGTATGTATTTGAGGCTTTATTAATACGTATAATAAATGCAAAAACATCTTTATCAAATTTATTAGGTTTTTTTTCACAGTTATAATCATAAGTTATATGCATCATAAGGCTATTCTGGGTTGTACCGCCTGTTAATACTGAAAAACATCCTCCATCCATAAATACATAAGCAGTATTAATCGTGTAACTTCCTCCTGATCCTGTTTCACCATTTATTAACTCTAACAATTTTTGACAAGTTTTGTCCCCGGCTTTGCATTCTTTGATTCCTGTTAAAAAAGGATATAAATAAGTACTTACAAATTCATTTATTTGTTCTGCATTATTTTGTTTGTTTGGATAATCCCAATTAGACATGTCCCCATATTGAGCTGATGCCATTGTAAATGCGTTTTGTATTGTAGATGAAAATTTTTTAAGCTTGGATGCAATTTCCTGTTTTTTGTAATGTCCAATAATGGCCGGCAGGGTAAGTGCTGCTATAATACCAATAATTCCAAGAGTTATTAAAAGTTCCGCTAATGTAAAACCTTGTAATATCACTGTAAAATTCCTGGAAGCTATAATCCGGCGGGTTAAGCAATTGCGTTCGTCGGGGGGGGGGCGATTTTGAGCTTTTCTAATATCATGTTATTCTCTTTTCTTTTAATAAGTCTTCTCGAGCCTTTTTCCATTATTCTTGCAACACAGCCGTCGCCGCTGGCATTTTCAGGTGCATATTAAGTAACTTTTCTCCTGCGCAGAGTGCTTCTTTTGTACGCCAATAATTAGCTCCGGATGCATTCCTGTCATTGCTCTTGCATGTCCGTACATTGGATATAAATGGCTTTTTTATTATTATAGCCTATTTCCAAAAATTTTCAAGCAATTCAATGAGTTTTTTGTGCATTTTTACATTGTGAACTCTGATATACTCAATATTTTTTTCTATTGCGACTGCATTTAGTGCTGTTGTATAAATATCTTTTGTAAAATTGTCCGCATCCGGCATATCAAGCAAGCTTTTTCTTGAAATTCCTAGCATAATAGGATAACCGAGTGGCTTAAATTCTTCTATACGTTTAATAATTTCAAAATTGTTAGCTCTTGTTTTCCCAAAACCGATGCCCGGATCAATTATGATTTTTTCAATTCCTTTTGACGTTGCAAAATCTATTTTTTGTTTTAGAGCAAGGAAAATTTCTTCAACTACATCATTATAGGCAGGAGAATTTTGCATATTCTCGGGCGTTCCTTTTGAGTGTTGGATAATAACAGGAACCTTGTATTTTGCAATTACATCAGGCATTTTTTCATCGTAATCAAATCCCGAAACGTCATTTATAATATCAGCTCCTGCTTTTATGCATTCCTCTGCAACAATTGAACTTCTTGTATCTATGCTGATTGTAATCTTACCTTTTGCAAAATCAATGATTGGTAAAAGTTTTTTTAATTGTACTTCCGGATCAACCGGTTGTGAGTAAGGTTTTGTCGATTCTGCTCCGATGTCTATTATATCGGCTCCTTCATCAATCATTTCAAGCAAGTGTTTTTTTGCTTTTTCAAAATCATTATACATTCCGCCGTCTGAAAAAGAATTGTCTGTCAAATTTAATATCCCGACGATTTGGCATCTTTTTTCTGCCACTGATGAGGTTGAGATAAGTTTTTCACCAAGCTCTTTTAGACCGAACGGTTGAAATTTTAGTTTCTCCCCTATTTTTTTTATTTCGGAAATACTACCGCCTAATATGCAATCTGATTTTTCTATGCGTCCTGTAATTACTTCTCTGTTTGTTGCGCAGTCTGCACCAACTGATATTGCTGTCTGTTTTAAAATATTTGCCTGTGCAGGTGAAAGAGAATAAATTTTTAGATTTTTGTAATTAAATTTATCTACAGCTTTGCATATATAAGAGTTGTCAAAACCTATACGTTTTAATTCTTGTTCTGTATCTATATTTTTTAATTCTCTCAAAATAAAATCGTGCATAAGCTTAGCTTAGCACGATTTTATAGAATTAACAACTTTATATTAATCTTTTAAATTATGTTCAACTGTTTCTGTTGTAACTTTTGCAATATCGGAAATTCCGGATGCAAGTGTGACAAAACCGAAACCATAACCTAAAGCACCGGCACCGGCTCTAAACAGTCTGCTTTCAACAAGCGGTTTGATGTATTTCAGGTTTTTGAATTTTGAACCCCAGTTAAGAATACTGTTTTTAGCCCATTTGGCATTCTCAACAACTTTTACCCATAGACTTTTTGACTGATTAGCAACTACACTGGCAGTTTTTGTTGTTTGAGTAAAACCTTTCATGCCTTTTGATACTTTAGAGGCAGAATTAAATACATCAAATGATTTTGCTGCACGTGCTTTTGCAGCCGATGTTGTAGCGGCAATTGCTCCGCCTCCGGTTACAACTTTTTTTTCAGCATCTTTATTTTTTCCGGAGTCTGCGGTTTGCTGGTTAGATGTGAATGTAAGTCTGTCGTTTAATGAAATAGCCATTATTCTTTATCCTTTGCTTCATTATGTTCTTTTAGGGCTGTTCCACCGGCTGCAATACCGCCTGATGCTCCCATAAAGTTGACAGCTCCGTTTTCATAAGTTTCTTTTTTTACGCCTTTAATTTTATTAAAGATATATTTTATTCCGTTTTTAATTGCATTGAATACGGTTTTAATACCTTTTGCTATTGTTTTAAAGAATATTGCAATCGGTTTGCCTAGTTTGGTCCCTGCAAACTTATTGAAACTTTTGTGGATTGCATTAACTGGTTTTGTGTAAGCTTCTGATTTTTTAAAGTTTACAGATGTTTCTTTCATAAATTTTGTTGTTGCTTTAATCTGTTTTTTTAATGATTGCATAGGGGCAGTTTTTGCAATTGCTGAAAAAGCCTGAATTGATTTTTTTGTACCCCAGCCGGTGGCCATACCGCCAAGCAAACCTGTAGTTACAATTGCACCACCTTCAAAAATTTTTTTTGCGGGTTTTAGCATTTTAAATTCTTTGTTGTCAGCCACATTCAATAAATCTTCTTTTTGTTTATGTAAATTTTCTTTTAGTGATTCATAGGTATCTTCATCCATATTATTAATATTTATTTCAGAGTAATCTAATGAATCTTCATGAGCTTTGAATGCAGGTGTGTAATTGTTTGAAATTTTAGGTTGTACTGATAACATAATTATCTCCATTTTTACATATTTATCATACTACCAAAAAAGTGTGAATAATTTTTTTTGCTATTATACCGGATTTTTTATAATAAATTGTTACATTTGTCACATAATTATTGCATATAATAGCAGTTTTGTAAATATTTAACCCCTTGATATGAATTTCTGTTAATAAATTCTCTGTCGATTTTGTTTAAGCAGTCAAATTTTTTGCCAAGCCATTGAGGAGCGATTAATTCAGAACTTAATCCGTTTCCTGCAAGGCGGTGTATTGTCGTTTTTTCAGGAAGATATTCAAGAAAATCACAGACAGTTTCTACATACTCATCTTCACTCATAAATGTAATCCCGCCTTCTCTATAAATTTGTGCAAGTTTTGTTCCTTCAAGCGCGCAGAGCATGTGAATTTTTACCCCGTCAACATCTAATTCTGCGAGTTTTTGTGCTGTTTGCATAATTTCATCATGTGTTTCCCACAGACCGAAAATTACATGAACGCATACATTTATGCCTGCTTCTTTTGTCGTTTCGTAAGCCTTTAAAAAGCAGTCAAAATTATGTCCGCGGTTAATTTTTTTTAAGGTTTTATCGTGAATGGATTGCAGTCCGTATTCAACCCATGTGTAATAGTCATCTTTAAAATTTGATATAAGTTTTATTTTTTCATCATCAATGCAGTCAGGTCTGGTACCTATTGAAATACCGACAATATCCGGATGATTGAGGGCTGAATTATATATTTTTTCAAGTTCGTTAACAGGCTTGTAGGTGTTAGAAAAGGCTTGAAAGTATGACATGAATTTTTGAGCCTTAAAGCGCTGTTTTAATTTTTTCGCTCCGACATTTACCTGTTGTTCTATTGGCAAAAGGTTTGAATGTGCCTGAGAAAAACTTCCGCCCTCATCGCAAAAAATGCAGCCGCCGGTTGAAATAGTGCCGTCGCGATTAGGGCACGAAAAACCGGCATCAAGAGTTATTTTATAAACCTTAACGCCGAATTTGTTTTTTAAATGAGCACTGAATTGATTGTAGCGTTTGTCAGTGTTGTTAAACATATATACTATGAATTTTTATCTTCTTCATCGTAAATCGGATAAACATAGTGTTCTCCGCAGTTAGGGCAGACAACTTCCTGCTGTTTTCCATCTTCTACTTTTGCTACCTCAAACAATGTTTTGCAGCCTGACTGAACGCATCTTATTGCCCAGCTCGGTCTTATTAATCTTGCCATAAAACTTTCCTCTTAATTATTATGTATTACAAGATTATTTTATCATTCTAAGTTTTTTTGTGCAAGTCCGCAAATATTGATTAATTGATTAATTTATTATTTTTTATGCAGAGTTAAAATTTTTATATGAACAGAATTTTAATATTATTTTCTATATTAATTGTTACATTACTGGCATTTATTGATGCAAAAGACAGGTTTAATGAATTGAATGAAGTTGCTGCAAATACACCGGCACAGGTTGAAATGAAACAGTCAATAAATCAATCAGGTTATAAAGAAAAAAGTAATACAAACAATAATAAAAGCATTCTCAATAATGATTTTAATAACGACGGACAAAGGCTTCATCAAAAAATTATGAAAGACAATACTCATCTGCAGAATAAATTCAATGATATTGACAAACGCAGAGATAGTATTAACAAGCCTTATTAAATTCCGTAAATCATATCTCCAAAGAAATCTTCTTGTTTTTCTGTATTAGATTTAGGTTTTTCAGGTATTGTTTTATCAAACCTCAATGCTCCGCCGGAATTATTCTCAACTTTGGTTTCAACAGGTCTTATTGCTTTCGGGAAAAAACGGAGCAGTATGTTTTGTGAAGCACTTTCGGCAATTACAGATTTGGAATAAAGGCTTAATTTTTCATATTGCTCTGCAGCCTGTGAATAATTTTTTGCGTAAAAAGTATTATTGTTAGTGCCCAGTCTTGTTGAGTATGTGTTACTCCACATTACAAGGTCATTTATGTTGTCAAGCAGAACAAGAGATGTTTCTAATCTGTACGGGTATGAAATATCAAATAAACTTGCAATTTCAAGTGTTTCCCAAACTCCTCTTTTGGTGCGATTTTTGTTTGTAGTAACACCGCTAGAAACTAACAATACAGATTTGCAGTTAAATTCTGCGGAGATTTTTTTTAATGACTCATAATCTATTGTATTCGATTTTTGGTATTTTTTCAGGGTAGTATCTGTAAGACGGTTTAATTCAGAATTTTTATGTAATTTTGATTTTACTTCATATAAGTTTGGAGATTTAATTTTTCCGTTTGTGGCATTAAATTTTTTTATAATATCGTTAGAAATTATTTCTGAGGCTTCATCAAAAGCATAATAATTACCTTTAGTATTGGTCAAATCAGCAGGCAATACCAGAACATCAAAAGTAACAGCCTGAACTGTCGATATTAAAAGAGAAAAAATAAGTGCCAGATTTATAAATAATTTCATAACTACATTATATCACAATATACTTTATATAAAGGATTATATTTTTTGAAAGATATATTAAAATTTCTATATGAATTACGAAGAAATGATAAAATTGGCAGAAGAAGCCTCAAAAAATGCTTATGTTCCTTATTCAAAATTTCCTGTAGGTGCTTGTGTTTTAACAGAGAGCGGAAATGTTTACACCGGATGTAATTTTGAAAATTCAAGTTACGGTATGACAATATGTGCAGAAAGAAATGCTATAGGAACTGCAATTGCATCGGGAGAAAGAAAAATTAAGGCAGTTGCCATATTTTCTCCCAAAATGAAAAATTGTACGCCCTGTGGAGCATGCAGACAGGTGATGAGCGAATTTGAGTGTGAAAGCGGGCTTGATGTAATTTTGCAAGCGGATAACGGTATAAAAGTAACTCCGTTAAAAATACTTTTGCCTGATTGTTTTGAATTATAATATGTACTTATTTGAATTGATAACCAGATATATAATGGGGAAAAAGTACAAACGTAAAACAAGTTTTGATCCGTTTGCACAGGATAGTATTGAAGCTTCAGAAGATTGTGAACATGTATTTTTACCTGTTGACAGTACCGGAGAAATTCTGGCATGTTCAAAATGCGGGCTTGTTGTTAATAAAAAAGATATGAAAGATATTAATATTTTTAAAAGGTAATATTATTTTTTACTGAGCATCATTTTTGAAAGTACATCTTTGGCGGTCTGTAATTGTGTATCATTATTGTTTTTTACATCATTAAGGCTAAATTCAACTTTAATATCAGGAGTAATCCCTTTTTGATTTATATCAGTCCCTTTTGGTGTAAGATATTTGGCAACTGTGAGATTAAGACCGGTTTCATTCGGCATGGGGATAATTTTTTGAACCATACCTTTCCCGTATGTTTTTGTCCCGAGAAGTTTTGCTTTGTTATAATCTTTTAACGCCCCGGAAAGTATTTCGCTTGCACTGGCTGAATTGCCGTCGACAAGAACAATTGTCGGTTTTTTTATTCCAAATTCGGTGTCCTGTGCATTAATATTATATTTATATCCGTTTCGTCCCACAATGCTGACTATATTATGTCCTTCCGGAATAAACAGATTTGCAATGAATATAGCATTAGGTAAAAGTCCGCCTGTGTTTCCTCGCAAATCAAGAATTAAGCCTGTTGTATCTTTAGTCTTTTCTAAAGCTTCTAAAAATTCATTAGGAGTTGTTGAACCAATAAAGCTTGTAATTTGTATGTAGCCTATATTTTTGTCAATTACTGAACTTTTTACGGTTTTAATTTTTATTTCTTTGCGCATAACACGTTTTACGAGTTTGTCGCTGTTTCTCATAATTGTTATGTTAACAAAGCTATTTTCAGGCCCTCTTACAAGATTTGCAACTTCGGAAAGTGATAAACCGTTTACTTCTTTTCCGTCTATTGCAAGAATTATATCTTTAGGAAGAAGATTGGCAAATTGTGCAGGGGTGCCCTCCATTACATTTACAATATATATTTTCCCTGCAATTGAGGTTATATTGACGCCTATGCCTGTAATTTTTGAGTTGATGGAATTATTTTGTTCGCTGTATTCTGATTTAGACATGTATCTGGAATAAGGATCATTCAAGCTTGCAAGCATGGTATCAATCGCAACTTTTGCATCTTCGTCGGTTTTGATTTTTCCGTGATAATGTTCTTTCCACCTGTTCCAGGCCTGAGTATTCAGTTCTGCATCATAATAATTATCTCTTATTATTTTCCAGGTGCTGTCAAAAAGTTTTTGGGAAGATATATGATCATGGTCAACCATTTCCGGCATTTCTGTAACTTCATAATTACTTACACTCATAAAAATTTTGTTAAGTGCAAAAAGTACCAGAACTAAAACTATAAATATGATTGACTGAGTTTTTTTCATACGAATATTTAACATCAAGAAATTTTTATAATCAATATACTTTTTAAGTAGTTAAATCGGCGGGCTTTTAATAAGTTTTTTAATAAATTTAGACTATTTTGATACTAAAAGACTAATTTGTGGTATAATAATGAAAACAGGAGGTATTAGAATATGAAAAATTTTGGTTTGTTTAGGAATCTCGGGGGGGGGGCGATTTTGAGCTAACCGGAGGTTCAGAGGTTTGGAGGTCAAGAAGTCAATCAAGTTTACCAAATGTCATCCTGAACTTGTTTCAGGATCTAGTAATTAGATGCAAAGAAGCAAAGAGGCATAGAAGCAAAGTCTGTAACGTAAACACCTTCCTTCCCTTATTAGGGAAGGATAAGAGGATGGGTAACGATTTAAAATTATCCCAGTTAACACCCACCCCTAACCCCTCCCTAATAAGGGCGGGGGAATTAAATACTATCCATTCACTTAAAATAAAACGCAAAGCCGCATTCACTCTAGCCGAAGGTGCTGCGCACGCAGCCCACTCTCAGAATATTCGTCGAGCCGCTTTTACTTTGGCAGAAGTTCTTATTACCCTTGGAATAATCGGTGTAGTTGCGGCTTTGACTATTCCGTCACTTATAGCAAAATATCAGGAACAGCAATTAAAAGCTCAATTTAAGAAAACATATTCTACTATGGCGCAGGCATTACAATTTGTAGTATTGGATAATGGCGGTGATGTAGCTTGTTATCGCGGAAATGATGATGTTACCGGCGGGGGTGTTGGTACTACTGAATGTATTGCATTATATAAAAAGTTGGCAGAAAAAATGAAATATGTAAAATATTGTCCAAGTCATTCTTATGATAATGGTTGCATTCCGGAATATAAATCATATCATTCCGGAGCATGTTACGGTTATAGCGAAAATGATATGAATAATTTTTCATTTACCTATGTTCTGGCTGACGGCTCATTATTAATATCATACGGAGCAGGTCGTGAGGCAATATTTGCGGTCGATATAAACGGTAAGAAGGGACCTAATGAACGAGGAAAAGATCTTTTTAGCTTCTCTATATTAAGAAGTGAGAGCGGCGGATATTATTTTGATAAAGATATAATGTATTGTTTAAGTAATAATGATGATGAAAAAATAGAATTTTCAGATATGTATAAATAAGTTAAAAACGCCGGAGAAATAGCCGGCGTTTTTGTTGTTTATAAATCCTCAAATCCAGGGGAAGTCGCAGGAAGATTTTTATAACCTTCATTGGACATTACAGTCTTTTTTATGTATCTGCTCGAATAGCTTCCGCGTTCAAACAATTTCTTCAGCGTATTTTCTCTTACAACAAGCGGATGAAGTTCATCGTTACTTTCAGGATACAGTTTTGAAATTTCATACCATACAGAAGCTTCCATTGTCCAGGCATAGGTTTCTTCTGCAAGCGAATTAAATTCATCCTGGTGCAAAGCTTCGTGTGAAAGTAGTGCTGCCAGAGCTCCCGGTGGTGCATCTTTATGGCGGGGATTAATAAATATGAAAAGCTGTTTATTCTTTTTCCATCCTAGAGCATCAAATTCTGCATAATCAGGATTAATTGTCCCTAGATCTCTAAATTCTATTTTAACAGGCCGGCCTGACAGGTTGTTTCCAAGAATTGCATTTCTTGAAAATTCTCCGTTTGTACCTTTTAACATGTCCAGAGCTACATATATAATTTCTTCTTTACCTGTGGGTTTGTATATAGGTGTAATTTGTTTTATATACTTAGAAGTATATTTCGCCGGATAAGTTTTCGGCATTTGGATAAACTCTTCATTCTTTTTTGCGGAAATTGCAGGCAGTTGAAATGCTGTAATCAATAGTCCGGCTAATATTAATTTTTTGAATTTATTGCTGTTCACTTATCTTAATCCCCTCCCAAAATTTTTATTATAAACTACAAATGTAGTAGATAATAATATTATAATTATTATAGTTTATTCGTCAAATTTTATTTTTGTTTTCTGTAAAGAGAAGCCAGTTCAGAATATATGAGCTTGTATTCCGTATTTGAGGAAATGCTTTCGGCCTCTTTAATATATTCAAGAGCTGTTTTATAATCTTTTTTTTCTTTGTATATGATACTCATTTTAGCATAATATTCAGGATTATTTACATCATACATTATTGCCCGTTTCATGCATTCAATTGCTTCATCGTAATCTTTTTCCTGAAGTCTTACAAGTGACAGATAATAATAACCGCCGGCATAATTCATATCAAGCGAAATTGCATTTTGTGCAAATTCTTTGCATTTGTCGTAATCTTCTTTTAAATATGATGCTCTGGCTCCTGTTATATATGCTGATATGTAATTTTCGTTTTTATTTGTTACGTCGTCAATAATATTAAGTGCTTTGTCATATTCTTTTTCATCAATATAAATTCCCGCGAGCTGGCATTTGTAGTTTAAACTTTCAGGAGTTTGCGAAATAACTTTTAGCATTGTTTCTTCTGCTTTTTTATACATTGCAAGTTCTTTATATACTTTTGAGAGTGAAACAAGCGTTAAATTGTCATCGTTGCCATTGTGTAAGTTGTTTTCAAGTTCTGTTTTTGCACCTAAAAAATCTTTATTTTCAAATTTTAATAACGCATTTAAAACATGCGCACAAGCATATTGCTGGTCGTGTTCAAGGATAAAATCAATCTCTTTTTGTGCTTTTTCAAAATTCCCTTCTTCAAAATAAAGATATGCAAGAGAATATCTGTAGCCTGAAACATCAGGAGCCAAATAAAGAGCCTGCAGGTATGATTTTTTTGCTTCCTCAAACCATCCATTATAAAAATATGCATTTGCAAGATTATAAAAATATTTATCATTTTGTTTATCAATATTTGATGCCTTTGAAAAATATTTGATAGCATCAACAAATTTCATATCCTCAAGCGCAAATAACCCGAGATAATTTAAAACCTCAGGATTTTCTGATGTTTTCGGGAAGGTATTAAATATATTTTTTGATTTTTCAAATTCATTTTCATCAAAGTATATTTTTCCGAGTAAAACAAGAGCATCAGCGTTATCAGGATTAAGGTTTAACGTTTTTTCAAGCCTCTGTTTTGCTGCTTCAAGTTTGCCATTGTCATAATATGCTTTTGCAAAACCATATATAACTTCATCATTTGAAATCTCATTTTTTTCAAGTTCGGCGATTTTTTCAATACTTTCAGTTTTGGCAAGTATATCAATCATACAAAGAATATTTTCAGGAGTTTGGTCTATGTCAAAAGCTCTTTGTGCCATATTATAAGCATCCCTGTAATTCCCTGATAAAAGATAAATTTTTCCTGAAATTTTCAGCGCATCTAAATGTTTGGGATTTTTTTCAAGCACTTTTTCAAGATAATGCAGAGCCCTTGGAAAATTTTTAAGAAGGAAATATAACTCGCCAAGCTGGAAAAGTATTTCAATATTTTCATTTTCCGTTTCCAAAGCTTTATAAAGCATTTCAATAGCTTGTTTATAGCATTTTTGAGATTTCAATTCGAATGCTTCTTTAATATATTCTAAAACTTCATTATTCTGCATTTATGCTCCGTTATTTCTTCTTATTTTTTTTATGTTTATTTTTATGCTTGTTATTTTTGTTTTTATTTTGCTGCTGATTATTGTTAATCAGGATTAAGACTTCATCTTCCCCTGCCATTTTTAAGTTGTTTCTGGCAATCCCTTCAAGGCTTGACATTGAAGAAAATAATTTTATATCCTGTTTTAATTCTTGATTTTGATTTTCTGCTTCATCACGAATTTTGGTCAATGTTGAAATTTTTGCTCTGTAAGAAATAGTTTTTGATATATTTAATATTGCCCCGAATCCTATTTGAATAAGACAAAATAATAAAACAAGAGTTAAAAATGAATAGTAAAAACCTGTTTTATTTTTAGATTTTCTGCCTGAAATTCTTTCTGTTTCATCTATGTTGTTATTTTGTTTTTCAATATTTTCGGACATAGAACCTCACATAAGAATTATAGATGAAATACAGGATTAAAACAACAAAATTAGTATAAATTTACAATTTGAATTTTGTAGAAAAACTAAATTCTGATTTGGTTGTTACATTATCATCATAAATAGTATGTTTGGCTCCAAGTTCAAGTATCCAGCGGTCTTTTTCTTTTTTTGCAAGCGGATTAAAAGAAAATATAAGTGAACCTGATTTTCTGTTTCTTGTAATATCAGCTTTGTATTCGTTTCTGATTGACATATAATTGTTTAGCTTAAATTCAGGCGCTACCGAAATGGTGTCATAAAACTTATTATATGTGGTGTTCAAATTTTTTTTATAAGTTGTACTTAATGCAAATTTATTTTTTTCATATTTTGTAAAAAGTCCTGTTTCAGATTCAAGCATTGCAATATTGTCTACTTCGTTACCATATAGCGCCCCGAATGTGAAATTCCCTTTTTTCTCCTGAGCATTAACTGATTTTGGTGCAATATTGTATTCTGTGTTTTTAAATCTTGATATTTGTTTTGTTTGTGAATAATTTTTAAAATCCAAACTTTCTGATGAAGAGATTTTTTGAGGAACTTTCAAATTAAGGACAAAATTGTTGTCTTCATCTTTAAGATAAATTTCTTCAGCATCCTCAACATATTCAGCATATCCTTTTAACACTGTAGCACCTAAGACAGGTTCTGTATCATCTTGAGGTGATTCTTCTTTCATATTTAGTAAAATTTCTTCTTCACTTTCAGTATTTTGCTCTTTATCATCTATGTAATTCTCTTTGGGTGTATCTTGAGGAATAATCTCTTTATCTTGCTGTATTTCATTATCATCCGGAATTGTGTATATAAATATATTCGGCAAATTATTTTTTCCGCCGGAGACTGGCTCCATTTTTTTCTTAGCCGAAAAAGAAGGAACTTGAACAAATAATATAGCAAGTAGAATAATTAAAACCTTCTTCATATCTATATTGTAAACCTAAACAAGGTTTAGTCAAATCCCTTAAAAAAAGTATTTAAACTTGAAATTAAAATATGCTCGTGTTATTTTTTTTATGCTGATTTATAAATAAGAAAGAAGGAAAAAATGACAGACGTAAGAGTCAGAATTGCTCCGTCACCGAGCGGAAATTTACATATCGGTACAGCTAGAACAGCTTTATTCAACTATTTATTTGCTAAAAAAAATCACGGGAAATTTATTTTAAGAATTGAAGATACAGATGCTGAACGTACAAGCCAGGAATATATTGATAACATTTTTGACAGTTTAAAAGCTTTAGGCTTGAACTGGGATGAAGGTCCTGATGTTGGCGGCGCTTACGGACCTTATACGCAGTCTGAAAGATTTGATATTTACCCGAAATACGCTCAAATTCTTCTGGATAAAGGTTTTGCTTATGAATGCTATTGCACGCCAGAAGAACTTGAAGCAGAAAAAAAAGAAGCTGCTGCAAATAAAAAACCTTATGTTTATACTAAAAAATGTTTAAACTTAACAGAAGAAGAAAAGGCAAAATTAAAAGCAGAGGGCAGAAAACCTGCAATCAGATTTAATATTGAAAAAGCGCAAAAGGCTTTTCATAATTCTTCAATGTTAACTTTTGATGATATGGTAAAAGGCGAATTACATGTTGACACTAATCTTCTTGGCGATTTTGTTATTATGAAATCAAACGGAACTCCGACTTATAACTTCGCAGTTGTAATTGATGATATGCTTATGAAAATTTCGCATGTAATAAGGGGGGAAGACCATATTTCAAATACTTTCAAACAGATTTTGATATTTGAAGCTTTGGGTGCGGAAGTTCCTAAATTTGGCCATCTTGGTATGATTTTGGCGCCGGACAGAAGCAAACTTTCAAAACGCCACGGCGCAACAGCAGTATCAGAGTTTGTTGAAAAAGGCTATTTGACAGATGCTTTGATTAACTTTGTAGCTTTGTTAGGCTGGTCGCCTTCTGACGGACAGGAAATCAAATCTTTGGATGAAATTGCTCAGGATTTCAGGATTAATGAAATTTCTTCATCAAATTCAATTTTTGAATACGACAAATTAAACTGGATGAATAGTCATTATATCAAAATGCTTTCTATTCCTGAATTGAAGGAAAGATTAAAACCATATTTGACAAAATATGACTTGAGTGAGTTAACAGATGCTCAGTATACGCGTATGGTTGAGATTACTTATGAACCGTTAACACTTTTATCTGATATAACAGATGCCGTTCCGTATTTCTTCGGCGAAGATGTTGAAATTGATGATAAAGCAAGAGAAACCCTTGACAGTGAAGTTTCACAGAATGTGTTAAAAACATTCATGGAGCAGGCAAAAGATTGGGAATGGACAGAAGAAAATCTTCATGAAAAACTGGAAGCATTCAGAGCTTTTTACAAAGAAAAAGGTATAAAACCGAAAGTTACAATGTGGGCTATCAGAGCAGCTGTTACAGGCAGACTCTGCGGGGCTGATATGACAGCAATTCTTGCAATTATCGGCAAAGAAAAAACATTCCACAGAGTAAAAGCTGCTATGAAGCAGACAGTATAGCAAGGAAATAGATAAGTCCGGCAGAAAAAGTCGGACTTATTTTTATTTTGTAATAAATGTTTATATAAAAATAAAATTATTAAAGAATAAATATAGAATTGCCGTAAAAATTTTATATATGTATTGTTACTAATGGCTGGGGATTATATATGGTTGATATTTATATTACGTCTGATGAAATAAAAAAATATATTCTTATGATTGTATTGTTTAATGCAATATTTCCAAAGGTTTTGGAACAAAGCGGTATGATGATAACTATAGAAGATGCAGATGACAGTAGTTATATGAAACGTATGCCATACGCACATTTCATTGACCGTTATGATATGTATGGATTAAACCAGATTGCTGAATAATTTTCATGTTACAATTTTTTTATGGAAGAATTTAAACACTACACGGTGATGAAGTATGAGGCTGTTGATGCGCTTCAGTGTCAATCTGGCAAAATTTATGTTGACTGCACTTTAGGCGGCGGTGGTCATTCTGAGTTGATTTTACAAAGAATTCAGCCTGACGGGCGTTTGATTGCTTTTGATGTTGATGATGATGCGATAAAAGCCGCATCAGAACGTCTTAAAAATTACAAAAACTTAACAATTGTGAAAAATTCTTATACAAATATTAAAAAAGTGTTACAAAATCTCGGGGTTGAAAAAATTACCGGCGGTGTGCTTTTTGACCTTGGGGCATCTTATCATCAGTTTAACAAGGGGGAAAGAGGGTTTTCTTTTTCAAAAGAGGCGCCTATAGATATGAGATTTAATCAGGAGGCTGATTTTTCGGCTTATGATGTGGTGAATACTTATTCAGAAGAGGATTTGGTAAGAATTTTTTCCGAATACGGGGAAGAAAGATTTTCAAAAAGAATTGCAAAAAAAATAGTTGAGCAAAGAAAGGTTAAAAAGCTTGAAACTACAACTCAATTGGCTGATTTAATCGTAAATTGCACTCCGCATATAAAATCATCAATTCATCCGGCTACACGGGTGTTTCAGGCAATTCGCATAGAAGTAAATCATGAGTTAACAAATGTAAAAAATACTCTGAATGATGTGTTGGATTTACTCGACTTTGGTGCTATAATAAGTGTAATAAGTTTTCATTCCTTAGAGGACAGGTTAGTGAAACACTTATTCAAATATCACTCGCAGAGGTGTCATTGCGATAAAACACAGATGATTTGCAAGTGTCCGCCTCCGATTTTAGAGTTAGTAAACAAAAAACCGATTACGGCGAGTGACGAGGAGATATCAACAAACCCTCCTTCCAGAAGCGCGAAGTTAAGAGTGGCGAGATGTATAAGGCTTTAGAGGGAGAAAGATAATTCAGTTGGGGTAGAAACTTGAATACAGCTAGAGTAAGAACAGTATCAATTCAGGAAAGTTATTCAAATCAAACTTATGTAAATAATCCTATAACAGAAGAAAATCAGGTTATTGAAGGTTATTTCCAAAAGGAGATTTCACAAAAAGCTATGGCGATTAGAAAAGTAAATAAAACTTTATGCGGATTATTAGGAATAGCTGTAATGGTTGCTTTTGTCAGCTATTATTTTTCGATGTCAAATGAGCTGGCATTAAATAAATTGAGCCGTCAGATTTCTACTTTGAATGAAGAAAATGCCGAATTACAGAATAATTTAGACAGATTAAAATCTTTTAATAATGTTGACAGCAAAATGATGGAGTACAATATGCTTCAAAAGGCTGCAAAAGTAATTGAAGTACAGGCTGTACATTCACCTGTTGCCGTTGATAACAAGCCCGAAAAAACAGCTTCATTTAACTGGGCTATCGGTTATTAATTAAATAGGAAATTTTATAATTGCCGTTTTGTCATTGTGACTTTATTTTATTATTTAGTATGGCGAAAAAATAAATTTCAGATTTTTATACTAAAGTTATAAATTTACCATACTAAAGTATGAATTTTTGTAAAATTTGTTAAAGTTTTTGCTTACTTGTGCCGTAAATAGATTTGAAGGCATGTATGTAAGGAAAATTTCATGAAAAAAGAAGAGAAAAATAACGGTGTGTCACTGTTTTCCCAATCAGAATATTTGATTGATAAAGATCCGATTGAAGAAATTTTTGCATTAAACATAGGTGATTTTGTAGCTGAAAATCTTATTTCAGAAGATCTGGCAAGAAAAATCGGAGCCAGTGTTAAAGATAAAAAATCAGGACTGAAAAATCAACTTAACGAACTTGTTTCTATATATTCATTGAATAATACACTCTGTGTATTGAGTTTTGATGAGTCAGAAAAGCATGCCATTTATACGTCTATTGCTCAGTCAGTCAGACAAATGCTTGAGGTTGAAGCATGCCATATTTATTTGGAAAAAGACGGCAGGCTTGAGCTTGTTGGAACAACTTCAGATACTGTTGAAACACGTGCGGTTGACGAAAATTCCGCAGCAGGAAAAGCTTTTCTTACACGGGAAACTGTTTTTGAAGATGTTATAGCTGTTCCTATGCATTGTAATATTAATTCTCTCGGTGTAATTGTTATTGAAAATAATTCTGAAAAAGAAATTAATGAACAATATATTGAACTTGTTGAAAGTATTGCGGTGCTGTTTGCAACATCAATAACTCTTCAAAAAACAATAGACGATGCAAACAGGCTTATTGCAGATGAACATTCAAATGTTGGTGATTTACAGCATATAAGAGCAGAATTGACTGCACTTATCGGCGACTTGTGCGATTATCAGCAGAGTTTTGTGCAAAACCTTGCAAATGCAGTTGATACAAAAGGCGGATATAAGGTTGCGCATTCTAAAAACACGGCTAATCTTGCAAGAAAAATTTGTAAAGAACTCGGTTTGAATGAAAAGACAACAGATTTAATTTATTATGCAGGACTGCTTCAAAATATCGGAAAGATTGCGCTGCCTGAAAAAATGTTTACATCAGCGGGCAAACTTTCTCCGGAAGAATTAAAGAAAATTCAGGAACATTCAAATGTCGGAGTTCATCTTTTGATGAATATTAACTTCCTGTCAGAAGTTGTGCCTTATATAACTTATCAAAAAGAAAGATATGACGGATCAGGTGAACCTGAAGGCTTGAAAGGGCAATCAATCCCTTTCGGCTCAAGAATTATTGCAGCAGCCGATGCGTATTGCGCAATGACATCCGATAGACCCTACAGAAAGGCAATGCCTGTTGAAAAAGCTCTTGAAATTATGAAAGAAGAAGCAGGTAAAAAGTGGGATCCTGTAGTCGTACAGGCATTAGAGAAAATTTCACGCTAAGCATCTATTTTATATATATAAAAAGAGCCGTCTGTTATGGGCGGCTCTTACTATTTTGAATGCAGTTTGTACCAATGAAATAAATTCAGGATGATTTTTATAAACTTCGTTATTCTGAACTTGTTTCAGAATCTAGATGCGAGTAAATCGGTTTTTTCCCGTACTATTGAACAATACTGAAAGAAACGATTTTATCTATTGCAATATTCAGCCAGTCGTATTTAAAACATACGTAATCATTGCATTTGCATTCGTCATCATCACAGGTGCAATAATCTGAAAGTCTGCAAACAAGTGCATTTTCAATTGTTAAAAAATCATCGTGGCATTCTTCGCATCTGCCTTCGGGTTGATAAAGATTTCCGTCAATTTTAAGGTGTCCGGTAAAAATTGTTATTTTATTAGTACCGCTTTCTTCAATAATTTTTCCTATTGATTTTAATAAATTTTTAGACATAAATTTCTCCTTATAAATTACAAGTGCACTTTAACTTAAATCAACGCTTTTAAAATTCACTGACAGGCTATAAATAAGTTTAAAGTTAACTTTTTGTCATAAATTCGTAAAAAAAATGTGTTTGTGTTACAATATAGTCAAGGGAATTAGACTAATTAAGGGGAGAATATTTATATATGGCAGATGGAATTACAGAAGTAACTAATGAACAGAATGCACAGGCTCAAGCACCTGAGAAAATAGAAGTTGTAGACCTTCCTGATAATGATGAGGCTATTGAAACCAAGACTTCTCAATCCTATGATGCCAGTAATATTCGAGTATTAGAAGGCTTAGAAGCTGTCAGAATGAGACCCGGCATGTATATCGGCTCTACTTCTCAAAGAGGTTTGCATCACTGTATTTATGAAATTGTAGATAATTCTATAGATGAATCTCTCGCAGGATTTTGTACTGATATATATGTAACTGTTAATAAAGATAACAGTGTAACTGTTGAAGATAACGGACGCGGTATTCCTGTTGATATAAAACCTGAAAGCGGAAAATCAGCTCTTGAAATTGTTCATACAGTACTTCATGCCGGCGGGAAATTCGGCGATGGCGGTTACAAGGTATCAGGCGGTCTGCACGGCGTTGGTGCTTCAGTTGTAAACGCCCTTTCTGAAAAATATAAGGTTGAAGTTTCAAGACAAGGTTTTGTATGGCGTCAAGAATACATGAGGGGTGAACCTCTTACACCTGTAGAAAAAGGTGAAGCTACTGATAAAACAGGTACTAAAACAACATTCTGGCCGGATCCTGAAATTTTTACGGAAACCACAGAAATTGACTGCGATGTAATTGCGAACAGATTACGCGAAATGGCTTTTTTGAATAAAGGTTTGAAAATTATTTTCACTAATGCTCACACGGAAGAAACGGAAATTTTCCACTATGTCGGAGGCATTGCAAGTTATGTTGAATTTTTAAACCAGAATAAAAATGTTTTGCATGAAAAACCGATTTATATTGATAAAGTTGTTGACGGTATGCAAATCGAAGTTGCTATGCAATATACTGATGCATACAGTGAAAGTGTTTTGTCATTTGCTAACAATATTAATACCCATTCAGGCGGAACACATTTAACAGGTTTTAGAAACTCTCTTACGCGTGTATTTAATGATTATGCAAGAAAAAATAATATATTGAAAGATTCTGACCAAAATCTTTCAGGAGAGGACGTAAGAGAAGGTTTAACCGCAATTGTAAGTGTTAAAATTCCTAATCCTGAGTTTGAAGGACAAACAAAAGAAAAATTAGGTAATGCTGAAGCTATGGGGGCAACTCAAGATGCTGTACGTGACAAATTACAGGAATGGCTTGAATTTAACCCTAAAATTGCAAAAATTATTATTGAAAAGACTTTGCAGGCGCAAAGAGCACGCGAAGCGGCAAGAAAAGCAAGAGAATTGACAAGAAGAAAATCTGTTCTTGAAAATTCTACACTACCCGGTAAACTTGCAGACTGTTCAAACAGAGAACCTGAAAAGTGCGAAATCTATATCGTTGAGGGTGATTCTGCGGGCGGTTCTGCAAAACAGGGCAGAAACAGAATGTTTCAGGCTATCTTGCCTTTGAGGGGTAAAATTCTTAACGTTGAAAAAGCTAGATTGGATAAGATTTACGGTAACAACGAAATTCAATCAATGGTTCAGGCTTTCGGTATAAACATCAGCCGTAACCCTGATGAAGTTGATCTTGAAAAGCTCCGCTACCACAAAATTATTATCATGACAGATGCTGATGTCGACGGGGCACATATTAGAACGCTTCTTTTAACATTCTTTTTCCGTTATGCAAGACCGTTAATTGAAAACGGATATGTCTATATTGCCCAGCCGCCCCTGTTTAAGGTTACTCAAGGCAAAGTTTCTGAATACTTGTATGATGAGCATGCACTCGATAAAATGCTTAAAGAGCGTGGTATTAAAAATTTGAGTCTTTCAGACAAGACGAAATCCAGAGTAAAAACGGGCGATGAACTTCTTGAACTTATCAAGAATATGTCAACTTTCTACAACTCTTATAACAACCCGATTTTGAATCTTTATCCTGCAGTTGTATTGAGAGGTCTGGTGCGTTCAAATATTGAACCTGAATATTTTGAAGATCAAGCAAAAATGAATGAAGTTATTGAATACTTAAATCATTATTTGCAGGATCATGCTAAAAATTATAATATTCAGGAAGCTGCAAATTATGTCTGCTCATTGAAATACAACCCTGAAAATGCAAAATATGCAATTCAATTGAATTTTAATGAAGAAGAACATGTTTTGATTACCCAGAATATTATAAAAAGTTCTGAATATAAAAGATTAAAAGCATCTTATCCTTTAATCAGAGATTTCTTAATTGAAGAAGAGGACACATTAATTCTTGAAACTGATACTGAACAATACGAAATTAATTCATTTGAAAAACTTCAAAAATTTATTGACGATAGAGGATCAAAAGGATTACAAATTCAGCGTTTCAAAGGATTAGGCGAAATGATGCCGCAGCAATTGTGGGAAACTACAATGGATCCTGCAACAAGAACTCTTTTGAAGGTAAATGTGGAAGATGCAATGCTTTGCGACCAGTTGTTCGACATACTTATGGGCGACAAAGTTGATCCGCGCAGAAACTTTATTGAAGCCAATGCAGTTTATGCAACTAATATTGATACATAATCAATATTATCGGCAACTAAAAACAAACTAATCGTACTTTATTTGCCTCCGGCGGGTCCTCCAGACAGGGGCACTTTTGGTGGCAAAAGTGCCTCAAAACCAGCGAACACGCTTCATTCACTAATAATCTGCAAAGGCTCAGCATTAAGGCGTGTAAACTCGCTATATTTTTCGTCATTCCGAACTTGTTTGACAAAGCGAACCAAAATTTTTGTCATCCTGAATTTATTTCAGGAGCTTAAAAATTTTGAGTGAGACTGTCATTACGAAGTGCAGCATCTCATTTACCGCTCAAACAATACACGCCTTTGACATCTGCTTCGCCTGCAATTATTGTTCACTCCGCTATCGTCGCATTATGAATAATAAAAAAATAAAAAAATAATTCGGCATTTAACGCATACACCACTCCAGCCTCGGCTCGCAATCCGCTTGTCGGCACAAGAAAGTACCAACAAAGTATCTTTAGTAGATTGTTTTGATTCCGATATTATTGATTATGTAATTGAATTAAAATCATTCTTGATGTATTATAAAACCATAAGTAGAAAAGAGGGATTTATTATGAGTAAAAAAGAATTGATTTTTTTAGGACCGCCTGCTTGCGGTAAAGGTACACAGACTAACAGACTTGCAGAATATCTTAATTTCCCGCATGTTGATACTGGATCTTTGTTGAGAGCGGAAATTAAAAACGAAACAGAAGCAGGAAAAGAAGCTAAAGCTTATATTGACAAAGGGCAGCTTGTTCCTGTTGAACTTGTTACAAGAATTATTAAAAACAGACTTTCTCAAGATGATTGTAAAAACGGTTATATTCTGGACGGTTTCCCGAGAAGCGTTGAGCAAGCTGAACAGCTTGAAAAAATGAATGCAGAAATCGACAATGGTATTGATACAAAATTTATTGCGGTTTATTTTGATATTGATACAAGTATTCTTGTTGAAAGAATTGTTAACCGCCGTTCATGCCCTGTTTGTGGAGAAATTTACAACCTTGAATTTAAACCGCCTAAGGTTGAAGGTCATTGCGATAAAGACGGTGCTGAACTTACTCAGCGTAAAGATGACACCAGAGAAGTCGCTCAATCGAGGTTTGATACATATAATAAAGAAACAGCTCCGTTAATTGACTACTATACTAAAAAAGGTGTTTTAAAATCAATCAACGCAAACGGTACAATTGACGAAGTTTGGGAAAGATTATTAGAGGTAATTAAATGATTAACAGAAAGTCCCGTGATGAAATTAAAAGAATGCGTCATGCGGGGCATATTGTAGCTCTTGTTCATCAAAAGATGAGAGAAGTTATAGAACCCGGCATAAGCACAAAAGAATTAGATAGTATTGCCCATGATATTATAAGAAAAGAACGTGCAATACCTACATTTTTAGGATATAACGGTTTCCCGGGTTCTATTTGCGCCTCTATTAATGAACAGGTTGTTCATGGTATTCCGCATGAAGATGTTAAGGTAAAAGAAGGCGATATTATAAGCATTGATGTCGGTGCAACTTATGCCGGAATGGTAGGGGACGGCGCATGGACTTATCCTGTCGGAAAAATTTCCGATGAATGCCAGAGACTATTGAAAGCTACAGAAGAAGCTCTTTTTGCAGGAATTGCGCAAATGAAAGCGGGAAATGTCTTGGATGATATTTCAGGCGCAGTAGAAGCTGTTGCTGTTAGAGAAAAACTCGGTATTGTAAGACAATACGGAGGCCACGGTGTCGGGCACGAAATGCATGAAGAACCGTTTTTGTTTAATTACAAAGTAGGTGATCATACTTTGATTAAGCAGGGGTATGCTATAGCAATTGAACCTATGCTTAATTTAGGTGGAGATGAAGTTGTTGTAGCTGATGATGAATGGACTGTAAGTACTGCAGATAAAATGCCTTCAGCGCATTTTGAACATACAGTGCTTGCAACAGATGATGGACCGTTAATAATTACGCAATTAATGGCGTAAGGGGAATTTTTATGAATTATTATGTCGGCTTATCACTTGCGGCTTCATCAGGAATGGACTCCGGTGTTGCTGTTATGGATGAAGATAACAACATTATTCTTGTTGATAAATTATACACAATGAATGATGTAATGTTCTTTTTTGATAATTTTCCGTCACTAAAATATTCAAAAATATGTGCTTCTCTTGTCTGGGACAGGACGATGCTTAACGGAAAATGGAGAATCCTCGGTAAGCCGTATCAGTTGGTATCTACAAATCCTCTTATCCCTAATCGTGACGGATGGACATATAGGTATTCGACAAGAGGATGCGAGTATTTTAGATCTCTTGTTGAAAAAGGGATAGAAATTAATCGTTTTGAACTTTATTTAACAAGACAGAGTTTGCATCTAAATTCCTGCTATAAAGAGCGTTCGCCAGCTGATTGTAAATTTTTGCAGCAGACACTGAAAAATGAATGGCAGCTTGATTTACCGTCTAATATGATGCCAATGTCTCAATTGGAGGCGATAGTCGGCGCTATTCTTGCAAAGGAAAATGCATTACATCCTGAAAACATTAAAACGGTGTCACATTTTAGAGATTTTGATGTTATTGATGTAATTCATAATCCAAAAGTACTTGCTAGATATTAATTTCTGCCTATAATTAGACCTAATGCCAGACCGATTGCAGCTCCGATACCTAAACCCCACTTGAATTTAGTTTTTTTGACAGCTCTGAAGGCTTCATTCGATGTTTTATCCATCAAGCTGGGTTCTTTTTTAAAGCTATTGTAATTTCTTATAAAATTATCTTTTAAAGATTTAATCATAGATGTATCTGAAACACTGTTATCCAGTTCAATACATTTGTGCGCAATTTGTGCGACATCTTCGGATAAATTCATTTCCTGTAAAATCATTTTCCCTTCTGTAGAAAGCGATTTGTTTTCAATTTCTTTTGCAATTTTCCCTAAAACGGCTATCTGATTTTGGGTTTTATTTTTAGTAATATCAAATGCACGTTGGACAAAAGAATCTTTAGTAACAGGAAGATAATAAGCATTCATCCCGATTAACCCTCCGGCAATTGTCGCGCCAATGCGCTTTTTCTGTTTTTCGGAAGGAGAAGACGGATAGTATGAATTTAAGTTACTTGTAATATTTGGCACGATAGAACCTCTTTTTTCGTAATAAAGATCGTGAAAAATTTTTTTTGCTAGTAAATAAAAATTTCTCTGTTAATTTTTATTTCAGTTGAAATTACAAATAAAATATGTTATACTAAAAAGGTAAATATATAAACATAGGAGCAAGAATATGAGAGAAGTATTAAGAATTATGAAGTCGGGGGGGGGGCGACTTTAAGCTTCCTTCGGGATTTATGGGGTTGTCAAACTCAAAAAAAATCATGTGCATTTACATTAGCAGAAGTTTTGATTACTTTAGGTATTATTGGTGTAGTTGCTGCAATGACATTACCAACACTCATTTACAATTACGATAAACAGGTAGTTGTTACCCGTTTGCAGAAATTTTACTCGTCTATGAATCAGGCAATTAAGATGGCAGAACTTGAATATGGAGATAAAAGTCTGTGGTTTGAAAATATTTCGAGTTCTGCCGACAATACTGATGCTCTTAAAAAGGAGTGGTTTGAAAAGTATCTGGCACCACACTTAAATATTATAAAAACCAAGCAAATTGATGGTATAACAACATATTATCTGAGTGACGGCAGTGCTTTCAAAACAAATGGAAATAATAGAGACTGGATATTTTTCCCGGGAGATCCGGAAAAATGCATAGAATTTGGAAAAAATAACATAGATAATTACAGTGGGCGGTGTGCGTGGATATTTTTTATGAGTGCAGATAGTAAAGGTTTCGAAACTTTTGCCTTCAACTGGGACGGCTCTATGGATAATTTAAAAACTAACAGCGGATATGGATGTAACAAAAAACAGGGGTGGAGACCTTATTGCTCAAGGTGGATTCAGATGAACGGCTGGAAAATTCCTGATGATTATCCGGTTAAGGTACGTTACAGGTAAAATAGATATTTAACCATTAATTGTTTTTTCTATAATATTAATGACATTATTGTGAATTTCATCTATTGTTTTTGATGCATCAAGAACCTTAATTCTTTGAGGTTCTTGTTTTGCCAGTTCAAGATAACCGTTTCTAACGCGGTTATGAAATTCAATACCTGCACTTTCCAGCCTGTCTTTATCTTTTCCTACACGTTTCATTGAAGTTTCTACATCAATATCAAAAACAAAAGTTAAATCAGGCTTTTTACCATTTGTTGCAATATCATTCAGCATATTTATTCTTTGTATGTTGAGTCCTCTGCCATATCCCTGATATGCAACCGTTGAATCTATATGTCTGTCACATAGTACGATTTTACCTTCTTCAACCGCAGGGTTAACAATAATATCTATGTTCTGAGCTCTATCTGCCAGAAATAAAAAAGATTCACATCTGTCAGATACAGGACCTTCGTAATTTAGCAATATTTCTCGAACCTTTTCTCCAAGCCCTTTCCCTCCGGGTTCTCTTGTAAGTAATACTTCTTTGCCTGAATTTTTTAAATATTCAGCAAGCAGATTCATCTGTGTGGTTTTGCCGCAGCCGTCGGGGCCTTCAAATGTTATAAAAAGTCCTTTTTTCATCGTTACCTCTGTATTTAATTATAACAAAAACATAAGACTAAAGTATATGTAAGATTTGTATTTTTTTACTAATTGTGTTAATATTCACAGCAGAGGTGAGTTTTATGGATACAAAATTTGTTAAATTAAGTAATAATATAGAAGTTGCGTA
Source organism: Candidatus Gastranaerophilales bacterium (assembly GCA_944324315.1). Classification (GTDB taxonomy): domain Bacteria; phylum Cyanobacteriota; class Vampirovibrionia; order Gastranaerophilales; family Gastranaerophilaceae; genus Stercorousia. The sequence goes on along the minus strand of CALUVW010000013.1, from coordinate 12,359 downwards.
TGAAAGAACCCCTGATACCCCGAGGGTTGCGCTTTATTTTAATTTTTCGATAAATAATCATCCGATAAAACCCGGTATGTATTCTTTAATGGTGCGCTTGTTTATGCAAGGAACCAAAAATCGTAATGCGCGTCAACTATCTGAAGAGTTAGACAAGTATGCCATCGAATTTTCTGCGGAATTAAAACTTGATTATGTAAAATTTAAGTTTGTCTGCTTGAATGAAGATTTTGAAAAAGCATTGGAAATTTTTACGGATATTATAAAAAATACAACCTTTGAAGAGTTTGAAAAAGAACGCGAAAAGCTTAGAGGAGAAATTATTGCAGAACTGGATTCTCCGCGTGCAAAAATTATAGACAGTTATTACAAGAATATTTACAGCGGACATAATTACGGTTATACAAATACGGTAATTCTTGAAAATTTACCTAATATTTCTAAGGAAGATGTTGTCAATGCGTATAATACGGTTTTGTCAGACAGTAAAAAAGTTATAGCATTTGTAGGAGATTTAGATTTTGACAATGTTAATAATTTACTCCAGCAGCATTTTGGTGATTTGCCGGATTCCGTTTCCAAACTTCCTGTTATGGAAAAACCGGAGCTTATACATGCAAAAGAAGCTGAGGTAATCCAACCGGAATTAAATCAGGCTCATATTATAAAAGGCTGGATGGTTAATAGTGCAGATAGTTCTGATTATCCGGCAATCTCGCTTTTAAATATTATACTCGGAGCAAGCGGTTTATCGTCTCGTTTATTTCTGGAGTTGAGGGATAAAAAAGGTTTGGCTTATGTTGTAAGAAGTTCATACGATGTTGCCAGACTATCAGCGAATTTTTCTATCTATATTGCAACGGAACCTGGTAATATTGAAACTTCTTTAAAAGGTTTTGATGAAGAAATTACAAAAATTAAAACAATTCCCGTAAGTGAAGAAGAACTTGAAAATGCTAAAAATAATTTGTTCGGCAAGTGGGCTTTTATGAGCGAAACAAACTCTCAACGGGCAAATTTACTTGCGCATTATGGAATTATGGGATTAGGATTTGATTTTAGAGAAAGATCAGTTGAAAATATAAAACAAGTGAGTACAAAAGATATTATAGATTGCGCAAATAAATGTTTTAATGACGTATATGTTGTGTCTGTCTTAAAGCCGTAACCTTGTCAGGTAATGGATATGACTGCAGATTTTGCGGATAATATCTCTGAGGCAGGCTTTGAAAAATATATATTTGCTAATTTTAGTTATAATATTAATTTTCTGTACGGGGTTTTCTGATTCAACCGTAAATATTGCTGTGTCCTATCAGCCCGAGGCTGACAAATTGGAACATATATTTAGAGCAAGCTTACCGTTAAAAGACGGCGTTATTTATACAAAAGTTCCCCGCGGGCTTATTGTAAGTATTAATGAGAACTATTTTTTTGATTACGGTGAGGCAAAAATTAAACAGAGTTCGTTATGTATATTAGACACAATTGCGGCGCTTCTTCACAAACTATCCAATTATTGTGTGATAGAAAATCATACTCTGGCAGAAAGTGTTAATAATAATGATGTGGATGCAAATTGGGAATTGTCACTTATGAGGGCCGAAAATATTGTTGAATATTTGACTGTTTATGCAAAATTGCCAGCTTCTCAGTTGTTTTCTCTAGGGTATGGGCAGTATATGCCGTTCAGGGATAATGTTGGGAGAGATAAAAAAGGAATGGATAACAGAATAGATTTTGTAATACTTGAATATGAAGCTAAGCGATGATACTCTGGCGGAGTCTTGTAGATCTGTTTTCACTCAAGATATTTTTAAGCTTCATAATAGCCTGTGCGTGAAGCTGGCAAACGCGTGATTCTGACATATTTATTGTTTCGCCGATTTCTTTCATTGTCATGTTTTCTTGATAATATAAAACCATTATGATACGTTCACGTTCAGGCAATCTTAAAAGAGCTTTTTCAAGTTCCTGTTTTACATTTTTTTCTTCAGCCTGTTCTTGAGGGTTGAGTTTGTTTGTATCCTGAATTGTGTCAATTATTTCAACGCTGTCATCTGTAGAACCTTTTTTATCATATAAAGAGGTTATTGTAGTATCTTCAGAGAGCAGTTGTGTGACTTTTTCAGGCTCCATATCAAGATATGAGGCAAGTTCATTTGTTGTCGGGATACGTCCGAGTTCCTGTTTTAAATGTTCTTGAGCCTGTTTAATATCTTTGATTTTTTTACGAACGCTTCTCGGTAAGAAATCCTGTGCACGAATTTTATCTAAAATTGCCCCTCTGATTCTAATGAGAGCATAAGTTTCAAACCGTGTATTTTTTTGAGGGGAGTATCTTTCTATGGCATTTATTAATCCTTCAACCCCGTATCCTGCAATATCCTCAATAGATATGGTTGAGGGGAGTGTAACTTTTACACGGCCTACAACGTATCTTATAAGATAAATATATTGCACAATTAAAGTGTCTCTGGCATTTTTATTTGTTTTATCTTTAAGATATTCATGCCATAGAGCTGTAAGTTCCTCTTCCGAAAGTCTTTTTATGCTGTTGTATGACGAAAAATCAAAACTCTGAGTCATTAAACTTCCCAAATATTGTTCAAACAGTTTACATATCTATTCTATACAATAAGGGATTTACAACATCGTTTAAAAGGTGGAAATGTTTCTAAATTTCTAAAGATTGTGTAGGAATGCAACAGACAAAATTTAAGACTTTGACCGTGTGTGCCATGGAAAATAGTTTAATTTTTACCACGGGTAATCATCTTTTATTTGCCATCCGTCTGTTTGTATTAGAGCTCCGCAAACATTTCCATAGCTTTCACATTTCGACTTTAGTGTTTCTCTTGAGTTCCCTATTCCGAACATATTAACTTTATTATTATTCGAATGTAAAAATAAATAGAAAACATCTCTGCCCATAAGGTTTGGTTTGCTATCCCCATTTATATCCAGCATCATTGCAAGGTCATGCCACATGTTAGTTCCGTCAGCGTTATTAGAGTTATCGATAAAAAATAGTATTCTAGAGCCGTCAGTTAGATAGACGACATAATGGGTACGAGTACCATACCATTTGCTTATTGTACCATCTTTAAATGTTGTGGTTGCAGCATCTTTACACTTGTCATACTCACAGTCTTTTAATATCTTAAGGTAAGGAATTATGTTTTGCTTAACAATGCTAGAAAGTTTATCCTGATATTTGTCCCAGTCAGCTTCTTCTGAAGCAATTCCCCATTCTGTAAAATTACCGTTTTCTGATTGGGATATTAGAAGTGCCTGATTAATTGTTGAATATATTTTTTTTAATCTGTTAACTGTTTCTTGTTTTTGATAATTAGTAATTACAATTGGTAAAGTAATTGCAGCAATAACTCCTATAATTCCAAGTGTAATTAACATTTCAGCTAAGGTGAAAGCCTTAATTCTTTTGATTAAAAGCAGAGCTTCGGGGGGGGGGGTTCAGCTTCTTATCCAGTTTAGACATTTTTATCCTCCTCTTTTTCGACATCAGCAGGTTCATCCTCTGATTTTATAATTTCAAGCCTTGTTATTCTTGCGCCGTCTACTTCTTTTACAATAAACGTTAAATTATGAAGTTTAACGGTGTCGTTAACTTCAGCCAGACGCCCGAGCTGTTTTACAACAAGGCCGCCGATTGTATCAATATCTTCGTCGTCAATTTCTTTTTCATCAATGTTAAAGAATTCAGCAAACTCATCCAATCTTGTAATCGCATTTGCAAGATAAGTATTCGGAGCAATTTCTTTAATTTCGCTTTCTTCTTCCTCTTCTTCGTCAAATTCATCCTGAACATCGCCGAATATCTCTTCTATAACATCTTCCAGTGTAACAAGTCCTGATGTTCCTCCGAATTCATCAACAACAATTGCCATCTGGCCTTTGCGTTTTTTAAATTCCAAAACAAGATTGTCCATTGTGATTGTTTCCGGAACAAGCAATACTTCCCGTAAAATTTTTGATATCGGACAAACTTCATCTTTTATAGATAGAGAATATAAATCTTTTACGTGGACAAGACCTATAATATGATCAATATCTTCTTCATATACAGGGTATCTGGTATACTGATTTTCTGCCGCAAGTTTGTTTAATTCTTCCATAGGCATGTCAACAGGAATACAAACCATATCAGTACGTGGCACCATAACCTGTTTTGCTGTTAAGTCAGAAAATTTAAACACATTATGGAGCATATCTTTTTCTGTTTCGTTTAAAACTCCGCCGTCATAACTTGCATTTACAAGCATGTCAAGTTCTTCAGTTGAATGTACAAGCGATCCCTTATGAGAATGAGGAATATTCATTGCTTTTAATACAAAATTGCCGAACCCGTTTAAAAGCCAGATAAACGGATTAAATATGAATGTTAAAAACTGCATTGGTCTTGCAACCCACAGAGCAGTCTTTTCAGTATATTCAAGTGCAATTGATTTTGGGATGAGTTCTCCGAGGACAACATGGAAAAATGTAATAAGTGCAAATGCTATTGAAACAGATGCTGTATGTGTTGCGATATTTTTCCCTATTCCCGGTAAAAACGCAAACACGGGTTCAATAATATGAGCAAGTGTTCCTTCCCCAACCCATCCTAATCCGATACTTGAGATTGTTACACCGAGTTGAACAGCAGCTATGAATTTGTCCAAATCTTTTAAAGCTTCAAGAGCAATTTTGGCATTAAAGTTTCCCTCATTTACAAGCTGTTCTATGCGGGTTTTTCTAACCTTTACCATTGCAAATTCTGAAGCGACAAAAAAACCGTTTGAAAATAATAAGAAAGCAATTATAAATAAGTTAAAAATCGTATTACCTGTCTCTTGCATTATGAATTTTGTATCCTCAAATGTAATTTTAATGTAATTATAATATTAGTAAGAAAAAAAAGCAATCCTATTTTTCGGTCATATCAACTTCTTTTAGTTCTGTATATACCATAGGTGAAAATCCTTTTGCTGTGGTTATACTAATAATTTTATAAACTGGCGGTTCGCTTAACAGTGTCGGGCTTGTAATATGATAAACACCGTTTCTCATAACTTCTTGATTGTTATGTAAATGTCCGGCAATCACGCTTATTATGTTATCATATTTATCAAGGAGTTCAATATACTTTTCTTTCTGATAGACGTAGTGTGTTTTACTCTCTTTAAGTGTTATAAGCGGAAAATGTTGAATAATCACAACTTTGCTTTTTTTATATTTCTTTAATTGTTTTTCAAGCCAGTCAAGAGTATCTTGTTTATAATAGCCTATAGAACCCGGGATAATTTCTTTAGTACCATCAACTACAATAAAAACAAATCCGTTTTCTTTGAATACATAATTTGGTTCTTTGTATCTGTAAAAACAGTTGTTATCCCGTACTATTTCAAGATACTGAGTTTTAGATAGTCCGTTATTTTTAAAAACATCATGATTCCCTATTACAATGTAATACGGAACATTTAATTTATTAATGATTTTGACAAATTCAGGTAAATATTCTGCATGCGGAGAGTCAATATTATCTCCGGTAAAAACCACAAAAGATATATTTTTTTCTTTATTAATACTTTTAACAGTGTTTGTTAAAACTTGCTCCCTGTATTCGTCTTTGTTTTTAAAGTGACTGTCTGCAACCTGTACGAATTTTATTGCATCTGCTAAAACAATACTTTGTAAAAATAAAAGTGCAACTACAGTTAAAATTATATTTTTTATCATTAATTTTCCTTTAATTTTTCTTTGATTATAACATAAATCTTGTTTATTGTAATATAAAATTATTAAAAGGCGGTAAAAATGAGATTAGATAAGTTTTTAAAAGTTTCAAGATTAATAAAGCGCAGAACGGTTGCGAATGAAGTATCAGATACAGGAAGGGTTTATGTTAACGGCAATCCTGCAAAACCTTCTAAACAGCTAAAAGAAGGGGATGAAATAAGAATAGAATACACAAACAGAACTGTAAAAGTGAAAATCTTAAAAATTCCGCAGAATAATGTAAGTATTCAAGAAGCACCGTCTTTATATAAATTAATTGAGGAATAATGCGACTATTGAAAAAATAGTTATAATATGTTATTATATAATAGTAATTTCATTAATTAAAGGAGTAAGAATATGAGAGAATTGTTAAGAACAGTAACCTTCGGGGGGGGGGCGATTCCGAGCTAATTAGAGGTCAGGAATTCCGGAGGTCAAGAAGTCAAGCAAGTTTACCAAATGTCATCCCGAACTTGTTTCGGGATCTTACCACTGACAAGAACCTGAAACAAGTTTAGGGTGACAATTTTAGCCATTATCAGTGGAATTTTCTATATAAGTCTCATAATATTTGACTTATTTGAAATTATCATTAAAGACTTATTGACTAATACAAACAGATGATTTTTTTTAGATTTGTTGAATTATACATGAACATATCCGATTGTATTAGAAAAAGAGGTAGTAATGATAATAAACGGCGGTATAAGATACTGTGAAAAGGGAATAACAACATCCTTAAGAGCAATGCATGTGCAAAGCGAGCTTATCGGGATGTATAATGAAAATGTTACCGGTTTTGATAAAATCGGTTATCAGAGAAAAGAGCCTGTAGTATCATCTTTTACCGAATGGATAGGAGTTCACGGACTTTCACAGACAGTTGACGATAATGTCGGAAGAATTTCTATGTCGGATAACCCGCTTGATCTTGCTCTTGCTAACAAGGGTTATTTTCAAATACAGGGCAAAGACGGTGTCAAGCTAACAAGAGACGGACGATTTAAAATTGATAAAAACGGCTTTCTTTTAAATTTGCAGGATGAAAATGTTCTGTCAAATGCCGGTGTGCCCGTTCAGCTGCCAATAGTCCCAGAAAAAATCGAAGATATTAAGATTAATTCAAAAGGGCTTGTCAGTGTGTTCAACAGAAATTCAAACAAGCTTGTAAAAGCGGCATATATCGGTGTTGTTGACTCAAACGGTATTATTATAATGGATCCGCAGGTAAAGCAGGGGTATAATGAGTATTCAAATGTTTCTCTTCAAAATGAGTTTATTGGTATGATGCCTATAATAAGAAATTTTGAGGCAAACAGACAAATTTTTATGATTCAAAATCAGAATTTGCAAAAAGTCATATCCCAGCTGGGAACAACTTCATAAAAAACAGGTGAGGAATAAATATTATGTATAGTATGCAGGCTATAGTACGAAGAAGTATAAATAACGCGACACAGCAGTTTGAAAAACTGGCTTATGTCGGTAATAACCTTGCAAATATGAACACTAACGGTTATAAAAATGTTACTTTTGAACAGATGCTTCAAGAGGACGGATACTTAACCGGAGCAATCAGAGCCGATTACCAGCAGGGTTCTATTCAGGTTACAAGCAATCCGTATGATGTAGCTATCAATGGTACCGGTTTTATTCCTGTTGTATCTCCTGAAGGGCAGGTTGCGTATACAAGAGACGGAGCCTTTAAGCAGGGGAAAGAGGGCTATCTTGTAACAACAGACGATTGGATTGTCGGAGAAGGTATAAAAATTCCGACAAATTGTTATAAATTTGAAATTAAACCAAACGGGGAAGTATTTGCCTATGATGCCGCAAATACAGCTCCAAAAAAACTCGGTACAATCCCGTTAGTAAGGTTTGCATCTCAGGAAAATCTTGAACAGGCAGGCATGAACAAACTTATTCCGACAGAAGATTCAGGTGAGCCTGAATTGGTTATTGATCATGAATGCTTTTGCCAGAATAATTTGGAGAACGGTAATACAAATATATTCTCATCAGTTTCCGATATGCTGCGTCTGAATGCTTCAATGCTTGCAAGTATGCGTATGATGAAGGTTGTTGATGATATGTACAACAAGTCAATTAATATAAGAGAATAATGATAAAAATTAAATAAAAAGCATCTCAACCAAATTAAATATTACATAAATTAACGAAAGGCTAAAAAATGTTCACATCAATGGATAATATGGGCAAAGTTACATTAATGATGGATTTGATAACGCAGAGACAAAGAGCGTTAGGTTCAAACCTTGCCAATATAGATACGCCCGGCTATGTTCGTCGTGATATTAATTTTGGTGACTATTTAAGTTCTATGAACAGTCCATTGGAAACCAAATTATCTGAAAAGCTCGGACCATCAGGGATTATAGATGAGAAAACGTATGAAGAAATTGACCCCGCAAATGAACTAATGGAATTACAGCAAAATTCAATTCTTTATACGATGGCAACGAGAAGAATGTCTAATATAATTACGGAAATGAAAACAGTCATAAATGTAGGTAAGTGATAAGAAAGGGTAAAAAACAGTAGCGTAAGCGACTGAACAATATATAACAAATTTTGATAATAACCGTCAGGGAGGATAGAAAAATGAGTATTATGGAATCAATGAATATCGGAGCAAATGCCTTAAAAGCACATGGCTTAAGGCTGGATATTCATGCGAAAAACGTTGCAAACGTTGATACTCCAAATTACGTCAGAAAAATTCCTATTTTGAATGCAACTGAAGATATTTCTTTTCATGGATTAATGAATACTATGAAAGAAGATGTGTTCGGAGTTGGTACTTTGCCTTATTTGCAGGGAGGTGTAGTATTTAACGGATGTATTGAAGATCCTACTCTTGGTGATAAAATTTATCGTCCGGGGCATCCTGATGCTGACGCAAACGGTTATATAAGAGCTTCAAACGTTAATCCTGCTGTTGATATGGCTGATGCTATTCTTGCACAGAGAGCTTACGAGGCTAACCTTGCATTGATTAATATTACAAAATCTATGGCTCAAAGAGCGACAGAAATCGGCAGGTAATTTTTAGTATTCTTGAAAAATAAATCATAATATGTTAAAATAATACCAGTAGTATTATTTTAAATTTAACAATAGGAGCAAAAAGCATGAGAGAATTATTAAGAACTGTAACCTTCGGGGGGGGGGCGATTCCGAGCTAATTAGAGGTCAGGAATTCAGGAGGTCAAGAAGTCAAGCAAGTTTACCAAATGTCATCCCGAACTTGTTTCGGGATCTCATAATTAGATGCGAAGAAGCAAAGAGGCATAGATGCAAATCAAATATAGAAGGTAGTAGAAGATATGATTTCAATCTATTAACTCCAATCTTCCTTCCCTTATTATGGAAGGATAAGATGTTGGGTAACGATGTAATAAGCAAAAATCCTTATCCTAAAAAAAGATGCAATCTTAATATGTTGGATGGAACGGCTACGTTCCCCCCTACCCCCTCCCTAATCAAGGAGGGGGTAAAGCACGTAGATCCCTCGAATAATATTCGTCGAGCTGCATTTACTTTGGCAGAAGTTCTCATCACCCTCGGGATTATCGGTGTTGTTGCCGCTATGACAATGCCTGTATTAATTCAAAAACATCGAAATCAGGAAGTTGAAGTAAGATTGAAAAAATTCTATTCATCTTATAATCAGGCTCTTATTATGGCTGAATCAGAATTTGGTGATAAGGCTAATTGGAAACAAACTTTTTCAAATTATGCAGAATTTAAAATTTGGTTTGACACTTATCTGGCAAAGTATTTGAAGTATACAAGTATTGAAAATGCTGGTAATAGAGGGCTGGTAGTTTTTCCTGATGGGAGCGGTTTATTGTATTACTCCTCAAACGATTATTATTTTATTCCTAAAGTTTACCAAAATATAGAAGAAAATTCCTGGGGCAAGATTTATCCGGATAAACTCGGACGAAATGCATTTGCGTTTATGTATACTCCTGGTTGGGATGATAAAGAAGGTAAAGGATTGGAATCTTATTTTTGGAACTGGAATGGAACCAAAGAATCTTTATATACTAATTGTGAGAATGAGGGATATTTTTGTACTCTTTTAATTCAATATAACGGCTGGAAAATCCCTAAAGATTATCCGAGAAAAATATCTTATTAAATTTTTATGATAAGATTTCAATATGACAAAGTTATCAATAGTTATTCCTGTTTATAATGTAGAATATTATATTGCTCAATGCTTGGAGAGTATATTAAATCAATCATTTAAGGATTTAGAAATTATATGTGTGAATGACGGTTCTACAGATAATTCGCTCTCTGTATTGCAGGATTACAAAGCAAAATATGGCAGAATTATTATTATAGACAAAAAAAATGAAGGTTCCGGTATTGCAAGAAATGCAGGACTTTCAATTGCTAAAGGGGAATATGTTTATTATGTTGACGGAGATGATTGGATAGAAGATAATGCACTTGAAAAAATCATAGTAAAAGCGGATAAATTAAATACGGATATTTTAATCTTCGGCGGACTTTCTTATTATGAAGGGAAAGGTAAAAATGGCGGTTACAGCGCAGACAAACTCCCTAAAGAATATTTTAATAAAGTATTTTCATCAAAAGATATTAAAAAGGATATTTTCAAATTCCCGTCAACAGCCTGGACAAAATTGTATAGAAGAGATTTTCTCATCAAAAATAATATTAAATTTCAGGATATAAAAGCAGGTCAAGATCAGCTTCCGTTTTTCCATTCCATGATAAAAGCTGAACGAATTGCACTATTGCCTGAAAACATTTATTGCTACAGAAAAAATCGTAAAGGAGCTGTTACATCAGTTAAAAAGAAAAAGAGTTTTTCCCCTATTTATGTATTTTACGGTGTAGAAGAAATGCTGAAATCTGAAAATCTTCTTGATGAATATAAAAATGTTTTTGTAAACAAATATTTCTCCAAAGCTACTTCATGGCTTGGAAAATTTCAAGATGATTTGAAACACGATTATTATTTAGAATATATGAAACTATTAGAACATATAAAATCAGAATACCCTACAGGCTGGTGGGTTAAATTTAATCCGAAAGAAAAAAATGGCTACTGGATATTAAAAGTTAAACAATTTATTGCGAAAAATTTTTAAACAATATATTTTTTCATAAACATCAAGCTTGCAGAATTTTAGATTGTAATATATAATAAGAATATAAGTTAATAGGAGTGAATGTATGAAAAATTTTGGAGCTGAGCGTTTATCAATGCAATTACCCAAAGAAAATTCCCTGAATATTACTATTGATGCAGTACTCGGGGGGGGGGCGATTTTCAGCTTCCATCAAGGTTTTTAAGGGGTTGTAAAGATAAAAAAATATGTTATAATAGTGATATGTTATATCACAATTTTGAAAATACAAAGAAATTATATGCATTTACTCCCGCTGAAGGTGTTATGCACGTAATCCACTCTGACAATATTCGTCGAGCAGCATTTACTTTGGCAGAAGTTCTTATAACACTCGGCATAATCGGAGTTGTTGCCGCTATGACAATGCCGGTTTTGATACATAAATATCAAATGAAGGCTTTAGAAAGTCAGTTTAAGAAAGCATACTCCGTAATTCAGAATGTTAATTTGATGATGAAAGCCAATGATATAGATCCTTGGGAGTCTTATCAGGCTGGACTTGCATCATACCCTGATACAATAAGAGATGAGGCATCGGCAATTAAGCAGGTTGAAGATTTTGTTAGGTTCACTAAAGGCTCACATATTTGTGACGGGCATTATTATGAATGTACCTATGGCGAGCGTTGGATTGATCAAAGTCAGTATTATAAAACTCTTGATGGTAAAAATAATGCCCATATAGATGCGGATGCATATCTGAAAAAGATAATTCAACTGGCTGACGGTAGTACTGTGTGGGTTGGCGGTTTGAATTATTTTTCGGATAGATATTATTATGATATAAATGGGACAGGAAAAGGACCTAACCGTCTCGGTTATGATTTGCACGTTTTTACTATAAACAAAAATGGTTCAATTCAGCCTTATGTTGATAATGGCAATATTAACAAATGTTCATTTATAGAAGCCGCTCACGGTTCTGACTACTTGGGTTTTGGTTGTACGTATTATGCGGTTGCAAACATAAACCCTGACGGTACCGGCGGTACCTATTGGAATGGATTTTTAAAATAATTTTGACCATAAAAAAGACGATAACATTTGTTATCGTCTTTTTTATGGTGTCGACGGCGGACTTGTCTTGCTCCGCCCTCTGCTCGGCTTGCGTTGTCTTGGATTTGCTCCACGCTCGGAAAGTTTCGCTTTTGATCCTGCGGTTCAATTCCGCTCAATTTCCTCGCTATCCGGACTTGTTTCACTCCGTCCGTCCGCAAATCCGCTGAACCCGCTATAGACGGATTAAAGCCCTCACCATTCAAGCATATTAAAAAAGAGTAACAAAAGTTACTCTTTTTTTAATTGTCGTTAACGTTACTATATTGGAACCAATCGTACCTGATAAAAACGCCTGTTCAACAGCAGGCATGAGTGTTTACG
>CALUVW010000012.1 GCA_944324315.1 Candidatus Gastranaerophilales bacterium | reverse complement strand
GGGAACGTAGCCGTTCCATACAAAATACTTAAATTGTTTATCTTTTCTACGTTAAAGACTTCGCATCTATGCTTCTTTGCCTCTTTGCATCTAATTTTGAGATCCCGAAACAAGTTCGGGATGACATTTTGTAAACTTGCTTGACTTCTTGACCTCTGGACTTCATGGCCTCTTGTTAGCCCTGAATCGCCCCCCCCCCGATGGTTTCAGGCATAACTACTGTATCACAGCATTCGGCTTGCTGCTCTTTAATTACAAATCTTCTCATAAATCTGACTCCTTTCTTAATTATTTTTTATTATAAATTATTTTTTTTGATAAATCAAGCCTTACTTTCTTAGAAACGCTTCTATGAAAGGATCTAAATCCCCGTCCATAACAGCGTCAACGTTAGCTGTTTCATAATTAGTACGATGATCCTTAACCATCTTATAAGGATGAAATACATACGAACGGATTTGAGAACCAAAATTTATATCTGAAGTCTCCCCTTTTAACTCAGCAAGCTTTTTTTCGTGCTCAGCCTGACGTATTGCTAGAAGTTTAGATGCCAGAATCTGCATGGCATTTTCTTTGTTTTGCAACTGAGAACGCTCTTGCTGGCACTTTACTACAATTCCTGTAGGTTTATGCAAAATTCTTACAGCAGTTTCTACTTTGTTAACATTTTGACCTCCGGCACCGCCAGAACGCATTGTATCTATCTCTAACTCTTCCGGTGGTATAACTATAGTTTTCTCAAAATCCTCAATAATCGGAGAAACTTCTACAGAGGCAAAACTTGTCTGTCTTTTCCCGTTTGCGTTAAAAGGAGAAATCCGAACCAGACGATGAACGCCTTTTTCAGCCTTTGCGTAACCAAAGGCGTATTTACCAGTAATTTTAATCGTTGCAGATTTAATACCGGCCTCGTCTCCGTCTAATTTATCTAAAAGCTCAACCTGCCAGCCTTTACGTTCTGCCCATCTTGTATACATTCTTAACAATAAGCTTGCCCAATCTTGAGCATCAGTTCCGCCGGCACCTGAATTAATAGTTAAAATTGCATCAGCTTCATCATATTCTCCGCTTAGCATTTGTTTAATTTCATATTTATCAAGGGCTTTTTCCATTTCAGATAAGTGCATTGCACATTCATTAACCAAATCAGCATCGTCTAATTCAAGAGCTACGCTTGTATCATCTAGAACAGCCTGATATTTTTCAATAAAAACAATATTATCTTTTATATCTCTTACCTTGCTGCCTAATGAAGAAGCTTTTTTTTGATCAGCCCAGACTGCAGGAGATTGAAGTTCTGTCTCCAGCTTTAATAAATCTGCTTTCAATACTTCAAGGTCAAAGACACTCCTTTATTTTGTTAAAACGAGATTTTAGTTCATTCAACTTTTGTTTAACTTCTATGTCCATAATTAAATTGTACAATAAAAAAAATATATTCTTGCAATTAGTGTAAAAACTGCTATAATTAATTTGATATATAAGGAGAGAATTATGGCAGGTATAGTTGCAAGTTATAAAAAAATCTTTGAGAATAAAGGTGCTCATATAACACTTTTTTTAATAGCACTTATATGGACTATACTTTCGACTTTATTTGATATTGCATCAGGAAAACCTGAAAATATCAAACAAAACCCTGTTGATCTAATTTTTAATCTTTTAATGGGAGTATACAGCCTGCAATTTTTGCATAATGCTTTAAACGATATAAATCTAGGAGTATTGCCTTCTTTTAAAGAATTAAGCGGTAAAGTTCTCGGCGGCATGATAGTTATAAACCTTGTATGGGGATTTTACGCTGCTGTTATAATTATGTTATCGGTAATTTTATACTTTGCAACGCACACTATAGCTGTACCAATAATTGTTATAATTGCAATACTTTTTCTTTCTCCTTTCATTAACTATATTTACCTTGCTTTTGCCGAACAATTTACATTTAAAAACCTTTTAAATATAGCATTGATTTTCAAATTTATAAAACCTGCAATTAAACAAACATATATAAAATTCTTATTATTTATGTTAATCAGTCTGGCACTGGTTGCAATAATAGTTTTAATTTATTTAATCGCAACTTTAACCAACTTAAATACAATAGGCATGATTGCGAAAGATTATTATATACTTGACAGCATTATTGACGTTATATCCTGCTATTTTCTTATAATAACATGGTATCTTGCTTTTCCTTATTCTTTGATTAATGTTTATCGCGAAAAAATAAGTCCTTTACTTAGAGAGGAATTTGATAATGTCTCAAATGATTAATGGCCTAAAAATATTATTTTCCGGACAAAATACCTTCTTTAAGCAAGTCACTTTATTTTCTGTATGCGGAATAGCAGGACTGTTAAATGCATATTTATCACTTGGTATTATTGAAGATATAAATGAGGTAACATTATTACAAAAAATTCTTTTACCGGCTATTTTGATAATATTTTCTATGTTTCTTATAGGATATGAAACTATCTTTATGCACTCAAGACAATTACCTGAAATTGATTTTGAATGTTTTAAGCTCTTTATTCACAGAATTCCGGTCATTGTATTTTTAATCGGTATACCTCTTTATCTGATAAGTTTATTTACAAAGTATCAGTATTCAGTATTTTGTATAGAAACTATAATTGCAATACCATTAACAATAATACAAGCAGGATTTTCTTACTCATTTGATGACAAAGATTACAACAAATTATTCAAGATATTTAAAATAAAGGATTATTTTTTTCTTCTTTTAAAAAGATTATGGATTACTGTTTTGTGCTATATAACAAGTTTTTTACTTTTATTTATAACATTTTTTATAATAGGTTTTGTTGCTTCATACGCATATAAATGGGACATTAGTTCATTAGGAATGCTCATTTCATCACAACAAACAGTAATAATGAAGTTATCAACTTATATTTTACTTATTTTGCTGACTTACACAACAAGCATAGGAACACTCGTCTGGGATTATGAAGTAGTGAAAACAGCTGAAAAACACGTATAATAAAATATTTAAGATACTGTTTGTTTTTCTTTATATGATTCAGGAACAGGTGCTGTATTTATATAGTCAGCATGTTCTGAAATTTGTTTGCACCATTCATAGATAATTTCTTCTTCACTCAATTTATAAGATATGGGTTTGCCTACATGCAAATGAACTTCACGTCTTGTAAAGGGTTTCAATTTCGGATATCCGGTAAAACCTCCAACAGCAACCGGAACTATGTCAGCCTTAGCATTTTTAGCTATTACAATGAAGCCTTTTTTCAAATCACCCAGTTCCGAACCGTAAGGTCTTATTCCACCCTGCGGAAAAACTCCTAATGACCAGCTTGTTGACAAAATATCTTTTACTGTTTTAAAAGTAGCGATTTCAGGTTTTGTTCTATCAACAGCAAAAGCCCCTAATCTTTTAACAAGCCACTCGAATTTGTCGCCTTTTTCAAACAACTCTTTTTTAGCCATGTAAGCAATAGGCCGTCCGCAAGCCATAGTCACCATAGGAGGATCAAAATGCGAAACATGGTTTGCGGTATAAATGAATTTACCGCTTTTGGCTTTTGTCGGAAGATTTTCTCGACCCGTAATAGTATAGTTGTAGAATATTTTCATAAAAGGAATAACCACAACATACAAAAACGACATATAAAATATAGTCCTGAATATATTATACTCATAAGGATATCTTCTATTGTAATTTCTTGCCTTCTTCGTCATTCTTAACTCCTAAATTTTTTACATCATCATTCGCCGGTATATATTTAAAACCAGTTAATTCTTGAATAGCATCTATCCATTTTTCTACAACTTCGTCAGGATTGTCACTATATGGTATCGGTTTTCCTATTCTTACAATAATTTTTCCTGAAAACGGCCACCTTTTAACTTCTTGAGTACCAACCAGCCCGACAGGGAGTACAGCACACTTAGTAATTTTTGCAAGTCCAGCAAATCCCTTTGTCACAGAAGAAATAGTCCCGTACTCGCCTCTAGTTCCTTGAGGGAATATTCCAAAAACCCATGAACTTTTTTTAATTTCCATAACAGTTTTAATAGTAGACGGACCTAGACTTTCTCTGTTTACCGCAAATGCACCGAGCCAGTCAAGCCACCATCTTATAAATGGAATATCAAATAATTCTTTTTTTGCCATAAAAGAAATTCTTCTGGGCAAAACAGCAGCAAGCATCGGGGGATCCAGAGTAGATAAATGATTAGGGCAAACAATGTATGCATTGTCTTTCGGGACATTTTCAAGCCCGTGAACTTCAATCCTGTAAACAAGTTTCAATCTTATGCCATAAAAATATTTACAAACAAGAATTTGAAGAAATGTCCGCCAGGCGTTAAATTCTGATGCTTTTCTTTTGGTGTAGTTCTTATCTTTGTCCCAGAACATAAATTTCTCCTTAAAAATCAATTATAATATAATTATATATTCAAACATTGCACATTACAAGTTTTTCATATATATTATAAATAAGATTTAAGGAGAGAAGTATGAAAACCTCAAATATAGAGTTAGAAAACGAATTATTCAAAAGTGTATATGACAAAACTCCCGACTATATCAAACAGCTAAATCTCATGGATTTTTCTGATGAAGGAGAATTTACATTCACTTTAAAAAAAGAACATTTGAAACCGTACGATAAAGATAAAAATCCTCAAGGGCTCAATCTTGAGGAATGGTTTGCAAACTATGCCAAAGAAGCTAAAGTTTCTACAGCCGGCATCAGAGGACCGCAAAACATTTTGTACCCGCAGGATACAAGATTCCCGATTAACCTTGTAGGAATAGTTCTGGCAACACTGGCAAAAGCGCTTGTAGCAAAAGAAAAATACAAAGACAAAGAGATTGTCAAAGTTGCAGGCAGAGAAGTAAGATACAATTCAGAATTATTTCTTGATGCCATAGCAAGGATTCAAGCGGCAAACGGAATTAGAACACTTGTACCGAAAGATAGAAAAACCATTCCTATCTGGCTGGCTTCTTTTCTGGCATTCAAACTCGATTTGCTTGGCGGAGAATATATTACATCAAGCCATGGGATTTCTGTTAAAAATGCAACAAAAGACTTAAATTCACAGGGTAGTCAATATTTACCCGAAGAATCCATGGAGTTTGTAAAAAAAATCCGCGAAATTTTCGATGAAACAGAAAAAAAAGGAGCTTATGAAATAAAAATAGCCGCAAAAAATAATCCGCTTATTGATGAAAAAGTTCTAGGAAATCTTGATGACGGTGTCGATTTATACGTTGAATATCTAAAATCAGGTGTTGCACAAAAAATTAACCTTGATTTAATTAAACAGATAAAAGACAAAATCGTTATTGAGAACGTTGGCGGCTCTGCATACAGAACATTGAGCAGAGTTCTAAAAAAGCTGGATATTTCAGACAAATTTACATGGTTCAATATTGAAGAAGATCCGTTTTTCCATTCTATCGGAAAATATGATCATACACCAAAAGGAGAAAAAGCGTTTTATGACTATTCGGTTGACGCCACTGTTATTGCTAAGCGTCATAATGATGAAAAGTTCTTTCCTGTTATTGAAACCATGCATTATGATAAAAAATTAGCAGATTTGCCTGTTGGAACTGCAGTTTTAATAACCGATCCGGATCATGACAGACTTACAATTGCTCAGACGGAATATGCCTGTACAATTCCGGAACTTGAAAAAGCAGGTATAGATTATATAAGACTCAATGAAAATATAATTTTGACTATTTTTACGGCAAATCAGGCATTTTTAATGCTTATGGATTTCTGGTCGAAACAGTTAAAAGCACAAAATCTCTGGAACAATCACCCGAGATTTATTATCAAAACAACAGCCTCTGCTATTTCTTGGGATGAATGGGCTAAAAAACAAGGCATAAAAGTTGTTAATGTCCCTGTAGGCTTTAAAGAAATCGCAAATATTATGAAAAAAGTTGAATTAAAACTCAAAAAAGCTCCTGAAAAAGAGGTCATAATAGATGATGTATTCGGCAATTCAATAAATTTAGGAGTAAATCCAAGATTACTTTTCGGCGGGGAAGAATCAGGCGGCATGATTATGGGAACTGAAGATCTCATAAAATCAAATGCCGGAAGGTTTGCAATTGCCATGAGAGAAAAAAGTGCAACGGAAGCAATTATTGTAGCATCAGCGCTTATTTCTCTTCTTCAAAGAAAGCAGGTATCATTATCAGAATATTTGACTAAAATTTTCGAAGAAAATAATATTACCGGCAGATTTGATACACGAGTTGATATCGCTTATTACAATGAATCAGAACCTGATATAAATAAACTAAAAGAAGCTAAAATTGCAGGGGAAGCAAAAAGGACAAAAAATGATTTATTTTACCTCTCAATGGCAATGGCTGTAAAAGAAGGTGAAATGACTCTTGATGACGTAAAAGAAGTACTCAATGATTCATTTAAGAGTCTGATTTTTGATAATCTTACATCAATAAAGTTTGTCGGAGACGGCACATATTTAGAGTTTACAGACAAATACATTGAAATCAGACCGTCAGGAACAGACGCAAAAACAAAAGCTTACGGCGGAGGTTCTGACAAAGCTGTCATTGAAACGTATGCAAACAATCTCGGAAATTATTCGGGCGACAGAACCGACTTGCATAAAAAGTTTATAAACGATGATTTCTATAATGCAACAAAAGAAAAAGCAATGGATTACTATTTAAAATTCGTTGATAAAGATGCGAATAATGAACCGTTTGTAATTCCCAAATATACATTCTAAACCAAGTAATAAAAAGGCTGACAATAAAAGTCAGCCTTTTTATTGTTTTAATAATTCATCTGCCAGCCATCATGTTCAATCACAGCTGCACAAGTCATACCAGCACCTGGAATGTCATCAGCTAAACAAGATTGTTTAATCATTTCATAAAATTCTTCATATGATGGAAAAGTTGGTCTTACATGGTTTGGATTATTGAATCTTTCACTACCGCCGCAAGAATCCCAATAAAGTTTACTGCCGTATATTACAACCTGATTGTTATTCCCTAACATTAACAAAAAAATATCTCTTCCTGCAGTATTAGGTCCCTTTTGACCATTTATATCAACTATAATATAAGGTCCTTCATTAAGAGAATTATTATTTTGAATACTAAAAGCTAAAACTGAACCATCAGGAGTTGTCCCTAAAAAATGCTTATTGCTATAACCAGAAGTATCATTTAACAACGGCAATAAATTATTGAAAGTATACGTTGATTTGCCTGTTTTTACTGTATAAGAATAATTATTTGAGGAATTTGAAGCGCTCAAATTTTCAACATTAGAAAGTTTAAATGTCTCAATCATTTTGTTTTTAAAAAAATCAATATAGTCATCAGTGTAATAATACATATCATTTGGTCCAACTGCTGCGGCTATACCTGCACAGCGTAAATCTGTACACACCTCTTTTGCCATTATTTGTCTGAATCCCTCATTTAATGTTGCATAAGTTTTTTTTAATTGATTTACCCAGACTTTTTTCTGGTAATTAGCAATTAATGAAGGCATTGTCAAAGCAGCAACTACACCTATGACTCCAAGGGTAATGAGAACCTCTGCCAAAGTAAATGCTACCCGTTGTTTAAGAGAAAAGTGAAGAGTGAAGGGTGAAGCGGCATTTCTTCCTTCTCCTATGGGAGAGGGTTGGGGTGGGTATTGATTATCACCCATCCTCTTATCCTTCCCTAATAAGGGAAGGAAGATTGGAGTTAACAACCTGCTATCATTTCTTATCCTACCTTCTAAATTTGCTTTGCTTCTATGCTTCTTTGAATCTTCGCTTCTAATTAACAGATCCTGAAATAAATTCAGGATGACAGTGTTTAAACTTGCTTGACTTCTTGACCTCTTAGCTAAACTGTTTTCTAAAAGCTCGGAATCGCCCCCCCCCCGAGAGTTTCAGGCATAGCTGCATCAACACATGGTTGAGTTTGCTTTAATTCTGCCGGCAGCTCCTCTGACATAATAAATCTTTTCATACGCTCTTTCCTTTCCTTTAAATATTACACTATAATTATAAAATATTTTTAAAAATTTTTCAACTGCTGACTGAATAAAATCTGTGATATAATAACTTTATGGACAGAAAAATTGTAACAACTAACAGAAAAGCCTTTCATGACTACAATATTCTAGAAAAATATGTAGCCGGAATTGTGCTGACCGGAACTGAAATTAAATCAATAAGGAAAAATGCAATTAATTTAAAAGACAGTTTCTGCAAAATAGAAGATAATGAAATTTTCCTGTATAAATGCCATATTTCACCGTATGAACAAGGCAACAGATTTAACCATGATGCTGAACGTGTCAGAAAACTTTTACTTAATAAAAAAGAAATCCTGAAAATGCAGACCAAAGTCAAACAGGATAACTACACAATTGTTCCGCTTGAAGTATTTTTATCACACGGTTTTGCAAAAGTGGAAATCGGACTTGCAAAAGGTAAAAAAGTTCACGATAAACGTGAAGATATAGCAAGAAAAGATATGAAGCGCGAAATGGACAGAGCATCCAAAATCAGGTATTAAATTCGGAGAAGTAAGTATGAAGGTTGTAATTTTAGGCAAAGGAGAAATGCTCTCTAATCTGATAGAAGGGACTATTGATGCGGGATGTAATATTGCCGGAGTTTTCAGGTATGAAAGGACTTCAATGCCTCCTGTTTTGCTTGCGATAAGAGATTTTTTCAAAAGTTCTCCTGATGTAACATTGATTAAACAAAATAAGCTTCACGAAATTAAATGCAGCTCCGCAAATTCTGAAAAATTTAAGAATGAAGTTTTAAAGCTCAATGCAGACATAATTCTTGTCGGCACATGGCATGAAAAATTGAAAAAAGAAATTATTGATCTCCCTGTAATAGCTTCGGTAAATGTACATCCGTCTTTTCTTCCCAGATACAGAGGCCCAAATCCTTATTTACAAAGCATTTTGCACAGAGAAAATAAATCAGGCATAACATTTCATCTTATCAACGAAGATTTTGATAAAGGTACAATACTTGCACAACAAGAAATAGAAATTTTTCCAGGCGATACCGGCAAAGAATTAAAAGAAAGAACTGTCTATCGTGCAAGGCAAATGTGCACAGAAATTTTAAACAAACTCAATGAAGGAATAATTATTCCGGTGAATCAGAATGAAAAAGATGCGACGTACTACCCAAACGTAAAACCAGAAGATATGATGCTTGACTTTAAAAAAGAAAATGCAGAAGAAATTCAAGCAAGAATACGTGCATTTCATCCATGGATGCCCTGTTATGTTACTTATAAAAATAAATACTTTATTCCAAATCCTTACAAACTAAGGATTCTTGATGAAGAACATACTGAAAAAATTCTCAAAAAAAATAAAATCTCACATCCAAAAATCGGAGATATAATAAATACCAATTATAAATCCCGTTCAATTACTGTAATGTGTCAGGATTGGAAATCTTTAAAAATGACAGGCGTTTATCTTTACGGATTTTTCAATAAACCGTTTACAATGATGTTTATAAAAAATATACTCTAGAAATTATAATCTCTTCCGCCTGCTTCAATTTTTCCTAAATCTTCCGCGACTTTTGCTCTTACGCATTCCGGGCATTCAAGAATTTTTACTTCTTTTTCAATTAAAGCTTCTCCAACACGCTTTGTTTCTTCTGAAGCATAATCTTCTAAATATTCTTTCAAAGTTAAAATAGCATTCGGATGGCAGAAGTTATGAATTTGTTTTTCTTTGCAAATCTCCATAAATCTGTCGCCTGTTCTGCCGTTTCTGTAGCAGGCAGTACAGAAGCTCGGAAGATATCCCAGCTCCATAAGCCATTTAATAACTTCATCAAGCGGGCGTCTGTCGGAAACGTCAAACTGCGCAGAATCATCTTTTTCAGGCATTGGATTAAAATACCCGCCTACACTTGTTTTAGAACCGCCTGAAATTTGAGAAATCCCCAGTTCCAATACACGTTTTCTGCATTCGGCAGTTTCTCTTGTAGAAACAATCATGCCTGTATAAGGCACTGCAATTCTTATGCAGGCGACAATTTTTGCAAACGTATCATCATCAATACCGTTGTCAAAAGTTTCAGGGTCGATATCATCAGCTCTTCTGATTCTCGGGACACTGATCGTATGCGGTCCAACGCCAAATACAGCCTCTAAATGTTCTGCATGCATTAAAAGTCCTGCAAACTCATACCTGTAAGATTCAAGGCCGAAAAGAACCCCGAGACCTACATCGTCAATACCGCCCTGCATTGCTCTATCCATAGCTTCCGTATGATATTTGTAATTGTGTTTTGGGCCTGTCGGGTGAAGTTTTTCATAACTTTCCTTATTATAAGTTTCTTGAAACAGAATATAAGTTCCGATGCCTGCCTCGTGAAGTTTTTTGTAATTTTCAACGGTAGTAGCTGCAATATTAACATTTACACGCCTTATTGAGCCGTTTTTGTGTTTTATCCCGTAAATTGTCTTTATGGATTCCAGAATATATTCAAGAGGGTTATTAACAGGGTCTTCGCCTGCTTCTATTGCAAGTCTTTTGTGCCCCATATCCTGAAGCGCTATAACTTCGTTTCTAATCTCTTCCTGCGTTAGTTTTCTGCGCGGAATATGTTTATTTTTCGCATGATATGGGCAATATACACATCCGTTTACACAGTAATTTGATAAATAAAGAGGGGCAAAAAGAACAATTCTGTTTCCGTAATAATCCTGCTTAATCTTTTTTGCAAGCGAAAAGATTTCTTCATTCTTTTCTTTAATATCACATGCAAGAAGAACAGATGCTTCCCTGTGAGTTAAGCCTTTCCCAAGCTTTGCTTTTTCTAAAATTTTATCAATTAATTCAATATTATTTTTATTTTGATCAGCGTATTTCAAAGTATCAAGAATTTCTTGATGCGAAATAAATTCATCAGCATTGTGTGATTTCGGATTATACATAATTCCCCTCCCTAAGCAAAACCATGATACTGCCGTAAAAAATAAAAGTAAAGTTATCTTCCGACAATTCCGCCGCCGATTAAATGCAGGTCATTTAAATCATAAAATACACACGACTGGCCTGAGGTAACAGAATTTACAGGTTCATAAAAACTTACATCAGCACATTCATTGATAATTTGGACATGAGCCTTTTTAGGGTGCATATTATAACGGATTTTAACCATAGCATCAAACTCATCCTCCTTTAATGGATAAGAAAAATTCAAATCATAAGCTCTAAGGCTTTGTTTATAATTATCCTCTTCACGCCCAACGTAAACAATATTTTTTTCAGCATCAATATCTATTACATAAAGAGGATACGGAGCAGCAATTCCTATACCTTTTCTCTGTCCTATTGTGTACTGGTAACATCCTTGATGCTCACCCCATTTTTTACCTGTCAGAATATCTATAAAATCGCCTTTCTTACACCCAAATTTATCAATCAAGTATTTTTTTGCAGTAACCGGCTTTTGAATAAAGCAGATATCCTGACTGTCTTTAGAATCTTTTGGCGGAAGGTTAAAATCAACAGCCATTTGTCTTACCTCTTCTTTGCTGTACTTATAGAGGGGAAAAACCGTTTTTGACAACTGTTTTTGTCCGAGCCGGTAAAGAAAATATAACTGGTCTTTATGCTCGTCTTTTGCCGGATAAAGCTTATAAACACCGTCAACACATCTTATATCTGCATAATGTCCGGTTGCAAAAATATCTGCATTTAATTCTTTCATAGCATAATCAAACAAAAAGCCCCACTTTATAAACTGATTGCACATAATACAGGGATTTGGCGTTTTACCGTATTTATAAGAATTTTCGAAATAATGGATAACTTTTTCTTTGAACAATTCTGTAACATCACATACATAATGTTCAATTCCGAGGCTGTCTGCAACTTTTTTTGCATTATCGATTACTGTTTGTGCAGAAGAGGAATTAATCATTTTTCCTGTCAAACCAATAACCTTGTAACCTTGTTGTTTCAATAAAAGTGCTGCAACAGAGCTGTCAACCCCGCCGCTCAATGCAACAACCGCTTTTTTACGTTTTTCCATATAGAGATTATAGCATAACAACGAAAATCAGCACAAAATATACAAAAACTAATTTCGCGGGTTGAGCGGCACGCTCATTTTTATAGTAAAATAAAAACAAAGGAGAGAAAAATGAATAACGAAATTAAATCAGTAATTCTTGCAGCCGGAAAAGGCACCAGAATGAAATCAAATACATCTAAAGTTTTGCACAAGATTTTTGAAAAACCAATCCTTGGATATGTTTTAGAGAATTCAAAAAATATCGTAAGCAAATCTTTTGTAATTGTAGGACATCATGCAAAAGAGGTTACCGAATTTGTAGAAAAAAATTACAATAACGCTAAAACAATTCTGCAGTCACCGCAATTAGGGACAGGTCATGCAGTTTCAATGGCTTGTCCGTATCTTGAAAACTTTGACGGACAGGTGATTATACTTAACGGGGATTTGCCGTTAATGACAGAAGAAAGCATCAAAAAATTTATTGAATATCATAATTCTAAGAATTCTGATCTAACAATAATGAGTACAATTCTTGATGATCCTGCAAGTTATGGAAGAGTTATCAGAGAAAAAGATGATTCTTTAAAATGTATTGTGGAAGCAAAAGATGCCACACCTGAAGAAATCTCCGTTAAGGAAATTAATGTCGGAGTCTACCTGCTTAACTGGAGCAAAATTAAACCTGCATTCTCCCAATTAACAACAAACAATGCGCAGGGGGAATATTACCTGACAGATATTATCGGCTGGAGTAAAAAAAATAACCTAAATGTCCACGCCTACATACTTGAAAACAGTGATGAAAGCTACGGAATAAATTCTCGCAAAGACCTTGCTTATGCTACAAAAGTTATGAATGAAAGAAAACTGAATTCATTGATGGATAACGGGGTTACAATTGTTGATCCTGCATCTACATGGATTTCAGAAGATACAGAAATCGGGGAAGATACCGTAATTTACCCGTCAACTTATATTGAAGGCAAAAACAAAATCGGTAAAAATTGTAAAATAGGCCCTTGCGCACATTTACGCGGCGACGTTGAAATTGACGACAACTGCAAAATAGGGAATTTTGTAGAAGTTAAAAAGGCCAAAATAGGCCATAACACAAATGCCGGTCACCTAAGCTATATCGGAGATGCAGAACTCGGTGCACACATAAATATCGGAGCAGGTACAATTACCGCTAATTATGATCCGATTTCAAAGACTAAAAGCAAAACAGTACTTAAAGATAATGTGAAAATCGGTTCAAATACCGTACTTGTAGCGCCTGTTGAGATTGGCGAAGGTACAAATATCGGAGCCGGAAGCGTAATCACAAAAAGCATAGGCGAATGGGCACTCGGCTTAACCCGCGCTCCGCTAAGAATTATTGAGAACTGGGTAAAACACTAGCTATGACAACCAAAGAAATAAAATGGACAATGTTTGTAATCACAGCAGTCGGCAATTTTATAGCCATGCTTGATTCTACAACAGTAAATCTTGCATTATACCCCATGTCCGTTGATTTGCACGTAACAATGGGGCAGATACAATGGGTTATGATTGCATATATGCTTGTTTTAACAGTATTTTTGCCGTTTTTCGGCAAGCTCGGCGATATTTTTCCGAAAAACAAACTTTATACAACAGGTTTTTCATTATTCGCTATTGGAGCTTTCTTAAATACAACAGCTCATAGTTTTGGGCTTTTAATTGCATATAGATGTCTTGAAGCTCTTGGAGCTTCTATAATGCTTTCAAACGCGCAGGCAATTATTGCGACAATATTTAAAAACGAACGCCGAGGGAAAGCACTCGGATTAAACGGCTGCTTAGTTGCAATCGGAGGAATGAGCGGGCCTGCGCTCGGCGGAATTTTACTGAATTATTTCGGCTGGCACTCTGTATTTATCCCTTGTATCCCTGTCGCTCTTGCAGGAGCTTACTATGCTTATAAAGTTCTTCCGCACCACGCTGTAAAAGAACAAAATAATTTTAAATTCGACTACAGAGGATTTTTTTATTTTACAGTAAGCTTATTTGCTCTTTTGCTTGCAATATCAGAAGGACACAGCTGGGGGTGGAATTCGCTGAAAATTATTGTTCTCGGAATAATTACACTGATTTTTGGAGTTCTTTTCTATATCAGAGATCACCGCATTAATTATCCGCTTATTGATTTTTCGCTTTTCAAGATAAGAACTTTTACATTTGGAAATCTCGGCGTAATGACTTCATATATGGCAATGTACACAAACAGCATACTTTTGCCGTTCTTTTTGCAGGAAATATTAAAATACAATCCGCTTGTAACAGGGCTTTTAATTCTGCCGTATTCTCTGACGCTTTCATTTATTGCACCTGTTGCGGGAAGATTATCAGGAAAATACGGAAGCAGATATTTAACCCTTGCAGGGCCTGTTATTTACTGCATAGCGCTTCTAATGTTCACGTTGTATGATAAAAACGCAGCAATGTGGCAGATTGTACTTGCATCAGGAATAATGGGAATAGGAAACGGTTTATTTCAATCGCCTTCCAATAACGCAATTATGACAAGTGTTGAACACGGACATGTAGGGCTTGCATCAGGAATTCTGGCGCTTTCAAGAAATATGGGAAACATTTTGGGCGTAGCCGTAACAATTACCTTATTTGAAACATTCAGAAACATTTTTCTTGAAGCAGGACAAGTTTATGATACAGCATTTTTAACCGCATATAGAACAACAATGTGCTTCGGGATATTTTTCGGGCTTTGCTGCCTGACATTTGCGTTTATTGCCTATAAAAACGATAAATTCTCTGTATAAACTATATTATTGGAAGCAAAAAACACAAACTAATTTTAATTTCGTAGCCTCCGGCAGGTGCTGCGCGCACGGCGGTCGCTTTTATGGAAAAGCGACGCAAACCAGCGGACACGCTTCACTCGCTAATAATCCACAAAGGCTCTGCTTTAAGGCGTGTAAACTCGTTTCACTCAAACAATACACGTCTTTGACATCTGCATCGCCTGTGATTATTGCTCGTTACACTATCGCCGCCCTGCAAATGCAAAGTTCGGCTGTTAACGTAGTGAACAATCAATGTTTGCGAAACAATAACAAGGTGAGCGTTGTTTGAGCGATAGCGAGTTAGCTCACCTCAGGTTGAGCAATTACAATTGATTTGTGAACGGAGTGAAAGCCGGGAGCTTCTTTGCGGTACTTTCTTGTCGGCACAAGAAAGTACCAACAAGGTGTCTTTAGCAGATTGTTTTGTTTCTAATAATATAGTTTATGTAACTTTCTATCTTTACAAACTCTTAACTTGCAAATAAATTATCACTGATATAATATAAAAGTGTAATATTTACACTAAACAACTTATAAATGGCAGGGAATTATGACTAATCAAAATGAAAATATTAGAAATATAGCAATTATTGCTCACGTTGACCACGGAAAAACTACACTTGTAGATTGTCTTTTACGTCAGGCAGGAGCTTTCAGGGCTAATCAACACGTGCAGGAAAGAGTTTTGGACAGCAATGATCTGGAAAGAGAACGCGGAATTACAATTCTTTCAAAAAATATTTCAATTAACTATAAAAATACTAAAATTAACGTTGTTGACACACCCGGTCACGCGGATTTCGGCGGAGAAGTAGAACGTGTACTCGGGATGGTTGACGGAGCGCTATTAATCGTTGATGCTGCAGAAGGCCCGATGCCGCAGACAAGATTTGTTTTAGCAAAAGCGTTGGAATTAGGATTAAAAATAATTGTTGTAATAAATAAGATTGATAAGCCGGCAGCAGAACCTCTAACTGCTCTGGATAAAGTTTTTGATTTGTTTACGGAATTAACAGACAGAGAAGATTTGATTGATTTTCCATTCATTTTTGCAAGCAGCTTAAACGGCTTTGCAATAAAAGATTTGGATGATGAAAGAAAAGATATGATACCGCTTCTGGATTGCATCTTAGAAAACATTAAACCGCCAAAAGGCGATGCAGAAAAACCGTTCCAGTTCAGAGCTACAACACTGGATTACAATGATTACGTAGGCAGAATTGTAATCGGAAGAATAGAAAATGGAAAAGTTAAATCCCAGGAACAGGTTTGTGTAGTGCACGCAGACGGAAGCCAGGAAAAAGGGAAAATTACAAAACTTTTCGGGTTCCACGATTTAGGGCGTGTTGAAATAGAAGAAGCATTTGCAGGCGATATTGTCGGCATTGCAGGATTTTCAGATATTCAAATCGGCGAAAGCATCTGCTCTTTATCAAATCCTCAGCCGCTGCCTCTTATTAAGGTTGATGAACCGACTTTGCAGATGAACTTTTCTGTAAACGACAGCCCGTTTGCCGGAACTGAGGGGAAATTTGTGACATCAAGACAGTTAAGAAAAAGATTGTATGATGAACTTGAAAAAAATGTCAGCCTGCGTGTAGAAGATACAGATTCAACTGATGTTTTCAGAGTTTCAGGCAGAGGCGAACTCCACTTAGGGATTTTAATCGAAACAATGCGTCGTGAAGGCTACGAATTTCAGGTTTCCAAACCGGAAGTTATTTATAAAACAATTGACGGTGTGCAGTGTGAACCTTTTGAAAATCTCGTTGTAGATGTTCCGGAAGGTTACGCGGGAAGCTGTATAGACAGACTTTCCGGAAGAAAAGCCGAAATGAAAGAAATGAATAACAACAAAGGAAGAACCGTTATGGTTTTCCATATTCCTGCGCGCGGACTTATCGGATTCAGAAGCGAATTTATAAGAATGACCCGCGGTGAAGGTATTATGTATCACACTTATCTAGAATACAGACCTTACGCAGGCGACATTCCGCGTCAGAGAAACGGTTCAATTATTGCTCACGAACAGGGAGAAGCAATTCCTTATGCACTCGCGCAATATGAGGACAGAGGCGTATTCTTTGTAACCCCGAAAACAAAAGTATATCGCGGCATGATTATCGGAGAATGTAACAAACCTCAGGATATTGTAGTAAATATCTGCAAAACAAAAAAATTAACTAATATGAGAAGTGCAACGGCAGATGTTATGGTCACTCTTCAGGCTCATAAAGAAATGACTCTTGAAGAATGCATGGAATACATTGGCGATGATGAATTAGTTGAAATTACTCCGCAAAATGTTAGAATAAGGAAAGCTGATTTAACCAAAAAGATTTATAATTAAATGTATATGTGTATATGCTCTTATACAATACATTCAAAGTTGCGTCTCCTGCAACAATAAAGCAGGTTATTTGATTAAAGCTTGAACTTCTTTAAATTTTGGATTTTTAGCTCCTTTTAACCATTCAAACAATGCGATTTCAATACAGGAAATTTTTACACCATTAGCCATCATTGCATCTATTCCCTGCTTAAACTCATATTTATTCCTGCTAGCACACGCATCTTTTATTACATATACATCAAACCCCGCTTCAACTAAAGCAGAAGCAGTTTGATGAACACAAATATGAGTTTCTATACCAAAAATCACAATTTGTTTTTTTCCGTATGATTTAATTTTATCAAGCATACCATCTTCTAATAAAGCATTGAAATAAGTTTTTTCAACAACTTCGCTGCCTTCCGGTATAACATCACATAAAGATTTAACAGTATGCCCGAGCCCCTTCGGATACTGCTCAGTTAACAATACGGGAATATTCAAAAACTTGGCGGCACTCGCAACTTTAACGGCATTTGCAATAATTGTATCTTTGTTTAACGCCGCAACTAATCTTTCTTGTATATCTATAATTAGAACCAGACTGTTTTCTGCTGATAATGTATTCATATATCTCCTTTAACTTACTGTGATGTATACTTAAATTCTTTTATAAAATTTTCCACTATCTCTACTAACTCTTTTTGAGAAATCTTATTTAACGCTAAATGTATTTCATTATTTTCAGGACTGTCCAAACCTTCATGATTAACATAAATAATAATTTTTGAAAAACCGGGATATACAATACGCAACATACTATCCTGTCTGTCATTTTTCAAGTGAAATACGCATTCTTCTTCATTTGTATATTGCTCAATTTTTGTCTTAAACAGTTTTTCTTCCCATTTTTTTTGCAATCTGTAAAACACAGGTGCAATAACCTTATCCATTTTTTTATTAAAAACTTGCCTGAAAATTTTATAATTTTTAGGTTCTTCATTCTCATTTTCAAGCCATTCATCAAGAGTATCAGGTTTGTTTTCCGCAAAAATATATGCGGCATGTGTTGCTAAAGCATCAGATAAAGCATGCAGTGAGGCAGATTCCATTTCTTTAAAAGATCTGTTTTCTATACTTGATATCCCTGCGCAAATTTTAAAATTTTCACCATAATTTTCATTTATCTTATTTAAGACAGCCAGTGCACCGCTAAATTCTGTTTTAGGCAGCAGAATATAAAATTTAGCACCTTGAGCAAGAGTAACAACATCATCTATTCTTACAGAATGTTTTATTGCATCAGCCAATTTTTCAAAAGAAAAATTGATTTTGCACTCCTCAGCAGGTGAAACAGCTAAAAAAACACCGCTATCCAATAAATTATCAAATATAACATTTTCAATTACTTGAGATGCATACTGATAATTATACAAACCCGTAACTTTATCAATAACATTTAACTGCATAAGAAGTTTTATATTTCTGAAATCATCAAATTTTAAAGATTTGTATTTGATATTATTAACAACTCTTATAACATATTCAAAATCGTCATCAACAGCCAGAATGAAATCATCCATACCTGCATCATAAGCCTGCAATATAAATTCTTTATCATAACTGCTGACAACAAGCATAAGTGTCAATCCTGGATTTTCTTTTAAAGAATTTATTATTTCAAGAGTTTTTCTCTTATCTTGATTTTCATGAATTAAAATAATATTTGCAGCACTTAGTTCAACATTAATTTCTGCATTTTTATAATCAGAACAAACAACAGCATCACTATTCCGCAGAAAAATCAGTTTTTGTTCCGCAGTTGTTAAAAACTCTTTATCATCAGAAATTAAAAGTATACTGTTTTTAGTATTCATTTAAACTATACCTGCAAATGTTTTTTTATACAGAGGAAACTTCCTCCGGCTCCAAAAAGTATTGCCATAGCAAACATTACGGTGATAACAAAATTTTGTGCATACAAAGGAGTCGGTACCATAAAAAATTGGTGCATATGAGTCAAGCCGTTTTGGACAAAATTAAGAGGCAATAACGCAATTACAGCTCCAGAAAAACCGTAAAACGCTCCCTGCATAATAAGAGGAAATCTTATATACCAGTTAGAAACTCCCATAAGTCTCATTATTTCAATTTCTTCTTTCCGCGATTGAATAACAAGCTGGATAGTATTATTTATAATAGTTATAGTCAAAATAGCCATTATTATAACAACAAATACAGTAATAGTGTTAACAATTCTGTTTAAAGCTTCAATTTTTTTTGCAAGGTCTTGTGCGTAACTCATATCTTCAACAGAACTTAACTGTTTAACATTGTTAAATACTCCCTCAATATTTTCAGGCTTGTCAACTTTTACATGCAAAGTATCAGGCAGCGGGTTATCAATATCAGGCAAATCCATTTCTCGTTTCAGATTAGCCCACGAAGAAGCTTTTGGAATGATTGTAACATTTTCAACATGCTCAAATTCTTTAATTCGAGATTTTGCAAGGTTCACATCCGCATTTTCTTTTAAATAAACAGAAATTTCCAAAACATTTCCAAGTTCATGCGCAAAAGCAGAGATTGACAGTGCTGATCTGAAAAAAGAAGCAAAAATTGTCAAAATTGCTGCCATAGTAGTTATAATAACAAGGTTAACAACACCTGTTCTGTGAATGTCATGTACTGTCTGCTTTGTTAATCTGTATAAAATTCTTAATTCACACAGCCAATCTTTTGGTATATGTTTTTTTACTTCTTTTTTTATTCTTGTTCTTGAACTATTCATACGTACCTGCTTGTATATCCCTTACAATTTCACCTTTATCTAATGTAATAACTCTTTTTCTAAAATAATCTACCATGGCATTATCATGTGTTGACACAATAACTGTAATTCCGCGCTGATTAATCTGATCCAGAATCTGCATAATCTCCATGGAATTTTTAGGATCCAAATTACCTGTAGGTTCATCGGCAATTAAAAGCGGTGGGCCGTTTACTATAGCACGGGCAATACCTACTCTTTGCTGTTCACCGCCTGATAATTCAGATGGAAAAGCATTCATTTTGTCATAAAGTCCTACTATTTTTAAAGCCCCTGAAACTCTTGCATTTATTTCTCTTGAACTTATTCCGAGAGTTCTGATAACATAAGCTACATTGTCATATACACTTTGATTTTGTAATAGTTTATAATCCTGAAATACAATTCCCATACATCTTCGTAAATTAGGAATTTTATCATTTGACAGATTCGCGATATTTATACCGCCAATAGTAACTGTCCCGCTGGTTGGTCTTTCTTCATTGTACAAAAGCTTCATCAGTGTAGATTTTCCTGCGCCTGATGCCCCAACGATAAATACGAACTCTCCTGACATTATGTCAAGATTTACATTTTTCAATGCATAATTATCATTTTTGTATTTTTTTGTAACTGCTCTGAATTGAATCATAGTATATCCTTATTTATTTTACGAGACGGTATTTATCAACAAAACGCTTAATACTTATCTCTAATTTATTTGAACTTAGACCGTAATAGTCCAATAGTAAATCCCATTTTCCGCTTTGACCGAAAGTATCATTAATACCAATTCTGTGAACAGGCACCGGATAGTACTCTGAAAGTAACTCGCAAACAGCACTTCCAAGTCCACCTATAATAGAATGATTTTCAACAGTTATTACAAACTTTGTCTTTTTCACTTCATCAATAATTGTTGCTCCATCAAGCGGTTTTACAACAGGAACATGTATTACCTGTGCATTATATCCTTGTTGTTTCAAATTTTCACAGGCTATTAATACTTCTGAGAGAGTTTCTCCATTTGTAATAACTGTTACATCATCGCCTTGCTCCAAAACTCTTGCACTACAAAAGTCAAATTTATAATCTTCACCAAAAATATCACAAACATTTGTTCTTGGAATTCTGATGTACATAGGACCATAATTTTCAGCAGCAAATTTTACAATCTGCTCACACTCTCTACAGTCAGCCGGAACCATTATCGACATATTCGGAATACCACGCATTAACGAAATATCTTCTAATGCCTGATGGCTTGCACCATCCTCTCCAACTGTTACTCCGCCGTGCGTACCTACAATTTTTACATTAAATTCAGGATAACAAACAGAATTTCTTATTTGATCATAAGCTCTGCCGGTTGCAAATACTGCAAAACTGGCTGCAAATGGAATTTTACCGACAGAAGCAAGACCTGCAGCAGTTGCAATCATATCCTGTTCAGAAATTCCGACATCAAAAAATCTGTCAGGAAATTCTTTTGCAAACAACTGTGTTTGAGTAGAGCATGACAAATCTGCATCTAAAACAACAATATTCTGGTTAGTTTTACCTAACTCTGCAAGTATTCTTCCAAAAACTGATCTTATAGATTTTCTATTATTTGTATCAATATTCATATAAATAAAAATCCTGTTTAAACAAGTCCAACACTATTATAGCATAAACAAAAATAATAGAAAACAGAGGTTATATAAAAAAAATATTTGTTAAGAATTATTAAAAAAAAAAAAATTTTTAGCAATTTTCTATCTTGAGGGATATTTAAACAGTAGAATAAAAATATGGAAGATATTTTATCGAAAGGAAGAAATTAAATGATTCAAGCACCAAATTTAGTAAATCCTTACATGCAGCCGCAAATGATGCAGGCTTATATGCCTCAACAGCCTATTCCTGCACCGAATTACAATGCTGTAAAGATTGATGTTCACAATCCTTCTGTTACTGCACCGGGTCTTAATCAGCAGGCTATGAATACTCCACAGTATGCACAGCCTACAATGCCTTATTATTCATACCCGCAAACACAATTATACCAATATCCGCAGGCACAAACTCAACCATATTACATGCCTGCACAACAACCGGTTGTAACTCAAACTCCCGTAGCTCCGGAGCCGGCTCAACCTCAACAACCTGTTGTAGCACAAACTGTCGCTCCGCAACCGGTTATTCAACAACAAAATATTAACGCTCCGGCTCCTGTAATTACTCAGCCGGCACCTGCACAAACCGAACAAGCTGCTCCCAAAGTTGAAGTAGAAGCACCTGTTCCAATGACACCACAGGTTGATATCAATTCATTTATTGCAAAATTAACTAACCCTGACTTCGAAGTTCAGGCAAATGCAATGGAAGAAATTGCAAATATGGTAAAAGATCAGCCGCAAAAAGCAACTGAATTATTAGATGAAAAAGTTGTAAATGCTCTAAATACAATTATTAATACAGACACAAGCAAATTGTCTGGTCCTACTGCTGAACAAATTGCAGCAAGAGAAAAATTAATGAAGGGTGAACAATTGTCAGATGCTGATAAAAAATTAGCTACAACAATAACCCCGATGGAACAAGCTGAAAGAAACAAAAGTTATGCAATGTTTACATCATCAATAATGCAAAAACTTTATGGAGATGAAGTAACAAAATTAACAGGTTCAACAGTACCTTTAACTGAATTACCGGGTGCCGTTACTATCGTTGAACAATTAAAGAACAACCCGAACCCGATGGTCAGAACTTCTGCAATTGAAGCATTAAGTTATATACAACAACCTGCTTACAAGCAAGACTTGACAACTTTATTCACAATTGCTAAGAACGATCAGGATAAAAACGTTCAAGACGCAGCAACAGCAGCACTGGCTAAATTAGAACAAATGCCGGCTGCACAAGCTCAACAACCTACGACTCAGGTTGAACTAAAACCTCAGCAACAGGTTGCACAAGCAGCATAATCGAATAATTTCTTTCTTGAATATAGAAAAATCCCTTAGTTTACAAACTAAGGGATTTTCATTAAAAGAGAAAACTTGTTCTTTAAAATTATAAAAATTAATTTTCAATCTTTATTCTACCATCATCTTTTATGACAACAGGTTCTGAATGTTTTTTGAAATAATCTTCAATACATTTACATATATCAAAATCTAATTTTTTCTCTGCCATATCATATTTTTTCAGCATAGTAAAGCCGTCATGACCTTGTGCATAATAGTCGGTTAATGCTGTTTTATAAAACTTATCAGTTCGCGGATTATTAATATCAATAATTGTTTCTTTACCCTCTTTATTTACATAAAAGGCATTTTTTAAATTACCATTTTTATCTATTGTGTATTTTAAACCTGAAACATGAATTATACCAGGTTTATTACTAGGATTTACAAGAGATTTAGAAGCGACTTTTAAAGCTTCTACAATTTCTTTTTCTGAATAATTAACTACAACTAACTTATTTTTAAACGGAGAAATATCCTCAAGCCAACGGCTATCTAATTTCCCGGATTCAAAAAAACCTCTGATTGTAGCAGAACCGAACAAAGCAACATCTGCGCCAAGTTCTTCTTTCATACAGTCGCATATAAAATTTGCATGTCCGCTCGGTTCCGTTAAATCGTTATTCAACGGAGGAGGAGCAGACTTTATATAGCCTATTGTCCTTGGTTTCCCGAGAATTTGTTCAAATACATATCTCGCAGGGGCATTTCGTTTAAAACCACGCGTACTTGTAACATTATTCTGAATTTTTGTTAAAACTCCATCAGAGTTAAATTCGGCATTCAGAACTCCAAAATATCTGCCGTCACGTCCGGCCTGAGTTATAACTACAGGAGCACCAGACTTTGAAGTAAATAAATTTATTCCCGGCTTAACATCCATTACAAGGTTATGAGAATGTCCTCCGAGAATTATATCAATACCATCAGTTTCGCGTGCTATTTTCTGGTCATAGCCGAATCCAACATGGGAAAGAAGAATAATTTTATTTATACCTTGTTTTTTCAAATTATCAACTTCTTTCTGAACATCTTTTATTGTGCTGTTTATGCTGTCTACTTTTAATTCTTCAAATATTTTTCCGTATTTAATACGTGAAAATAAATCAACAGGAGTGATACCTATTATACCGTATTTATGCCCGTTAACTTCCTGAATATAAGATTTCTGAATTTTATTGTAAAGCGGATTATCAGGTTTTATATTTATATTACACGCCAGCATCTTATAACCCATGTGAGGAATAAGTTCAGAAATATGTTTTGGCATATCATATTCATGATTTCCCATGGCAGACGCCATAATTCCCATAATATTTTGAGCTTCTACCATAACCTTATTTGCGCTGAGCGGCTCTCCTAACTGAATATCCCCTGAAGAAAATTTTAATTTATCAGTTTTTTGAGAAGGAATGAAAGAATCAAAGATCCGTGACGCAGCAATTGCTCTTTCCATATTTATTGATTTTCCATGAAAATCATTTATATAAAAAATACTCGCCCTCACCGGTTGATTAGCTTCTGTTTTACCGTCAGACGTTTTTTTTAGAAGCGCCTGGTTTACTAAATTAGTTTGTGAAGCATTGATGGGCGTTATCATCTGGTTAGTTCCCTTATGCATGAAACACCCTGAAAAAAATTTTTGCTATTACGAAATTAAATAGTTTACAAAAGTTATTATTCAAATTCCATAATCTGAATTTGCCAGTGTTTTGAAAGTTCCAATTTCAAAAGTTCCGCATCCCCGGTAACTTCAAGAAGTACAATTCCTCTGTTAAGGCAAATCTGTTCTTTTGAAGGATGCAAACCGATACGTGTTCTAATTTCACAGCCAAAATCTGTCACTATTTTTTGGAATTCAAGAGATGTTTCAAGACGATTTTCCAATGCCACACCAATTATTGTTGTCATATTTACTCCTTTCTGCATAAGATGTGTTATCGGAAGTAAAACAATCTACTAAAGCTACCTTGTTGGTACTTTCTTGTACCGACAAGAAAGTACCGCAAAGAAGCTCCCGGCAGTCACTCCGTTCACTAATCAATTGTAATTGCTCAACTCAAGCCGGCTAAACTCGCTTATAAGTCACCATGAACTTGTTTCAGGGTCTAATTAATTTTACGCTCAGACAATAGCCGGCTTTGTCGTTGTTTCGCAAACATTGATTGTTCACTACATTAAATGCCGGATTGTTTTTTCTATTTTTCGTGAGCTTCGCCACCTTAAAGATTTATTCTCTTATTTACCTATTTACTTATTCACTTCCGATAACACATCTTATGTCAATGTACACATTAAAATAATAAAAACTTATAAAAAAAATAACACCCGCAATCGGGTGTTACCTTTTATTAATTTTGATGAGTTATTAATTATTTTCTTGCTCATCCATAGCTTGAAGCTGTTTTTTCTTGTAATTGTGGATTACCGCATCTACAAGAAGCTCATAAGATTTCATATTCTCGATATTCGGGAATTCTTCTTTGAGTTGTTCTCTGACCATTGCTTCCAGCTTACGTTCGTCAGAACTTGATTTCAATTCGTCAACTCCGCTAATCAACCTTACATAATCCGGAGATGATTTATCAATATTGTGATTCATGAAATTTAACCAACGCAATTTCGGACTAAGCTGTTGCTTTAAAGTTTTCACAATCTTTAAATTTTTAAATCGGTTTAGCATTTGTTGACTCCTACCATACTTTATTGTTAAAAATTGAATTACCTTCTTTGTATTATTTTAAAGTATCCTGAAAAAAATAATTTACTTTTTTACAAAGATTGTTTACAATTCTTTATAATTTGCTAAAATCCGCAAGGCGGTTATATTTAGATTTTAAAAGAGTTAAAAGTGCCAGTCTGTTTTCTTTAACATTTTCATCCTTGTCCATGACAAGAACATCATTAAAGAACTTTTCAACCGACGGATTAATTTCTTCAAGCTGTTTTAAATAAGCTTCATAATCCATATCATCGGTCAAAGTATTAATTTGTTCCAAAAGCATGGCTTCTGCAGGTTCTCTGAACAGATTTTTATTAACCTGCTTTTTAGAATCTTCTTTCAATATTCTCAATACTCTGTTAGCGCTTTCCAACATTGCGGGAGAATTGAGTTTTGATACAACTTCAACACGTTTTACGTAATCTGTCAGATCAACAAGCGGATTGGCATTTGCAGCACAAGCTTCCAAAACATTTTTAGGATATTTGTCAGACAAGAAAATTATCAATCTTTGAATAAAAAATTCATAAATTTCATCTGTAACTTTACCTGAAAGTCTGTCAGTACAAGAACCTGCGAAGTTTTTAACTTTATCTAAAACATTTTTGCCTTCACCTGCAACCGGAAGCAATAATAGTGTTTCGTTGATTAGCTGTGTTAAATCAATCTTCAAATTATTTGCAAGAATTGTTCTTATAATACCAAGAGCAGCACGACGTACACCTAACGGGTCTGATGAACCGGTCGGTTTTTTCCCTTCTGCAAATACAGCACAGATATTATCTATCTTATCTGCTATACCAACAATTTGGCCTTCTTTAGTTTTTGCAATTTCACTGTCAGCATTAAGAGGGAAATAGTGTTCCTTTATACCTTCACAAACGCATTCAGGCTCCCCTGAAACTCTTGCATAATCAGCGCCAATAAATCCTTGCAGTTCAGTAAATTCAAACACAAGACTTGTTGTCAAATCAGCTTTTGCAAGCAGCGCTGTACGTTCAATCATAGGGTCATTGCCTGCAATAAGTTTTGACAGCATAACAAGTCTTTGAGCCTTGTCATACATTGTTCCCATGCCTTTTTGGAAGGTGATACCTTTTAAATCTTCGACATAATCAGCCAGAGGCTTTTTAGTATCTTCATTAAAGAAAAATACAGCATCATCAAGACGGGCTTTTATAACGCGGACATTACCCGCTTTAATATTTTCAAACTCGTCGCCGATATAATTTGTCATTGTTATAAATTTGTTAATTAGTTTACCGTCTTTATACAGTGCAAAATATCTTTGATGAACTGCCATTACAGTGACAACAAGTTCTTCAGGGAGTTTCAAATATTCCTCAGAAAATTCACATACCGCAGGCACAGGATATTCTGTAATAAATGTAACTTCTTCAAGTAAATCATCTGTATAATAAGGCGTTACACCGAGTTTATCAGCTTCTTCACGCGCCTTATCTATAATTCTTTGTTTGCGTTCATCCTGATCAACAATTACACAACAGTTGCGCATAATTTCAACATAGTCATCAGGATTATTAATATAAACATTCTGCTGAGCAAATCTATGTCCGCGCGTAACATTTGATGATTCTTTATCTATAATTTTTATTTTAACTTCATCTCTATCAAGAATAGAAACAATCCATCTTATCGGACGGGAAAATTTTTCATCATTGTCAGCCCAGCGCATAAAATGCGAACCTTGAAGTTTCAATACAATTGACGGGACATTTTCCTGCAACAGTTCAACTATAGATTTTCCTTTAATAGTCACTTTTGCGTGAATATAGTCATCTTCTATATACAAATCTTCGGGATTAAGACCGTTTTTGCGGCAAAAACCTTCGCCGGCCTTTGTCAAATTGCCCTGCTCATCGTAAGCAACTTTTTTAATAGGCCCTTTTACAATTTTTACTTCGTCTTTGCTTTCTTTTTCCAGACCTGACACAATAACGGCAAGACGTCTTGGTGTCGCATATACTTTAACATCTTCAAATTCTACTTTATTTGAATTTAAAAAGTTTTCAAAACCTGATTTCAATTGTTGAATTGCAGATGGGATAAATTTATAAGGTAATTCTTCACATCCGACTTCCAATAAATATTTACTCATTCTCTGTCCTTTTTATATCTTTTTCCCTTACAACAATTATAATTTGTCAAAGCAGAATGTAAAGTGCGCATTAATTAAATAGTTACTTATATTTTTTTATGCTAAACTTAAATTAAAACAACAGAAAGAGGTATAAACTTATGTCAGGACACTCAAAATGGTCAACCATTAAACATAAAAAAGCAAAAGTAGATTCGCAGCGTGCAGTTGTGTTTCAGAAATATTCAAGAGAATTAATAGTATCTGCAAGACTCGGCGGGCCTGATCCTGCAGGGAACTTCAGATTAAGAACTGCAATTGAAAAAGCAAAAGCAGCAGGACTGCCGAACGACAACATTAAACGCGCCATAGAAAAAGGAGCAGGTGCAGGAGCATCTGAAAATTACGAAGAACTCATCTATGAAGGTTATGCTGCAGGCGGAGTTGCTGTTGTTGTAGAAGCCATGACAGATAACAGAAACAGAACTGCAGGCGATATAAGAAGTTTTTTCACCAAATACAACGGAAGTCTGGGAGCTACAGGCTGTGTCGGCTGGATGTTCGATCAACGCGGAGTTATAACTTTTGATGAAAACGTTGATTTTGATAAACTTTTTGAAGCTGCAATTAATATTGATGCACTTGATGTCACAGAAGAAGACGACACTTATAAAGTTTTAACAACTCCGGAAAGTTTTCAATCAGTTGTTGAAGGTTTGGAAAAAGAAGGTTTCAAAGCTCAATCGGCAGAACTTGTAAGAATTCCGCAAAACACAGTTGAAATAACCGATGAAAAAACTGCAGACCAGATTTTGAAACTCTTAGACAAACTGGAAGAACATGACGATGTTCAAAATGTTTATGCAAACTGTGATATACCAGACGATATCTTACAAAAATTAGAAAACTAATATGATTGATAACCTCAAACAATTATTTTCATTTCTTGACAACGCTTACAATGTACAGAGTACAGTAAGTGTTATTGGGGATGTTTTTCCGCTTTCTGCAATATACATTTATGATACAACAACATCTTCATTAAGAGATTTTTCAAAAAGCTGGATGTTTATTAAATCAAAAGAATTAAATAATATTTTCAGAAAACTTGAAACTGGAAATGAAAAATATATATCAGAAGGTTCAAAATCTTATTATGCTTTATATAACAACAAGAAAATTATAGGAATGCTTGAATTTCATGAAAAATTGCATAGCAAATTACTTGAATTTTTAGAACTTTCTATATATCCTATTTCGCTAAAAATTCAAAATATCATTTTAATTGAACGAATGCAAAAAAATATTGATTTTCATGATGCAATGAAAAATATAGCTAAAATTATAGAAACTCAATATGAAACAAGCTACATAGTACCGATAATCGGAGAAATGATTGACAAATTCGTTTCTGACCATCTGGTTTACATATTTATAGATAATAAACTTGTTTGGCCGGCAGCCTGCAACGATAGCAAAATATTTGAGCTTATAAAATGCCTTAGAAACAATTCCGAGTATATTTTAACTCCGGATAAAAAAATCGGACTATTTCCGCTTATAAGTGAAAGTAAACTTCTGGGCTGTATTGTTACCAAAAGTACGGATAACGAATTAAGTGAAAAAGAAATAGAATACCTTGAACAACTTACCAATCAGGCAGCCACAACTATTAACAGAGCAAATGTTTATGCTGAAATTTTAAAACATGCAACACTTGATGCTCTGACAGGATTTTATAACAGAAGGCAGCTCGAAGAACGTCTCAAACAGGAAGTTTCAAGTGCAAAACGTCAAAAAAGAAATTTATGTGCAATCATGACAGATATTGATTTCTTCAAAAGTGTCAATGACACATACGGGCATGCAGTTGGAGATTTAGTTTTAAAAACTGTTGCGAGAGTAATAAAATTACAATTAAGAGATTACGATATTGCAGGCAGATACGGCGGAGAAGAATTTGTAATTATGCTGCCTTATACAAGACTTGAAGAAGCTAAAATAGTTGCTGAACGATTAAGAAAAGCTGTAGAAAATACACAAATTGATATTACAAAAGTTAATCCTGATGCAAAAGATAAAAAAATTAATGTTACAATAAGTCTTGGAGTTTACGAATATCACAAAGAAGATTATGAAAAAACTCTTATAAGAAATGCTGACAAAGCTTTATATATCGCAAAAGAAACAGGAAGAAACAAGGTGGCAGTAATTGAAAGTAATATGTAAATCACTTGATGATACAAAAAAATTAGCAGAAAAATTTGCAGGATTAATTAAAGACGGATGTTTTATAAACCTTTACGGAGAAATAGGAGCAGGTAAAACCGCCTTTGTAAAACTTGTTGCAGATGCGCTTGATGTAAAAGAAAAAGTTACAAGCCCGAGTTTTGTAATTTTAAATGAATACCACACAGGTTCAATTCCGATTTACCACTTTGACCTTTACAGGCTTGAAAATGAGGGGATAAAAACAATTTATGATGAACTGCGGGAATATTCTGAAGGCAAGCAGGTTACATTCGTTGAATGGGCGGAATTTAATCAAAATGAAGCACCTTTTAATCATATAAAAATTAATGTTACATACTCAGATGACGAATCAAGAATTTATGAATTTATCTCCTGCGGGAAAGATGAAATAATAGAGGGATTAGAAAAATGATTACACTGGCTTTTGATACCTGTCTTGACAAAATGTACGCAGTAATAAAAAAAGATGGGGAAATACTTTCTTCACGTATTGTTGAAAACAAAGACAACAAATACCATTCGGCTTTTTTAATCTCAACTTTACAGGAGATTATGAGCGAAAATAATATTAAACCGCAAGATGTTGATTTAATCGGGGTAAATATAGGCCCCGGCAGCTTTACAGGTATAAGAGCCTGTGTAACTGTTGCTCGTGTTATGGCTCAACAGCTCAACTGTCGTGCTGTTGGGGTATCATCACTTGAAATTCTTTCAAAAATTTCCGATAACAATCCGCTTGTTGCGCTAGATGCAAGAAAAAGCTGCGCATACCTTTATTACAACAAAGAGATTAAAGGAGCAGTTCCTGTTGATGAAGTTAAAGAAATTATTACATCTGGCAACTTTACTGTAATTACCGATGACAAATTAAAACCGATTTTAGGCGGGACTTCATATCAGGAAAACTCTTATCCGCTTGGAGAAATTCTTGCTGAACTTGCAGAGCAAAAAGATGATGAAGGAAACTGGAGAAAATTAAAACCTCTTTATATTCAGCCACCTCCGATGGGAAGTTAATCCCATAATATATTAAAATCACTATCCTCTGTTTTTTCTTTATTCTGTAAAATAGTTCTTGGCAAACGTCCGCCTTTTTCTACTATTGAACAATACTCATCTGTCAAAAATATTCTTTCCTCAGTAGAAGAATCATTTCGGTCCTTTTTAGAGAGTGTCATAAAAAATACATCATATCCCCATTTATTAGGTCCTTTTTTGCCATTTACATCTGTTATAATAAACGGCTGATTAGAAGTTCCTATATCTGTAAAAATAATTATTGCACCATCCTTTGTTGAATAAATAGGTGAACCTTGAGCCGCTGCGTCATAAGAACAGTTAATGTTTACAGTTTTACCGCCGTTTGCAAGTACATCAGTTTTTTTAGCAAACGTATAATCCGGATCTCTGGGAATTTTTGTAAGGTTTAATTGTGATACCAAAGAATCTTGAAGAGCCTGACAATCATCTCTAACCATTGAATAACTCATTTGACCACTTGGGTAATATATATAACAGGCGGAAATATTGCTATCTAATACAAGATAGTTTATTGCATTTTGTAAAACAGAATATTGCTTTTTAAAAGCTACTTCATAAGATTTCATTTGATACTTGTTTATCAAAGAAGGCATTGTCATAGCAGCTACTACTCCAATGATGCCAAGTGTGATTAATACCTCTGCAAGAGTAAAGGCGGCTCGCTTTTTAAGTGAAAGGTGATGAGTGAAGTGTGAAGCGTCTATTTCTTCCTTCTCCACTGTGTGGGAGAAGGTGGTACAAAGTACCGGATGAGGGGTGCACCCGACATATTTCTCGCCCTCTTCCGAGAGAGGGGAAATTTTTACGATACTAGCTTCGCATCTATGCCTCTTGGCTTCTTCGCATCTAATTACCAGATCCTGAAACAAGTTCAGGATGACATTTTTTAAACTTGCTTGACTTCTTGACCTCTTAGATAAATTATTCTCTAATAGCTGGGAATCGCCCCCCCCCCGCGTGTTTCAGGCATATTTAATCTCTTCATACATCATTCCTTTCTTCTTTTTAATTATATCTGTATTTTAACAAATAATTATCCATTTTGCAATACTAAATGCTTAAAAAGCAAGTATTGTGGGAATAATAGATAGTAAGGAACTATCAGTATGGAGAAAAAAGTTCGTAAATACAAAACTCAATCTTTTAGATGTAAGGAGATTCAAATTCCCCTGACAAGAAAAGAATTAAAAAACTTGTTTAATTATCGTATACCATGCCTTTGCTGCGGTTATGAAATGCTGCACCCAGATATTTATATGCACCTGATGGAAAGAAAAGAACTTGGAGGAAAAGCATCAGATGTTATAAAAATTCTTGAGCCGTTCGAAAATATTATGCATCCTGTTGAAAGACAGGTATTTAACATGTTTAAAACAATGTCCGTAAAGTATCCGGATAAAAATTTAAAAGAACTGCTTGAAATGAAAAAAGATATTCATGAACTCGCGCTTGTC
The DNA here is from genome assembly GCA_944324315.1 of Candidatus Gastranaerophilales bacterium. GTDB lineage: Bacteria > Cyanobacteriota > Vampirovibrionia > Gastranaerophilales > Gastranaerophilaceae > Stercorousia. The sequence continues at coordinate 23,851 of CALUVW010000012.1, read as the reverse complement.
AAAATTCAAAGCTCAATATTTAATAAAGTTAGTTTTTACAGACGAATACTTCCTAAAAAAATGGCAAGACAATTGAGAAAACTAATGATAAAAACAAATGATATTATATTTGACCCGGAACCACATAAACCGTTTTCCAGACGGATATTCATTCACAAACTAAAAAATATTATAAAAAATCTTGAAAACAGGAAAATTAAAGAAGAAATAATAGAAATAGCACGCAGACTCCCGCGTTCAAGCGATGAAGTATGCGCTTTTGTTGTTAAAAACACGAGAAAAAGACCGGAAGTTATTGCACTTAACCTTATTCATCCTTCAATCGGCACCTTTGAACATCTTCAGCCCAAAAGTTTAAACGGGATGAATAATTCTCTTAATTTCGCGCTTGAATGCGCTTATTGTAACAATTCACGGCATCATTATCCTATTTCCGTACAAATAGAAGAAAATCCTTACATGCCTGAAAATGCACAAAAACAAACAGATAAACTGATAAATTTATCAAAAAAAGAAATCTGTAAAAAAGCTTACATTGAAAATCTAAAAAATGTATTGTTTATTTTATCAAGCCAGCAGATAGATCTTGATATAACTAAACTTTACGAAATGTGACATTAATAGTTACACTTTCGTTACATTAAAGCAAAAAATATTTATCAGGTGTATTCTAATATTGTGATTATTACACCTATAACAACAAAACTTTTTCAGCAGAAAATAGATTTTAAGAATAATCTTTCAGATTATTCTGTTTACAGGTCTCCTGTAAACACGTCGCAACCTGCTAAAGACGTCTTTTTAGCATCCTCAAATATAGCTTTTAACGGCAAACCTGATTTTATAAGAAAAATTGTCAGATCAAAAAAAGACTTTAAAGACCTTGCTGTAAAAAAACAGATACCATGCCTTTATTGCGGGAGAAAATTGTCTTACAACGACGGCATGGTTGATAAATGGAAAGAACAAGGACTATTTTCCGGTTCAGTTGAAACTTTTGTAAAAACAATTACGCCGTATAAAGAAAGCCTTCACAAAACAGAAGCAGAAGTTTTTAAAATTTTTGAATACTATGCAAAAACCAACCCTGCTCAAAAAATGGATTCAATAATAAAAGTTCTCTCTGTTCATTCTAATAAAGAATTATTAAAAGCTCAAAAACCTATATTTGATGCACTTATAAAAACATCAAAGGGATTACCAGTAGAAAATCAATACAAGCTGTTTGAACTTATCCAAAAAAGTCATTACAGATTAAAAAGGATTCCTCATATTGAAGAATTTAGCGGAAAAGAAACAAGCTATAAAATAAAAAAGCTGGCAAAAACAGTAAGCAACCTAAAATCCGCTGATAAAATTAAACGTCTTGCAGCTCTTTTAACGGTTCCAGAACTGAAAGAACGCAATACCCCGCTAGATGCAAGTATTATAGAAAGAATAAAAAATAATATTTATACAAATTCCGATATAGAAAATCTTCATATTGGTGTTACAACTCATCATGCAAGAAAAAAATTGTACAGTGCTATACTATTGGCAATAAGATACGAAGCTGAAAAAACGAAAAGAAATGATATTGTAAAACTCTGTCAGGAAGGTGAAAAATGCTTGCAGGGAATGCCAATTATCGGAAAATTCAGTAACAAATCTTTCCTTTATGATCTGGAAGAAGCACTCGAAGGTTGTAACAATAAAAATTTAATAATCAAACTACACAAAATAGCTGAAAAATTGCCTTCATCAGAAGACAATATCCATGCATTCATAACCAAACACGATAATGCATCATCAGAAACAATTGCAGTGAACATGCTTGATCCTTCTAAGGTCACAATTGAACACATGAATCCACGCTATTATATAAAATTAGCTGTCTCCAAAAACAATCAAAAATCAAGTACACAACCCACTTATGTCCCTGACTTTATAACAGACTGGGCTATCAGTTGTAAACGCTGCAATAATACTAGACAACACTATGATATGAATGAATATTTTAAAAACTTTGATAAAAACAATGCCCCTAACTATTGGAAAGAAATCATCAGCTTAGCAAATGAAGGGTACTTTTTGCCGGAAGATGTTAAGGGAATGCTTGAAGTTTTTAAAGGTCAATGTAATATTAAAATAGATTCCTCTGCATTAAAAAATTCTGATTCTATATAAAAAATATTAATAAATGTAAAAAAATTATTATAAAAATTAAATATTTTTTAAAAACCTGCCGACATACTAAATGTATTTAGTTATAAGGAAGTTTAAAATGGCAGATACAGGTGCTTCATTTAACAGACCATATAAACCGTTCGGAATGAATGTAAAAGTTCCGGAAATTGGCGAAAGGACTTTAAAACAGGCCGGAGACACATTAGGTAATATAGTAAAATCTCCTGCAGAACCTCTGTTTAAATTTCTTGAAGAAAACGAAGAAGTATTTACAGGAGACATAAATTATAAAATAAATAAACTTTTTGCAGAAAGCTTTACAATAGGTTCTGCTATGCGTATGGAAGATGAAAAAATTAACGGTATGCCGCCGTCTTTTGATATGCATTTTTAAAATTCAAAAATACAACTTAAATCACAAATTATCTGAATTATTTGAATTTTCAGTATCACCAGAGCTTTGGTTTTCTTGCTTAGATTTTTGTTTTTCCAGCTCTTTCAATTCTTTTTCTTTAAGCTTTTGAAGTTTTTCCTGTTTTTTGCGTTCTTGTTCCGCCTTTATTTCCTTATATTTAGTAAGGATTTCATCGTCAGATGTTGAACCCTGAATTCTCTTCCTCAATTTGTAATCTTTTTGAGTTTCTTTAAATTCCTCATCCATTTGCTTAATTTTTGCCTTATAAGATTTTTCAAGTTCTTTTAAACGTTCTTTTTCTTTTTGTTTTTCTATTTTTTTATTTTCTTTTTCGATACGTTTTAACTGTTTTTCTTCCTGCTCTGTAATTGAAGGAGACACTACCCCGTCTTTTACAAGCTTAAAACCGTTCATACTAACTTGAACACTGCTGTTTTTTAGAGAAACCAATCTTGATTGCTCGCCTTTTGAATTTATTGCCCAGGTACCAAGATTAACCGGCACATCACCTGTATATGCAAGAGCATTCACAACAACCCAATCAGGATTATCAGAAGAAAAGCCGAGAGGATAAACATCCCATCTTTTATCATCAAGGTTTATACCATTTTTTTCTTTCCAATAGTACACAATGGCGTCCCGCACTTCTTGCAGACTGTAAGAGACAGAATTTGAAAAATCATAAACAACAGGAGTAGTTTTCCAAATTCCGTCTTTAGTGTTTCCGATTTTTTCTTTAACCAGAAGTTTAGTGCCATCCGAAGAAAAATCAACCGGCGTAAGTGTTCTGAATGTATAATAATTATCAATTTTTTTATCTGTCGTTAAAATAGGTTCCGAAAGTCTGTGAATAACATTTGCCGTTAAAATTTTATTCAAATTTGACTTTGCTTCTTCTAAATTTATTACAAATAAATCACAAGCCGTAGAACCGTTTTCCGGATAATAGTAGACAGAAGGATAAACTAATTTCGTAAAATCAGGAGAAACTATCCCCTGAGCATTTTGCTGACGTCTTTGATATAAAGTTTTATTTATAGAAATTTCCGGACTTCCCGGCGGATTGTTATACCTGACAATTTTATATGTCGGTTGCGGAACATAAACCATATCAGCAGGGGTTGGAATTTTAGGGATTTCAATTTCTTCCTTCATTCTGTCTTTTGGAGCTGATACTAATTCATACTCCTCTACAGTCATAAAACCGGAAGGGTGTTTGTCATATTTATTACGTTCGAATTTTTCTTTTTCTTCTTGTTTATTAACTTCATGGATATATTTTGCCTCTTTTATATTAATGTCTTTTTGCTGAGGCAGAGGAATTTGATCTCCCCACTGAATAAATGCACAAAATGCTGCAATAACGCCAAACACAGCATAAAGCATATTAGACCAGGCCTTCCTTCATAGCCATTGATATTGCCTTAGAGCGCGAATTTACATATAATTTTTGCAAAATACTATGAACATGAGTCTTTGTTGTCGAAATTGTAATAACAAGTTTTTCTGCAATTTGCGGGTTTGTTAAACCATCAACAATTAAAGCCAGAACTTCCATTTCTCTTTCTGTCAATCCATATAAATTTTTCCCGAGTTTATAGTTAATTTCCCCTCTTTTTTCAGTAAAATCATTACCTCTGCGAATATTTGTCAAAACAACTTTTGCAATTGCAGGATCAAGCCAGCCGGCGCCTTCAGATACAGCTATTACTGCTGAAATAGTTTGTTCTGATGTTGCACCTTTTGTAATATAACCGTCTGCGCCTGCCTGAAAAGAATCAAATATATCATCTTCAGATTCACGGGAAGTATACATTAATACCTTTATATTAGGATTTTCTGCTTTTATCCTTTTTGTTGCTTCAATTCCGTCAATTGTAGGCAGTCCTATATCCATAACAACAACATCCGGAATAATTTCAAAAGCTTTATCAACACCTTCCTGTCCGTCAGAACACATGCCGGCAATTTCAATATTAGGATTACTCCCGAGAATAACCGAAAGTCCCATACGTGCCATATCATGATCTTCAACTATTAAAACCTTTATGTTTTTAGCCATTGGAAACCTGTCTTTCTTTAATTTTTCCATCCGTAACAACGTCAGTCAGAAGAAAAGTAAATTCACTGCCTTTATCCACTTTACTGTCAACCCAAATTTTACCGTTATGTGCTTCTATAATCTGCCTTGACAGATATAATCCTAATCCTGTACCGGTTGAGCGTTTCATCGCAGTTCCTTGAGAAAATCTTTTAAACAGATTAGGAATATCTGATTTTGGAATACCGTTGCCGTTATCAGAAACAGAGAATATAAAATCACCATTTTGAGCTTTTGCAAGTACTTTTATTTCTCCGCCTTTATTCGTATAATTTAGAGCATTTCCGCATAAATTTGTTATAACACGTTTTATTTCACCTCTGTCTGCCGTTATATGCAAATCATCAGGCAGTTCAAATTTCAATGTAAAATTAAGATTTTTCTTTTCTGCCAGCGGTGTTAATTCGGAATAGCATTGTTCTACAAGATCTTTAACCGGGAATACTGTTTTACACAGAGTTAATTTTCCGCTTTCAAATCTGTAAACTTCAAGCAGAGCATTAACAAGTCCTAACAAATCTTCATTACTATGAAGCATTGTTGACAAAAGAACTTTCTGTTTTTCATCAAGTTCACCAATCGCACCTTCAAGGAAAAATTTCAAGGTCTGTATCGCTGCAAGCAGAGGGGTTCTCATATCATGAGTTAGTGTTGCAATAAAATCATCTCTTAAACGTTCTGTTTCTTTTTGAACACTTACATCTCTTATTACCCCCACAAACTTATCAAAATTGCTGTCATCATCTTTTGACACAGCCGCAAAACTTATCTCAACGGGCGTATGTATACCGCTTAATGAATTAACAATGTAGTAATCACGCAAAATAATTTCGGAATTTTCTTCACCTAGTCCGAAAATCCCTCCAGACTTATTATTTTTTGAAGAATTTAATTCTTTAAGATTTGAATATGCTATTTCTTGAAATTTCTTTTTGCACAGCGCCTGAGCCGATAGCCCTACCATATTTTCACAAGCAGGATTAACCTGTTCTATTTTTCCGTCTGAATTTACTATAATAATTCCGTCAGCACAATAGTTGATTATTCCCGATAATTTTTTATTTGCCTCTAATAAATCCGCTGTCCGCTCGGCAACAATTTTTTCAAGATTTGTTGAATAGTCCTGAAGTTTCTTTTTTGCCTCTTCTAATTCATTTATTTTATTTCTCAAATTTTCAAGCAAATGGCTTCTTTCAATACCGTTTCTAATATTAACGATTAAATCATCATTATCCCACGGTTTTTCAATATACTTATATAAACCTATCTCGTTAATTGCTTTTATTGCATTTTCTTTATCTGCATAACCTGTTAATAAAATCATACTGACTTCCGGATAAAGTTTTTTGGCTTCTCTCAAAAATTCAAGACCGTTCATCTCTGGCATAATAAAGTCTGAAATAATTAAATCCGGAGTATTTTCTTTTAAAAATTCAACCGCTTCTTCAGGATTATTAAATAAATGTATATCAGAATATCCCTCCACTTTAAACAATGTCTTAAAAGCTGAGGTAACCATCTTTTCATCATCGACTACTACAATCTTACCGTAATTCATACTTATATAATAAGCTATTTTTTATATCCGGACAAGTTGTTTACAAAATTGCAATAATTAAAAAACAGGGGATTAAACTATCCCCTGCTTTTATATTAAAAATTTAAAATCTAATTTTTATAAGAATGAGCTTTATACTCTCTTTTACCTAATTCCTGATCCAGATGGAACAGAGAGGACTTTTCATCCCCAAACATTTTTAATTTTGTAATAACATCTCTTGCATTGGCTTCTTCTTCTACCTGTTCTGATATATACCAGTTGATAAAATGACGGGTAGCAAGATCACATTCATCTTCACTCATTGAAGCAACACAATTTATGCTTTCCGTAACATATTTTTCATGTTCTAATATCTTTTCAAATACTTGAACCGGGTTTTGGAAATCCTTATCAGGTGCTTCAATTTGAGTCAATTTAACGGTTCCGTCACGTTCAATAATATAATCAAATAAAATCATACCATGATCTACTTCTTCCCTTGCTTGAACTTTAGTCCAATTGGAAAAACCGTAAAGACCAATTTCGTCAAAATAAGCAGACATAGCAAGATATAAATAAGCGGAATAAAATTCCTTGTTAATCTGTGAATTAAGTACATTTTCTACCTTTTCGTTAATCACTTTGCCCCTCCCATAAACCGTGTATGTTACATAATTCTCTGGCCATATTTTTACCTGAAACTTGTTCAAGTATCATTTCAGGTTTTTCGCCAGGATGCAAAAATTTAAGCTGAACACTATTTTTATCTTCGGAAACAGATTCAATAAAAACAATATAATGTTCGTCAATCATAGGATGCAAAACTTCTCCAACTCTCACGACATCCTTACCGTTATCAAGTTTTGTAAAAACAGGGACGTGTTTTTCAAGAGCAGCATCTTCCTTTATTTTAGGCTCAAGTTTATGCATCGGCTGTCCGCAGCATACGAGTTCTCCGCCGCCAGCAATAAACACTTCGACAAGATTTCCGCAAATGTCGCATTTATATAAATCTAAGCGTTCCATCGTATCTCCTTTCAAATATTATTATCTTATTTGCGAAAATTTTTGCATTAACCTTATGGCTAAAATATTTCGGATAATTTCAATAAAAACGCTTGAAAAAAGATTTTTTTAAAGGTAAAATTCAAATAACCGTGCTCCACGGGGAATTGCAATCCCTCGACCCGAAGCCTATGCGGGGTGCAGAGCCTGTTGTGAGGAGCCGGTAGATAACTTTGACAAATGAATTATTGATGACGTTTACGGATATGGCGGCGCAAGCTGCTGAACCGTGTCAGGATGGAAACATAGCAGCACTAAGGCAACCCTTGCGGGTGTCGTATTCCGTAAAAAGAGATAATTTTATTTGAAGATTTTATTTAACGGTTTCGATAGACAGTGGCACGGTTTTTATAGATTTAAAATAAATATCCCGCCTGCTTAGATAAAAGAGGCGGGATAAGTTTTAATAATTCATCTGCCAGCCTTCGTTTATAATTTTAGTAAGACAAGATGAACCAGATGATTCTGTTTCTTCTTTTGAACAGTTTTTTTCAATATCAGTTTGAAGAGCGATAGCAAAGGATAAACCCGGGTTAAGTCGTTTAAATGTATTTCTATAAGTCTGGGTATATTTAGTCGTAATGACATTTTCTATTAATAATAACTCATGAATATCTCTGCCCACAACATTAGGACCTTTTTCACCATTGACATCAAACAAGATTGACATCGCATAATAATCAGATATACCAATGCGGTTATTAGAAATCCACAAAATCATACCATCCGGACATGTACCCAAGATACCACCGCCACCTGAAGTACCAAGTAAATAAGCAAAAGGTAAAGATTGCTCATACTTTAAATACGTTATATTGTACATATAATGACTAGGAATAAAAGATGGTTCTAAACCACTATCCACAAACACAGAAGATAATTTAAATGTGTTTATTATTTTATTACTATTTGTTTCACTAAACCTTCCCGCATAATCTTTTCCCCAAAAACCTGCACAAGCATAATCTGTACACCCATCATTTACCATTATCTGTCGAAAACCTTCATTTATGGTAGAATATGCTTTCTTTATCTGACCAACTAGAACTTTCTTCTGGTAATGTGCTATTAATGAGGGCATTGTTAAAGCCGCAACTACACCAATGACTCCAAGCGTGATGAGAACCTCTGCCAAAGTAAAGGCTGCTTTGCGTTTTTTGTTGAGTGAAGGGATAGTATCTGATTTCCCCTCACTGATTAGGGAAGGTTGGGGTGGGTAACTGTCAGAAGAACAGAAGACCGGAGGGCAGGAAGGCAGATTATTTTCATTTTTAGCTATTTTGGTAAAATTGCAACGAAATTCATTTTTGATAAAAGCTTCGCATCTATTCATCTTGGCTTCTTCGCATCTAAAAATGAGTTCCTGAAACACGTTCAGGATGACTTTTTTAAACTTGCTTGACTTCTTGACTTCCGGACCTCTATTTAGCCTAGATACGCCCCCCCCCCGAGGGTTTCAAACATATTTAATCTCTTCATACATCATTCCTTTCTTTTGTTTACAAAATCTCATTTACTATTATAAACTATATTTTGATATAATTCAATACTTATCTTTTTTTATGATAAAATATATGCGAAAAGAAATGGATGTGAGGAATTAGTTTTATGAAAATGTCAAAAATGTTTGTACAGACCTTGAGAGAATTTCCGTCAGATGCGGAAGTTATTTCTCATAAAATGCTCGGAAGAGCAGGATACATAAAAAAACTTGCACCTGGTATATATACATTTATGCCATTAATGTGGAGAGTTTTAAAAAAGATTGAAAATATAGTACGACAAGAAATGGATAATGCAGACGCCCAAGAGCTTTTGATGCCTTTTGTTCAACCCAAAGAACTCTGGGAAGAATCAGGCAGATGGGAAGTTTACGGACGTGAATTAATGCGTCTAAAGGATAGACACGACAGAGATATGTGCCTCGGACCGACACATGAAGAAATTATAACTTCTGTAACAAGAGATGTACTAAAATCGTATAAGCAATTGCCGGTCAATCTGTATCAGATTCAATCAAAATTCAGAGATGAAATAAGACCGAGATACGGTCTTTTGAGAGGACGCGAATTTATCATGAAAGACGCCTACAGCTTTGATCTTGATGAAGCCGGTCTTGACAAAGAATATCAAAATATGGCACGTGCTTACAAAAAGATTTTTGAAAGATGCGGGCTTGAAACCAAAATGGTTCAATCAGATTCCGGTGCAATAGGCGGAAGCGTATCACATGAATTTATGGTTATTACAGACACTGACGCCGGTGAAAATGATGTATTCTACTGCAATGAATGCGACTATTCCGCAAACTCAAATCATGCTGTTTCAAATCTGACGGAAGCTTTGATTGACGGAAAAGACTATTTTAAAGAAACACAAATAATTGATACGCCAAACACTCATTCTATTGAAGAATTAAGCAAATTTTTAAATATACCTGACACATTAATTTTAAAAACACTTGTCTACATTATAGATAAAAAGCCTGTTCTTGCATTAATTAGAGCAGATAAGGCTGTTGAAGAAACAAAATTAATGAACGCTGCAGGAGGAATTGAAATAAGAATAGCATCATCCGCAGAAATTGCAGAACTTATGGCTGAAAACGGATTTGATGCCGTACCCGGTTTTATCGGACCTAGAGGAATGAAAAATATTCAAATAATTGCTGATGAAACAGTCCGTGATATGAAAAACTTTGTTGTCGGAATAAACCAAACCGACAAACACATGGTAGGGGCAAATATTTCGGATTTAGGAATAGAAAATATCAAATATACTGATATAAGACTTGTTCAACGCGGAGAACTTTGCCCGCAATGCGGAAAACCGTTATCCGTAACTAAAGGTATTGAGGTTGGCAACATATTCAAATTAGGAACAAAATATTCAAAACCGATGAATGCTGTCTATACTGATATAAACGGAAAAACTCATCCTTATGTAATGGGATGCTACGGAATAGGAATTTCAAGAACCGCTGCCGCTGCCGTTGAAGCACATTACGATGAACACGGAATAAAATGGCCGATTGCAATTGCACCTTATCATGTTGTAATAGTTCCTGTTAATATTAATGACGAACTACAGATGAAAGTTGCAAATAAAATGTATGAAGATTTGAAATCCGCAGGGGTTGAAGTCGTTCTTGACGACAGAGACGAAAGAGCAGGCGTAAAATTTAAAGATGCTGATTTAATCGGATTTCCTTTCAGAGTAACAGTAGGCAAGACAATTAATGACGGCTTTGTTGAATACAAAGTCAGGGAAACAGGTGAACAGGAAAAATATACTCCTGATGAAACAACTCAAAAACTTGTAGAAATAATTAAAGCGGTTAAGTAATTAACCGCTTTTTAAAAACCTATTTTTTGTGATGCCTAAATGCAAAATACTTAAATAAAATGTAAGTCACAACAGACGCCATTAATATGGAAAATAATTGTCCTACATAAACATTTTTCGTTATAAACCTTACAATCACTTCTAATATTATTGCATTACAAATATAACTCACAACCCAAGTTGTACAACATTTGAAATATTCTTTAAACCAGTGCCCTTTAGTACAAAAAACAAAAACTTTTTGATTTACGAATGAAAAAACTGATGAAATAATCCATTGTAAAGCAACACATATTTGATAATTTTGCTGCCCGATAATATACAAGGCTATCGAAAATATCACATAAGAAAAAGCTGCATTCCATCCTCCAACAAGTAAAAATCTGATTTTATCAGGAATTGTACACCATTTATTATATACAGCAATTACAGCTTCTCTACTCATTAATATGCCTTTCCAACTAATGATTTGTGAGTTTGAAATTCTAAAGAATCATCTAAGTTCGCTAACTTAAATCTTTCACCATAACGTTTTTCAAGCGCCAATTCAATTAAATAATCAGCGAAATGCGGATTTTTAGGCAGAAGTGAGCCATGAAGATATGTTCCGAACACATTTTTGTACCTTGCGCCTTCAGTTCCATCTTCACCATTATTACCGCTGCCGACAATTATTTTACCGATAGGTTTTGTGTCGCCTTGAAGATATGTCAAACCGCTGTGATTTTCAAATCCAACCAGAGTATTTGGATTTAAAAATTCTGTTTCAACAGTAACATTTCCGATAAATCTTTTTTTACCTGCAACAGTATAAGCATCCATAAGACTTATACCTGCTAATTTTTCACCTTCAAATGGCTGATAATAATGCCCAAAAAGCTGATAGCCTCCGCAAATTCCAAGAAAAACAGCACCATTGTCACGCTCATTGTGCAAAAAATCTTTATTTTTATAAAGTTCAGCTGCAACATCCTGCTGCTGTTTATCCTGACCGCCTCCTATAAAATATAAATCATTCTCTTTTATATTATCGCCAACATTTACTTCACGATATTCAACGGTAATTCCGCGCCACTCGCAGCGCTTCATTAGTGTTATAATATTGCCCATATCACCGTAAAGATTTAAAAGTTTCGGGTACAAATGAGCGATAGATAATTTTAATTTACTCTCTTCCATGCTGTAATTATTATAACATGAATTTTATAACAACTATTGACAAATTCCGAAAAATCGTAAATAATAAATTTAGTTAAGAAGAAAAGGAGTTTGAAAATGAATAGAGAAGATGCTTTCAGGATTGCCCCCCCCCCGAAAAGTTAAGTATAATCACATTTTTCAGAAATTTTAGAAATTATTTTTGTTTTAATATCTTCCTTCCCTTTTTAGGGAAGGATAAGAGGATGGGAACAAATCCATACCCACCCCGACCCTCCCTTATTAGGGAGAGTGATACACTAATAGACACCTCTGGAAATATTCGTCGACCAGCTTTTACTCTGGCAGAAGTTCTCATCACCCTCGGTATAATCGGTGTCGTTGCGGCGATGACGATGCCGACACTTATAATGCAGCATCAGAAAAAAGTTTTTGCAACCAAAGTTAAGCAGACATACAGTCTTGTATCTAATGCCTTATTATCCTCTATTGCCGAAAACGAAACTCCCAAAAACTGGGATTACGGGCAAAGTGTCACAAATGACGGGACTGCAGATATCAATAACCCAGAACATGTCAAAAAGATGATAGACAAATATTTTGCGCCATATTTTAAAGTAGTTGAAAGCGGGATAGAAGGAACAAGAAGTCCTTACCTTATTTTAAGCAATGGTACAGTATTAACATTTATGACCGATGGTAATACAGAAAATAATATCTATACACCAGATACTCTATACATCACAGCAAGTTTTAACGGAAATAAATCAATTTATAATGATGAATCCAGAGATTATGCAAGGCACGATGTTATGATGGTAATACCTATAAAATCAAATGATACAAAAGTCAGATTTTTTACATGGCAGGATAATTCTTCCAATTTCACCAATGTGGATCGCGATAAACTTAAAAATCAAGCAAAATTCGGATGTAATGAAAACATAGACAGAAAATTGCGATGGAATTGCGGAGCCTTGATACAATATGACAACTGGGAAATTAAAGATGACTATCCGTGGCGCTGATATTTAAAATTAACTAATAACGATAAGTAAACAAAGAATTAATGAATAATAAACCATAAGATTTCTTGCTTTTAAAAGCCTGAAGTAAAATTCCTTTGTATCTTCGCCGCAAGTAAAGGTTTTTAAGGAGTTATAAATATCAAATACAAACGGGACAAGAACAAATGTGACTAAAATAAAATAATTTTTCAACATAAAAGCAAGAAGCAGCGTAAATAAATACCCCAACCCGTAAACTATAAAAACACCTTTTAATGCCTTTCTTTTGCTTCCAATACGGCAGACAAGAGTTTTTTTATGAGATGCCATATCGCCTTCAAAATCAAGCAATGTGTGAACATACAAAAGCCCGACTGTAAACATAACAACAGCAAGCGACATCATAAAAACAACGAATGAAAATTTACCTGTCATCACAAAATAAACGCCTTCAAAAAGCAAAGGCCCGAAAGCTATTCCCACAGCGATTTCGCTCAATCCTTTCTGCGAAAGTTTTGCATAAAGCAAAGTAATAATAGCGCCAAGCAGCCCGAGCCACAAAACAGGCAAACCGCATCTCAAAAGGAGAAAAAATCCTGCAATAGAGGCTGCTGCACAATAAATTACAACAACTGTCAAAACATCTTTTAAAGCTGCTTTGCCGTCCTTTATATAAGCACACTTACATTTTTGAGAATTGTCAGTAAGTTTTTTATAATCAACATAATCATCAAATAAATTTGTAGCCAGATGAGCAAAGGCAATACCAATTAATGAAATAATACCATTCAAAATACTACCGCCATCTTTCAAAGAATACACAAAAATCACAAGCCAGGACAACAACGTCATAGGCAAAGAAAAAATTCTTGAATTCTCAAGCCAAAACAAAACAGTTTTAATCATCCTAAAATATTTTCCATTCCCTTTACGTCTTCATAACTTGCACCGGCTTCGAGAATTTCTTCTGCTGTAAGCCCGAAAAGAGTTATTAAAGAATAAGCTTCTTTACAGTCTGATTTAAGATGCTTTGCAACAGTCTTAACAGCTTCTTCACGTGTAAGATTAGCAAACTGTTGATTTTTTCCTTTATTAATAATTCTCTTTTTAGACTTGCCCACGGTTATTTTACCCCCAGAGCCAACAGGGCGGCTCCAATCATCCCGGAATAGTTTCCCGCTGAAGCCTTCACAACCTTAAATGGTGTTGTAACAATTTCTTTATTAGCCTGTGTTTCCAGATATTCAATATCAACAAATTCTGCCATAGAACCTGAAAGAACTATGCAATCAGGGTCGAAAATATTTGCTAACCCTATTATTCCTTCTAAAATATCATTCTGCCACTTTTCAAGAATTTTTTTCATCAAAGGCCTGTCTTTATTTTCAACAACATCATAAGTTGTAATTTCAGGATCGCCGGATATTTCTTCAGCAGTCTTTTTCAACCCTGTACCGGACGCGTAAGCCTCAAAACAGTCGTAACTGCCACAGGTGCATTTTCTGTGTTTATCAGTTCGCATTTTAAAATGCATCTCGCCTGCCGCGCCGTTTTTGCCTTTATAAAGTTTATTATCAAGAATAATTCCGCCCCCGACTCCAGTACCGAGAGTAAGCATAACAGAATAAGGCATTCCCTTTGACGAACCAATTATATGTTCAGCCCAAGCAGCAGCATTTGCATCATTTTCAACAAAAACAGGCTTTTTACTCAAACTCTTAAAATCCATTGAAGGATATTCTTTTGCGATATTGCCGGTTGATCCTAAAATTCTGTCATTACCATTATTTACAGCACCGCATGTGGAAAAGGCAATAACATCTGCCTGACGTTCATATTTCGCAATAATTTCTTCAAAAAGAGCTTTTATTTCATTAAAAGTTTTGGGAGTAGAGTGCTTTTCCACATCTGAAATAATTTCTCCCTTTTCATTAACTATTGCGTTATAAATCTTTGTTCCGCCGACATCAATAGCAAGCGCACATTTTAAAGACATAATCTTACCCTCTCTGTACAAATCTTTTAGTAATCAGCTGCGGTCTTGTTATGGCAGAACCAATAACAACACAGTGAGCCCCGATTTCAAATGCTTTATCAACTTCTTCAGGCTCCCAGATACGGCCTTCAAGAACTACAGGAATATTGACATTATCAACAAGTTCTTTTAAAAGTTCAAAATCAGGTCCAGAACCGCGGTTTTGCGAAAACTGTGTATAGCCTGAAAGTGTTGTTGACAGGATATTTGCTCCGAGTTTTTCTGCATTTAAGCCTTCTTCCAGAGTCGAAATATCTGCCATAGAAACACGATTATTAATTCTTACATATTTAATAAGTTCCTCAAGCTTTGCGCCATTTGGTCTTTCCCTCATTGTACCGTCAAATGCTATAATATCAGCACCGGCTTCAACAAGTTCAATGACTTCCTTTAAAGTAGGAGTTATATAAACAATTTCCTGCCAGTTTGAAGGAATTATATCAGGTTTAGTAATTCCGATAACAGGGATATCAAAAAGATGTTTGGCATTCTTAACATCTCTGACACCTGCGACACGCAAACCGCCCGCTCCGCCTTTTACAACGGATTTCATCATTGCGACCATGCATTTTTCAAGATACAAAGGTTCAGACGGCATTGCCTGACAAGAAACCACTACTTTTCCCTTTAAACGATTAATTATATTCATAAATGTATTATACATTAAAAATTTTTATTTGAGTTATAATAAATACAAAGAATTATATTCAAGGGAGAAAAAATGAAAAAAACAACTGTCAAATATCCGTACCTTACAGAAGATGTAGAGATTTACGAAAGAGAGAACGGGCATAAAATCGTACTTGCACATAAAGAAGGCGAACTTGTAAATGTCAGTACATGGGTCAAAACAGGTTCAATAAATGAAGATGATACAAATAACGGGATTTCTCACTTTTTGGAACACTTGATGTTTAAAGGTACACATAAGCATAAAGCAGGATACTTTGACAAAACTCTTGAAGCAAAAGGCGCAATAGTAAATGCCGCAACCTGGAAAGATTATACATTCTACTATGTAACTCTGCCCAAAGGGCCTCAAAATTGCGATTTAAACCTTGCAATAGAACTTCATGCTGATATGATGCTTGATCCGGTTCTACCGGAAGATGAAATAGGCGCTCCGTTTGATCTTAACAACCCGAAAGTTACTGACAAGCGCGAACGCCACGTTGTAATAGAAGAAATCAGAATGCGCAAAGATCAAAACTGGACAAAAGTTTACAATGCCTGCAACTTTAATATGTACAAAAAACATCCGTACAAACGCGATGTTATAGGTACACCTGAAATAATTTCACGTGTTACACGCGATGAAATAATGAATTATTACAAAACATTCTATACCCCCGAAAATATGACAACAATTATTGTCGGAGATTTTGACAAAGAAAAAATTCTAGAAAAAGTTGAAAAAGAGTTCGATTTCAAAGGCAGAGAAAATACTCCTAAAAGAATTAATGAACTTGATACTCCGACAGATCATACAATTGTTGTCGAAAATACAGGCAAATCAAATACGTCTTATCTTATGCTAGGATTTTTGGGCCCAAAAGCCAATCAATTAAAAGAGAATATTGAACTTGATATAATAAGCATAATTTTAGGAGAAAGCACAAGTTCAAGACTGTACCAGCACCTGATAGAAAAACAAAAAGAGCCTATTTTTAATATGGTTAGTGCGGAACATTATCAGTTTAAAGACGGCAACAATTTTTTTGTTCAGGCAAACTTCAAACCGGAAAAACGGGATAAGGCAATAGAACTTGTAAAAAAAGAAATAGAAAATCTTTTAACAAACAAAATAACAGAAGAAGAACTCGAAAAAGCAAAGAAAAAAATCAAATCACGTTTTGCATTTTCTGCAGAAACTGTTTCTGAAATCGGTGAAACAATCGGATACTATATGACAGTTTGCGAAGATTTGAAACTAATTGAAAATTATCTCAAAGATGTTGAAGATATAACGATTGATAACCTTGAAAATACAATAAAAAAATATTTAAGTCTTAATAATGCAGTTATATCACTCCTCGAACCTTCTGCTTAAATAATCAACCTGATTTTGAATAACATAAAGTTTCTGAATAATAATATGCACAAGAGAAATTATATGAGGATTATCAAGCCCTGATTTGTTACGATGAATAACTGAATCTTCATTTACAATTGAAAGATTAATCACTTCGCTTATCATATTTTTTAATATATCTATTTCTTCAATTGTATCTGCATCAATCATCTATACTATTCCTTTTTTAATAATAACTACTATTATACTACTAGTAATTAGTAGTATATCTGATTGTTATTTGTTTGTCAACTTATATAATTATAGAATGAGAGACGAAAGACTGAAGATTTTAGCCAAAAACATAAAAGCAGAAAGAGTAAGAAAAGGTATGTCACAAACCGAACTGGCATTTTCAGTCGGAGTAAGCTATAACACAATTTGCCAGATAGAACAGGCACGGCAAACTCCATCTGCATTTATTGTATTTGATACTGCGAATGCTCTTAAAATTCCTGTTGAAGATTTATTCAAAAATATCGGAGAGAAAAATATCTAATATTCTCGTATTCCTTTGAAAATGATATATATTGGGAGTATAATTTCATTAATGCAAGAAGCTACAACAATTGAAATTGAACAACTTGACAAAGTCAGAGAAAAATGTCTTTCCTGCCATAAATGTCCGCTTGGAAAAAGCAGAACAAATATTGTTTTTTCAGGCGGTCTGCCAAATCACAAACTTATGCTTATCGGGGAAGCTCCGGGATACTATGAAGATCAAAAAGGCGAGCCGTTTGTCGGGAAAGCGGGACAGCTTTTGGACAAAATATTTGCGTCAGTGGGTTTATCAAGACAAAAAGATGTTTACATCTGTAATACCCTAAAATGCCGTCCGCCTGATAACCGTGACCCTCTACCGGAAGAAAAAGCCGCTTGCAGAGAATATCTTGAGGCACAAATAGAAATTTTAAAACCACGTATAATTCTTCTTTGCGGACGAGTTGCCGTACACTCTTTTATTGAAACAACACAAGGAATTACAAAACTCAGAGGCAAATGGTTTGAAGGACCTTATATGTCAAAGATGATGCCAATTTTTCACCCGTCATATCTTTTGCGAAATGATTCTCGAGAAAAAGGCAGCCCAAAATGGCTTATGTGGCATGATATTCAAGAAATTAAAAGAGTTTATTCACAGATGGATTAGTTTTATAATATTTCCATAGGTTCTACAACAAAGTCTACAATAAAAGGCGATTGTGAATTATACGCCTGTTCAACAGCAGGTTTTATATCCTCAAATTTTTCAACTCTTATACATTTTATCCCGTAGCTTTCCGCCAGCTTTATATAATCAGGATTTGAAATTTGAGTCGCAAAATACCTTTCATTACAGCTTTTTTCCTGAAATTGTCTTACCATGCCAAGATAGCCGTTATTGATTATGAAAATCTTCACAGGAACATTGTAGTCCGCGCATGTTGCAAGCTCCTGCATATTCATCTGAAAGGAACCGTCGCCTGCTATGCAGACAACAGGCTGTCCGCCCAATGCAACAGATGCACCTATTGCCGCAGGCAAACCAAATCCCATTGTGCCAAGTCCGCCGGAGGTTAAAAATTTACGCGGCTGATTAAATTTTAAATATCTTGCAGCCCAGACCTGATGCTGTCCGACTTCAGTCGAGATAACAGGATTTTTACCCTCCAGACAATTTCGAATTTCCTGCATAACTTCAAACGAATGAAGTTTATCGGATTTTTTTACAGGAGATGGGTTGTGTTTTTTTAATTCATGCAAATAATCACACCAGCTATGATTTGTCGAAGCATTATAATTTCGCTTTTTATAACTATCAATCATTATAGATAGAATTTCTTTCGCATCCCCTACAAGTTCTATTGCAGCAGGAATTACTCTTGAGATTTCTTTTTTGCTTATGTCAAGGTGAATAAGTTTTTTAGACAAATCATCTTTCGCAAAACAACATCTTATTCTATCATTAAATCTTGTCCCGACAGCAAGGACAAGATCGCTCTCTTTTAAGGCTTTATTTGCCGAAGAATGGCCAAAAATTCCAATCATACCGGCATAATTTTCATCATCTGCGGGAAAACCTCCAAGTCCCATCATTGAACACACAACAGGGATATTTAAAAGATGAGCAAACTCAATTAATTGTTCAGAAGCATTTGCCTGAATTACCCCGCCGCCGGCTATAATTAAAGGACGCTCGGCTCTGCACAAAGCACCCAAAGCCTCTTTAACATCATTAGATGCAATTTCTTTATTTTCAGCTGAGTCATAACAAATATCAGGGTAAAATTCATAGTTTTCAGCAAAAACATTCTTTGTTATATCAACAAGAACAGGCCCCTGCCTGCCAGACATTGCAGTTTTAAACGCTTCTGTCAACGTTCGTTCAAGATTTTTTGCATCCTTTACCTGATAATTTTTCTTTGTACAGGATTTTGTAATACTTAAAATATCAACTTCTTGAAAAGCATCCTGATGCAATAAATCAGCCATTACTTGACCAGTTAAAACAAGAAGAGGAGTACCGTCAAGATATGCATCTGCAATACCTGTAACAGTATTAGTTGCCCCGGGTCCAGATGTTACAAGAACAACCCCGCACTTGCCTGATACTCTTGCATAACCTTCTGCAGCGTGAACAGCTGCCTGCTCATGACGTACAAGATAATGTTTTATGTCATTTTGTTTAAAGAGTTCATCATAAACATTTAGCACAATTCCACCGGGGTAACCAAAAATTGTATCAACCCCTAGCTTTTTTAAAGTTTCTACAAGAATTTGAGCTCCTGTAAGAGTTTTCGTTAAAATTTGCATATAAGAACTCCATTTTTTATAAATGGATTTTAGCACAGAGAAATATTTTATACAAATAAAAAAGATGTCTAAAAAGACATCTTTCTTATTACTTAATCATCTGAGAATAATTCTTTCAATAATGATCTTTTCTTTTGGACTTTTTGCTGATGCTCTTGAGCTTTTTTTTGTCTTTCTAACTGTTTTTGTTTTGCTTTAGCTCTTTTCTTTGCAAGCTTTTGTTCTCTTTTTTTCTTTTTTTCTGCAAGTTTTTGCTGTTTAGCCTGTTGTTTTTGATAAGCTGATTGTTCTTTCTTTGCAACTTTACTTGTTAAATTATCAAGCCATCTTGATACTGGTCCTTGCGCTTCTGCCGCATAAACAGAGGACATACTCAACACTGCAACTGCCATAAGAGCTGCTAATTTTTTCTTCATAGAAACCTCGCTTTCAAAATTTTACTATTCTGAGATTAACTCATTCCACAACTGTTTTTTCTTTTCAAATTTTTGCTGCCTTGCTTTTTGTGCATCTTCACGAGCTTTTTTGTCAGCTTCTATTTTTTTCTGGAAAGCTTCTTGTCTTTCAAGACGTTCCTGACGTTGTTTTTCCATAGCTTCTTCTCTTGCTTTTTGCTGCTGCTGCAATTCTTTTTCTTTGTCAACTATTTTCTGGGTGTGTTTTTGAATAAATCTTTCTGTGTAAGTTGAAGGTTCAGAATCAGCTGCATAAACAGCTGCAGCGCCTGTCATAACTAACACTAATGATGCAATCAATAATTTTTTCATAATACACTCTCCTTTTTTATAAAAAATATTATACTAAATAAAATCGTACATATCAACTATTTTTTTTATTCCTTGTTCTGCAATATTAAAAATTTCAATCATTTGAGCTTTTTCATAAGGTTCGCCCTCAGCAGTAGTTTGAAATTCAATAATTTTACCGCTTTTAGTTAAAACAACATTGCTGTCAACCTGAGCGTGCGAATCCTCTTCATAATCCAAATCAAGCCTGACTTCTCCGTCAACTATACCTGCAGATATTGCAGCAACAGGCTCAATTATAGGATTTTCTTTCAATGTTCCGTTTTTAAGGAGTTTTTCAACAGCGAGTTTCAAGGCAAGAAAACCGCCGCAGATGCTCGCAGTTCTGGTTCCACCGTCAGCTTGAATAACATCGGCGTCAATTGTTATAGTCAAATCAGGGATTTTTTCTAAATCAATACAGGCTCTAAGACTTCTTCCGATAAGACGCTGAATTTCCTGAGTTCTGCCTGAAATTTTCGTTCTTTCTCTCTGGCATCTGGTATTAGGAGCGGAAGGCAGCAGAGAATATTCCGCCGTAAGCCAGCCACGAGGATCATCTTTAGTCATCCATTTTGGTTTGCCTTCTTCAACCGACGCCGTTGTTAAAACTCTTGTGTCGCCAAATTCTACAAGTACTGAACCTAATGCATGTTTTGTGTAATCTTTAATAAATTTTATTTCACGTGTTTCGTTATTTTTTCTTCCTTCTCTTTTCATATTTATCCTCGTTATTCGTAATCCCACATATAAATTTGTCCGCAATATCTGCATACAGCATGATCATTCATAAACTGCAAATCCGGGATAAATTTATAACCATCAACAGTTATTTCTATATCACCGTCTTTGTTATATTCCTGCTTAAAACTTTTTTCTCCACGGTAGTCGGGTGAAAACATTAATTCAAATTTATCTACTGATTTGCAATTTTTACAAATAAACATATCTTAATACTCATCATCTTCGAGTCTTGCACGTCTGATAATTTCAGGATCAATTCCTCGTTTTTCTATTTTAAAAGTTTTTGCTTTAATTTTCTTTGAAGATGATTTTTGTTTTTTAGGCTTATCATCAAGAATATCACCGTCAAAAAGATTTTTATACCACAATGTCCAGCATATACTCCTTATCGGCAGAGTATAACCGACAACCAGGAAAAACACAACCTGTTTAACAAGCTCTGCCCCGATTAAGGCAGGAGTTATATTAAAACGCTCAACAGCTTCCAGAGGAAGAGAGTAAGCCCAATACTCAAATATCTTTGCTAAATATCCTGATAGATTAAAAGAATCAAATAAAACGCCCAATCCTGCTGTTAACAAATAATAGGTAAACACTGTAAGTATTGTCATCAGAAGAAATGTTCTTGCAAACTTGCCTTTTATTAAATATAAACTTCTTTTAAAATAACCAAAAGGCGAATGTCCGTTTTCAAAAGTAAAAACTTGAAACACAAGTATAAAATATATAAAAAGAACAATGCCAAAAATCCAAAAAACCGGAATCACAGCAACTATAGTAAATATGCTGATAAGAAGCCATATCGCTATAAAAGAAAATGTTTTTCTAGTAACAACACTGTTATGAGCGCGGAAATCGTACACTCTTCCCGTATTCAAATACCCGTCTGTCATTGAATTTAAAGCACCAAAAGCGACAAGATAATCCCAAAAAGCCCTTACAAATATTAAAAGCCCCGGGATAATAGTTAGAACTACACACAAAATCATTGTAGAAAAATCATTTAAGGCCGGATATCTAACGACTAATTCCTGATAATTTTGCGTATACCACCATGTCAAGCCAAAAATCATAAAAAGACCCAAAATTTGTCCTAATACAGGAAAACTCATATAAAGTAAAAATTTATGAATATTTAATGCATAAATTTTTATACCTTCAAAAAATATAAGCCAAACACTTTTATCTTCTCTTGACATATCTCTCCTATATATAATTTTATTGTATAATAATTTTATTACAAATATGGAAAATTACACAAAAGAAGATTATATAAATAAAAAAGTAAATTTACATATTCACACTGTATACTCGGACGGGGAGGCAGAACCTGCTGAGATACTCAAACAAGCAAAAGAAAAAGGCTACAAAAAGATAGCCATTTGCGACCACAACACAATTGAAGCGCATAAAATAATTCAAGATGAAATACTGATTCCTGCTGTTGAATTTGATGTATGGTGCGGGTATGTTTTTATGCATTTACTTGCATACGATATTGATATTAAAAATAAAGAGCTTTTATCTTTATGCGCAAAATCAAAAAAAGAAACAGAACTTGATATAGTACGTATTTTCGCAAAAAGAGATATAAAGAAACTTATTAAAGCTATACATAATGCAGGCGGGAAAGCTGTACTTGCTCATCCTGCCTGCTGTTGGGCAATAAATCTTGAAAGATTTATAAAAAAATTAATTTCTTACGGACTTGACGGGCTTGAGGTTTATTACCCCTATAAGCGGCACAGAAGTGTTATTAAATTTCATAAAGCATCTACAATTGAAAAAATCGCAGATAAATATAACCTTATAAAAACAGGCGGTACTGATTTACATACTAAAGAGCTTGATTAAAACCACGGATAATCTTCTCTTACTTTCCAACCGTCACGTTGTATAAGTCCGCCGCATGAAAGCGCCGAATCACTTGCACAATTATTCTTTATAGTTTCTCTATCAAAATTCGGATTCACACCATACATTAACATACGACTGTTATTATAGAACATTAAAAAATATTCTTTACCCATTATATTAGTACCTTTAGTACCGTTTATATCAACACCGAATGTAATATATGCAAACACTCTTTCGGTACAATTACCGTCAGCATCCGTAGTTTTACAGTCATTACCTACAAAAGCGTTAATCAAAGTCCCGTCCGCTAATATAAAATAATAACCATGATTTAAGCCTGCAGATTGCTTTGATAAAGGTTTATAAGGTCCATTGTAACCAACTTTAAGACTAGAATCAGAACCATTAATATACCCGTAATTTTTTATTATTTTTATATACGGGAACAAATATGTATTAAGAAATTCATCCAATATATCTTCCTCGCTGCCTGTAGTTGTACTGGCACCATAAGTAAAACCTAATTTCCAGGTAGATTGATCACCATGTTCTGCTTGAGCCATAACCAGAGCCTGAGATAATAGAGAATAAGTATGACTCAATTTTGATGCTGTTTCTTGTTTTTTATAATCATTTATTACAGAAGGCATTGTCAAAGCAGCAACTACACCGATTATGCCGAGGGCGATAAGAACTTCCGCCAGAGTAAATGCTGCTTTACGTTTCTTGTTACTGGTATCAACATGTGCTGCGTTCTCTGAACGTGTAA
>CALUVW010000011.1 GCA_944324315.1 Candidatus Gastranaerophilales bacterium | reverse complement strand
GGGAACGTAGCCGTTCCATACAAAATACTTAAATTGTTTATCTTTTCTACGTTAAAGACTTCGCATCTATGCTTCTTGGCGTCTATGCGTCCGAAATTGTTACCCATCCTCTTATCCTTCCCTAATAAGGGAAGGAAGGGGGTTACGTTACAGACTTTGCTTCTATGCCTCTTTGCTTCTTCGCATCTAATTACTAGATCCCGAAACAAGTTCGGGATGACATTTTGTAAACTTGCTTGACTTCTTGACCTCTGGGCTTCATGACCTTTTGTTAGCTCGGAATCGCCCCCCCCCCGAGGGTTTCAGGCATAACTGCTGCATCACAGCATTCGGCTTGCTGCTCTTTAATTCTAAATCTTCTCATAAATCTGACTCCTTTACAGTTTTTACATAATTCTATTATAACATATTTCCTATTAAATTCAAGATTAAAGTTTAGGAACTTATATCGCAGCTTACACCAATTACGGGTAAAAACGTCATACTGAACTAGTTTCAGCATCTCATTGCTGTCAGAGCCTGCCATGAATTTATTTCAGCGTCTTATAAATGAGAAGA
The DNA here is from genome assembly GCA_944324315.1 of Candidatus Gastranaerophilales bacterium. GTDB lineage: Bacteria > Cyanobacteriota > Vampirovibrionia > Gastranaerophilales > Gastranaerophilaceae > Stercorousia. The sequence continues at coordinate 56,101 of CALUVW010000011.1, read as the reverse complement.
TTTCGAAACAAGTTCGGAATTACATTATGATGATTTTTGAGAATATCCAGTGTAAACTGCCATATAAGTCCCTTTATTAAATTATTCTACACCCGGAACATTAACGTTATAGCGAATTGTGTCATACTCAGAATATTCATCATCTATATCTTCCTGGAAAATTTCCTTTGAGCCGCAAACCTTAAAATTCTTTATTATAGCGTTATCTAGCTCTTCCGTTAAAACAATTTTTCCGTTTACATAAGTAACTTTCGGACTTTTCACAGGTTCATCACTTAATTTTTCAACAAGATTACTATCTGTATTTGCAAGAATAGTTCTTGTAACATCGTTCATAACATCAAAAATATAACGCTGACGTGCTGCAGCATTATTACCGCTTGTAACCAGCGTAGTTGCTTTTTCAAGCTCTTCAAGAGACTCTTTATAATATTTTAAATGCCTTAAAAGAACGGCTAAATTATAATGTGCTTCATAATTCATTGGAGCAAGCTCAATTGCCTTACAATAAGTAAGTCCGGCATCCCTGTAATCTCCTAGCAAGTGATAAGTAAGGGCCAGATTATAACGTGCATCATAGTCATTTTTCAAAATCTTACAAGCTTCTTTATAAGCTTCAAGAGCTTTTAATAAATATTGACGCCTGAATTCCCACTCATCCTCTAAATAAATTGATTTCTGTTTATATGCTACACCTTTATTGTAATAGGCCAGACCTTTGTTTACTTTGTAACTCTTCCTGTTGCTGTAAACAAAAGGAATAGATAAAAGATGCCTTTTTGTTTTTATGATTTCATCATACTGGTTAATTGCGCCGTCAAAATCACCAAGTTTTTCAGCTGATACAATCCCGTAGTTCATTCTTGCTATAATCATTTTAGGATTATATTCAAAAGCTTTTTCATAAGCATCAACCGCAGAATAATAATCCTCATATACAACATAAATATTTCCGAGATTATACCAGGCTCCGTAATGTTCAGGAAACAAAGCAACAGCTCTGTTATAATAATTAATAGCTTTTTGCAGTTTTAACTTTTTAAAAGCTTTATCCCCCTTATGAACATAATACATTCCTCGGACTTTATCAATCTGCTTTTGAAAAAATCCCGGATGTAAATATACAAGTCTTCCAAATGCAGCTATTACTAATAATGTAAATAATCCTGAAAAAAACTTTTTCAAATGCAGTACCTCGATTTATATAAGCATTTTACACATTATGAATATATTACACAATACATTATTGTAACGAAATTGTAACAAAAAATCATCGAAAAAGCAATTTAAAGAAAAAAGAATTGTTTATATAAGTAAGGTAGGTTAAAAATTCAATCTGGAGGTTAGTTATGACAGCACTTAATCCGGCTGTAGGTATGTACGGACTTTATCCGAATATATACAACAATCAGGTAGCATTAAACGATTTGACCAATTTGGATATGTATTCTCCGATTGGAGCTGTTAACCCTATGATGAGCATGACAGGAAGCATATTCGGAGGTTACCCGATGAGTGGTTATATGCCGTATATGCCGAGTTTTGGCGGGAATAATTATGAAGAATATTACAAGAATTATGAAAAATATCAGGATTTTATGATAGACAGTCAGGTTCGCAGACAGCAAAAAATGCGAAATGCTGATTTAAGACTTAATTCACCTCAGGAAGGTATAGTTAAACAAGCTTCGTATTTGCATGACAAAATCATGAGAAATGAACAACTGCAGATTGAAGAAGCATATCAAAACTTTAAAAATAGTGTAAAAAGCATGTACGGAAATGCCTCTGACGAAGAAATCGCAAACAGAGCCTCCACAATGTATAAACAAATAACAGGCGTCTCAATAACAGATGATATCAGAAGATACGGTAGAGATTCATTCACTCAGGGATTTTTACAAACGATAACATTCGGTCTTGCTGATGGCAAAACAGCAGAAGAAAATATTTCATCTCTAACAAAACAACCGGTCGGCAGAAGCGAAGAAGGCAAAAAATTTGCAGGTAATGCTGCAGCAGGTGCAATGCTCGGCGCTGGTCTTGCATTAGGATGTAAAGGTATTAAATTAAATAAAGTTCCTCTTTTGAAAGTCCTTTCAAAAATCCGTGTTCTGGCACCTCTTGGAGCCATAACAGCTGGTATAATCGGGCTTAATTCCAACAAATAAATGTGTTAGTAGTGTGTATAAGGGTTGAAATCTTCAACCCTTTTTTCTATAAAAAGAACACCCGCACCAAGGAGTCAGGATGCGGGCATTAAATCAGTAAAAGAGACATCAATGACATTATGTAACATTTAAAATTTAAGTCAAATTTTTGTGGATATTTTTTTTAATTTAGTTTATAATCCTCTTATGAGAAGATTTTCGTTAGCAATACTTATTATAACTTTGTGTGCTAATAATGCTTTTGCATTATCATTTAATCAGCTTAATAAAACAAAAGAGCAAAATAAAATCATCCAATCTGAACAATTTCAAAATATTTCCAATCAGGCAAATGTACTGTACGCAGAAAATGATATAAAAAGTGCATTTAACTTATTCCTGAGCATTCCGGAAGAAGAAAGAACTTCTCAAAATTGGCTTCTCTTAGGAAATATTCTTCAAGATCAGGGAAAAATTGACGAAGCCATATTTATGTATAACAAAGCAATTCAAACCGACGAAAATTTTTACAAAGCATATTACAATTTAGGCAATATATATCTTCAGGACGGACGTCCTAACATGGCAATTGAACAGTATAAAAAAGTCATCAAATTAAGACCTGAATACGCTTATGCACATTATAATCTGGCATGCGCATACATAAAACTCGGTAAATTCGGCAAAGCTAAATACGAACTGTTAACAGCAATTGACTTAAAAAATACTGTTGCAGATTTCCACTACAACCTTGCTTATGTATACAAGCAACAAAAAAAAGAAAAACAAGCAAAGATATATTTAGATTATTATAACAAATTAATTGAAAATCAGATATAGGGACAAACATGTATAAAGGTATAATTTTTGATTTTAACGGAACATTGTTTTTTGACTCAGAAAAACATCTTGAAGCCTGGAGAGAATTTTCCAAAAGATTAAGATCCTATCCGTTTACCGATGAAGAAATGCGAGAATATATGTTCGGCAGAACGAATGAGGATATCATTGCTTATCTCATCGGGAAATGCCCTGCTCCTGAATTAGTTGAAAAACTCGCAAAAGAAAAAGAATCAGTATATCGTGATATGTGTAGAAAAGACTATCAAAATACAATTCTGGCACCTGGGGCGATAGATTTTTTGAATTATTTGAAAGAAAACAATATCCCAAGAACAATTGCCACTATGTCTGAAAAAGATAATGTAGATTTTTACATTGAAGAATTTAAACTTTATCAATGGTTTGACTTAGAAAAAATTGTATATGCAGATGGTACAATTCCGGGCAAACCAGCTCCCGATATATATATTAAGGCAGCTCGTATGTTAAATCTTGCCACACAGGACTGTATCGTTGTTGAAGATGCAATATCAGGGATTGAGTCCGCAAGAGCGGCAAATATTGGAAAAATTATTGCCATGGCTTCAATGGAAAGTACAGACTTATACAAAAATATTCCTGCTGTTTCACAAATAATTAAAAATTTTAACGAAATAGACAAAAATATTTTGCAAGCAGCCTGTATAAGCAAATAAAACATTTATAGAAAAATCAGTTGGAGAGAAAACAAATGGAATTTATTAATCTTATTTTATCACACTTAGTTCATTTTATAGAATATATAATTACACTAATGGGGCCATGGGGAATAAGCCTTTTGATGGCAATAGAATCCTGCAACATTCCACTGCCGAGTGAAGCAATTTTACCTTTCGCCGGCTATATTGTAAGCAAAGGCGAAATGAACTTTCATGTTGCAGCATTTGCCGGAGCTTTAGGTTGTGTTCTAGGTTCTATCCCATCTTACTATCTCGGTTACTTTGGAGGAAGAAAATTCGTCGAAAAATACGGCAAATATTTCCTTATTTCGCATAAAGACCTTGAAGAAGCTGATAAATGGGTTGAAAAATACGGAGACTGGGCATTTTTCTTATGCAGAATGCTGCCTGTCGTTAGAACATTCATTTCTTTACCGGCAGGTATTTTAAAGGCAAAAAAAAGGATATTTTTTACTCTTACATTTTTAGGTTCACTTGTTTGGAGTTATGTACTTGTATATGTCGGAGTTAAAATGGGGCAGAATATGGAAGCTTTCAAACACATCTGGCATAAATTTGATATTGCAATAGTCGTAATTTTCGGAGTTTTGGGCGTTTTGTATATTTACAAACATATTAAGCATCTTAAGGAGTCATAGTGTATCAGTTTACATACCACACTCCTATCGGGAAAATTTGTATTGCAGAAGATGACGGCTTAATCACGCATATATCCTACAAACAACTAAACTTTGCAATAAAAGAAACTCCACTTATAAAAAAGACATATAATGAGCTTAATGAATATTTTGCAGGAACCCGCAAAATATTTGATATTCCGATAAAATTAAGCGGAACGCCATTCCAAATAAAAGTTTGGGAAGCATTAAAAAATATAACTTATGGTAAAACTGCAAGCTACAAAGACATAGCAAAAAACATAGGTAATGAAAAAGCTTGCCGAGCAGTCGGTATGGCAAACAACAAAAATCCTATAATAATTATAATCCCCTGCCACAGGATAATAGGTTCAAATGGGAATTTAACAGGATATGCCGGCGGTTTAGCCATTAAAAATAAATTGCTAGAACTTGAAAAAAAACATTTATAAAAAAAACAATTAAAGCCTTTTCTCCAAAAGTTTTTTAATTATTATTACAATAATTATCAACAGAATAAAAAAACTCCCTTTTGGGAGTTTTTAAAAATGGGGCGGCCAATGGTATAAGGTTAGAACCTTTTTACTATGATCTAGCTCACTATGCTTTGCATGAAATAGAAACTATGAATAACATAAAACGTTTTCATTATGCCTAATTTTACATACATTTTATTTATGGGAATATTATTACACGTTTAAGCGGACTATTTTTCATTGAGAATGGGCATTCACCTTGATAAGTTTTTGATGCAGAATATACATAAGCAATAGGTTTCTGATTTAATATAATTATTTCATTTTGTTCTCCACTAGACTTTAGCATATTTTCATAAGCAGTATTATGGGCATCAACAATTTCTTGTTTTGACAAATATCTTCCATTGATATTGTAATAATCATCTAATTCGTTCAATCTTTTATCAACAATTTGTTCCATTAATAATCCGTATTCTTCATTTGTCAACCCTAAGTTTTCTTTGACAATATTTTTAATGTCACGCTCTCCTTTACCATACATAATTTCAACAAAATCATTATATGATTTTCCAAACCCTGAATCTATATTACAATTACAAGTTTCTGCAACATTTCTGTTATCAAATTCTGAAATAATTCCTTCTGTACGGCCTGAAAAAGTCCTTGCGGCATTAGCTTTTAACAAAGAATTTGAGAAAAATACTTTATCATTTTTATTACTTAACAATTCATATAAATTATCAACCCCATGTAAAGTAAAATGTCCCATCAAATAAAAATCATCAGGCAATTTAGTTTTTCGAAGATCTATAACTTGACATTCGACACCATCAATAATTTGAGTTTCCCAATAAGGTTCAAGATCTTTTGCTGTTACTGAGTTGACAACCTGCATATTTTGGTAAACTTTTTTTTGAGCATCCTCAATTGGTTTTGTATCTACATTATTATTAGGATTTATTACATCTTCAATAAGTTTAGAAAGTTTTAATGTTCCAAATCTAGTATTTACAGCAACCTTATTTGCATTATTTTCCGGATTTAGATCTGGGTATGAATGTGCACCACGACTTTTTACATTTTCAGGATCATATTTCCTTGCGATATCAATATCAACGACACCACCATTAAATTCTTTACTCCAGCCAGAATATGCAACCAAGTCAGAAAGAGCATATTTTTGAGCTTCAGTAAGATTAAATCTTTCCAAAATTGCACTAGCAAAGTCACCATTTTTATAACGTCTATGCATTATATTAATAGCAATACCGTCATTGTCAATTGTAAAAGATTTCTCAACAACATTAGGAGTTGAATCTACATAATTAAATGCTCTTAACATTAAAGCTAGTTTTACCATTTTTTGTTCATCAGCAGATAAAGTTTTGTATTGAGAATTATTTACAAGTGATTGCATTTCTTTTAATACAGTAACATCAACTCTCTGACCATCTGAACCAATTTCCCCAACAAGCATTGCAAATTCAGGGAAATCCATTGTTAATGAATTATATAGCGCATTCAATGAAGGATCTGAATTCAAGACTTTATTATTTTGGAATTTTTCAATACACTGTTTAACTTTTTGCTCAATATTAGCTAAATTTTGTGGAGCATCCATTTGAGGTTTTGTAATTATACCTTCAATTTTACCATCATTTAAAGTCAAGCCAAAAGAATTTAGAACATCATTTGCTCTTGCTGGAGGTAAATCTTTTACAGCATCAATAATATCTTTTTCAAATTGATCTCTTGAATACTCAAGTTCAATTCCTCTGCTAACATCACCGTTAGACAAAGTATTATCTAAAGTTTCAATTGTTTTTTCAAATTGATTTTGAGCTTGTTGTGAAACTTCTGATTTCCGGCTTGATTGATTGTTTCTAGAACTAATTATGTAATCAATATTTATTCCATGTTTATCTAAAATTACTTTATCCTGATGACTTAAATCATGTTCAATATACCATTTCACATCATCTTTAACTGTTTCTCCTTTAATATAAGGAAGTAACCAAGATTTATCCTTAATAAGCCCATATAAATCATCCGGTAAAGATGCGTAATAATACAAATCATTTAAATTAATACCTTTACCGTTTGTATCAGAAGTTTTTCTTAAAGCGAACATACCACCTTTTTTAGCAGCTTCAATAATTTGTTCGGCCTTCTCCGGATTTTCCTTTATTGTATTATACAAATTACTTACAGTACAACGTTGAAAAGCATTATCAACATCGAGATCAAAGTCTTTTACTATATCTTTTAGTTCAGACTCAACAATTTTAAGTTTATCAAAATCAATTTTGCCATCTGTCATGTAATGTTTTGATATATCATACTTACAAGGTGGAGCATATCTACTATAATAATCTTCTTTTCTAAGAGTCATAGACCTTGCAAGAGGAGAATTTTCCAATAATTCAAAAATTTCATTGTTTACAATGCCATTCTCATCATACAAAATATTTGGATCTTGATTTAATTTCTTTAATGTATTCAATACCCCTACATTATGATAATCTTTTTGCATGTTTTTAATTAAACGCAACATAGTCATATCAAGAATACCATCTTTATTTCTATAATTTTTAAGAATTTCTACTACATCATACTTGTTAATTCTTAAATCATTTATCATATAATCTACCGCAAAGCAGTTTTGCACATTGAGCTTACCATCAACATTACATAAGTTTCTTAAATGCTCTGCATATTTATCATGATAAATGTTAGTTTCATATTTACAAGTTCTCGCATTATATTCTTTGACTTCTTTTTCTGGTTGGAAAAATTCTTTTTCAACTTTTTTAATAATATAATTTTGAGTATCTTTATCAATAGTTTGTAAATCTATTTCTCCGGTATTCCTATCTTTTGTTAGATTATAATGTGCATAATGTCCTGAAGAATCCGAATCCGGGAGTGCCATACCTATTTTAAATCCAATATCATCAAAATATTGAACATAATTTCCGTTCATATCTTTTTTATAATTAATACCATTTTTTGCGATTTCTGCAATCATTAATGAATAAGAATAATCATTATAATTTTTTCTACTTTCAATTTTTTCATCAAATAATTTATAAATAGAATTAAATGCATTCTTGTTAAATGTATATCCGTCTGTAGAATTACCTTCTGTGCAAGCTTCTATAATAGATGATGCAACTCCATTTCTAACATTTGGATGTGAAAATAATTGTTTTAAAGCATCTACTATTTGGCGTTGTACTTCCGGCTTAGCATAATTTAATTCCAAACATATAACTCGATTTATTACGCTATTTGAAGAAGTTACAAGATCACTATCTTTGCCTTTAGGGATACAGTCTACTAATTCTTTAGCATAACCAAGCATCTCCTCACTTAATAAATTATTATCATAGTCTCTTGACATTGAAGTAAAATCTTCAAGCTTAAATTCATTTATATCATAACTATTATTTTCTAATTCACTGTTTCTTACTGATACTAAAAGCGCTTTAGCTGCAGGGCTCACACTGCCATCAGCTCTTTTGCATAACTCATTACCCTTTGTAATAAATTCAGCATCAGACATTTTAGGAGAAACTCCAGCAGGCAGAGATTCATTGCTTAATATTGTAACTGTACCGTCAGAATTTATTACATACTTGAATCCATTGTTTTCTTTAGTTTCACCTTGTTCAACCTGCCAATATCCATCTCCGACAGAAGTTTGTTCAAGGCCTTTTAGATTAGATCCTAATTGGTGAGATCCTAAATGATAAGCTCCACGTTCTGTTGCTTGGTTTACATAACCTTGCATATCTGTATCAGGGCTAATAGTATTTGCAAATTCATCCTTATAAATTCTTGTTAAATATTCATTTAAAGATCCAACTTCTGAAGATTTCATATTATTATAATTTTCGAATAATTTTGCAGTAAATGGACTTTCAAGAATTTCCTGAATTGTAGCATCTTTGTTTTGAGTAGGGACAGATTTATCATTCATTATAAGTTCTCTAAGTCCTTGTTCACCATATTGAGCAATAATACCTCGATATTGCAACATATGAGTATATTCATGAGAAATTATTTCTACTAAATCTTTTGCATTATTTTTATACTTATTAATTTGAATTGTACCTTTAGGCCAATTTGCCAAACCGTCGGCACCTTTTTTACCATCAGAACTTTTCATCTCAATGAATTCTATTTTAGGTTCATAACCTTGCATACCCAATTCTTGGGCAAGGATTTTTATAACACCATCTGCAAATTTTTGCTTATCTTTTCCACATTCTTTCGCAAGATTACTAATGTCCTTACTATGATTTTTTGCAATATCTTTAAAAACATTTCCTAATTCGTCATAACGCTGTGTAAGTTTTTCTTTTAATTTACCAGTAAATATTAAAGATGTTACATCACCATTCACTTCTGTAATAGGCTTTCTTAGCCCTGCACTAGGGTCTAAATTTAACAAATCAACCTGTTCTTCTTTAGCACTTGTATGTAAACCATCTTCTAGCCATTGTTGCATCACTTTACCTGCAACAACTTCAGCAGGGTTTTCAGTTTTTGTCTTTTGAATTAAAGCTTCTTCTTCTGTTGTTAAGCCTTTTGGTATATTGTTTAAATTAGAGTTATTTGGATCTTTTTGGGCTCCAACTTCATCAATATTTTCTTTGGTATTTACTTCATTAGCATTATTCGTTACTACATCTAGCTGCATAATTACATGGCACTTAGCAATTGCTTCATCAATAGAATTAGCAATCTCTCTTGTACCATCTGGGTATTTTATTTCAAATACTTCTCGACCATTGATTTCGGACTTTTTAATATTTAAATTGTTAATTGTATCACATTTTCTTAAGTTTTCTTCCATCATCTGATTTCGGATATTCGCAGCACCTTTATGCATAAATATTAGTTTAGAAATTGCTTTTATTTCTCCAAGCATAGAAGCCTGACCTTTAAATTTTTCCCATAAGAAAGAAGCAAGTCCGTCCTCTGTCAAATCTTTTGGAAAATGTCTTTCTCCATTTTCATCTTTTATCATTAATTCTTTTGCAACTTCATTAGCTGTTTCATATAGTGTAAAGCCTGATACTTCTGCAAGAACACCAGCTGATTTTGCTAAAAATCCAGGTTTTTGATTTGTTAAATATGTTTTCATCAAATCTGTACCTGATACTGTTGAATTCTTTTCAAATAATTTACTAACTTTTTGAGTAGCTTTAAGAACAGGTTTTTCAAAAGATTTCATTGTAAAATTAACAACTTTGCCAACCACAGTGGAGTTCAACAACCCTGCAGCTGCACCAAATTTAGCAGACTCAATATTACCTTCTTTATACATTTCCCATTCTTGGTCAGCCTGTTCTCCTTTATATTGAATGCCTTTTGTTTTTAAGTTGATATAATTTTTTGAAGAATCCCACAATGCAAAAGTAGCACTCGAAGTTGCCATTGATCCTGTGATTTTACCAATAGTTACAGGATTAGTCCCAATTTTTAGTGCAGTTGTATTAGCCACATTAGATAATGTTTTGGGTATATATGGAGTTAACTTAGAAGTAACTTTACCTCCTGCATTGACAAGACCTTTTCCAATAGCTTCCGTACCAAGAAGCATTAACACAATATCTCCGGCGCCGTCAACATAGTTTTGGAAATCAACTTTGTTTGTTGCTTTTTCTACAATTTTATTACCATAAGCTCTATTGTATGCATCACTCCAATTTACTCCTTCTTTTGAAGCTGTATCAATAAAATTTTGTATATTTTTTTCATTATACTCTATACCTGTGATTTTTTTGAAAGTTTTCCTAAATTCAGCTTCATTTCCAGATTTAGACTTTAAATAACCTACAGCAAAATCACGTTCTTTCTCCAATTTTTTTACAACATCATCAAAACAAGTTGCAATATCTGTAGGATTAATCTTTGATAATAAACTTCCAAGCTTTTCTCTATAAAATCCTACATTCAACCAACCTTGATTTCCTTGATAGTTCTTAATCACTTCTATAGCGTTATCGTAAGCCAAAGCAAGGTTTTCCGCAGCGGCTTGTCTTAAACTTTGTTGTTTATATTTTGGACTATTTTGTAATATTTTACGTTCATTTTCAGTCCTTATATTTACAAGCCCAAATCTGTCGGCAATTTGACTAAAAGTTGGATTTTGCATACCAATAAAATTGTTCGCAGAAATTTTATCCAATTCAGATTGAGGTAATTGAACTAATCTGCTATATACCTGTTTTCCAACCCCACTGTTCAAATCCAATTTTAAAATATCTGTGATAAACATTTCAACAGGAATTTGTTTACTTTGCAGTTTTTGGAAAGCAGAACGTGTATCGAATTGTCCTTTAGCTGTTGTATTTATAATTTTCCCGGAATCGAACATATTGATTTCCGGATAAACTTGCATAATTGTTGCTTTTATTTTGTTAGGATCAGTAATATTTTTTGATTTGCAATATTTTACAACATTTAAAACATTATTTTTTTGATATTGATCTAATGAATTAAATTTTGCATAAAAAATTCGATTTTTTTTATTTGGTGAAAAACCAGCTTCAGAGAGAGCATGAATTGTTTTTTCATCTGCACGTCCTGATGTATATTTAAATTTAGATCCCTTTGTTAACTTTGCACCTTTATTTAAAATAATAAGTTCATTAGCATAATCATTGATTTGCGCTTTTGTTAAATTGGTGTTGCCTTGTTCTGCAAGTAAATCTTTGGCTAAATCATACATATTAGCATAATTTTTATTTAACTGTTTTTGAGAAATATTGGAAGCATAAATTCTTTTAATACTTTGTTTAACTGCAAAATTATTATAACTTTGAATAGCTCCTTCTTTGGTTTTTCTTGTCCTAATAGGATAAGAATCTGCATTAAATTCTCCTGGAATAAGGATATCTTCTCCAACTTGTAAAGTTTTCTTAACAAGTCTTGGATTAATTTCTTTTAATTTACCTAAGTTAATTCCAAATTTTTGAGCAATAATATTTAAAGATTCACCATTTTGAACAACTGTTTTAGTATTACCTTTCGCATCATATTTAACTTCATTAACTTTACCATTTTTAGACATTGTTTGCTGGAAAACTCTATGCGCAGAATTGTTATCATAAGCTTCAATTCCTGAACCTTTATATATAGTCAATACATTCTTGCCATCTGCTTTTTGTTTTTTCTCAACAATATAACCGTTTTCGGAGTAAACATTTATAATATTCCCAGCATTATCTGTTGTTGTTCTGTCAATTAATTTATCTGAAGCTACTTGCCCATTTGCATCAGCCTCAAGAGCAGTTGTTACTACAGTAGAACCATCAGAATTTTTAGTAACTAATTCTACATGCGCAAATATTTCATCAGTTTCTGCAATATAATTCAAGTCTGTTGTTGAAATTTCTTTATCATTTTCTTTTCGTACAAGTTTTATTGGTTTATTTTCAGAATTGTATGTTATAAAATCTTCCATTTTTGAACCATTATCGGAAAGATATTTCTTTACTTCTGTTTTTTGAATAGTTGTGTTGGTAGAATTATTTATAGTAGCAGAAGTATCTTTAATTAATTTGTCACCCCCTATTTCTTCATTTATATTGTTTTGAGGGAATAGTTGAATTTCTTTACCATCTAAATTATTTTCTCCAGTTATATTTTTGTTTGTCGCAGACATTGCATTCCACAAGCTTTGTGCTTCTCCAGCCTGCAAAATTTTATCCTCACCTGCAAAGACATTGAAAAGTTTTTTTGTTTTTTCATCAGCATCTTTTAGGTCTTCTTCCTTTATTTCTTTGAAGTTAGAAAGCCTAAATTCTCCACCTTTATTAAATTTCAAAAAATCTTCGCCTGACATTACACTTCCTTGTATATAAATTAAAATAATTATTTACAATGATATACAAGTGTATTATCGTAGATTTCTGAAGAAAACTTTAATTTTTTTTACAATTATGTAAAAATCGTTACAATTTATGACCTAAATGCAAATATAATAACAAAAAATGGCACTTTAGAAGTGCCAAAATTAAATGGGGCGTCTGATGGGATTCGAACCCATGCATATCGGAACCACAATCCGAGGTCTTAACCACTTGACGACAGACGCCATTTGTTACTTTCTTATAATAACATAAACAATATTGAAATCAAGATAATTCATTAAAAAAAATTCCGTCTTTAAAACGGAATTTTTTTAACAAAAATTGAATTTAACTTATACGCTGAAACATATAACCTATACCACGCGCTGTCAAAATTAACTCAGGATTTGCCGGGTCTGATTCTAATTTAGAACGCAATCTTGAAATATGAACATCTACGACACGTGTATCAATTCTATGATCTGGCGGGTATGCCCATACATGCTGTAATATCTCATTTCTTGAAAATGCCTGTCCTGAATTATTTACAAGTAATTCTAACAAACTAAATTCCATTCCTGTGAGACGGATTCTTTCATTTTTTCTGAATACCTGACGTCTTGCAGTATCAATTTTTATATTGCCTGTAGTAATAACATTTTTAGTAACTTTACCGGCCGGAGTAACGGCTTCTCTATTGTTTGTTCTTCTTAATACCGCCTTAACTCTTGCTTCCAATTCTTTTGGACTAAATGGCTTTATAACATAATCATCAGCACCTAACTCAAGTCCTGTAATTCTTTCTGAAACATCTCCAAGAGCTGTAAGAATTATAATAGGAACATCAGAAGTTCTTCTAATTTCTCTTGTTACACCATAACCATCCATCTTTGGCATCATTACATCAAGAACCACTAAATCAGGATTATATTTATTAAATGCATTTACTGCTTCTTCTCCATCTTGAGCAGTATATACATCATAACCAGCCATCTTTAATCTTGTTTCTAAAATTCTACGAATACTGGCTTCATCATCAGCTAAAAGTATTTTTTGACGATCTTCTGTTTCATTAGGCATTTCTGCATTTTCAGTCATAGTCTTCATTTCCTTTATTCATATAATCTAACACTATTAATACAAATATATCATAAATATGTAAATATTACAAAATATTGACTTTTTTAAATTTTTTTTAATATTTGTATATATATATTAATTTAATTTGTAAAAAATTGCAAGTACTTTTTCTAAAAAACTAGTCGAATGTTCAAAATAAAAATTAGACATTTAGGTGATGTATTTCTTCATAGCTTTAATTGTAATATAAAGCTTTAATAATAGAATGAAAAATAACGAAAATAAATACCATGATATTATATCCGTAAATATCAGAAAACTAAGAACTGCAGCCAAATTATCTCAAGAAGCTATGGCTGAAAAGTTAAGTTGCTCACGGGAATTTATAAGCAGAGTAGAAAATAGAAAAGAAAAAGTTAGTCTAAACATGCTTATTAAAATAGCTGAATTATTTGATACAAATCCCAGTGAATTTTTTACACAGTCTTAGCAACAATTTGTTTAAATTTTAATAAATCTTCTGCGGTATCAATTCCTACAGGAACAAAATCAACAACTGATGTTTTGATTTTCATTCCGTTTTCTAATGCTCTTAACTGTTCAAGACTTTCTGTTTTTTCCAGAGGTGTCTGCGGTAGTGAAGTCATTTTTATCAGTGCATCACGTTTATAGCCGTAAATTCCTAGATGACCATAAAAATTTCCGGAAATAGGATTTCTTTCAAAAGGTATTTTAGAACGTGAAAAATACATTGCAAATCCTGAATTATCAATTACACATTTGACAAGGTTAGGATTTTCCGCTTCTTCAGGAGTAATTTTTCTTATTAACGTAGAAATATCAGCACTTACATCATCTTTTACATTTTTAATAACTTCATCAATACTTTCAGATTTAATCAACGGTTCATCACCTTGAAGATTTACAATATAATCAATTTCAGGATGACGCATGACAACTTCTTTAATCCTGTCAGAGCCGCATTTATGCTCGGTTGATGTCATTTCAACATTTCCGCCAAAATCTTTTACTGCATTAAAAATACGTTCATCATCAGTAGCAACAATAATCATATCTGCAAGTTTTGCAGCCTGAGCTTTTTCATAAACCCATTGAATAATAGGATTTCCTTCAACTTTAATAAGCGGTTTTCCTTCCAATCTTGAAGAACCGTAACGAGCCGGTATAATTATTGCAGTCTTTCCCATTTTTATTAATCCACCCTTCTTACTATTAACGCAACCCATTGGTCTTGATGAGTTTCTTCAATCAATTCCAGATTGTATTTCTTTATTGCATCAAGTACTACTTGCTTTTTCTCATCCAGAATTCCAGACAAAACGAGCATTGCACCTGCATTCATAATATTTTTCAAATCTCCCATGATTTCAGCCAAAACATTATGCAGAATATTTGCAAGCACAAAATCAAATTTTTCAGAGATTTTTTCGGTTGTGTTTAATTCAAAAGTGCATACAACACCGTTCTTTAATGCATTTTCATTTGCAACATCAATTACTGTTTCATCATTATCGCAACCGTAAACTTCAGGTGCGCCGAATTTTTTTGCACAAATTGCAAGAATTCCTGATCCCATACCAATATCAGCGACTCTAGCATTCTTTGGCATATATTTTTCGATGGCTTTCATACAAAGCTGTGTTGTCTGATGAGTTCCGGTACCAAATGCACAGCCAGGTTCAAGCCTGATTACAACTTCATCAGATTTTGTCTCATATTCAAGCCAGTCGGGAACAACAACAATTTTGTCTGAAACCCGGGTTATGTTCCACTTTTCTTTCCACTTTTTCGACCAGTCTTCATTAGGTTTATCAGATATTATAAAATCCCAGCTTCCGAGCTCCTCATCAGTCAATCCGCGAGATTTTAAAAGTTCTCGCTCTTCCGTTAAAATTTTTCTTATAGAAGATTCTGAAACAAGTTCAGAATGACGGTCACTATTCAGAAATACTTTCAAAGTTCCTTCTGTAGTTGATATCATTTCAAGATCTTTGTAAGTTTCTTCCGCAAGAACAACACCTTCACAAGGAAGATTTTCAAAGCAAAAATCTGATACAATATCTTCAACTTGAGGATTTATTTTTATTTGTAATTCAGTATAAACAGCTTGCCTGCCTGACATTTCATCCTCTAGCCTTCTAAAAATACGCCCATTTTTCTGAATTTTTTATAACGCTGTTCTTTTAGCTCTTTACCAGAAAGTTTAGAAAGTTCGTCAAGACTTTCCAAAATAGTCTTTTTCATATTCGCTGAAATTTCATCATAATTAGTATGAGCACCACCGACAGGTTCCTTAATTTCGCCGTCAATAATATCAAAATTCATTAAATCAGTTGCGGTAATTTTTAAAGCATTGGCAGCTTCGGAGGCTTTTGAAGCATCACGCCATAATATAGAAGCACAACCTTCCGGAGAAATTACCGTATAATAAGCATGTTCCAGTAAAAATACTCTATCCGCAACTGCCAGCCCTAAAGCACCGCCGGAGCATCCTTCTCCTGTAATAATTGCAATTACAGGAACTTCAAATTTTGCCATTTGCATTAAGTTAACAGCGATTGCACCGCCCTGGTTGGTTTCTTCAGCGCTTATACCAGGATATGCCCCCGGAGTATCAATAAGAGTAATTATCGGAATATTAAATTTATTTGCATGTTTAAAAAGTCTTAAAGCTTTACGATAACCTTGCGGCTGCGGCATCCCGAAGTTATATTCAAGATTTTCTTTGGTTGATTTACCTTTCATAGTTCCGATAATCATAACCGGTTTGCCGTCAATTTTTGCTAAACCGCCGATTATAGCTCTGTCATCCATACCTTCTCTATCACCGTGAAGCTCAACAAAATCTTCACAAATATGGTTAACATAATCCATGAAATTAGGTCTTTCCGGATGTCTGGCTATCTGAAGCTTCTGAGAAGGTTTAAGATTTGAATAAAGTTCTTTTCTATAATCTTCAGCCTGCTGCTCAAAAGTTTCAATTTCTTTATTTAGATCCATGCCTGACTCCAAACTTATTTTTTTTAATTCTTCTATTTTTTCCTGAATTTCAAGGATTGGTTTTTCAAAATCTAAAATTGCTGACATAAATTTTTCCTCTTACTGAACGACTTTGTGGATTTCCAAAATCTTAGCCAATGTATCTCTCAAATCTTTGCGGGAAGAAACAATATCAACCTGCCCGTATTTTAGCAGATATTCGGCTGTTTGGAAATCTGACGGTAACTTTTGTCTGATTGTTTGTTCAATAACACGTCTGCCTGCAAACCCTATTCTTGCACCTTGCTCTGCAACAATAATATCGCCGAGCATACCAAAACTTGCCGTAACTCCGCCAAATGTAGGTTCAGTTAAAAGATTAATGTATAAAAGCTTTTCATCATCTAATCTTGAAACCGCACATGATGTTTTTGCCATTTGCATAAGACTCAAAGCACTTTCCTGCATTCTTGCTCCGCCTGATGAGGTAATAGCAAGAACCGGGAGTCGGAGTTCAATTGCTTTTTCTATAATTCTTGTAACTTTTTCGCCTACAACACTCCCCATAGAGCCGCCCATAAAATCAAAATCCATAACAGCAGCAGCTACTTTATTTCCCTTAATTGCGGCAATTCCAGTAATTACAGCATCATTAAGTCCAGTCTTGTCATGTGCCTTGGCTAATCTATCCTTATAACTTTCTGTATCAGTAAATTCCAGAGGATCTCCAGGTTTGATTTCTGCAAATAATTCCTCAAAAGAATTTTCATCAAAAAGCTGCTTTATCCTTGTCTTTGCATTTATTCTAAAATGATAGTCGCACACAGGGCAGACCATATCATTTTTTTCCAAATCTTCTTTCAAAAGCTGGGCATCACAATGAACGCATTTTGTCCATAAATTAGGATCCATATCCAATTCGACCCTGCCTTCAAGTTTTCTGCGTTGAATTTGAGCCTGCTTACGTTTTTCAAACCAATCTTGAACTGTCATATAATATCCCTTAAAAAGTATTTTACAAATTTATTATACAACTAAAAAAAATTATAGCAATTTTTATATTCAGGAGTTTTAGAAAAAATATAATGAAAATAAATAATAATACAAAAAATAAAGTCTCTCCAGCCTTTCAAAAACTCTATTTTATGCCGACACAAAATAGAAGATTATTTTTTGAAACATATTGTAAAGCTAAATTAAATATTAACAATAAACCTGTAGAAAGAGACTATTTTCTTAAAATTGAAAAAACAAAAGTTCCTGATGAATATTGCATAAAAGTAAGCGACGGGAAATTTAATCCCCTCGGGACAAGTAAAATCACGATTGACGGCAATACGATGTATAACAATTCAATAATAACAAAAGACAATATGCATGGTATGGGCGCAGGTTCTGTAATGCGTCTGGGACAAATTATAACAATGATTGAAAATCATTTAGACAAAATTGAACTTTCTTCTCTTGCATCTGCCGTACATTTTCACTCAAAATTCAAATTTGAACCTTTATTCAAAACGCTTGAAAATATTTCAGATTTTATAAAAAAATATATACTAAAACAACAAGGAAATGAAAATTTTAAAAAGGTATACACAGAAGCAAATGACTGGCTCGGGAAAAACGCGACAGATGATAACGAAAAACTCAAGCTGGGGAATAATATAATATATGAGTATTTACAGACGATAAATAAAAACAGACTCTGTAAAGACCCCGACTACCAAATTAAACATGGTTTTGATATGGTTCTTACAAAAGAGAACATTTCTAAAAACAGAGAATTTTTCAATGAACTTTTCAAAAAGTTCGGGATTGACTACAAAATCACTGATTCTTCTTATTGATAAAAAATTTTCGCATATCCTCTGATATCTGCACATTTTGCAAAGCCATGTGGTATTTTCTGAGATTTGCAATAGCTTCCTGCTCTTCAAGCAAATCACGCTTAGGTTTCTTGATAGAAGCTTTCACCTTTTCAAATTCTGTTGGAGATTTTCTGTCAATAAATTTTGCAATAATTTCATCAATGTTATTACCGCCTATACCATATTTTGAGGCTATTTCCGCAGTATCGGCTCCCTGAGGCAACGTGTAAAGCCAATTGACAGTAAGTCTGTCACCTTCTGATATTGAATTAACACCTTTTTGATGCGGGGTATACATTATGTCTGCAGGATTGTGGCTATGTCCTAATCCTACTGCATGACCTATTTCATGCAATATAGTATGATAAACTTCACCTTCATCCATATAATCTGCATGAACAAGACCTTCAGTTAAACCTATTGCGACCTCCGCACCATACAGCCTGTTTGAAGCGTCAAAGTTAAAGTAACAATGTCCGAGTGCTTTTCGCTCAACCCTTTTCCAATCAACATTAACATTAGATTCCAGAAGAGTATTTACAACCTTAAAAGCAACTCTCCCTTTTGTAGCAGTCTGCCATTCATTAAGAGCCTTTAAAACCATTTGTCTGTATTTATATTCCTGCCCTTGCTTTGAATAAAATTTCATCGGGGCAATATAAACTTTCAAAGGCATAAAAGTCCAGCGCATTATACGTCCGTTTTTTAAAGATTCAGCAACATAAGTGTATTTTTTCATATTTTTATTATATAATAATTTGAGGTAAAAATAAATCATGTTACAATGTTATTTTAGATGACAAAGGGGAGAAACTTATGAATATAATGCAAATGATGAAACAGGCACAAGGATTACAAAAAAGATTGCAAGATACTCAAAAAGAACTTGCAGCTCTGGAAATCACAGGCGAAGCAGCTAACGGAGCCGTAAAAGTTACCTGCGACGGACAGGGGAAATTTAAGTCAATCAAATTGACTGCAGAAGCAATAAATCCGGAAAATCCGTCTTCTGTTGATTCTGATACTATTGAAATGCTTGAAGATATTATAACTTCGGCGATTAACCAGGCAAGCAACAAAGCTTCAAAAACAATGGAAGATAAAATGAAAGCCGTAACTGGCGGAATTAATATTCCGGGGCTTAATTTCTAATGATTTATCCCAAATCAATAGCTTCACTGATAGAGCATTTTCAAAAATTCCCGTCAGTCGGGCCAAAATCTGCTCAACGTATGGCTTTCTATTTATTGAGAATGCCAAAATCAGAAGTGGAAAAATTTGCACGGAGCATGATTGATGCAAAAGATAATACAAAAACATGTGAAATTTGTTTTAACTTATCATCAACAAGCCCTTGTGAAATTTGCCAATCACCGCTGCGGGATAAATCAACTATCTGCGTGGTTGCAGAAACTAAGGACTTAATTGCGATCGAAAAAACTAATGAATATAAAGGTTTGTACCACGTTTTGCAGGGTTTAATATCACCTATGGACGGTATCGGTGCTGATGATATCAGGATAAAAGAACTCTTAAATCGTCTTACTGATGAAAAGGTCAGAGAAGTTATTTTAGCCCTGAGTCCTTCTGTAGAAGGAGAGGCAACAAGCCTTTATCTAAGCAAACTTATAAAGCCTTTCGGAATAAAGATTTCCCGTATAGCATTCGGTCTGCCTGTCGGGGCAGACCTTGAATATGCTGATGAAATTACTATTGCAAAAGCTATTGAAGGAAGAAGAGAACTCTAATTTACTTCAATAACCACGATTTATAAAGGCAATTTCCTGAAGGGCACCATCTGCCTTTGGATATAGTATCATCCCAAGGTAAAATTCGATTAACCTCTTGTGCATATTTCTCTCCGGCTTGGTTAGAAAAATACATTACAAATCTGTCTTTACCGAGTTTATTTGGTTTACGGTCTCCGTTTACATCGACAAGTATTGGATATTCGTTGTTATAATATAAATACCATGCAAAACCTGAATTATCTATAAATGCATAATTATACTCACTGCAACCGAGATAGTCAGGAGGTGAAGAGCCATAAAAACCAGCCTGTCCATCTTCACACACCCAGCACTCATTTGCATTATCATCAAAACAAGTTTTAACAGTTTTAAAATAAGTTGAAATAGTTTTAAAATTTTCGTCAAGGTTCTCTAATCGAGGAGTACCATCAACTACAGAAGTAATTATAACAGGTAATATTTTAGAATCTGATATAGCAAAAAGAAGTGCCTGGCTTATTGCACTATAAGCTTTTTTATATGCAGAGCGGTACTGCATTCCCTGAATATTGTTAATTAAAACAGGCATTGTCATAGCCGCAACAACACCTATAACCCCGAGAGTTATTAATACCTCAGCTAATGTAAAATCCCAAAATGCAGACTGTGAGCTTAGATACGCCCCCCTCCCGAAAATCTCGCAAATCTCTTCATCAATCTTACTCCTTTCTTACATGATATGTATTTATTATAACATATTTATAAAAAAATAACAAGATGTCGAAAATCTGATTGCTCTTTTATATAATTGATTTTAATCAAAAATTAAGCTACAATTTTTCTATGCAAGAAACAAAATTAATCCAAATTAGTAATTTATTTGTTGAATACAAGACACGCAAAGGTATTTTAGGAGGGGAAAAAATTATTCATGCAGTGAACGGAGTGTCACTGGATATACAAAAGGGAGAAATACTTGCAATTGCAGGAGAATCAGGCTGTGGAAAATCAACTCTTGCAAAAGCCATAATCCGTCTGGAACCGGTAAAATCAGGACAAATATTTTTTGATAATGAGAATATTTTATCTTTGAACAAAGAAAAGTTAAAAATGTTCAGAAAACACGCTCAAATAGTATTTCAAAACCCCTATGCAAGCCTGAACCCGAAAATGAAAATTTTTGATATTTTAAAAGAACCGCTTCAAATTAATAGCGACTATTCAAATGAAAAAATAACAGAAATTGTAAAAGAAAAAATAAAACTTGTCGGTCTGGATGAAAATTGTCTGGATTTGTATCCGCACGAATTTTCTGGCGGGCAGAGGCAGAGGATTGCAATAGCAAGAGCACTTGTACTTGAACCTGAATTTATACTTGCCGATGAACCTGTAAGTGCATTAGATGTAAGTATTCAGGCTCAGGTAATTAATCTTTTAAAAGAATTAAAAGAAAAGTATAACCTTACTTTTTTATTAATAACTCACGATATGAGCGTTATTAGATATCTTGCAGACAGAGTTGCAATTATGTATCTTGGAGAAATTATCGAAACCGGCAAGACAGAAGATATATTTACATCTCCGTTCCATCCCTACACAAAAGCTTTGCTTAGCTCAGTTCCTCAGTTTAATAAATCCGGCAAAAAAATTATCCTGAAAGGTGATTTGCCATCACCTGCTAATCTGCCGGAAGGATGCAAATTTCATACAAGATGTCCTTACGTTATGGAAAAATGTAAAACCTGTACCCCAAACGAAAACGGGATCACGCATAAAGTTAAATGTTTTCTTTTCGAATAAAATAAAAATGAGAGGTGTTTAAACCTCTCATTTTTTTATTTTAAAGTTATACTTTTCTTTTTCTGGCTGCTTCAGATTTACGTTTTCTTTTTACGCTTGGTTTTTCATATCTTTCGCGTTTTTTAACTTCTGAAAGGATACCGGCTTTTTGAATTTTTTTCTTGAAACGTCTAAGAGCGCTTTCAATTGATTCGTTTTCGCCAACTTTAACTTCTGCCATTTATATTTTCACCACCTTTATGGTCTCTTGTATTTAGTACGTAAGATTATTATAACCTAAACAAAAATAAAATTCAAGTATAAAGCAAAATATTGACAAACGGCACAAAATAATAAATAATAAAAAAGTAATAATTATTATAAATAACAGGAGGCAGATATGAAAAGGAATGAGCTGAGATTGCCCCCCCCCCGAAAAGATCTTTTAGCAGAGCGGATTTGAGGGCTTTTACACTTGCGGAAGTTTTAATTACACTAACAATTATTGGTGTAGTTGCAGCATTAACAATGCCAAACTTGATTAGACACTACCGAAACAAAGTTCTTAAAGAACAGTTCAAAATCGCATATTCTCTTGTAAATCAAGCAGCAGGACGTATGAGTCTTGATAATCCTGATATTATGAATACTTATTGCGGAGAAAATGCAAAAGATAATTCCCAAGAAGCAAGAACCAGATTTGGAAAAGATTTTTCAAAGTATTTTGATGTTACAATGGACAGAACTTTAATCACAGACGGAAATGGATTTAATGATCTTTACGGAGGTCACATAAAACAGCCAAATTACAAAAAATTCAAAAAAGAGACAGATGCTAATGGCTATAATGACGGCAATTTTGCGATAAAAAACGGAATGATAATATTCAACGGACACTGTTGGATAGGCGCTTCAAATAAAAAAGGACAGCACGTAGAATTTCTTGTCGATACAAACGGACTAAAAGGACCAAATGCGATGGGATATGATCTTTTCTACTTTTGGATTGATAATGAAAACAAAGTTGTGACCTGCCCGCAAATTCCTGATAATACAGCATATTGTAATTTTTTAACAGAAGACACAACAGGAGGGCATAATGGCGTCAATTGTTCAACTTTTGCATTAAGAAATCAATTTCCTAATGACGAAACAAAACCATACTGGGAAAGCTTACCCTAAGCAGACAGCGTGAAGATTTCATAAATTTCTTCATCAGATAGTTCCGTGATAATCTTTTCGCCTTCGTAAACCGCAAGGTCTGCCAGTTCCTTTTTCGATTTTAGCATTTCATCAATCTTTTCTTCAAAAGTTCCAAGTGTTATCATTCTGTGAACCATAACATTTTTGTCCTGACCTATGCGGTAAGTTCTGTCTGTTGCCTGATCTTCAACAGCAGGGTTCCACCACAAATCGTAATGGATAACATTTGTGGCGCTTGTAAGGTTCAAACCTGTACCGCCGGCTTTCAAAGAAAGTACCATAATTTTTGCATCGTCATCGTTTTGAATACGATGAATTAAGTCCTCACGCTGTGGAACTGTTAAAGAACCGTGGAAAAATAACGGCTCAGTATTACACTCATCTGCAATAACTTTGCATAAAATGTCACCCATTTCCTTGTATTGCGTGAAAATAAGAGTCTTTTCATTATTGTCAAGAATGCTCTGGACAGTAGAAATACATTTGTCCATTTTTCCGGACAATTCTTTACTCATTTCTCCGCCTTTTAGGAACTGGTAAGGATGGTTACAAATCTGTTTTAAAGCAGTAATAAGTTTGAAAATATTTCCGCGCCTGTTAATTCCTGTAAATCCGGAAATTTTATCCATCATTTCATTAAGAGTCTTTTCATAAAGAACGGCCTGAGGTTTAGATAAATAGCAGTAATCATTAATAACCATCTTTTCAGGCAAATCTGTAATAACATGTTTGTCTGTTTTTAAACGTCTCAAGACAAACGGCGATACAGACATCTTTAATTTTGCAGCACGAGAATTTTCTTTAAATCTTTCAATAGGTATAGCATAACTTTTTTGAAACTCTCTGAGAGTACCGAGATACCCGTGATTTATAAAATCAAATATAGACCACAATTCAGTCAGCCTGTTTTCTACAGGTGTACCGGTCATTGCAATTTTAACATCTGATTTCAACATCTTGACAGCAAGGGTTTGAGCAGTGTCAGGATTTTTAATATTTTGAGCTTCATCAACAATTATCATTCCCCACTGGGTTTTCTTTAACTCTTCTACATCAATTCTCATAATAGCGTAAGTAGTCAATATTACATCATGCTTCAAATCAAGTTGTCTTTCCGCACCATGGTAAATAACGGCATCTAAAGAAGGCGCAAACATCTGCAGCTCTTTCATCCAGTTACCCATCAAAGTAGTCGGACAAATAACAAGAACTGGCTTATCAAGTTTGTTTTCTTCTTTCATTTTAAGGATTAAACTGATAACCTGAATTGTTTTACCAAGTCCCATATCATCAGCCATACAGGCGCCAAATCCTTTTGAGATATTTGTCCAGAGCCATTTTAAACCTGTTTGCTGGTAAGGTCTCAATTCTCCTTTTAAGGAAGATGGAGGAGTAACTTCAACAGGCTTGTTAAAATCTTGAATAACCTTTGCAAATGCATCATCATAATCAAAATCATACTGATCAAACTGACCGGACATTGATGCATGAATAAGTTCCATTCTTGACATAGATTTAAGATTTGCTTTTGCAATCTGTTCAAAAAGCTTCTTTGTATCCTCTTTATCAACGAGAACATACTTATTTTTATACTTTATAAGCCCGTTTTGACCTTCCACAAGCTTGTTAAATTCTTCAACAGATAGCTTTTCATTCCCTATAGCAATTTCGTATGAAAAATCAAGAATATCATCAAGCGAAATTTTTGATGACGAAGTATTGTTGAAAATATCAGCAAGCTCTTTAGAACGTGAAGTTTTGACTTTTGCATTAATTGAGGCTCTTGGGACAACAATATTTGTTAATTCTTTCGGAAGTACTACTTCAATCTGCGCCTTTTGCAGATAATATGCTGTCTGTGTAATTATTTTATACACCTGATTTAAGTCTAAATCCAGCGCAAGTTTTTCTTCATCTTCAAAAAGCTCTTCTAGCTCCGGCATATATCTTGTGGCATAATTTAGCTGCTTTTCTACGATTCTTGCGATATCAGATGAATTTGCGCCAAAAACTTCTTCATCAGTGTAAAGCCTGTCAATTAAGACATCTTCATCAGTTTTTCTGTTTTTAATATGAACTTTCAGCCTGAAAATTTCTTCATTTTCGAGTTTGTCTATTTTGAAGAACGGAATAACATCGTATTTCCCGAGATATAATTCATCAAACCACTGAGAAAGGCTTTCTGCAATATCATGCCCTTTCATAACACTGCGCTGTTCAAGGTCTTTTATCATATAAGTTCCTGATTTAACATCTTTAAACTTATATGCTTTAATATTTAAAAATTTATACAGCACATAATTCAAATAATTATAAACAAAATCATTGATAAAGTTTTTAGGTTTTTCACCTTTAATAAACAAATCATCAGGTATATTTTCTTCAAACTGATTTATAATTCTTGCTAACTGCTGGGAATTAATTATCGGTTCATAAACAATTCTAAACATTGTTCCGTGCTTTTTTATAGTCGGAATAAAATATAGTTTTTCAATCAGTTTCATTACAAAATATGTAAGCTTATTGAGGTAAATAAAAGTTGGAGTCAGAGATTCAAGGTCAACAACATTTCCAAAACCGCCAAAATAATCCATAACTAAATCAAGACTCATTGCGTAACCAACCTGGTCGTTCATTACTTCTGATTTAAAGCGGAACAATGAACCTTTTGATTTAAGGTAATACTGGAAATTATTTGTCGGAGTAACGAAAAAGGACAGCTTATCATTATTATTAATCAAATAAAAATTTGTATTTCTGGTCGGTGCATTTGGACTCAAAAATACACCTGCAAATTCATCTTCAACAGTCTGATAAATTAAACTCAGAGTATAGCGAAAATCTTTATTTTTAAACCCATCCGGATTTTCTGAAAGGTTAAAAAATAATTCGTCGACATTGTTCTTTTTAAATGAAAAATCTATATCTAAGTTTTTTATATCAGTCATAATTATCCTAATTTTACTTGTAAAAAAGATGCCGTTAAAATACGGCATCTTTTAAATATATTTACTTAATTAAAGAATCGCAATCCATTTCAGCAGGTTTTTGAATACCCATCAATTGAAGAACAGTAGGTGCGATATTACATAAAGCACCGTCGTCTTTTAATTGCAAGTCTTTTGGAGCATTAATTAAAACAAACGGAACTTTATTTGTTGTGTGAGCTGTTTGCGGTTTACCTGTATCCGGATTTACCATAACCTCTGAATTACCATGGTCAGCAGTCAAAAGCATAATAATGTTATTTTTAATACAAGCATCAGCGATTTTACCGACACATTCATCAACAACATGACATGCTTTTTCAGCAGCTTCAAGAACACCTGTATGACCAACCATATCAGGATTTGCGAAGTTTACTAAAATAAATCCGTATTCAGGATTTTCGATTGCTTTTAAAACATTTTCGCAAACTTCCGGTGCGCTCATCTCAGGCTGCATATCGTATGTAGCAACTTTCGGAGAAGGTACCAAAACTCGTGTTTCATGAGGCTGAGGCTCATCAATTCCACCGTTAAAGAAGAATGTAACGTGTGCATATTTTTCTGTTTCTGCGGTTCTAAATTGTTTTACTCCGTTAGCTTCCAAAACATCGCCTAAAATATTTACAAGATGTTCTTTAGGGAAAGCAACAGGGAAAGTAAAGTCTTCATTATAGCTTGTCATTGTAACATAGCAAAGATTTTTAAGGACTTTCTTTCTTTCAAAACCGTCAAAATCTTTGAAATTAAGAGCCTTAGAAATTTCTCTTGCCCTGTCAGGTCTATAGTTAAAGAAAATTATTGCATCATTATCATGGATTCTTGACTCTTCACCGCCAATAACTGTCGGGAGAACAAATTCATCATTATCACCTCGAGCGTAAGAAGCTTTCACTCCATCACAGGCTGTAGAAGCGTGCTCGCCTTCTCCAAACAATAATGCATTATAACCTTTTTCGACTCTTTCCCATCTGTTGTCACGATCCATAATATAGTAACGACCGATAATCGTTGCAACAGGAGGAAGATTATATTTTTTCAACTCATCTTCTACAGGCTGAATAAATGTGCAGGCACTCTGAGGAGGCGTGTCACGACCGTCTAAAAATGCGTGAACATAAACTTTTTTCAATCCGTTATCCGCAGCCATTTTTATTAAAGCCAACAAATGTTCTAAAGAGGAATGAACACCGCCAGTTGAAACAAGTCCAAAAATATGCAGTGCGGAATTGTTTTGTTTAGCATGGTTAATAGCCATTAAAAAACGTTCATTTTTGAAAAAAGATCCGTCTTTAATAGCTCTGTTAATTCTTGATAAATCCTGATGAACAACACGACCTGCACCCAAATTCAGATGCCCTACTTCGCTGTTTCCCATCTGACCTTCGGGCAGACCTACATATTGACCGTCTGCGTGAATTGATATTGTAGGATATTCTTTTTCAAGTTTATCAACATGAACAGGATGTGCAAGCTTAGTTGCATCATATTCGGGGTGATTTTTACTTATTCCCCAACCATCCATAATACATAATAATACTCTTTGTTTTGTCATAATCTTATTCCCCTATTTATATTTCATAGAGATTTTAACAGGAACATGACAAAAATACAATATTTATCTTAAAGATTCCCAGTAACCTTTTGTTTCATCGTCAGGATTTTTGTCTATTAATGCATAATAGGCACAGCCTAAACCGTTACCGCGTTGAGTTGAATTAATAGAACAAGGATCACCATATTGTACTGCAACAGAACCGTCTGACGCATCAGGGAACAATTGTTCTAATTCTTCTTCTGAATAATATCCAATAGCTTGCTTGGGATGTAATCTGTCCTTTTCATCAATATCAAAGAAAAATATATCGTATCCCAAAATATTTGGGCCTTTTGTTCCATTTACATCAATTGATAAATTTATTTGGTATCCGTTTAAAAATACATTAAAACACATACCATTAGATAATGCTTTATCGGGTTTTGCAACTCCTCTGTCAATGTAAGCATTGTCTGTTGTTTTACTATAATTTCTGATATTACCAGTATAAGTGCATGTACCTGCGATTTTTAATTTTGAATAAAAATTTTCATAGAATAACTTTTGTGATGGATACCAATCACCTGAATCTGACTGAACGATATAAGTTTTTTTTAAATTCCCTCCTTCATCATTAGCTACTTGCTGAACAGCCTGGCTCAAAATTGAATATGCGCCTTTAAAGGCAGTTTCAAGTTGTTTATTGCGTACATTATTTATTAATACCGGCATTGTCATAGCAGCTACCACACCGATAATACCGAGGGTAATTAAAACCTCAGCTAATGTAAACCCAAACTTCCTCATATTACCTCCGCTCCATTATAGTTATAACATATATTTATATATATTATAACTTAATATTAGTTATAAGTCAATATTTGTATAATTATAGCTAATGAATAAACAGGAGCTATTAAAAAAATTTGGGAAAAATGTTAAAATAGCCCGAATCAAAAAAGATTGGACGCAAGAAAAATTTGCGGAAATTCTTGATGTGAACACGAACTATATTGCCTGCATAGAATGCGGACGCCAGAATATGTCTCTCGGGAAAATTCTTGAACTTGCAGATGCTCTTGAAATTGACATTGAAGCCCTGCTGAAATTTAATGATTAAAATCTTAGAGGTACAAAATCTTTTTAATATACAATTTGAACATAAACAGTACGGGTTCTTGCTTTATTATCAAAATCTATTATAACAATCTGCTGCCATTGACCTAATTGTAAAGCCCCGTCGATTAAAGGCACCATAGTACTATTTCCTACGATAGAAGCTCTTACATGCGCATACCCGTTTCCGTCATGCCACGTTTCATCATGATGATAATCAGCATTTAAAGGAGCTATCTTTTCAAGAGCTTCCGGCAAATCCACTAAAAGTCCGGGTTCAAATTCAATATTTGTAACCGAAACAGTACTGCCAGCCACATAGACATGCACAACCGCCGATTGCAATGAATGATTGTATACAGCATTTTTAACCTTCTGCGTGATATCTATAATGTCAGTAAACCCTTGAGTATTAATAGTAAATTTTTCATTTATTACAGTCATACATTTACCTCAAATAAATTAACCAAATATCTCGTCAGAATAAAATGCGAATTCCAGATGTCCGATAATAATCGTATCACCGTCTTTTATTCCTTTTTGGGCCAATTCATCAAATACACCCATACCCTTCATTATGTTTTGGAAACGAATAACCTGTTCTGAATTTCTTTCGTCAGTAACCGAGGCAATTCGCTCAATTTTACCGCCTTCGATTATATAAGTATCTTTTGCAACTTTAAATATTTCAAAAGAGCTGTCATCATTGTAATAAGCCCCTAAATCCTCTTCAACAGCAATTTCGGTCTCGGGTTTAGGAATTTCATCAACTTTTTGTCCCATAAAATCAAGTAATTTATCAAGATTTTCACCTGTAACAGCAGAAATTTCAAAAACATCATCAGCAGCATTTTTAAATTGAGTTAACAACTCTTCTTTCTTTTCATCAGAAATTGCATCAATTTTGTTCAGTGCAACAATTTGATAAAGATTTGCAAGATGTTCCGAATGTTTTTTAAGTTCAAGATTAATCTTTTTATAATTTTCAAAAGGATCTTCTTCCGTTGAATCTAAAAGGTGAACAAGAAATCTGCATCTTTCAACATGGCGGAGAAAGTCAAATCCTAGCCCGACACCTTCTGATGCACCTTCAATAAGCCCTGGAATATCCGCAACAACATACCCGTCGCCTGAATGTTTTTTCACCACACCCAAATTCGGGATTAAGGTTGTAAAAGGATAATCGGCAATTTTGGGCTTTGCAGAACTTATGCGGCTTATAAGAGTAGATTTGCCTGCGTTTGGCATTCCTAAAAGACCTACATCTGCAATAAGCTTTAATTCCAAAAATAATTCGCGCTCAATAGAAGGTTCACCCGGCTCGCAAAACTGCGGGGCACGTTTTTGAGCGGTAGCAAATCTTGCATTTCCCCTTCCGCCTCTTCCGCCTTTTGCAACCAAGACTTTTTGTCCGTTTTCCGTTAAATCAGCAATAATTTTATCTGTTTTTATATCTTTTACAACAGTTCCCACAGGAACTTTTATGTATAAATCTTTTGCGCAGGCGCCATGCATATTTTTAATACCGCCGTTTTCACCGGCTTCTGCTTTAAATACAGATTTATGTTTAAAATCCATCAAAGTAGACATATTTTCGTCGGCAACTAAATATACATCACCGCCTCTACCGCCGTCACCGCCTGCAGGCCCGCCTTTATCAACATATTTTTCTCTGCGCCACGCGACCATTCCATTGCCGCCGCGACCTGATACTACCCTAATCTTGCACTTATCAATAAATTTCATATTTACACCGGTTTTTGTCATTCTGAACTTGTTTCAGAATCTCTTTGTAATATAATAATACTACTATGAAAAATATAAAAAATAAATTATTCTCTAAAGAACCTGTAACAATCGGGCCTGAAAGTGGTTATGACAATTATATAATGGCAATAGAATCAAGTTGTGATGAAACAGCCTGTGCAATTGTTAAAAACGGGCGTGAAGTTATTGCAAATGTTGTTGCATCTCAAATCAAAACTCATGCACAATTCGGAGGCGTAATTCCTGAAATTGCGGCAAGAGAACATCTTGACTCTATCAACATTGTTATTGATGAGGCTTTTAAACAGGCAAAAGAGAATGCTAACCTTAATCCTGAAGATATAACAGCATTTGCAGGCACTGTAGGCCCCGGACTTGTCGGTTGCCTGCTTGTCGGACTTAACGCAGCAAAGACTCTTGCGC
Source organism: Candidatus Gastranaerophilales bacterium (assembly GCA_944324315.1). GTDB lineage: Bacteria > Cyanobacteriota > Vampirovibrionia > Gastranaerophilales > Gastranaerophilaceae > Stercorousia. The sequence goes on along the minus strand of CALUVW010000011.1, from coordinate 24,920 downwards.
TTACTTATAACAAGCCATTTATCGGAGTAAACCACCTAAACGCTCATCTTTGCGGGAATTATCTTGATACAGACTTAAAACCTCCTTTTATGGCGCTTTTAGTCAGCGGCGGACACACGCAGATTATTGATGTAAAATCTTATTCCGAACAGAATATTTTAGGAGAAACCATAGATGATGCTGTGGGTGAAGCTTACGATAAAGTTGCAAGATTGATAGGACTTCCTTATCCCGGCGGGCCAAAACTTGATAAAATGGCTCAGGAAGGGAATCCACATGCATTCAAACTCCCTGAAGCAAAAGTCGAAGGATATAATTTCAGTTTCAGCGGGCTCAAAACAGCCGTCCTCCGCCTTGTTAAATCTTTTGAAGGCAAAAACCTCCCTTGTGAAAGGGAGGGGAACCGCATAGCGGTGGAGGGATTTTTGCCTGTCAAGGATATTTGCGCAAGCTTTCAAGAATGCGTTTCATCAACTCTGTTACATAAATTAAAATCTGCCCTTGAACATTCCGGCTACAAACAGGTTGTAATAGCAGGCGGTGTTGCTGCAAATTCTGAAATCCGTAAGAAAATATTCGCACTTGAAAATGAAGGTTATAAAGTTTTTGCGCCTCCGATGAAATACTGTACCGACAATGCTGCAATGGTTGCGTCGTGTGCCTATTTCAACACAAACACCTTTGACGACGTTAACACAGAAGTTTTTTCAAGAGTTAAATAAATTTTAAAAATTGTAAATTTTACACTATTTAAATAGCAAAAAAAATTTTGTTACAGATTTAGTAGTATAGTAAAACATCTTGGGAACAACTATACTATGAAATCTTCTTGCGGAAATAAAGTATATTTCCGCATTATTATTAGAAGCAAAAAAATTTATTACACGTTTTATAAAAAATATGATAAATATTTCACGGGAAAACAAGCACCAATATAATCAAAATTTTACAAGCGGTATTACACGAAAATTATCAAGGAATTATTATCATAGTGAGCAGGATATTGTAAAAATTTTTGATACTCATCCGCAAAAAAACGGTATTGCAGGACAGTTGCCTGTAAGTTGGTTAAAAAACATAGATACAAATGAAAAACGTAAAATCGTCAGTATTATATACACAGAATTTGCAAACAATATAAAACTTGCCAAAATCAGTTTAAAAACCGCAACAGAAAATCTTAATTACATACTGCACAAATATAAAATATTATCACCAAATCAAAGTTATAATGTAAAAAAAATTGATACTTCAGGCTCTGTTTATACTGCAAATGGATACATTTTATCTGGAACCGGAATTGAGAGTTTCTTTATTAAAGAATTTGCTGATCTGAATGATAAAAGTCCTAGAATGTACAAAATTATGACGGAAAGCAACGGAAAATTCGTAGAAGTTGCGCGTGCTCTATACCTAAATAACAGAATTAAAGACAGACATATTATGCACACTCACTGGGGTGACACTAAAAACGGCTATATGGTTAGCGAATACGTAAAACCAATAAAAAAATATAAATCGCCTATTGAAATAAAAGAAATTTACGATACTGAAGAGGAACTTTTTATTGATTTGTATAAAAAATATGGTTTTACACGTAATGAACTAAAAAAATATAACGTTCAGACATCATATGAATATGAAAAAAAGTTTTACGCATACCCTGAAGATAGAATTATATACAACTATTTTTCAAATATGTTTGAAAAATACGGCTTAAAAGATTACGACTTACACTGCAATCCTGATAATTACATTATCACAAGCGACGAAAAAGGAAATCCGATCTTAAAACTCATAGATTTCGGAGGAATTACCCGACTTTAAGAAACATTTGCATAGAGTTTGGATAAAATAAACTCTGTTATTTTCTTTTCTAAAGAACATCCAAAATGATTATTAACTTCTTTTATAAAATAACATGGACTTGTAATATTTATCTCAATAATTTTTCCGTCAATAACATCAAGCCCTGCCATGGGAAGTCCGAGACTATTTAATTCTTTTGCCACAGGAATAAATTTTTCTTTTTCTTCTTGCGGCAATTCTGCTTTTACGATATTAGAATCGCAGTGTTCATTAAATTTGAAATCATCATTAGAAGGGAGTTTCTGCACACAAACATCTAGGACTTCATCTCCGAGAAACATCACCCGTTTATCTCCAAATCTTGCTTTGGGAATATATTTTTGAACCATAATCAGCTGCGATTGATTTTTGGTCATAGTATTTATTATAACTGCCGTATTTTTGTCACCTTTTTTAAGCGTCATAACTCCGGAACCAAAACAGGCATTCAACGGTTTCAAGACAATTTCTTCGTGCACATTCAAAAATTTAACTATATCTGCTTTTGATGATGTAACAATATTCTCAGGCATTAAATCGAGAAATTTTACAGTATGCATTTTTTCGTTAAAATTTCTTATTGCCATAGGATCATTTATTATAAGTGTCTTATTCCTGTCAACGAAATCAAAAATGTAAGTTGCATTGATATAATCCAGATCTACCGGTGGATCTGGACGGAACATACAAAGTGAAAAATCATTGATTTTGACATATCTCAAAGATTTATCATAAAAAATATTCCCGTCTTTTTCATAAGCTTCATGACAATGCGCATAAGGCACACCGGCCACAAGACTTAAATTATCAATTGTAGTAATAAAAACATTTTTTCCTGATAACAAAAATTCTCTTATAATCCAAAAATTTGTAACAAGATTGTTAAACTCAAAATATTTGAGTTCAATTCTGTCTATAACAAATAAAATATCCATAAAAACCTCTTTTCCGAATAATGTTAACATTAAACAAAAAATGAAACAATACTCTCAAGATTTATCAAATTATTATGAATAAACTAGTTATTCGGGTTATTTACTTTTTCAGGATCCAAAACAACGCAATTTGCATTATTAAACTGTAGTAATCCCATAAACTTCTTAATATCTTCCTGAATTTCCGGGAAAGTATTGTAATGCATCGGAATTACAGTTTGAGCTCCAACCCAATGAGCAGCAAGAGCAGCATGTTCTGCATCCATTGTATAATGCCCGCCGATAGGCAGCATTGCAATATTAGGTCTGTATAATTCTTTAATAGTTTTCATTTCCATAGTTAATGCTGTATCACCTGCATGATAAATTCGAACATTATCTACATCAAAAACAATTCCTGCCGGTTCTCCTGCATAACGCCCGTCAGGCAAAGTACTTGTATGAAAAGCCGGAACAAATACAGCTCTGCCCCAATCATAATTAAGCCATCCGCCAAAATTTACGGAGCGTACTTTACACCCCTGCTCTTTACAATATTGTGCAAGCTCAACGATTGCAGTAATTGTAGCATCTTTTTCTTTTGCAATTTCGATTGCCTGCCCCAGATGGTCACCGTGTGCATGAGTTAAAAATATATCCGTGATATTGGCACTATGCCAGTCATATTTTGGGTTGATACTCACGTAAGGATCAATCATAATTGAATTGTCCTTTAATTTAATTTCAAATGCACTGTGTCCTATATATTTTAAATCCATAACTAACCTCTCTTTTTCACTGTCCTTTATACAATTTCACTTAAGGCGTAAGTCATCCTGAAGATTTTACGTCATCCCGAACTTGATTCGGGATCTATTATTTTAATATAACAAATTTTATAGTAGAATGCAAATATGCAATATGAAAAATTAATGCAAAAATGTATAGAGCTTGCAAGACAGGGCGAAGGCCAAACTTCTCCAAATCCGCTTGTCGGATGTGTAGTACTTAATAAAGATGGAAATGAAATATCAACAGGCTATCACCACAAATACGGAGATAACCATGCAGAACGCGATGCTCTTTTAAAGCTTCATAACGGTGAAGAAAAAGGAGGCACGCTTATTGTAAATCTTGAACCATGTTCGCACTACGGCAAAACTCCTCCCTGTGCAGACCTGATTATTGAGCGGGGAATAAAAAAAGTTGTTATCGGAATGCGTGACGTTAACCCGATTGTCGCAGGAAACGGTATCCGAAAATTACAAAATGCAGGAGTTGAAGTTGTAGAAAATGTTCTTGAATATGAATGTAAAACATTAAATGAAATATTTATCAAAAATATGACAAAAAATGAAGTATATATCGCCTTAAAAACAGCGACAACTTTAGACGGAAAAATTGCGACACAAAACGGGTCTTCCAAATGGATAACATCAGACAAGGCACGTGAAGAAGTAAAAAAAATCAGAAACAGATATGACGCAATTCTAACAACTTCATCAACAATCCTTGCTGACAACCCGACTATGGCGCACCGAAAAAAAATTATTCTTGATAGAGAACTTAAAACAAATCTTGAAGCTCCAATATACAAAAATGGTGAAATTTACTTATTTAACGCAACACTGGATATGTTTGAAGGCGGAATAAATTTTATAAAAACACCTGTTATTAATGAGAAATTAGACATTGAATTTATACTGAAAAAAGCTTATGATTTGGGAATAAAAAGCATTCTGGTTGAAAGCGGCGGGCATTTGAACGGAGAAATTTTAAAATACACAGATAAAATTTACCATTTTATCGCTCCGAAAATTACAGGCGACAACAGCTCGTTATCCTGTTTTGATTTCAGAAAAATTAACGATATTAATGATAGCTTCAATTTTCAAATTACACAAACAGAGATGTTCGAGCCGGATATTTTATTAACTTACTATCCTATTTTAAAATAATCAAAAAGTTGTATAATAAATCTTATGAAGAAAAAAGCAACAGCATCAGGAATATTTTATTCGTCAAATAAAGAGGAGCTTTCAAATTTAATCAGGAGTTTCGAAGTTGAACAGCAGCCATTTAATTCACGTGCTGTGATTGTACCGCATGCAGGTTATATTTATTCAGGCAGACTCGCGGCAAACGGTATTCAACATTTAAAAAAGGAAGCAAAAAATATTTTCATCTTTGCTCCTGCTCACTATGAAAGAATTTATGGATGCAGCGTGTGTGATTATAATGAATTTGAAACACCATTAGGAGATGTTCAGGTAAATAAAGAATTATCTTTAGAACTTGCAAAATTTTGCGACTGCAATATAGCAAACTATGCTTTTGAAAAAGAACACTCAATAGAAGTTCTGCTTCCGCTTATAAAATATTTTCTTCCTGAGGCAAAAATCGTACCGGTTCTCTACGGCTGCGAGAATTTTAAAAATTTATGCGAAACTCTTGAGCATTTCTGGGCAAATGATGATAATGTATTTGTTATATCAAGTGATTTAAGCCATTTTTATCCAGAAAAAGAAGCAGTAAAAATCGACAATTATACCGCAAGAATGATTGAAGAAAATAATCTGTCAAATTTTGAACAGGAACAGGCATGCGGTGCTGTCGGGATTTGCGGGCTTATTGAGTTTGCAAAAAAGAAAAATTATTCACTAATAAGGACAGGGCTAACAAATTCTGCAGCAGCAACGGGCGACAGCTCCCGTGTAGTCGGTTACGGCAGCTGGTTTTTATACGAAGGAGAAAAAAATAGTTACATAAAAAAATATTATTCAGATTTTATCAAAAAAGTCTGCAAAGACAGCATTTTATCGGGCTTGCAGCTAGGTCAGGCGAGAATAGATGATTATGACTGCGTATTTGAAGAATATGGAGCATCGTTTGTAACACTGGAGCTAGATGGAATTTTGCGCGGATGCATCGGCTCAATTATTGCACATAAACCGCTGATTAAAGATTTAATACATAACGCGCATGCTGCAGCATTTTCAGATCCGAGATTTCCCGCACTTACACTAAATGAATACAACAGAATAACAATAGGAGTTTCGCTTCTTTCAAAACCCGAACGAATTGAATTTGAAACGGAAGAGGAGCTTCTTGAAAATTTAGTGCCCGCCGTTGACGGACTCATTATACGGGATGGTAATTATCAAGCCGTATTTTTACCTGATGTGTGGGAACAGCTGCCAGATAAAAAAGAATTTCTTGAACAGCTAAAACTCAAAGCAGGATTAACGAAAAATTATTTTTCGGAAAACTTTGAAGCGTTTAGATTTAATACGATAAAGATACAATAGATTTTGAATATAAAACTATTACTACCATATTAAGCTATAATATCAATTTTATTCTTATCATAAGCATGTTCAAGTTTTGCAATTGCCGATTCATCCGGCAAGAATTGTTCTGCCTCATTAAGAATTACATATTTGAATGCCCTTTTATTAAAATCCATATTTCTTTTTTGATTACATGAAAGTGTTTTGAAATCATCTTTCTGGTCATAAAGTATGTTATATATTACATCAAGTTTATCTGCAACGGGCAGCTCATAAAAATTTTTCTTTCCCGATAACACCTCATAACTTGTATATGAACTAGCAAAATTAACTGTTGAATTTATACTGTTTATCTTCATAATTTACTCCTTTAATCAATAACTTTTCCTTCAAAAATTTCCATCACCATATTCACATTATCTGAATGCAAAGATTCAGTAATTTTTGAAGCGCTTTCCTGTTTTACAGGCTTTTGAATTTCGCCCTTTAATTCTTCAACCTCCTGCGGCTCAACTTCAGGTTCCACTTCAACAGATTTCATAACCGGAGAAGGTTTAGGTTTTGGCTGTTCGGTATGAGTTTCAGGGGCTGATACTGATTTAATCAAAACATCATCGGCATGAGGGAGTCTGATTATTACATTTGAATTTTCCTGTGCAAACAGGGCATTTACAGCATCAACAATTGCCTGTTTTTTAGAACCAGATTGAACCTGATTTAAGAAAATTTCATTTTTCATTGTCAAAATAGTTTCATCAGGAGCAATTTTAACAGGATTAGCCCACTGATTTAAAAGTGCTCGGGTCGGAGCACTGTGAACACTTTCAAGGAGTTTCCCCCACAATACAGAAATATCTGCGCCGTCTGAATGTTTTGATTTCGGCATTGGTGAGAAATCATCACTTACATCGCCTCTCTTGTCAAAGGGAGGGGAACCGCCTGCGGTGGTAGGATTTTTAGAAACAGAATTTTCCTGAAATTGTTCATTCTGTTGTATACTTTCTTTTTGTACTGAACTATTCACTTCTGAGAACTCATCGCTGTGTTTCAAGATATCAGGTTTAACATGCTCGGTTTTCTGCATTTCCGATTTCAACTGTGGAGAAGGAGCTGTTTTATAAGCTGAAATTCTTACAGGTTCAACTGCTCCGCCTTCCAAACGTGCTATTCTGTTTTGAAGTTCAACAAGAGATGTGTTTTCTGTCAAATTCGCAAGATCAATTACTGCAACCTCAAGCCACAAACGCGGATTGTTTGTAAGTTTCAATTCTTTTATATATTCAGAACATTTATCAATTAAAAATACTATTTGATGTGTTTCTATATTTGCAGACTGTTCTGACAATGCCTTAATCTGGGCATCATTTGCCTGCGTTAATTCAAATGCAATTTCTTTTCTGCAATTTTTAACAATTAAAAGATTTTTTAAATAATCCATTAAATTAGTCAAAATCTGCACAGGTTCATTCCCCGAGTTATAAATCTTTTCTAGCTCCTCAATAGCTTCCTGCGGCTTTGAATTAACGATTTTATCCGCAAGAGAATTCAGCGTGTCAAATGAAAGGCGGCCGAGAAGGTTGTTTATATCCTCTGTAGTAATTGCCTCTTCGCCATCGAGAACGCTCAATTGATCTAAAAGGGCAATACTGTCGCGCATTCCGCCTGCTGAATTTTTTGCAATTGTATAGAGAGCATCATCTGTTATATTAATTTTTTCATTATCAGAGATATATCTCAAATGTTTAACTATGTCGTCTGTCGTTATACGTTTAAAATCAAATCTCTGGCATCGGCTTTTTATAGTATCAAGAACCTTATGGACTTCAGTCGTTGCAAGGATAAATATTACATTTTCAGGCGGTTCTTCAAGAGTTTTCAACAATGCATTGAAAGCAGTAGTTGATAGCATGTGAACTTCGTCTATAATATAAATCTTATATCTGCTGTTAACAGGTGCATACATAACCTTTTCCAGAATATTTTGAGCATCTTCAACTTTTCGGTTGCTTGCAGCATCAATTTCAATAACATCCACCGGAGTTGAATTTGTTATATCAATACAGTTTTCGCAGACTCCGCAAGGGTTAATTGTCGGGCCTTCCTTACAGTTCAAAGATTTTGCAAAAATGCGGGCAGTAGAAGTTTTCCCCGTACCTCTGGGCCCTGTAAAAAGATAGGCATGAGAGATTTTATTAAGCTCAATTGCATTTTTTAAAGCTTTTTTTATATGTTCCTGTCCGACGACTTCCTCTAATTTTTGCGGACGGTATTTTCTGTATAAAGGTATATATTTTTCGTTCATGGTAATATTATAGCAGAGTTATAACGAATTGGGACAGAATATGAATTTAATTAAACCGCCATTATTAAAAGAAGGCGATACAATAGGAATACTGGCAACATCAGGCGCAATGGAAGATGCTACAAACCTTAAACGCGCTGTTACATTTTTTGAAAACAGAGGTTATAAAGTCAAATTATCTGATAATATCTATTCAAAAAACAGATATTTTGCAGGAACTGACGAAGAAAGACTTGACGCACTTCATAAAATGTTTGCGGATAAATCTGTTAATGCGATAATTTGTCTGCGCGGCGGATACGGAGCAATAAGACTCATAAACAAAATCAACTATGATTTAATCCGGCAAAACCCTAAAATTTTCTGCGGATATTCAGATATTACGGCACTTAATGCAATGTTGTTAAAACGCGCAGGGCTTGTAACTTTTTCCGGTCCTATGGTTTTAAGCGACTTCGGGCAGGAGAATTTATGCGAGTATACAATCAACAAGTTTTTTGAAACTGTAATGACAGGCAGATTTGATTATGAAGGCACATTCTGGGGTGGGAATTTATCAACGCTTGTATCGCTTTGCGGACAGGATTTTATACCTGATTTTGAGTTTACGCTATTTCTTGAAGATTTGAACGAACCGCCTTATAAAATCGACAAAATGGTTACACAGTTATTTAACATTGAAAAAATCCGGAAAAACACAAAAGCTATAGCAATAGGCGACTTTTTAGGCTGTGAAAATATTGAATATATTTTTGAAGGTTTGAATTTGCCTTTAATAAAGAACTTTCCCGCATCGCATTCAGATAAAAAAGCTACAATACCTTACGGCACATCTCTTGACAAATAAAAAAAAATCGTAAATAATGAGTTTAGTTAAGAAGAAAAGGAGTTTGAAAATGAATAGAGAAGATGCTTTAAGAATTGGCCCCCCCCCGAAAAATTAAGTATAGACGCATTTTTCAGGAATTTTAAAAATTATCCTTTTGATAGTATCTTCCTTCCCTTATTAGGGAAGGATAAGAGGATGGGTGACAATCCATACCCACCCCGACCCTCCCTAATAAGGGAGGGTGGCATGTTTATAGACACCTCTGGGAATATTCGTCGACCCGCTTTTACTCTCGCGGAAGTTCTCATCACCCTCGGTATAATCGGAATTGTTGCATCTTTAACCATGCCAACGCTTATTGCCAATTATAAAAAACAGGAAACTATTTCTCGACTTAAAAAAGCATATTCAATTATAAATCAGGCATTAAAACTCTCTGAAGCACAGAATGGTGAATATTCCCAATGGGAAGATGGACAAGCTCTCGGGGCAGATGTATATTTACAAAAATACTGGCTGCCATATTTTAATGTTTTAAAAATTTGTTATTCCCCTGAAGAATGCGGCTACACAAGTGATTTTCCATATAAAGAATTAAAGGGGACACAATCTGCTTTATTATTTACAGGGTATAATTCTCGGATACCTTTTATTACAACCGATGGAATTGTATATATAATATCAATTGCTACGGGTGGGGATGCCAATACTCCTGGAACTGAAAGTTCTCTTATCTATATTGATATTAATGGGAGCAAAAATCCAAATACTATAGGTAAAGATGTTTTTCTATTTCAACGTGTAAACGGGAAAGGAATATTACCATATTACTACAATCAGGTTTCAAACGTTATAAATTCCTCCTGCTCCAAAACAGGCAACGGGAATACCTGTGCGACAAAACTAATCAGGAACGGCTGGAAGTTTAGTGAAGATTATCCATTCTAAATAATTAATTTTATATTAAGTATGTATTCCCTCAAAAGTTTTTGAGATAAAATATAATTATATTAAGATCCCGAAACACGGAGGTCAATCCGACGTTCAGGATTACGTATTAGATAAATAAGGATAAAAACTATGTGGGATTACTCAGATAAAGTTATAGATCATTACAGAAACCCCAGAAACGTGGGGAAAATTGATAACGCAGATGCTATCGGCGAAGCAGGTTCTTTGGCCTGCGGCGACTCTTTAAAAATATATTTGAAAATTAACAACGGAATTGTAACAGATGCGAAGTTCCAAACTTTCGGATGCGGCTCTGCCGTTGCAAGTTCAAGTATTCTGACCGAAATGATTATCGGTAAACCGATTGAAGAAGTAAAAAAAATTACAAACAAAGATATTGCAGACCAATTGGGCGGACTTCCGCCTGAGAAAATGCACTGCTCTGTCATGGGATATGAAGCATTGGAAGATGCCCTGAAAAATTACGATGACTATACAGACCTTGACGATATCAGAAACGAAGAAGAAGCAAATAAGCAGCGCGAAAAAATTGTATGCACCTGCTTTGGAATTACTGAAAATGTCATCTGGGATGCAATCAAAATAAACGGGCTTAAAACAGTTGAAGAAATTACAAACTACACAAAAGCCGGCGGTGCCTGCGGAAAATGTAAAGGCTTAATTCAAGATATAATTAACACTTACTATAAAAAAGAAGAACACGAAGAAAAAACAGCTTCAACTCTCAGTCCCGCGCAAAAGATTTTAAAAATAAACAACGTTATAGAAAATCAAATTTCACCTGAATTGAGAAAAGACGGCGGAGATATTACTTTAGTCGATATTGACGGCAATAAAGTTATGGTAAAACTTCGCGGGAAATGTTCAGGCTGCAAAAATTCACATCTTACTCTTAAAGCATTTGTAGAAAAAACTTTGAGAGATACTGTTGATGCTAATATTGAAGTTGTAGAGGTATAAAATATGAGTAATTTAATATATCTTGATAATAATGCGACCACAAAGGTGGATCCACAGGTATTAGAAGCTATGCTCCCCTTTTTGCAAGAAGAATACGCAAACCCTTCAAGTGTATACGATTTTGCAAAACGCTCCAACCATGCAGTAAAAGAAGCCCGCGGGGTTATGAAAGACTTTTTTAACGCAAAAGATGAAAAAGAAATCATTTTTACCTCTTGCGGTTCTGAAAGTGCAAACACAGCAATTCGCGGTGTGCTAAACATGAATAAAAACAAACGCCACATTATAACAACAAAAGTTGAACACCCGTGCGTTTTGAATTTGTACCAAACACTGGAAAAAGAAGGTTACAGAGTAGACTATATCGGAGTAAATTCAAACGGCGAACTTGATTTGGCTCAACTGGAAGAAGCAATAAATGACGATACAGCACTTGTTTCTATAATGTATGCTAATAACGAAACAGGCGTAATTTTCCCGATTGAAAAAATATCGGAAATTATTAAATCAAAAAATAAAGAGACAAAATTTTTTGTAGATGCAGTGCAGGTATCAGGCAAAATTCCTATTGATGTTCAAGCGCTCGGTGTTGATTTGATGGGAATTTCAGGGCACAAATTCCATGCACCAAAAGGTGTCGGCGCTCTTTATGTAAATTCAAAAACACTTATAACCCCTTTGATTATCGGCGGTCATCAGGAACGCGGGAAACGTGCAGGTACTGAAAATGTTCCATACATAGTTGGTATGGCAAAAGCAGCAGAACTTGCCCAAGATCACTTGAAATACGAAGCAACTGAAGTAAAAAGACTTCGTGACAAATTGGAAAAAAATATTGTTAAAAATGTATTCAACGCAAGAATAAATACAGGAATAGTAAACAGAGTTCCAAATACAACAAATATCGGATTTGAATATATTGAAGGAGAATTAATTCTGCTTCACTTAAGCGATTTAGGTATCTGTGCAAGCTCAGGCAGTGCATGCACATCAGGTTCTCTAGAGCCAAGTCATGTATTAAGAGCTATGAATGTACCATTCACAGCAATTCATGGCAGCATTAGATTTTCACTAAGCAAATTCACAACAGAAAAAGAAATTGATTATGTATGTGAAAAAATGCCTGGAATAATTGAAAAATTAACAAATATTTCACCTTTCCAAGATGAATTGGAAGCTCTAAAAAGATTAAGACATTAGAGACATAAAAAAATAACCTCCCTAATTAGGGAGGTTATTTTTTAGCTATAACTAATCTAAATACTGTCTTGAAGAATAATAATCAGCAAAATTTGCCAACTGTTCATCTGATAAAGTATGATGATTTTTTCCGTCAGTGTATTTATATGTTCCACCATGTCTAATTACACTTAAATCGAATTTATTTGCAGGACTAGTATTTACAATTTCACCATTTTCTACAACATGGTATGCATAATCATCACCCATAAAGGCTTTTTTAGGGTTTTGCTCTAAAATACCAATAAGTTTACCATTGTTATCGTAAGCAAAATACCTTTGATTTTCAAAACAAGTAACTTCTTCACCTATCGAATTAATATAAGTTCTGTCACTGTTTTTACTTACAAGACGATTTGAAGTTTTGTCATAATAACGATTAATAGATACGCTTTTTACATTTGAGTTTGGATCAGGAGCACTACCATCTGGCAGGTCTTCAGGGGATTTATTTACTCCATGATTTTCAATTTCAATACTATCTTTTATAGAGTTGGCAGGTCTTTTTTGACCATTTGAAGATACAAAAAGATCACCTTTACGTCTTGTACTTGTTTGTACAAGCTCTTGTTCCCCATTAGAATTTAATCTAAACGCTTGACGAACTCTATCTACACCATTTCTGTTATTTGGTTTTGTTGTTTCTAAAAATCTTGATACCGCATTGCCTTTATCATTAAAAATTATAATATCTTTAACCTGTTCTCCATTTACAGTAGTTAAATATTCAGCACGAGTTCTTGAACCAACTTGTGTTATTTTAGGCATCACGCCTTCAGCAACATTATCAACTCCACTAAAAGGTTTATAAGAATCTAAAAATCTATTCACAGATTCTGGAATCGGCTTTGCAAATTCCTCTGCCACTTCTTGAGCTGCACGTTCTGTAGTCTGATTAACAGCTGGAGTTACAGAATTTGATGTTGCTTGTGTAGGGATTTTAGCTTTGTAATGTCCACGAGTAACTAAATAAGTACCTAATACAGCAAGACCTGCAATACCTGCCCATAATAAATCTTTATTTACAGAACTACTTTCTTTTTGTGGAGTTTCAGCAACCATAGTTTGTTGAGGCTGAGTAACTACCTGATTTTGAGCCGGAACATAGCTTGATGAAGTAAATGGTACATAATTAAACCCACTATTGTAATAATAAGACATAACCTTAACCTTTCCTGAAAAAATTTCCCTTACATTAATATAAAAACAAAATGAAAAAAATTATTTACAAACAGAATCAAATGGACACTTAAATATACAGATGTAATGGAGCATTATGACAGTTTTATAGCATTTGTAAAGATTTCTTAATATTATCTTTATATCTAAGCATTTACTCTTATATTAATATTTTTTTAATGCTAAAGTCCTACGATTTTTTGTTTATTTATCAAATTTTTTAAATCCTAAGTCTGTAGAATAGCTTTTAATTACATTCACTATTATCCTGTCTTTAAGGAGTTTATAGTTATGAAAAAATTTATTGTAATCATAAGTGTTTTACTCAGTATAAATTGCGTTATTGCTGCAAGTCAATATTCAGCAGTCTTAGATAAATTAGAAAATTCATTATATGGCTTTACATATACAACATCTGACGATGCCTCAAGACTTTCCAGAATAGAAGAAAGTGTATATGGACAAGCAAAAACAAACCAATCAATATCGCAAAGAATTGCTAATCTTAATAAAGATATGTCTGCAGAACAAATAGGGAATGAAATACAACCAAAAGAAGACACTTTTGCAGAAGAAGATGATTATAGAGAAACCATAGCTCAAGAACAAATGCCCCCTGCAGGTGCAAACGTAGATTATCCATCTATTAATGAACTTGAAGAAAAAGTATTCAAACAAGAATTTAAAAATCAGGATTTAAACAGCAGACTTGCAAAACTTGAAAAACAAGCGCTCGGACAGACTTATGACAATGACGCATTCTCTTCACGCGTAGAAAGACTGCAGGCAAAAATTAAACCTGAATCGCTTATGGAAAACAAAATCGCACAGGATGAAGACTCAATTCCGCTTGATAAAGACTACAGTTTGAGCGGATACGAACCGCCTGAATTTGATTATGATGCATACAATGCAAGAAATAAAAAACCTGTTAAAGTAAACCTTGCCTCAGTCGAAAAATCAATATTACAACAATCTTTTAACAATGATGATATAAATAACAGATTATCCAGACTTGAATCTACAATGTTTGGTACGACATTTGATTCAGATACACAGGAGGACCGTTTGAGACGTATCTCGAGTGCTTACAAAGCTCAAAAGACAGCCAGCAGATACGACTCAAACAAGTTTTCCCAGAACATGGCAACCGCAATGCAGATTGGTACTATCTTACTGATGATTTTAGCCTGTGTCCTTTAGAAAATTAGAAAAATCTCTTTACTTAAAGAGATTTTTCAAGTTTTTCAAGCCTTCAACAGCATCTTTCATCTGCTGTTTGGCTTCCTGTGCCTGTTCTTTTTGTTCCTGCTTTTTAGTATTATAAGCGTCGACTTTCTGCTGAACAGCATCTTTAACCGCTTGTTTCGTTTCCTGCACCTGTTCTTTAACTGTTTTCTTTTCTATTGCTGATGTGTCACAGGTAGAAAGCCATTTAAAAGACTTAACGGAGCTTCTGCTTTCAACACCGCCGTTAAATGTAACTTTAAAATCTTTATAATTTGCATTACCAGATGACAGAGCTGGAATTGATGAGATCTTTTCTTTTTTGGGATCAGAAGTCAAGGCATTAATAAGATTTCCTGTTAACGCACCAAATTTTGGAATATAAGATGTTAATTTTGTTACAGATAAATCACCGAGAGGTCCGAGAAGCGACACAACTTCAGCAGAAATTCTGCCTAATACAGTAAGATTTGCCGTTGCATTAAGCAAATTATAACGACCTGTAATATAATAAGCCATAGAAGGCCCTGATGTTGTTATAGGATTGAGAGTCGCCCAGCCGTTTGCAAAAGTAAGATTGCCGTTTATAGTTTTAAATTCTGCCGTATTTTTAATTACGGGCAAAGATGATACTGAGTTGACCGCTGCTTTAATAATACTATTTGACTGTAAATTTTGTGCAAAAAGCATATTTTCAAATCGTCCGATATTTCCCAGTGTTCCATCAGATATATCAAATGTTGCCGAACCTTTAAGATTTTGCATCATTTCTTTATCTGTTGCTCCATGTAAAGTGACCTTTGCATTAAAATTTAATTTTCCTGACAATGCATTTTTAAGTCCTGCAGCACCTGCGATTGCTTTTTCTGCATTCATGCCGGAACCTTTAAAATCAACTCCTATATGACCATTTGAAATATTATATGAAATGTTACCGTCTACTTTGCCGTCAAAAGCGTCGCCTTTTAGATTTTTTAAATAAAATACGTTATTTGTAAGATTAAAATCAGATGAAAGATTTTCAGCAACGATACCGCCTGATACAAACTTTTTAAGAGTTCCGCTTCCTTTAACAATAGGACCGTTAAGGTTTACTCTCATATTATCCATTGTCAAAAGCATATTGGGAATTTTTACAGACGGGACAGCTATACCGCCATTAAGATACGGGTTAATTAAATTTCCTGTAATATCAAGATTACCGTTTACGGTCATTGTCGAATTTTTTAATCCCGGAATTTCAAATGAAATATTATCCGGAATATTAAGGTTTAAATTCAATTTTTGAGAACTGTACAAATCGTTTACAGAACCTTTAAGATATGCTGCACCGCTGCTTTTTGTATCTTTTGCTGAAATATCAAGATTAAGATTTTGGGTAAGGTAATCAGAAATTTTACCTGAAATATCAATTCGTGCATTATTGTATAAAAGATAAGCACTATCTATACTTATATCTTTTTCTCCGAGAGAAAGGTTTACAGATGGAACTGAAACAGTTGCCACGGGATTAACAATTTTTGCATTTGCCACGGAAATTTTACCTGATGCAGTTTTCCCGTCAGTCTGTATATCCAAAACAGATTTCGGAGCTTTAACACAGGTATTAGAAGGAATATTTTTTATATCAATATTATCAACATTTACATTTATTTTAGGAGTAATCTTATCGAGTCTGCCTTTGACAAAAATATTGGCAGAAATTGTTCCGTTATTAATTTGATTGTCTTTTAATAATGCAACCTGCCCTAAAGCAAGAAGAAGCCCTTTTAATTGAAGCTTATTTGCACTCATACTCAAATCAGCCACAGCATCCTGAGTAATCGTTCCTCTTACAGACAAAGGCTGGTTTAATACCGTGAAACCAAGATTTTTTATATCTATCATACTGTTTGCAAAATCAATATCAGCCTTAATATTATTAACTACAATATTATACAGTTTATACACAATTGAAGCTGACGGAATTTTTAAATATCCGGATGATTCAACTTTTTTGAGATCGGATTTAAGACTAAAATCAGCATCAATTCCGCCGGCTGCAGTCAATGTATCAAAATCGTCATAGCCAAATGATTTTGCAATACTGTCAATCATATCCAGAATACTCTTAAACTGAGCATTGGATTTACAATTCAAATCAATCTTCGGATGCTTTCCTGTTTTAAAGTTTCCTATAAGTTCAGTCAATTCCTTATCAGCTGTATACAATTTAGTATACATATCAATGTCATTGCCTCTGAAAGTCAAATCAATATTACTTGCAGGAAGCTTCCTTCCATCGACCGCAACACCGATATTTGAAATATTTGCAGTTCCGTCAAAATGAATATCTTCAAAAGTTCCTTTAGTTTTTATATCAGCAGCTAAATCTGCAGTTAATTGATTATTATGGATTGCCTTAAATACATCAATAATATTTATCATTTGAGAAGGAGCTTTTTCTACCGGTTGTGTTTGAGGTGAATAAATAAGTTCATTAAGGTCAATATCAGGCATTACTCTGTTCAACAAGTTTATATTATAACTAAACTGCTCTTTATCCTGAAGCATTATCTTACCGTCAGCAGCCAGTTTTATCTTTTTATTAAGAATAAAATCACTTATTGATATATTATTACCATATATAGAATATGTTTTGTCTGTCGGAATATCAATAAACGAAATATTGTAATTGGTTACAATTATATTTGGAAGATGATTAGATAATTTAAAACCGAAGGGCAAAGAAGTAATGACAGATTTTTCAGTCATATCAGAATTTTCGTCCTTTTCAGACTGTACCAAATAGTCTTCTAATAAAAATTTTCCGTCTTTTTTTATTTTTAAATTGGCATTAATATTATCAGCACCAACCATATCTATTTCAACTCTTCTCGCTAATATCGGTAAAAGCGACAACTTTGCCTGAATATTGTCAGCAGTAAAGAATGTTTCTCCTGTCGGCAAACTGAGTTCAATAGATTCAACAGAACCGCCTGCAGTCAATTTGGGTGTGGTTAATACTTTAATGTTTCCAAGTTTGAGTTTCAATCCGCATGCATCTTCGACAGCTTTTTCAATTGTTCCGCTGTAAGAATTAGCAATCCCATTCAAAAACACAGGAGCAATCAAAAATAACGCATACAATCCTGCTAAAATAATTCCAATTGTAATCCCTGTATATTTCAAAAATTTCTTCATATTACACACCCCTCTTTTACCCAGTAATTATAACATAAGTAAATTATTTTTTCTTCTTATCCGGATAGCAATTCCACTTTATGTTCTCATTTTTACGGAACCATGTAAGTTGACGCTTCGCGTAATTTCTTGTATTTTGTTTTAATTTATCTTTTGCTTTGTCAAGTGTCAATTCACCATCAAGATAAGATATAATTTCACGGTAACCTATTGTATCAATTATGTTAGGCACCCTGCCGAATTTGTTCAAAAGATCTTTTGTTTCATTGATAAGTCCCAATTCTATCATCAAGTCAACACGTTTATTAATTCTGTCATAAAGTTCTTCCCTAGGGAAATTTAAACCAATCCACTCAATATCAAACTCATTCTGTTCTCTTTTCCCTCTCGCCTTTGATATGGGTAATCCTGTTAGTTTCACAATTTCAATATATCTTATAAGCTTTTTTTTATCATTTTTTTCAACTGAAAGAGCTGCAGATGAATCAAGATTATACAAAATTTGAAACAACTCATCAAATGACAATTTAGACAATTCATTTCTTAACTTATAATCAGGCTCTGTATCAGGTAAATCATAATTTTCCAGCAATATTCGCAGATAAAGTCCGGTGCCTCCAACAACTATAGGGATTTTTCCACGTGATAAAATATTCTTTATATGCTCTTTTGCCTGTTTCGCATAAAGTCCCGCAGAATAATTAACATCAGGATCCACAACATCAATCATATAATGAGGTATTCCTTGCATTTCCTCAACTGTCGGTTTTGCAGTACCAATATTCATACCTTTATATACAAGTCGTGAATCTGCAGAAACAATCTCTCCGTTTATTTTATTAGCCAGCTCTACTGCATAAGCTGTTTTTCCGCTTGCAGTAGCACCAACCACAGCATAAACTTTACTTTTTGGGCTCATCTTTTGCGTCTTCCTGCTCACCAAAATGCTTATCATAATATAAAAATACCGCAACAACCATGTACACAGCAAAATAAAATAAAACTATATTCATAATTATATAAGCTAAAGGATTAATTACCGCAAAAGTTCCGGCAAACAGCAATACAAATCCCATAAACCAGAGCGCTGCATATAATCTGACAGAAGAAAAGAAATTCTTAAACAATTTTATAAGAGCCTGCCACAATGCAATAAGAGGATTCGCTGTTTTATAAATAATTTCAGGTATCCACAGCATTAGGACATACATAATTAATGATGTGAACGCCATAAATAAAAGACTCCATTTCCCGAAAAATATAATTTGTTCATTTGTCAAATTATCAATAAATGCCGCCATTCCATCATTAGTTGAAATAGATGTATCAATTGTCATTTGCTGTAAATGCTGCATTGATGCAGGATCAAGAGTTCCTATAATTTTAACACCTGCAAGATACACAATCGGAGTCAAAAGAATTTGAATAATGAAAAATATAACATATACGCCTATAAATGATAAAAAGAAACGTCCTATACCTTCAGGAATAGTTTTAAATAGGTTAAGAGCCGCTTTTGCTCTATCCTCATCCAGTACAAAAACTTTCTTTGAAAGTTTGATTGCACCGTAAACCATGAAGAACCAGCCAGCACAAAAAACTGCAAACATAAAAAGTACAGTTAAAGAAGCTACTAGAAACTTCGGGGTAGAATCAACATTATATTTTGAATATAAAGAGTATAAATCCAACACCTTTATAAATATGATTAACGGAATGGTCAATATAATATTGTAATTAGTAATTTTTGCGGCTTCTTTCAATAATTTATACATAATATATATAATAACCTCAGAAAATTTATGATAAAATAACCTGTTTACTTAGTAAGTTCAGCTTGTTTTTGTTTCTCCAAAGATAATTTTCTTTTTCTTCTTCTCATCAGATCAACAAACGCTTCCAGTCTTGTTATATATCCTGCTTTACCGGTCTGTTCATCCATAATCAATGGCAGAATCGGAATATCACAATTTTCACGCATAGCAGGGAAAATATTCTGTGACATAATTTCCGGCATACAAGTAAAAGGGCTTATATGAATAATCCCGTCAATTCCTCTTTCGTCAGCATAAGCAACATCTGAAACACATTCAAGAGAATCACCGCCGATATCACGCATTAAATACGGTTTGGCAAGTCTATACGCCCTTTGTAAATGCGTTTCTCCTTTTCTGAATACTTTAGGAATAATCGCGTCCTTTAAAAAGCTGCTTATTGTAAGACTACGACGAGTCTGAACCCCCATCTTGCCGAGTTCTCGAGTTATATCCTGATTTGAAAATTGATCGCAAACCAAATAAATTTCTCCAGTTAAATCAACATGCAGAACTTCTTTTTTAGGATCAATTTCAGTCTTTTTCATTTCTGCAAAAGCTGCTTTTTTAGCTTTGTTTAATTTTCTTGTATTATCAGCATCTTTAATAAACTGAATTGCTTTATTATAATGTTTTTCAGCGTCACCAAAATGGACTTCTCTGGCTCTGTAATAGGAAAGAAGATTTTCTAAATCATCAAGAACAAAAACTTTTCGTATAGCAATATTTATTGCTCTTGCAAACAATACAGGATCATTTTTCCCGCTTATTTTTTTTAAAAAATCATACATCCCCTTAAGTCCGTCATAAAGAGTAAGTTCAATATACTTTGCATGATATCCCAAATCTGTCAAAGCATTATATATACAATTGCCGTATTCTCCAAGACGGCAGCAACCGGGCGATGAAATCATTGCAACATAATCAGTTCCACCTTCAATCGCTTCTATAAAATTTCCTAAAATAAGTTTATACGGCAGACATATCGCCTCCGGCGAATGTTTCGTTCCCAGAGACAAAGTCTTTTTACTGGTATAAGGCGGAACAAAAGGTTCTACACCAATTTTTTTTAATGCCGCAGACCAGGCGATATATACTGTTCCCATATGAGGAAATGCTACTTTAAGTTTTTTATTATCTTTTTTCATATTATTTTTCTCTTATTTTCTGTTTACTCTGTATATTTTAAATCCGGATGACGCGCCGCAAGGGTTTCATCCAAACGTTTTACAGGCGTTGAATGAGGTGATGAAATTAACTTCTCGGGATTTGTTTTTGTCTCGCCTGCAATTTTTATCATAACTTCAACGAAATTATCCAAAACTTCCTTAGATTCTGATTCAGTAGGCTCAATCATAAGCGCCTCGTGAACTATTAAAGGGAAATAAACTGTCGGAGGATGAATATTTTCATCCATAAGAGCTTTTGCAATATTCAATGTTGATACTCCGGAGTCTTGCTTTTGCCTGTCACCGGAAAGAACAAATTCATGCATACACGGTTCATCAAATGGAAGCAAATAAGCTTTTTTGAGTTTTTCTTTAAGATAATTAGCATTCAAAACTGCATTCTCACTAGCTTCCTTAAGATTATCACCCATCATTAAAATATAAGCATAAGCTTTTACAAGCACTCCAAAATTTCCGTAAAAACCTTTCACGCTACCAATAGTATGTTTAATATTATAATTTCTAAAATATTTGTTCCCGTCAAAACCTATAACCGGCGAAGGCAAAAATTCTTTTAATTCTTCAACAACTCCAACAGGTCCTGCTCCCGGTCCGCCACCGCCATGAGGAGTCGCAAAAGTTTTATGTAAATTCAAATGAACAACATCAAAGCCCATCAATTTAGGATTTGTATACCCCATAATTGCATTAAAATTTGCTCCGTCATAGTACAGAAGTGAACCATTATCATGCATTAACTTTGAAATTTCAAGAACATTTTCCTCAAAAATTCCAAGGGTATTCGGGTTAGTCATCATAATTGCGGCAACATCAGGATTCAAAAGGCTTTTTAATTCATTTATATCAACCTGTCCTTTTTCATTTGATTTAACAGGAACAATTTCAAAACCGCAAAGATGAGCACTTGCAGGATTAGTCCCATGAGCGGAATCGGGGATAATAACTTTTTTACGTTTTTCTCCTTTAACTTCAAAATATTTTTTTATAATCATCATGCCTGTCAGTTCACCATGAGCGCCTGCGGCAGGCTGAAGAGTAACTGCATTCATTCCTGTAATTTTTTTCAGAGCTTCCTGAAGTTTATACATTAATTCCAATGCTCCCTGGCAGTCCGAATCATCAGAAAACGGATGCAGATTTGTGAAGCCATCTAAAGATGCCAAAAGCTCGTTAACTTTCGGATTGTACTTCATAGTACACGAACCAAGAGGATAAAACCCTTTTTCGATACAAAAATTCTTGTCCGATAGTTCTTTGTAATGGCGTAAAGCTTCAAGTTCACTAACTTCAGGCAGCCCGATTTTTCCATTTCTTAATAAATTATAATCAATGAAACTCAAATCTTCTTTTTCATCAGTCAAAGTAATTCCGGAGATCCCGTTACTTTTTTCAAAAATTGTTTTCACTAAATCATCCCCTGCCTTTTTAAATCTCTTTTAATTTTATCCAGTCCTGACTGAATTATACGCGAAATGCGGGATTGGGAAATGTTAAATTCTTCAGCGATTTCTCTTAGTTTTTTTTCTTTAAAAAATTTATATTCAATTAATTCTTTTTCACGTGCAGGGAGTTTTTTCATAGATTCTATAATTTCCGCCTTCAATTCAGAGAGTTCAATACTTTCTTCAGGCGTCATATCGTCTGCTTTAATTTGAGTCGGAACGTCTGCTTCCTGCATTTCATCTATTGAGAGAATTGTTTTATAAACTTCCTCACGTAAATTTTCATTTTCTTGTTCAATTTGTTGTTTTTTGTTTTTTAAAGAGTACCACTTATATCTTCTTCTGACTTCATTTCTTATTGCCCATTTAATTGCGGTTGAAAGATATGTATTGTTGAAATGTTCGGGCGGATTATTTTTAAACAGAATGTATAATGTATGATTTCCGATATTAATCAATTCCGGCAATTCAATCAAATGAGAGGTCGAAAATTTCTGATATTCAACCTTAGCTATTGTATCTACAAGATCTTTAAAATCCCTTAAATTAACCTTTTGTTGAACATTTTGTTTTGAAGTCATGACTATAACACGTTCCTATAAAAACATTTCCCTTAATCACATAATAGCAGAAAAAAATATAGAATACCAGACAATGTAATTTCTCTTAACATAAATTATATTTAGATGAAAATAAGCTCATTTTTGAATTGTAAACTTAGTCGCATTAATAAAAAAGGAGATTTTATGAAAATATTATTTTGTACAGACGGATCAAAAATAAGTTTTAATGCCTTAAAAAATATATCCGGCTGGATAAAAAATGCAGTAGTTGATACAATTTGCGTTATTGACTGGAGTTTTTTGCCTGATGAAATCAGTATTGAAGAAGAAAATTTTTCATATTCATGTGCTAATGTCGCGGACACTATACTTGATTATGCAGAAGAAGAAATAAAAAAATCCGGCTTGGAAACAGGTAAACGAATAAAAAGCTGCGGAGCGGCAGTTGAAAGTATACTGGAACAAGCTAAAACAGAAGATTATGATTTAATTTTAATGGGTTCACACGGGAAAAAAGGTATACAAAAATGGCTGGGTTCTGTCTCAGAAGAAATAATAAACAGCAGTAAAATATCAGATTATATAGCAAAAGAAGAAAATAAAAAGAAAAAACTCCTTCTTACAACAGACGGAACAAAATGCTCATTAACCATTATTAATCAAATACTTCCTATGATGAAATTGGAAGATAAAGAAATTCATATATGTATGGTAAATGAAGACCCAAATTTGTTATTTTTAGACGGCACACTTGATACAAACTGGCTTCTTGAAATTCAAAGACAACAGCAAAAATATGCATCTCATGCGATAGATGATATACAGAAAATATTACAAAATCACAATATCAATATTAATGAAACAGCAATACTTAATGGTATTCCAGCTCAAAAACTTATTGATTATACACGTATTAATGATATAGATTTAGTTGTTTTAGGTTCTAGAAATAAATCAAAACTTGACAGATTTCTAACCGGTTCCGTAAGCAAACGCGTTTTGGAAAATGTAATTAGCGATATATGGCTTGTTAGATGTCCTGATTATCTCAAGCATTGAAAATAGGTTTTTCCGCTGCCTTCATAACAAGTATTAGATATAGCATGATTCACAATATCTTGAATTTCGATACTATTAACAGAACTAGGACCTAGCTTATAACCGCCTGCTTCCAATGTTCCTTTTTCACTTATATGGAAAGGGAAAAAATCATAGCCTAATCTATTTGGTAAAGACGGGCCATTCACGTCAATATAAATACACAAAGAATAAGTCGGAGATGCATCAGCATAAATTATTGCACCTGAAGGCAGGTAATACAGATCGAAAAAGTTATAATGAAATCTAACCTTTGACTTACCGTCAAATGATAGATAATAATCATTTAAAAAGTCATAATTGTTGACAATATCTTTACATATCTCGTTCGCAGACACATATCCGCTATAAGAATAACATTTTTGAATATTTTGAAAAGCTTTTTCAAAATCATTTGAAAAACGTGTGTTTTCAGCAGAACCAAGATTTTCGGCATCAACATAATATGTATAAAGATTATCTATGTTATTTTTATACTTAATTGTTTCTAAAGCATTATTTAATATTGAATAAGAATGCTTAAACTGAGATTCTAGCTTTGCATTTCGAATATTTGCAATAACAGAAGGCATTGTTAAAGCTGCAACCACACCAATGACACCAAGAGTGATTAATACCTCAGCAAGAGTAAAGGCGGCTTTCGATTTTAGTGAAGAGTGAAGCGGCATTTCTTCCTTTTCTCCTGTGTAGGAGAAGGTGGTACGATTTACGATACTAGCTTCGCATCTATGCCTCTTTGCTTCTTTGCATCTAATTAAGAGAGGCTGAAACAAGTTCAGGATGACATTTGGTAAACTTGATTGGCTTCTTGACCTCTTAGATAAATTATTCTCTAAAAGCTCGGAATCGCCCCCCCCCCCCGCGTGTTTT
>CALUVW010000010.1 GCA_944324315.1 Candidatus Gastranaerophilales bacterium | reverse complement strand
ACCCGTTCCCATCCCGAACACGGTCGTAAAGACTCACATCGGTGAAAATACTTGGCGGGCCACCGCCTGGGAAGATAGCTCGTTGCCAGCGCCTATTTTTAAAGCCTTTAACTTTTTATGTTAAAGGCTTTTTCAAGTTTTATAAAAGCTTTTTTTTATTGTATAATTTACTCATGCGAAAAAAGTATAAAAGTAAAATTCTATATTTTATCATTTCTTTATTTATGATTGGCAGCGGTTGTTTATATTTTGGATTAAATTATGTGCCGTTAAGTTTATATGAAATGCAGACTATGAAGGCGAAGCAGTCAGAAGCATTTTATGTAGAGCAATGGTGTACTCCAAGTTTTGGTTGGAAAGAATTTAGATTGTGGGATATGACAAGAGTTGATTGTTTAACAAAAGATTATGCTATTGAATTTGATTTCGCAAAAAAATGGGCAGAAGCAGTCGGGCAGGCGTTGTATTATGCAGAAATGACTCATAAAAAGCCTGCAGTTGTGTTAATTTTAACCAACTGGACTGATATGCGTTATGTTAAAAGGGTTGAGCGAGTAAATAAAGATATTCAGATTTTTCTTGTAAAAGCTTTTTAAAAATTGACTTTTAAATCTTTTTTATTAAATATCTGATATGCGTTTATTGGAGTTATTAAAATTTAATAAAGTATGTTATCATTTTAAAGTAAGACCTGATGTTGATTATGCATATTGTCCCGATTGCGGTGAATTGATAGAAAATCAATGGTATTTAGTGAGATGTTCTTGTTGCGGTGTTAAGTTAAAAGGCTTTATAAAAGACGGTAAAATCATTCCAGAAAAGCATTTTTGTCATAATTGTGGTTCTAAGGAATATATAATTGAAAGAATTAATAAAATTAATTTTATAGACATTAGTTATGCAGTTCTTGTAAAGGCGGTTGTAAATCATAAATTTACAAGTTCTACGCAAAGTTGGGTTGAAACTGATTTCAGAACATCCAATTACAGACCGAGATTGCTGCAACAATCCCTATAAAATCAGCAATTAAGCCCACGATGAGTGCATATCTCAGTTTAGAAATTCTGACGGCACCGAAATAGACTGCAAGTACATAGAATGTGGTTTCGCTTGAGCCAACCATTATTGCAGCTAATTTTGTTGCATAATTATCAGGGCCAAGGCTGTGTGCGATATCTGAAAATACTCCGAGCGCTGCGGAACCTGAAAGAGATCTGACTACCATAATTGGAATTGTATCTGCGGGAACATTAAAGTAGTGAAGAAGCGGAGCAAGTGCATTGCCTGTCATTTCGATTATTCCTGATGCTCTAAGCATAGAAATCGCGACGATAATTGCAACCAGATACGGTATAATATTTACTGCGACTTGAAAACCTTCTTTTGCTCCGTCTGTAAATGTTTCATACAGCGGAACTTTACGGAATAAGCCTATTGTAAGAATTAAAATAAGTATAACAGGAAGCGCCCATAGAGAAACTATATTCATTAGTGCCTGAAACATTAGTTATCCCCCTTTTGCGGCTTCCAGAATTTTTCAAATATTTTTGCAAGTGTTATTGCACTCAAGAAAGTTATTGAAGTCACTAAAAGTGTAGGGGCAATGATTTCTGTGGGATTTTTATAGCCTATACCTATCAAAACAGCAATTACTGTAGCAGGGATTAGCTGAAATCCTGCAGTATTCATTGCAAGAAGCATACACATAGCATTTGATGCGGATTTCTTGTCTTTATTAAGTTTTTGGAGTTCTTCCATTGCTTTTATGCCTATTGGAGTTGCTGCATTTGCAAGCCCAAGTGCGTTTGCAGAAAAGTTCATCGCAATATCGCCTATTGCAGGTGATTCTTCAGGAATTTCTTTAAATAAATGTTTGGTTACAGGTTTGATAATTTTTGCAATAAGTTCTACAAGTCCTGATTTTTCTGCAATTTTCATCATGCCAAGCCAAAAAGCCATTATCCCGATAAGTGAAAAAGCTACTTTTACCGAAAGTTCTGCTCCTGATAAAATTGCATTAACAACATCCGTTAATCTACCGTTAATGGCTCCTGCTATTATTGAAATTACAATCAAAAAGTAAAAGATATAATTCATGTTTCTATTAAAACATTAAAAGCATTTACCGTCAATTTATTAACAAATTAGTGTCTATGATGTCTGTGCGGCGGCGGACCAGGATGGTAACGATGAGGCGGTGGAGGTGGATATATATATGGAACTGTATAAATTTTCATAAGATTTATAAAGCTGTTTATGTTTTTTGTTTCCATATAATCTGTCATAGTTGCTTTATATTCTTCATAAGTCATTGTATAAGGATTTGAGTTGTCATCGTCATTATATAATTCCGAAATAGTTTCAAATGCTGTATGTGTTTGCTGCATTTGGTAAGAGTTATAAGGATAATTATGATTTATATTCCAATTATTTCGTTCGGTTCTGATAACTTCTTTTGCGGTAATTACGCCATTTTTGTTTCCGTTTGAATCGATTTCATCAAAAACTTCCCGCATTGATTTATTTGGATTATAATTCCTTAAATCTCCAACTACAAAGCAATTTGGAATATTAGTTGTTACAGGTCTTGTATTTGGATTATAATAATATGCCGATGGAGGCAGAACGGGAGGAATATAATAAAATTGGGCGTCGGCTTCCATTGCGGGTGCTGCTGATGCAAGTGCTATTGCAGCCGCTCCTGCTGCATTCTTTAATTTATTTTTAGCCCGGCTGTCTGCTGTAAAATACGGATTAGATTGATAACTTTGTATTGCTGAAACTCTCATTTTAATACTCCATTTTTAAGACCATAATATATATTATTGTGCTAAATTTTTTTTAGGGCTTTTTATTAAGAAATTTTTACAAAAAATAAAAGTGACATTTTTAAGATGTCACTTTTTATTGTTTGCTTCTTTTCAAGAATGAAATATTTTATTTACAAACCTTTCAACTATATTTGTTTTATTATTAAAATTTTTATAAATGTTATCAATATTTTTTTCATATTGTAAGTTATCTCTAAATGCTTTGTACCAACTCTTTAAAGATAATATTGGATTATTCGTTTTAGGTCCGGATATTTCAATAAGTTTTTCTCGGTACAGTAAGTCTGTTTTATCCATTGATCTGGTTATTGGTTTTGAAATAAGTTTTCTGTCTTTTATTGCATTTACTGCTGCATTATATACTCTGATAATTTTCATTTAATGACCTTTCTTTTTGGGGTAATTAAGAGGGGTAAAAACCGGTCTTTCTTTTTTAGAAAGGCCGGTTTTTGGTTTTTAATTTATATAGTTTAGTGGCAGCAAGAGCATTCAGAGCATGTGCATCCTAAAGCTTCTTTTGCTTCATCCATTCTAACCTTTATACGTCCGTCAACTGCAATTCCTTCGCCTGTAGTTTCTGAGATTAACAACGGGTTAATATCCAATTCATCAATGAATTTGAAATCGCTTACCAATTGAGATAATCTCAACAGTGTTTCTTGAATTTGATCGATTTGTGCAGGTTTTGTGCCTCTTGCGCCTTCTAACAATTTGTATGCTTTGACAGATTTAATCATATCCATAGCATCAACATCTGTTAAAGGAGCAATTCTGAATGTTACGTCTTTCATAACTTCAACGAACACGCCGCCAAGACCGAACATCATCATTGGTCCGTATTGAGGATCTGTTGCAATACCGCAAACCATTTCGCGGCTGCCTTTTACCATTTCCTGAATGATTACACCTTCCAAACCTTCAAGCAAACCTTTTGCTTCAAGTCTTTCAAGTAGTCCTTTGTATTCTTTTCTCAATTGTTCTTCTGATTTGATGTTAACAACAACGCCGCCAACATCTGTTTTGTGAGAAGTTGTTTTTGAAGTCATTTTCATTACAACCGGATAGCCGATTGAGTTTCCGAGTTCAACAACTTCTTCTTCGTTAGTAGCTAAACCGTATTTGCAAGCACGAATTCCGTAAGCCTGTAATACGTCAATTGATTCAAGAGTTGTTAATTGAGCACGATCTTCTGATAATGCATTTTTAATGATTTTTTCAACTTTAGCTCTGTCAACGTCGTAGCAAGGAATTCTGCCTTCTTCTCTTTCCATCCATAATCTCTGTTGATTTAATCTGTTCAATCCGTCAGCAGCTTCTTCTGCGTACATAAAGAACGGCATATTAACATTCATGTCTGAAAGTTTAGAGAAGAATTCATTTTTAGTCATGAATACACCGATTACCGGTTTTTCAGGATGTTGAGCTTTAATTTCCATTAATGCTTTAGCAACATCAATATCTTTCAAACCTAGGAACGGAAGATAGATTGTAATAATCATATCAACGTTTTCATCTGCTATAACTGTTTCAAGAGTTTGTTTGTAGTGTTCGATAGGAGCTGAAGCAATCATATCTATCGGGTTTTTAACAGATGCTGCTGAAGGCAAGAAACTTCTTAATTTTTCTTTTGTAGCATCTGAAATTTTAGCCATTTGCATACCGTATTCACAAACAGCATCTGTTGCCATAATTCCGGGGCCGCCTGAGTTTGTAATAATTGCTACTCTGTCGCCTTTGGGAATAGGGCAGTTTGCAAATACTTTTGCTGTTGCAAACAGGTTTTTCAAAGAAAATTCTCTGATAACGCCTGACTGGTGTAACAATGCTGCAGCAGCTTTATCAGCACCTGCCAAAGAGCCTGTATGAGAAGATGCAGCTGAAGCCCCTGCTGCTGAACGGCCGGCTTTTAATGCAAGAATAGGTTTTTTCTTAGTAATTCTTGAAGCTAACTTTCTGAAGTTTGCAGGATTTTGGATTGATTCCATATACAGAAGAATTTGTTCAACGTCATGGTCATTTTCCCAGTATTCTAAAGCTGTTTCAGCGTTAACATCAGCCTGGTTGCCGATTGAGATGAATTGTGCAAAGCCTAAGTTAAGGTCTTTCAAAATGTTCAAAATACCGCCGCCTAAAGCACCTGATTGTGATACGAAACCGATGTTTCCGCGTTCAGGTAAGCTTTCAGCAAAGCATCCGTCCATTCTGATTTCAGGGTTAGTGTTTACAACACCTAAGCAGTTAGGACCTACGCACCTCATGCCGTATTCTTTAATTTTTTCTACTAATTGTTTTTCAAGTTCAGCGCCTTCTTTACCTGTTTCTTTGAAGCCTGCTGTAATTATACATAAACCTTTAATACCTTTTTCGTGGCACTGGTCAATTGTTGATAATACAAATTTTGCGTTAACAACGATAATTGCAAGATCAACTTCGCCGGGAACTTCAAGAACTGATGTGTATGCTTGAAGGCCTTCAATTATTCCGCCTTTCGGGTTAACAGGATAAATTTTTCCGTTGAATTTGTATTCCTGTAATCTTTTCATGATATCTGAACCAATGGTGTGTTCTTTTGTTGACGCACCGATAACCGCTATTGATTTCGGTTTCATGATTTTGTCTAAAATGTTCATGTTTCGTCCTTTCTTTCTTATTTAGTTATTAGTTAATTTATTAAAAAGTAGTTTAATATCCTGCCGGAATCCATTCTCTCACTCGGAATTTAGCTCCCAAATCTTTTGAGATTTTTTCGCATTTTTCAAGGTCAAGGTGTTTTCCTTTATAGCCTTCTACAACGCTTGCAACAACAGATATTCCTTCATCAGAACAGGCCTTAATAAATTTTTTCATCTCGTCGTAAGCCTCATCAAATTTTGGTTGTGAAAGCTCATTATACTCTTCTTTTGTTGAACCGTTTAAGCTTACCGAGAATTCATCAACAAGGCCTTTTAATTCCGGCACAACATTTCTTTTATAAACAAAATTTGCATGTCCGTTTGTGTTTACACGAATTTTTGTATCGGGGTATTTTTCCTTGATATATTTAGCGACTTCTTTTAAAATATCAAGCTTCATCATAGGTTCCCCGTAGCCGCAGAAGATAATTTCTTTTGTCGTCTCAAAAGTTTCAAATTGTTTTATTACATCAGCGGCTGTGGAATTTTCATTGTCAAGCCAGAGTTCCTGCCCCTTTACATCACTTTTATCTTTTCTAAGGCAAAAGATACAGTCATTTGTACATCTGTTAGTAAGGTTAATATATATTTTTCCGTCGAGTAAATATACTAAAGTGTTTGACATGACAAGCCTTTCGATAACTAAATTATCGCATGGGCAAAATTTTTTTACAAGCATCATATTGAAATGTTACTATTATAATGTTATACTTTTCATAAAAGTATCAAAAAATGGACAGAGAAGGAGTGATAAGATGGTATTTTTGCGAATTCAGAGGAATTTCGGGGGGGGGGCACTCAAGGCTTTTTAAGTTTTTTCGGAGCAAATAATTTTTTTACAAAAGTACTAATATTTACTATTTATAAAAATAAAAAAATTTGTAATAACTGTTATATATCACATCTAAAATATAAAGCATTGGCGTTTACCCTTGCAGAGGTTTTAATTACTCTTGGTATAATTGGAGTTGTTGCTGCGATGACACTACCCTCTTTAATTTGTAGTTGGAATGATAAGGCAAGTGTTGTTAAAGTAAAAAAAGCCTATTCAATTCTAAATCAAGCATATTTAATGTCTAAAGCAGACAATGGGCCTGTTAGTGAATGGAATATTGAAGAATTAACAGATTTAGTACCTTATTTTACTCAGTACATTAAAAATATAAAAATTTGTAATGATACAAACATAAATGGGTGCAAAGCTATGGCTACATATGATTTAACAGGTAAAAGTTATACTAATAATTTGGAATACTATCATTTTGTAGATGCAAGCGGAATTGCTTATGTGTTTAGAGACAACTACCCTGTATCTACAGCTGATGCACAAAAATATGGAGGTAGTTATATCCAATCCAGTTTGCAGATGGCTCGAATGTATGTAGTTATTGTTAATATAAACAGTAAAAAAGAAGTTTTAAGGTATGGAATTGATACATTTGTATTTGTTATAACGGATAAGGGGATTGTCCCCTATGGAGTTATCGGATGGCAAAAGGAACAAATGTGTAATCCTACAACTCCATCATCTAAGCCGGGGTATTGGAACGGTATGGGATGTGCAGGATGGGTTATAAGTGAGGGGAATATGGATTATATGAAGTGTTTAAGGGGCAATCAAAAATATTGTGAACGTGGGAACTATAACCCTTAATTATTTTTCTTGTTTTTTTCTCCTGAATAATCTGCCGTACCCGGGAAACTGTTTTGACCTGTTGTCATCTTAGTAATCCAGTACTGCATTTTTGGAATTAGGGTAGATAGGAATAATGCAGAGATTGCAAAACCTACAGACCAATTGCAGGTATTTTTAATATAGTTTTCACGACATACTTTATTTAATAAGTCTTTAGTAATTTCACCATTTTTAGCTTTAGCAATCACTGTTTCAACATAGGCTCTGATTTCTGCTTGTTTTTTCACAAATGTTTCTTTGGAGATAAATCTTAATTCTTTATCAAATACCGGTTCAGATATTTTACCTGTAAACAGGTTTTGATCCGATGTAGAGCATCTGAATACATTTTCTAAAAATTCCGGCAGATTAGCTGCACCGCCTGTGAATATGTCTTTTATCTGATTTTCTGTCAGTACACTCTGGCCTTTTAATTTCGGCTGCAATTTAGACATTCCTTTTGCAAGTTTTTCAAATCTTGTTATATCGGTTTTTGAATATTTATTTTCTGAGTCATTTATAAGTTCTATGAATTTGTCAAGTTCAATAATGCCTTTTTTATCTTTAAGGGCTTTTGATAAACTTTCTCTTGAGTAAGTTTTAATATTGTCGGCATCTCCAAGAATTGCTGTTCTGAATTCTTTAGTATTCATTTTGCCGTTTTTCAAATCAATAACTGACTGCATAAGATCAGTAGTTTGTTTTGCCGCAATCGGATCAAGACGTTTTGCTTTACCATCCTGTATTTTGTTTAGTAATGCAGCAATTACAGGCATGTTAAACATATAAAAATAGCTTGATGAAATGTCACGGAAAAGTACTTCCCGGCGTTCGTATTTATTTCTTGCACAAACTCCTCTGCCTACCCATACTCCCATATCTGTTGATAGAAGCTGATACTTTGGATTATTCTCAAAACTGTAA
Source organism: Candidatus Gastranaerophilales bacterium (assembly GCA_944324315.1). Taxonomy (GTDB): domain Bacteria; phylum Cyanobacteriota; class Vampirovibrionia; order Gastranaerophilales; family Gastranaerophilaceae; genus Stercorousia. Next base: position 56,462 of record CALUVW010000010.1, on the reverse strand, counting down.
GCTAATGACATTAATACTTGAGGGGATATTGCGCCAAATGATATATTGTTGTCCTGCTCAATGAATTTTTTCATTGTATAAACAGGTTTGCAGTTATTATTTTCATTTTTTGCATCCTGCGGATTATTTTTTTGTTTTTTCAATATATGCTTGGTTATTGCTTGATTTGTTTTAGGCAATGCAAATCCAACAAGGCAATTTGCGAGGATAATACTTGTTATAACTTTGCCGAATTTGTAGCCTGCAATTATTTTTTCAGCTTTTTGAGGATTAAATTTTAACTCGTTTGCAAATTTTTTCATATAATTTGCAAAAGGATTTCGCAGAGCATCTTTACCTGTATCAAAGTCAGTTTGCGGCAGTTTATAAATCTTTTTCCCTATAAATTTGTCAATAAGGCTATTAAACAAAGGCACTCCGCTAAACCAGAAGATTGCACCTGTCAATTCTTCGGTTAAACGTTCTCTTGCTTCCGTGAAACCACCTCTTCTATATGCCTGATAGGTTCTTCCGGCTTCTACACAAACTTCCAAAAGCATTACGGGGGCAATTGAACGGCTTGCAAGTCCTTTAACAAATTTTCTGCCGTAACTGAAATCTTTTAGTGTTTGATTTGGTTTTACTGCTATATTATTTAGATTAATTCCTGATGACATAAATTTTATTTTCCGGATATTTGACAGCTATTTTAATAACCGTAAAAATTTTTTTTTGCTTTCTTTTTTATTATTTTAATATTTTGTTACACTTTAAGCGTAATAAAAACACTAATTAAGATTTGTTAAAATTAAATCATATATTAGCAATGTTTTTTATTTACTGTTTTTGTTACAATTGAATCAGAAGGTATGTAAAATGTATGTAAATTCGATTAATAATAATATAAATCAAGTTAGAGCTGATAAAAGCAGGGACAGAAAAGTTAAAGCAGGTGTTACTGCAACTACTGTTTTAGCTGTAGCAGGAGCATTTGCACATATTTCCAAGCGACAGGGATTTTCTTTATCTCCTGCTGCAATTAGAAAAACTCCAGTAAAAGATTGGGCGATTTTCAGATTATATAATAAAGATAATCCAAGTAAGAAACTTGTAGAACTAGAGGGACCTCAAATAGTAGAATTAGCAACAGCATCCGTTGCAGGAGGGCTGCTTGGTGGTGTCATTTTTGACGATAAAAAACATGTTAAGGCTAAATTAAGAGAATCGGTTAATCAGTTGCTGGGTAATGTTCTTGTTCCTATAGGATCTGTTTGGCTTGCTTCTGATTTGTATAAAAAGTATAAAACAAATATCCTTAAATTTGTTCCGCAGATTAAAGAAGCAGGTAAAGGAGCTGCATTATTTAATAAAGTATTAAAGGCTGTGCCAGGATCGATTGCTACAATTGCTTCTTTAGGATTTGGCATATATGCGGGAAACAAGGTGTCAAATTTTATAAACGAACAAATTTTTAATAAAAAAGTTGACAGACAGATTAAAGGAACAGATTTCGCACCTCATGTTGATGATCTTGGAATGGCAATTTCTTTGATGTCGGAAAAATCTAAGTTTTCCTCTTTTGTCCAAAGAATTGTACCGCCGTTTTTATGTGTGCCCGGAATAGAGGTCGGTACTCACAGAGATAATTAATCATTTTGTGGTTCCGGTTCTTTTAAAATATCGGCATATTTTTGTAAATCATTTAAAAGCGGAGTATATTTTTCATATAAAATTTTTCTTGTTTTATCCTGATCGCTGCTGTGAACAATTTCCATATCAATATGTGCTTGAAGAGCCATTTTTAAAATTTCAGGAATATTTAATGCAGTCGGATTATCACTTGACAAATTGTCATAATAGTTATCTAAAAAGTTTGCGGATATCCTTTCTTTCCAGTTATCATCATTTGACGTACCGCCGATATTATATGTCACATCAGTAATGCCAAGCAAGTCAGCAAAAGAAACCTGAAATTTTTTTGTTGTAAAAAGTTCTGCAAATTTTGCTTTTACACGTTCTCTATCGGCTTTTTCAAGTTCTTCGCCTTCTTTGGGAATATCATTCACTGTATCTGCTATTAATTCGCAAAATTCTTTACTTTTATTTAGTCTTTGCGGATCCTGATTTAGATATCCTGCAAGATAAAGAGGATTCCAGGCATCACTCTTTCTCGTCCAGTCTCTTTCAAGCATATTTTGTGCGGGAATAGAGTCATGTGAGCCTACCAAAAACCAGTTGTCACTGCTTCTATTTTCACTTTTTGACCATTCAAGCTGTATTAATTCTGGCAGATGCAATTTTCCGTAATATATATCTAAAAACAATTGAGGATTACTGCAGACATTTTCCCACACAGGATCTTGCGGTCTTAATCCATGTTCTTTTAATGTTGGAAGAACTATTTTTTCCATTATTCTGGGATAGTTATAGTAATCATCCAATTTTTTCCCGTTTTCGTAAGTTTGAGACATATAAGAACCTTGAAGTTTGTACCCGTCAGTTTTTTTTATCAGAAACGGTTCAATAAGTCCCATTGCATGATCAATTCTTATATTTTCACAAAATTCCAATGCAAAATCAATTTTTTCTTTTAAAAATTGTCCTCCGGAATTAAGCTGCATATCAGAACCCATAAAAATTTTTTTAGGGTTTATTGCAGGTATATCCCAGACCTGATGATGTCCTGAGCCATCGTATGCCCCTATTGTATAATTATTTAAAAAAGCATCTTTATATCTCCATGCGTCCATATTGGAACATCCTACAAGGAGATCGTTAAAGTATTTGAAACCTATTTTATCACGCCATTCTTTATTTTCTTTTATTTGTTTTGTTGCTATGAATTGCTCAAACTTATATTGGTTAATCGAATTTGAATTATTTCTTTTTAGTGAATTATATCTCTCAACTGCTTCAGGATCCCCTTGTTTTAGATATTCCATAAGATTTTTGTCAAGATTGTTATTCCAATTGGCAAATTTATCTGTATGGTATTGTTCGGCAAGAACTCTGAAAACACCTTCATCAGTCAGTCTTTGATTATGTTTTGCGAGAAAGCTTTTAAACTCTTTATTCAGTGCCAGTGCTTGAGGCTGTCCTTTTTTAAGGTTTATTTTAAAATTATGAAAAGCTTCAGAAAGAGCACTATCATAAATTTTTTCTGCTTCATCAAAATCGGTTACATCAAAATTGGTAATTGTCAGAAACGGTCTTGTTGTAAGATTATAATAAGTTTCTTTCGTTAAAATATTACCGTAAGCGTCTTTTGTCAAAGGTTCAAGATCTATAAATAATCTGTTTTTTGCAAAAGCTGATGAATTATACGGGGATGGTTTTATACCGGTTCTGGTTTTTTCCAGCTCTCCGCCAGGCCCAAGTTGATTACCGTTAAAACCGTATAACTGTAAAAATTTTATATATTCTTTTGATGCTCTACCGTAAGGTGAACCTATATATGTATTTCTTCCGACAGCAGGAAAACATGAACCATGAGTAATTACCACCCTGTCAGTAGTTCCCATTGCTTCGTAAGCCTTTTCTATAGTATTTCGAAGTTGAGGTTCTTCTTCTTTTCGGGGACGTCTTTGAAATGTTAAAGTACTGTTAATCCCTAATACTCGCATATTATATTAATACATCAACAAATTTTTTTTTGCCAGTATTTGTTAAATTTCTGATATAATTTCAAGCTGAGCATTACAACCTATTTCTTCTCTGGATAAAACAGTGATATTATTCATGTAATTACTTAAAAGAGTGAATATCAGATGTCTTAATTCAAGAGGAACAATAAGTTTGGGATTTTCTATGTGTAAGGAAGAAATTTTTTTCTTTAATTTTTCCGCAAGTTGTTCTGCAAAATCCGCATCAATACGAATGATAAAGTCGTCGTCTTCATCAAAATTCGGGTTAAATTTTTCTAATGTTTTTTCGGATAATTCAATAGCAGTTATTATTCCATCGCTGTTTTGATTGTTTTTACAAATTTGTCTGGAAAGTGATAAACGAATTTTTTTTATTAAATCGGATTTTGTACTGTCTTGTACAAAGTCATTTAATTTTTCAAAAATGTAAGTTATATTTTTGATTGAAATACGTTCTCTGATTAAACTTGTTAAAATAAATCTGAGATCTGCAAGAGATATAAAATCGGGTATAATATTTTCCACAAGAAAATTGTTATGGTCAATTACTATATTTATGTATTTGTCCAGATCTTCATAATCCAGAAGGTCATCAACATATTTAACGGCACAAAATTCAAGGGCTCTTGCTATATATTCAGAGCCGGTCATACCTTCCTGCCAGAAGTCTTTTGTTTTGTTTTTTTCAATCCAAACAATACTTTTTCCGGTAATTTTATCAGTGTCATAAATTGAGTCTTTAAATTTTTTTTCAAGATGCAGATCGTCCGTAAAATACACTAGAAAATTCGGATAAACATTTGCGTTAAAAACATCTAACCCTCTTATTTTTATGCTAAATTCGTATGGATTAAGGTTTTCATCATCTTGAAATACAATTTTAGGTATAACATAGCCGAGTTCTTCTGTAAGTTTCAGACGCGACTTAACAGTTTCTGCCACAAGTTCTTCTTCCTGAATTTCCTGATTGGAATCTATATAACCTAAAATTTCTTCACTTAAGTGAATTGACAATTTTTCTTCTTTTAATCGTGAATACATCGCATTTGGCGAAGTTGCTTTTGCAAGTGCTTTTTTTAATTCATCTAGTTCTTGCAGACCGGCAGAAATTTTATCATTTAATTTTTTTCTGCTGACTGATGCAGGGGCTTCGCCCTCAAGTTCTGCTTTAATTTTTGCAATTTTATTTTTTTGCTCTTTTATTTTGCTCTGGATTTCAAGACATATTTCATAGGGAGATTGTTCCGGAGAAAGCATTTTTTCCATCTGGCTTTTAAATGTTGTAATATTTATTGTATCAGCATTTAAGTCACTAGATGAAGATTCTGCTTCTCTCATAAAAATGCAGTGGCACAAAATTTGTCCGTCATCATTTTCAACTTCCTGCATACTGTATAATTCCCAATCATTCATAGACATTTCATTGAGAAGATTTTGAAGTTCCTGAGTGTTTTCGCTTGAACAGGTTTTTATGACGTACTGCATTTTTTTATTATACATAAGTGCTCCTTAATTTTTGTCATTTGCAATTAAGATTTTTAAGGCTTCAATTGCTGTTTTTATAGCTTTTTGAGTGTCATGCACAACAGGATTTTCAAGATTTAATTTTTCTCTCTCCTGATTAGCTACAGTTAAAAATACCGAGCCTACTTTTACTCTTAAAAAACTGCCTGCAATGAATAAAGCTGCAGATTCCATTTCTGAAGCCAGACATCCCATTTTTTTCCAAGCTTCCCATTTATTGATAAGTTCATAATTTACTGGCATTTTTTCAGGGTTATGCTGACCGTAGAATGAATCTTTACATTGAACAACTCCGGTATGATACTCATATCCTAAGTTTTTAGCAGCTTGTACAAGTGAATTTATAATATCAAGATTTGCGACAGCAGGATATTCTATCGGTGCGTATTCTTTAGAAGTGCCTTCCATACGAATAGCACCGGTGGCTATTACAATATCTCCGCCTTTAACATTTATATCCATGCCGCCGCATGTACCGACTCTTATAAATGTTTTTGCGCCTATATTAACAAGTTCTTCAAGTGCTATAGACGCAGAAGAACCTCCTATACCGGTAGATGTAACACTGACTTTTGTGCCGTTTAAATATCCGGTATAGGTCGTAAATTCTCTTCTGTCTGCAACAAGTTTTGCATCTTCAAAATATGCTGCTATTTTTTCGCATCTTTTAGGATCCCCGGGGAGAATTACGTATTCACCGACATCTCCCGGATTAAGTCCGATATGATATTGTTCTCCGTGTTCTGAATATTTCATTGATTTCCTTTGATATTTGTAAATTTTTAGGCAAAGCCATTCAGGGCATGCAACGGCTCGTTATTAAAATTGACCGCTTTTCAATTTTTGAATAACAAGATCTGAAATATCTACTCCGCCTACAAAAATTACTCTGTAATCAACAATTGCGTCAAGTTTTTGTTCTACAAGAACCTGCTTTGTTGCTGCCTGAATTTTATTGTAAACCTGTTCTTCTTTTTGAACTTTTAGTTTCATATAAGCATCTTCTTTAAGTTTAAATTCACGGGCTGTCTGTTGTTCAAAGTTCTGTTTTTTCAAAGGAGTATCTAAAGATTTGTATTGTTTTTCTTTGTCTACCATGTATTGCTGCATTTCAAGAGCTTTCGCATCAATTTCTTTAATTGCTTGTTGAGCAAATGGAAAATTGTCTTGAACTTTCTGGTAATTAATATAGCCTACTCCGGCCGCATCAGCTTGATTGCTGAAAGCCAAAAATAAACCTGCCGTCATTAAAAGTGCTGCTAACTTAAATTTTTTCATTTAATACCTCCTAAGGAATTTATACTAATACATTATGTCGCCTACACCAAAAGTAAAGTAACCGCTTCTGCTACCGTTATCACCCGGGTTGGTAAGCGGAATACCGTAATCAATTGAAAGCGGTCCCATACCCGGAATATAAAGTTTCAAACCTATACCTGCTGACACAGCATACAAAGGTCTGTCATATATTTGATCCGTAATTGACGGATTGAATATTTTACCTGCATCAGCCCATACCGTAAATCTTAAGTTATTTAAGAAATTAATCCTTGTTCTGTCAAGGAAAGGAATAGGCGTTGCAAATTCTGCGCTACCCATGATAAATGCATCACCTGTACCGACTCCGCTCATTTTAAAACCTCTGATTGTATATGGACCGCCTAATCTATATGCCATAACTTCAGGCATGTTATCACCGTGGATTTTCCCTCCGCCTTTAGCTGTGAATGATAATGATGATTTTTTACCTACAGGTATATATTGCTTAACCATACCGGTCAATTTGCCATGGGTTTTGTCGAAATCAATAATTCCGATTTCTTCATCAAATCTTAAACTTGCCATAGTACCTTTTCTTGTAACAGTTGCATTATCACGCGTGTCATATAGAAGAGCAGGACTTAAAGACAGGAACAAGCCGCCGTCCAACTGTCTTGCACGTTCGGCAATCGGAATATTATATCTGGAATAAAGGCTGCGAATTTTGTTGCCGTCACCTTCAGACACGTCGATATTCTCAATTCCAAGCGAGAATGTGCCTGTTACATGTTTATTATGTTTCATTCTGTGTGCAACAGTTGCTTCGGCTCCAACTCTTCTTTCAATTGCCAGAGGTACCTGATATGAACCGAAATCTCTGTAGAAAATCTTACTCATTAATGAGGTATCGGCATTAAAGAAATAAGGTTTAAAATAGCTTAATTCAGCCTGTAAATTCATGCGTCGTTTTATTGACGAATCATTAAGGATTACACCTGTACCAACTATACCGTTCAAGGATAATCGTTCGTTTCTTCCAAGGAAGTTGTTATCGGCAATTCCGACAGAACCGAATACACCGGTAACAGAATCAATACCGCCTCCGACAGATATGCTTGCCGTTCTTTGTTCATCGACGTTGATTGTAATATCATATTTGTCAGGATCTTCTGTAGGTTCAATTTCACGTGTTACGTCTTTAAAGGCTTGAGTAGCGTATAGTCTTACAAGATCTTCCTTCAAAAGATTTTCGTTATAAATTTGTCCTGGTTCAGTTAATACATTTCTTTCGATTACATAATCTTTTGTTTTTTCATTTCCGGCTATCATTATTTTATTGATAGTACCTTCTTTAATGCTTATATTAACTGTTCCGTCAGGATCATCCGTTACGGAATCTATCCTTGCAAGAATATAGCCTTTAGAGCTGTAGCAGTCCTGAATTTTTGCAATTGCTTCATTGAGTTCTGCAATATTTTGGGGTTTACCTTTCATAGGCAGCAGGTAGGTTAGTATTTCATCGGTAGAGATGACTGTGTTGCCTTCGATTGTAAAATCAGTAACAGGAGTATTTTCTTCAAGAACAATTTTTAAGGTAACTGTTCCGTCAGAATTATTTACGGGGATAGCTTTCATGTTTTCCGTAAAATAACCGAGTTGATATATTGCTTTCAAGTCCTGTTGAACAGCGTCACGGCTGTATGTTTCTCCGTTTTGGAGTTTCATTTGTTCAAGGATGAGAGATTTATCTATAACATTATTACCGATAATTTCTATATTTTTGATAGCTCTGCCTTTGGGTTTATCTTTTGAAGCGGCAGAATTTTCGACATCAGAATTTTCAGGTGTATCTGAGATGGTTTGAGTTGCAGAAGGTGGTTGCAATTCATTATTTGCAGAATTTGTATCTCCCCAGAAATTTCCTTCCGCAATACTTTGTAACGGACACATGATAACCAATAGCAGGGCTATTAAAGATATATGTATTTTATTTAATGAATTCAAAAAATCTCTACCTTAAAAACTTCAATTTATACTATCCTAAAAAATATTATAGCATAAATTAAAATTTTTGTAATATATAAATTATATTAATATTAAGCATCTTTTATAAATTTCATTTTTATTTATTTTGTATAGTTCTGACAAAATTATTGAAATTTCTTTTGCTTTGAACCCTTTATTTTTCAGAGATAAGATTTTATCGTCAAAATTATCTTGAATTTGATGTTTATCTCTAGAAATCAATCCGACTATTTCTCCTTTAAGGATGTTTTTATTAAAGTATTCAATTATTTCATTTGCAGTGCCTGTTACGATTTCTTCAAACACTTTTGTTAATTCTCTGCCTATTGTAACATTTGTTTGAGGCCTTACTGAATTGATAATTTCAAGGGTTGTTAAAATTCTGTTGGGAGAGTCATAAAACACAATATCAGTTGATTTGTAATTCTTTATTAAATTTTCTGTCTGTGATTTATTTTTTGGTAAAAATCCGGTAAATACAAAATCTTCACCCTCTCTTGGTACCTGAGAAAGAAATGTTACAACTGCATTAGCTCCTGGAAGTGCTGTAACCGAGAAGTTGTTTTTCTTCAATTCGTTAACAATGACAGCTCCGGGATCACAAAACAATGGAGTACCTGCATCAGAAACAAGCGCAATTTTTTTGCCGTCTTTCAACAATGAGAGAAAATAATCAACACGTTCTTTTTCATTAAATTTGTGGTATGAAATACACTTTGTTTTTATTTCAAAATGATTTAGAAGTTTTTGTGTAACTCTCATATCTTCGCATGCGATTATATCAACATATTTTAAAACTTCCAATGCGCGGTGTGTTATATCACCCAGATTGCCGATAGGAGTCGGAACTATGTAAAAATCATACTCTTTCATAGTCTTTATTATATCTTAAACATAATAAATATTATGTTAATAAATGGGGAACTGTTTTTCTTTTTCTTACTCTAATTGATTCTATGTGCTGAACATTGTAAACACTTTTTCAACGTTTTTGCTGATAAGGTTTTTGACCGTATCGTATTCCGTTGTAAGTGCTGATAACTCTGTATCAATATTTTTCATTTTAATTTCAAGTGATTCTTCTTTTGAATTTAATTTACTCTTAACTACATTATATTCAGCTTCTGCACGGGCTATTGCATCATCATCAGTAACCTCAGAAACATAGGAATTAAATGTATTATAGTTTGTCTGGTAGAAATACCCGTCCTCGTTTAATGCCGCAACAAATAACTGACCGTTTTTCAAGGCATGGGTTAGATATTCAGGATCATTGACTCTTTCCATTTTATTTGTGTCGGTTGTTGCTCCGTTCATACAAATCTGGTTATAAATCTGGTTATAAAAATCTGCATTCAACATATCTTGAGAGTTCATAGTACCTTCGTCATTATTTGCCAGAGCGAAATAATATCCGGGATCATCGGTTACATAAAGACTGTCTTTGCTTGAATCTGCATCAATACTATAACCTGAATCGTATCCGTCAAGAGCTATTGCAAATTGAGTCAAGAAAGTTTTTAACATATTTGTCAAGCTGACAGAATAGTATCCGTTTCCTTTAGCAATACAGTTTGCATCATTGGCTGCATTGTATGTATTTGTTATCGCAATATGCGAACTAAAACCACCGGCAGTGACAGATGCGGATGATAATCTTAAGTTGTTTATTGTAAAATCATAAGCATTATTTAATGCCTGTTGAGCCATTGCATCAGTATTTAAACCTTGGGTGTCATTACCGGCATTTATGCCCAATAAGTCACTTATTTCGTCTAAAATTGTTTGGGCTATCTTTTCTATCTTAGAATCATCTGTCCCTTCTTTTAATGTTAAAGCGTACTCTCCTGATAATAGATCACCTAATGTCAACTCTTTAATTTCTTCTTCACTTAGAGCTGTATCGCCTTTGGTTACAATTATAGTCCCATCTGCTAGAGCACTATTTGGACTAGTTGTATCACAAAAAGTTGAGCCGGTTAATATAGTTGTTAAATCTAAGCTGTATATTTTATCACCTTCATGGTGTATGATTTCTGTTTTATCTTCAGTGGTTACATTTTCTTGATATACATCATCTTTAAGTTTAGAAATAAACATATTGGTATTTATTACGTTTGCAAGAGTTTTGTCTGCGACTTCACCACCGGCTCCGGTTAGTGTATAACCGTTTTCTCCTAATCCGACAATACTGTTTATAGTCGAAGAACTTATCACACCCTGAAAACCTAGTTGATATAAAAATGCGTTACGTGAACCGTCTGTTGTCGATGTACTGCCCATATTGAAAATCGCTGTCTTTATTGGATCGCCTTTTTCATTAATCACACCGGCAGCCAGAGCTGCATTAAACATTTTGGTTGACAACACCAGTTTTCCCTGTGCATCCGTAATTAAGAACGGTTGAAATCCGTTTAAAGAAGATGGTGTTGTCATTACATCATAAGTTAAATCATAAATATCGCCGTCGCCTGAATCCCAGACAAGTTTGGTAGCGTTCAAGGAATTTTGATATTCTTCAGCAGCTTTTTGCAAATCACGTGTAATAGAAAGTTTTTCTTGCGCAATTTGCATAGATTGAAATTCGCAATTCATCTTTCTTGATGTTATGGCTAAAAATCTTGCTTGTGAAGCTGCCAATCCCATTTCTGTTACATATTCCTTTCGATTTATCTTAGTAACAACATGTCTGTTATTCGTATTAACGGCTCTTTTACATTAAATCTTTAAAGTTTTTAAAGGAATTGTAAACTTTTTTTACATTATTTTAAATCTATAAGTAAATCATACATTTTATCAATTTTGTCTTTAACTTCGGAAAATTGATCTTTTAAATCCACAAAACTGTGAATTGTAACAAATTTTTCTTCTATTTCCTCCACAATTTCTCTATGTTTTTTCTCAAGCTGTTCGGGAGTTACAAATATCTTTTGCTGGACAAAAAACATCAGAACTACGATTATTATCGGAGAATATTCTATTATTTTTTCCATAATTTTTCCTTTTTTAAGTCTCGTTCTCCCCCTTTTGATTAGGAAGCGGCAGCGGGGGAAGCTTATTTTTTTATTTTCTTTCGTCTTTGTAAGTGGAAGGGTATGGTAGGTAGAATGAATTTTACGCCTTGAGGGAAGAGAGATAACCTTACAAACTAATCGGCCAGTAAAAATCCACAAGATAAGAGGCGGCGTCTATAGGGTGTGACAAAAATTTTAGTTCTTTAGATTGTTTTATCTGCTGATATGTGGGAACGTCAATACGTGATGAACCTTCTTTGTATCGAAGATTATAAATATTGTATAAAAGTTTTTCACATTTTTTATCAACAAATAAACATATATCTCCATCTGCAGAACGTACTTTTGAGTTAAATGCCATTATTCTGTTTTTTATCGGAGGATTAAATGCTTTAATTTGTATATCTGCATCATATCCGTATTGTAACAGTTTTTTCTTAATAATTACGTAATTTGTATATTCGCTTGTACAGCTTCTGTTATCGCCTGATGCATCACCATTAACTATAATTTTCCCTTTATGATTTGGATAACGTCTGCAAAATTCTTCACAAGCTTTTGAAGTGGTAGTGTTTTCCATTGCGATTTCATCAAAATAAAAAACTTTATCATCTGTTTTATGTGCTAAAACCCAGCACATAGGATCAACGTTAAAATCGCATGAAATATGCAAATCCATATACGGCTGATATGATATATTTTTAATATTTGCATCCGTGAAATCTTTTATGACAAGTCCGTTATTGTATTCTCCGTTTTTTGCAAGAACAAAAATATTGTAATACTGCTCATCATAAAGTTTTTTTAATTCATCACAAAAGCCCTCCGGCAGATAAATATTTTGTGTAGTCGGTGCCGTAATAAGTCTGTAATTAGGAGTATTATTATCTATAAAAGTTTTATATATCCAGCCTCTGTGCATTTCCGGATTTGTGTGTCCAAAAATTCTGTATGTAAAATTTTTCCAGATTTTTTTTACACGTTGACGCATGCGTCCTAAAAGCATTTTGAAAGTGTCATAAGGTATATCCGACATTTCTTCAATTTCTACAAATCCTAAATTTAAAGATTTTAGTTTATTCGGCTCATCGAAATGTCTGAACAGGATTTCCGAGCCGTTTTTGAATGTTAGTTTTTGTAATGTTGATGACCATTCATAATCTTTTCCGTCTACAAAACCAAAATTTTCAAGATGTTCAAAATAGCTCTGCAGCGTTGTATCTCTTACGAGAGTATATGTCTGTGCGCCTACAAGACCGCGTACTCCAGGAAATTTTAGTGCTAACAAGATTCCTAACAAAGATCCGGCAAATGTTTTGCCGGATCCGAAACCTCCTTGATAAACTGCAACATCAAGAGTGTAGTTATGCGGTATTTCCATAAATTCTCTTTGTGCTTTTAATAATTTGTACTCCATAATTATTTTCGCCTGTAATAACCTTTTACTGATGTCCCATCGCTGCGTTTGTAACTTTTTACATAAATTGCATTGCCTGATTGAACTGCATTTTTAGCATCGGCTTCCGGCATAACATCTCCTTTTGATAATGCTTTATCAATAAGTTTTTTATTTATTTCATATTCTTCAGGTGACATTGAGCCTATTTCTTCTCTTGTATAAATTCTTCCATTGTAAGGACTTGTTTCAAAATCCCGTAAATCTTTTGGAGATGTGATCATTTCACCATTTTTTATTTTTGTATAGATTTTTTCTGCAATCATATCTTCAAACATTTTTTGCGTAGTTAAATCCCGAAACAAACTTGTTTCATTTTTAACTTCATCACCTATTTCTCTGCCTATTGCGTTGTTCCACATATCCATATTACGTTCGGAAGATGGTTGAGTATGAGTAAAATCTCCTATTTTTTCGTATGTGTCTCCTAAAAATTTTGCTGTTTTTTCATCCTGATTTGCTGTAATATAAGCCTGCATAAATGCATGTCTGAAAGCATCTACTTCATCATCCCATCCTTCTTGTACGGGATTTGTTTTTAGCCCGTATTTTTTACCGTATTCCAACGCTTTGTTTTCATAATATATAGGTAATTGATATTTCTTTGTTGCCATAAAATTTCCCTTTCTAAAAAAAGTCATCCGATTTCGGATGACTTAATGTTTAATATACAATTTTTTATTTTTTACTTTTAAATTAACCGTGTCGTGAGGGGCGCATCGTTGTTCTAATTGTAATGTATCATCAGTAATTATAGAATAGGCATGGAGATAAACAGGTAAGATTCTACCGTTATTTTTTACTATAATAACTGCCGATGCTCCCTCTCCGACACGCATTAACTGCATTTTTAAACCTATTGCAGGAGAATAATCTGCATTTATTTTTGTTAATTCAGGTTTGATAGCATGAATACTATATAATGATCCGAAATAACAAACATACTTTGTATTATTTAATTTTGTATTAAACTCAACATCTTCGTTTTTTAATGCGTATTCAATAAATTTTTTGATAGAAGCGTCATTTTTATCTGTATAAATATGCCAGAATAATGCCCAGTATAAAACTAATAATATAATTGGAATTATTATTAAAATCTTTTTCATTTATATATTATATACAAAAATTTTTATTTTTGTGAATTACCCGATTGGCTATTTTCATCAATAAGAAAATTATTTGCATTTTCTATTCCGTACTGTTCAAGTGCAAATTTAAAACATTCAAGCCAGTCAATTTTTTCTTCAACTTCAGGCATTCTGGCAAATGAACCAACAACTTCAAATAACTCTTTAAGACGTGATTTTCTCTCAAAAGATGCACGTCTGTCTCCATAACGATAGATATAATTTGCATTTCTAACATTATCATCAATTTCCAAAAAGTTTGTTTTACCTCTGTCATTAACGCCTATTAATTCTTTTCCGTATTTAAAACAAGAAATAATTTCTGCGGTTTTTTCTACCATTGGAACAATGATTTTTCTGTTTATGGAATCTAAAATCATGTTCAAACGTGCTTCTTGTCCGCTGACTGAATAATTTAATTCTGTTGCCGTTCTCTGGGCTGATTGGATATTGCCTACCATATTTTTGAAAATACCTGTAGCGCTTTCGATTGTTGATTTGAAGTAATTCAAAAAATCCCAGCCGACCATTGCTTTGTCAAACGATAAAGGCATAGGAGCAGAAGGCATAAGTGCAGCATCGTATTCAATAATTTTACCTGGTTTGACATCCTGCTGTCCTTTAAAACAACCTTTTGGAGCAAGATACGGAGGGTTCATCATTAAAGCAAGTGCATCAATCTGTTTATTTAATATTGTTGATGCCAGACTGTTTAATATTAAAGCTACACGTAACGGTGAAACTCCTCGACCGGTTTGCGGTGATTCTATAATATTTGCATGTATAAAAGGATTTATTACAAAAGGATTATTTTCAAATCTTATAATTTCTTTCCGTGCCGCAACTACAATTAACCAATTTTTAAGAATTTTGCCGTCCGGTAGTTCTATGTCACCCCAGTACTCTAATATTTCAACTTTGTTACCGTCTACAGGTCTGTTATCATCTTTATTATACCTTTTATTTCCTGCCACCACTCCTTTCAGCATTTCTAATTTTTCTTTATTCAATAAATTATTTGATTTATCAGAATATAATTCTTCTACTGTCGAATAAGTTCTGTAAATTTTTGCACATTTGTCCCAGTTTTCACGATCATATTTATCAAAAACAAAGTCTTCTGCTCTAATGTGTTTGATTTTCGCGTTATCATAAATAACTTTTTCATCAATTACAAATCCTTTTCTTTCAGGACTAAGAATTTGTTCTTCAATTGTTTGAGGTCGTCTTACAGACTTTATTCTTGTTTCCCAGCCAACAAACAGTGTACTTTCTCCGGTTTCAACTATACTGTCAATAATTTTTTCGATTTCATTTTCAATTTTCATCTGTTCAAAAGTATTTACAAGCATAGCTTTTTGTCTGTTTGCATAGCTCTGTGTCTGAGGGGTAGTTCCTGACACATCAAACATGGCATCAGGGTTAGAATACAAGTTTTCACTAATATGTGATTTTAAAGTTTGAGCAAGTTCATATATATCAGGTAATTCAATCTTATTGTCCCAGCCGTTCACTTTAGGAATGTCTGAATTGTAAACTGCATCCCTGACAAGTTTTATATCACTCAACTGAATACTTCTGCGTTCATTAAAACGATCAAACATATCAGTGATACTTCCGACTAAAAAATTTGCTTCCCTATCGGAGATTTTTTTTGTTAAATCTTCTGTTTCTACTTTCATATTTATTACCTTTCCTTGTTAAATATTGAATATATTTCTATATCCTGCATTTTGCCGTTCCGTAATGTTTCATTTTTCAAGAGTGCTTCCTTTTTAAAGCCGGCATTTTTTAACAGTGTTTTTACTCTGAAATTCTCAGGATATACAAGAGCCTTTATTTTTATAAATCCGTATGTTTTAAAGCAGTAATTCAAAAATATCTGTGCGCAAAGCTTTGTATAATTACCCCAGAATCGTCTGTCAAAGCAGGTTGTAATTTCTGCGCTGTGTAATTTATTTCTGCCTCCGATTAAATTATCAAGATAAACAATACCGCTGACCAAATCATTTTCAACTATTACAAAAAATAACGGCGCTGTTCGATTGATAAGATTAAGAAAATAACTATATGCATTTTGACCGTTACAAGCATAATCATCATCCAGAAATTTTGAATATCTAATGTATAAAAATAATGCCTGTTCGAAATAAACAGAATTTTCCAGCGGATTTTTAAACTCCGGCATTAGAAAACCGCCTTTTCAAATTTGATATAGGCGTTATCTGTTGTAAAAGCATCAAGTTCTCCGTTCAATAATTTTTGTCTTATGTCATGTTGAATTCCTGTTAACGCTTCTGCTTGAATTCCATTTATAAATGTTTCACATTTTGTATCCCTGTTAAAATAACGAAATACCGCTGCTTTTGAAAAAATGACATCCTGAGGTACTTCTTTTATATTCATATAAACTTTTTTAGGCGGCTTGTTTTTCGATTTTTTTAAATCTTCAATAAATTCTTTTTCTATTTTCATTTTAATCAGTTCATCAAGAGATTTATTATTTAACAGTATCTCTTCTGCATCACTATTTTTCATGTTTACTCCTTATTAATATCTAAATTTTACTGTCATCAAGATTTGCGATAGTGATAATTTTTGCAGGTTTGTAGCCTTCTTGTTCTGACGTATTTACTGACAAACCTAAATATTTACATAAACTTTCAAGCGCTTTAAGACCGGCAGATGTATCCCGCAGTTTTTTCTTCCCTGTAAAACAACCTTCTTTATCCAATACATCTTCTTCTTCAAGCGAAAATTCAGCGATTTGCAAAAGTTTTTGGATAACGTAGCCTTTATTTACTCTTAACGAAGAAATTTGACTTTTAAGTTGAATTTTAATTTCTTTAATTATTAATTCGTTGGATAAAAGTTCTGCGGCAACTGTTTTTAAATCTTTTGATTTATATCCGGCATTTTGTGCGGAAAGCTCTCCGTTGAGGGTTTTAATGTATTCTAAAACAAATCTTTTTTGTTGTTTGGTCAAATGTTTCATTGTACTTTGTTATATTCAATTATGTAGTTTTCGTTACAATTTGTTGTATTATTTGAAATTTATGAGAAAAAATTGTATAATAATCATGCTATTTATATTTCGGCTAGTGTAAATCTTAACAGGAGGGGAAAATGAATTTTAAACTTCCTGTTTTTTTTGCGTCTGTATTTAGCTGATTAAACAGTATATTATTGTCTGAATAACTTTACTGATGGTACGTCATCCATGCTCGGGGAAACTTTTGAACGCAAGTTTGCAAGGGCATCTTTATACATGCTGTACCAGTAATTAAAACGAACATGCTGCGGATTTCCTTTTAATCTCATGCAGGCTCCGTAAACCAGCAGCGGTTCAGCATAAGGTTCAGGAATAAGAGACATATCGTCAGATTCTTCCATTGAAAATTTTTCGTTATTATTGGCATCTACTGCACAATTTTTTGTATAATATATTATTTCAATATCTTTTTGTTTATCAAAAATAGGAAACAAAATTTTATCATTAAATAAACTATACGTATTTTGAGGTTGAGAATTAACAAAAAACTTTTCAAAGTCTTCATAATATTCAAATTTTACTCCGTCTATAATTATTGTCTCTATTCTTCCGTCAATGCTGTTTTCAAGTTCGCATTTTTCAACAGGCAGAGTAAGTGTTGTTTTTCTAAGGAGAAAATTCCATTTTTCACTGCTGCAAATTTCTGTGTTTAGAACATTTAATATGTTTTTTAATTTTTTGTGGTCATTTTTGGTAAGTTCTGAAAAAGCATTTACCTGTTTATAATTAAGTTCTGTAAGACATTTATTTATAAGATCCAAATAATTCATAAATTTCCTTTCGTTTAAAATCTTCAAAAGGAAACAGTCTTATAACAAGACTGTTTCCCTGCAAAGATTTTGAATGTTGCTATTTTATAAGACCTTTTTTCAGTTGATCCATGATCATACGTTCGTATTTAGCAAATTCTGCACCACTCATTTTGCCGATTTGTTCACGAGTGAAAACCAAATTGTTACCGCCTTTTGAAACAGAGTTTTGAGCATTTGAATGCAATCTTTGTTTTGCGGCCTCATTTTCGCTGTTTAATGTTTTTTCGTGTTGTTGTTCTCTTAAGTATCTTTCAATTGCAGTGTTTTCAATTTTTTCTACAAGTTGAGAGATTTTAGAGATTTCATCCTCGTCAAAAGCGGTATTTGAGTTTTTCAAATAATCAAAAACATCCAGACGCCCTTCTCTGTTAAAAAATTCAGGAGGAATATTATCCTGCAAATAATTTGTTGATTGAGGCGATAATTCTGATTGTACATTTGATGGAATTTGACTGTCCTGTTGAGTTAATGTGTACTTTTCAAACGCCTTTTTAGTAACATAATTCATTAAATTTTGTCCTTGTTCTTGCGTCATAATTCCGTTTTGTACAAGATTTTGAATTAATTGTATATCTCTTGCAGCCATTTGTTTTATATCCTGTATATTATTTTGTTCCGGCTGCTGTAATGCCGCTGTTTGACTACCGGCATAGGATAAAGCGTTGTTTAAATTTTGTCCGTTCATTTTATTTTTCTATCCTCATAGTTTAAAAATTTTTTACATTATCAAATTTTAAAGAGTTTATTTCTCTTTCATGTATAGAACAGCTATTTCTATAGCATCATCAATAAACGACGATAAAAATATTGAAATTATAGGCTTAAATATAGAAGGAACAGGAATTTTATTTGTGATATATTTTATAGCCATTTCTTTTTTTTGCTGTCCTTTATTGCTGCCCAAAGCTTCTTCAGCTTTTAACACCGCAATTTGTGCAAGTTCTTTAATTTTTGTTTTTAAAGCGTTAAACATATTTTGTCCTCTTTTTTTATAAAATGCATCTCCGATATGAAAAAACGGAGATGCATCGGGGTAAAAGGTCAATTTGCTCAAATCTGCATTTATGAGTCACTTCCGGAAGGAGATGCAGATGATGTAGGAGCAGTGACCACCATTTTGGCTAAAGCTTTAGGATTAACAACCTTGGCTCCGTATAAATATAAACCTCTGACAAGATCAGAAAAACTATTCTGGTCTCTGAGACTTTCAATTTTTGCAAGTTGTGATGCAAAAGTGATTGCTTCATTAGTGCCTGCAAGAACGTAATATTTGCCGCCGACATCAGTCAAGTTTGTACTTACAAGTACGTCCATACCTGCAATTCTGCCGATAGCACCTTCTCGTAATGTTTCATCAGCAACATTATATGCACTAATAAATTCAGAGCTTTGCAACAAATAAGATTCAATGGTAGGATTAATTACGACCCATGGTTTTGCACCGGTTTTAACTGCATTTGAATTTTTCAGGCATAATGCGAGAGATACAAATTTTGAATATATTGTTTTTGCATCAAGTGTTACTGCTGAAGAATCAGATCCTACGATATTGTTTGAGTCAACATTAGCATGTAAAGATAAAATATAAGCGTCTTGAGCTTCTTCTATAGCATTTTTCGCATTTTTCAAATGAGCTTCCATTATATCTGCGTTTGCCTGAACTTTTGCGACATCATTTATTTTAAATGCAAAGAACTTTTGCTGGTCGATAACAAGTTCAGTTGATGTCGGCGCTAATTCATTATAAGTAATTGTTGCAGAACTTAATGTTGAAACACTAACTGCTGCGGGGGTAATAATTTTTACTTTATCGCCCTGATTCTTGATGTCTCCTTCCCAATTT
Source organism: Candidatus Gastranaerophilales bacterium (assembly GCA_944324315.1). Classification (GTDB taxonomy): domain Bacteria; phylum Cyanobacteriota; class Vampirovibrionia; order Gastranaerophilales; family Gastranaerophilaceae; genus Stercorousia. Next base: position 36,723 of record CALUVW010000010.1, on the reverse strand, counting down.
CTGTTAACACATTGAAGCATAACACATTCTTTTGTCAATAAGTTGTTAAGCTTCTGGCTCCAAATTTCCGGAATAAATACCGAGTAAGCATTTTCTGTCATTTTTGTCCCTTTCTTTTTGTTTTAACTAAATATAAATATATGAGTGGTGCGCAAAAAATAACACTAATCGTCATTATAAATTTCTCTAAACTGTAAACCTATTATGGCGCATGAGTTTGTCGCTTCTTCACCTGTAATACAGAGTTGTATAGCGTAATTTGATTCTGAAATTTCCGCTTTTTCCATAGTATCTTTATTAACTGACCAAATCGGAACGGAGTCCTCATCTTCTGGCCAGTGGCAGGGAAGGTTATCTGATGTGGAATCATCTGCCCAGATTAAATGATCCTGATGTACGGAGTAAATTCGTTCACTGTCATCAGAATACTCACTGTCGTAATCTTTATAAACTGAAAAATTAAAATCATTATCATATTCTGTATCTAGTAAAAAATAAAATTCGTCAATCATTTTACGATGATGAGGTTCTGTTATTGCCAAAAAAGGAGATTTCCACATAAATTTAACAGGTTGACCGTTAAAAGTTGTTCCGTAATCTTCTTTATAAATATTTCCTTCATTATCAGCCGTGAAAATACTGCCGTTATAGATACAGGCGCAAACAATATTTTGCGGGATAACTCTTTTATACCATGACTTATTTACATAATCATTTATCCAGACGGTGTGAAAATAATTATCATCAGAGTAGGGGAAAAAATACCAGATTTGGCTTTTCTCCTCATAATGAATGCTTATTGTATTTTCGAGATTCCTAAAAAGTGAAAATTCCTGTTTAATTTTTGAGGATATTTCATTACCAAGTTGTATTTGGTTTAATTCTCCAACTTGTTCAAGAGCAAATATTCCGTTGCTTAAAAAATACTGTTTATTTTCAACATTAACTATAGAATTTGTGCCGACAGCTCCTTTGTTTGCAAATAGTGTTATTGCAAAATCATCAGGGCTTGTTCCTGTTAACAAGTATACACTATCCTTTTTATAGACGGCAAGATAGTCTTTATAAGGTTTCAATGCCGTAATAGAACCTGTGTCAGTATGAAATTCATTTATATATCCGGCATCGTTATCTGTTTCAAAGTCATTATAAGTCCCCAGTGCCGAATAATATATTGTAGCATCTTTTGCAGCCCAAACACGACCTTTATAAACCGCAAGAGACGCTCCGGTTAAAACAGAGCCGGATAAATCATTTAGCCCACAGTCTACAACATCATAATTTGAGTTATTTTTTATATAGAATAGACCGTCACTTTCCGTAATTATCAGTACACCGTTTAAAAAGTTTAAGAAAACCGGTTTAATTCCGGTTAATGTTTTGTTAATAAGTGTTTTTTGCGAATGATTTTCATCATAAATATAAATTTTACCGGAAACTGTAGTTATTACCATTTTGTTCACATCGTAAGCGGATATTTCCGACATTCCGGTAATTTCTTCCTCTATTTCTAAAAATAGTGTATTGCCCAGTTGTTTTACAATCCCGCGATTTTGGTAAATTTCAACATTTTCTGCATCTGTCCAATATATTTTTTTTGTATCCAGCCCAAGTTCTGTTTTAGTTAAAGCTTGATTGATACCGCCTGATAAATTATAAAAAGCTTTTTCCATATTTTATACTCCGTTTAATTTGTACCACTTTATCTTTGCTCTTATAAAACTTCCGATTTCATCTTTAGATACCCACGGAAAAGCCGGTATGTATATAATGTCTATTTTTCCGGCACTTGTTGTTTTTGGATTGTTTATTCCAAATTCATAGTGAGTCATAACAGTTTCTGATGTAATATCTATAGAATATTTTTTTGACAACTGTGCGCACAATTTCATAGTACTTTCAAACTGTTTTTTCAAAATAGGGTATTTGCCTGTATGATTTTTATCCTTAAAATCGGCCATTGCACAAATTGCAACGCCTATACTCCCAGAATTTCCTCCGCCTGTGTGTGCTGCATACTTTCCTATTTTGCAAATTTCGTTATCTTCTGGTTTATATTTCCCGTTGTAAATAATTCCATTCTTATCTACTAAATAATGATAATGTTCTTTTTCATATTCTGTAGGATAATACTTCCCTGCTGTCCAATGTATTATAATTCGTTTCATAAAAGTCCTCTAACCAATCTTTATGCATTAGTTTATAGATTATGACTGCATGGGTTCTATTCTGTGCATTTAATTTTAAAACGGCTTTATCAACGTGATTTCTCACTGTACCGTATGCTATTTTCAACTGAACACTGATTTCCTTATCAGAATAGCCTAATGCAACCAAAGTTAATACTTCAAGTTCCTTCGGAGATAGTGCCATTTTTCTTAATTCCCTTTTTTCAAATTTCACGTTAAGCATACTAAAAAATCGTTAAGTTTCATTCATAATATTTCCGTAAAAAAATAAAGGGCGGGTAATCCGCCCCATTGAGAGTAAGATAATTTAAGGATTGATTTTCAAATCTTTGTTTTCGGCCAGTCCGATTTTTAATGATCTTAAATTTGAATAACATCTTTTTTTTATTCCAAATTCGTTATAATTCAAATAAAATCGACCTGTATTTACTCTGTTATAGTTTATAGTACGGATTTCATACAAAATAAAACTTTTTAATTTCTTAAAAAATTCTTTTGCTTTTTTATTTATTTTCCTGACTATAGAAATATTATCATCTTTGTCTATTCTTGTAAGCTGTACTACGGTATGCCCGCAAACAGGACATTTTGAGAGGTAATCAAGTTCGCACAGAACAAAATCGCCTTTCGGTACAAGACGAAAAGTTCTTGTCTTGTGCAAGGCTCCGCAGCAGTGAATATATCCCATATTACTACTATCCCCTAACCTGCGTGGTAAACGATTTTGCCATCTCTGGGCGTGAACCTTAACCACATTTTCAGTATAACGTATTTTAAAAGTTTGAAAAGTCCACGATTACGCACTTATGAAAACATGTGCATGTTTTCATGGATACAAATAATTATTTAACGCAAAGTTCACAACACATCTGGCATGCCCCAAAAACCTTTGCGGCTTTAAGATTTTTTCTGAAACACCTGTAATGCGGAAGATTAAACACATCTTTTAACGGCATATCTTTTACATTGCCGATTTTCTGTGAAAGACATGGATAAACATCACCCTGAGGATTTATCATCATATTGGAATACGGATACATGCAGGGTTTATAAATTTCTGACACAGGTTTGTCCGCCGGAGTATTAAAAAATTCTTCTATTTTTAAAAGCGGGTCGTTTGAATATTCAAACTTTGGTGAAAATCGTATCTTAACCTTCGATTTTTTTCTTAAACTAATCAATTCTTTATAAACTTCTTTAAAATGCTCCATATCAAAATATTTTTGTATAGGATAATTCGCATTAAATTCAGGAACAAAACTCTCAAACAGAACAGAATTTTGCTTCAAATTATTGTTTCTCAAAAAAGATATTGACAAAAAGTTAAACTTCTTTTCATCACACATTTTGTAAAGTTTGACTAAATCATCAAGGTTATTTTCAAGAACAATTGTTTTAATATCAACCATCGGACGTTTTTTACGGGAATTCATGTTATCCAAATTGTCCATAATCTTATCCCAGATACCGTCTTTTGCCCTGTTTAAATCATGGTTTTTGCCATAGCCGTCAAGGGAAACTGATAAAAGCATCATTTTGCTTTTTATAAAAGCGTCGATAATTTCATCGTTAATCAAAATACCGTTAGAAACTACGTTAAGTTTCCCGAATATTTTTTTAGATGTTTTCATCAGAATATCAATAAAATCTTTTCTTATTAAAGGTTCTCCGCCGACAAGCGTGACAAATGAATACCACGGAATTTGATCAATTATCTTAAACCACTCATCAGTAGTTAGTTCATCTTTTTTCCTTTCATCTCCGACATAACAATACGGGCATTGAAGATTACACCTGTATGTCAATTCAAAAAAATATCTTAAAGGAATCGGCGCAAGTCCGCTTCTGCTGCAGTATGCAGGTAATGCATATAAATTTCTTCCTAAATCAAATAAATTAGATAAATTTACCATATTAACCGCCGATCAAAATCAGACTAACCCATATAACCAGGATCCCGGATAAAATGCCGACAATAGACTGATGCCAATCACCATATTCTTTAGCAAGCGGCAATAATGTATCGAATGAGATATAAATCATAATACCTGCAACAGCAGCCATTAAAGCTCCGATTAACACCTGCGGCAAAAATAGTCCGAAAATAAACATTCCCGCAAGCGCCCCGATAGGTTCTGTAATTCCTGACAATGCTGCATAAAGCATTGCATAACGCTTTTTACCCGTAACATGATACATTGGAAGTGCAACAGCAATACCTTCCGGAATATTATGAATCGCAATTGCAATCCCGACAGAAAGTCCGAGCGTAATATTTTGAGTTGTAGTGAAAAATGTTGCCATGCCTTCGGGAAAATTGTGAACACATATCGCGATTGCCGTAAATAGACCTGCTCTTTTAATTTTGTAATCACGATGAGCAGGTGCGTCAGGATGTAAAACATCTTCAGTATCAATATGATCAGGTAAAAAGTAATCTATAAGGATTGCTACAACTAATCCTATTATAAATCCGGCAAATGTAATCCATTGATGATTATGCGGGAAATTTGCAAACAGGAGCTTATCCGCTTCCGGTAACATATCCATAAATGAAACAAATATCATGACTCCTGCCGAAAAACCTAATCCGACAGATAATGCCTTAAGATTATCCTTTTTTACAATAAATGCAATTCCTCCGCCAATTGCAGTTGATAAACCTGCAAATAAAGTAATTAACATTGCGGGGCCAAAATTTTGCGGTAAATTCATAATCACTTTTCCTTCCGCAAATTATTGTAACACAAAGATTAAATTTCAACATTTTTCATCATATCAATAAGCGTCTGTACGGTGGTGTCCATACTGACAATATCAGATGTTCTCTGCTGCAAAAATGCATTAATTTTCGGCATAAGTTCAATAGCAGTGTCAAGACGCGGATTTGTTCCGGGCTGATACATTCCGACATCAATCAAATCTTTGTTTTCTCTGTAAAGTGCCATAATCGCCCGCATCTTTCCTGCTGCTTCTCTGTGCTCAGGTGTAACAATAGATGACATTAACCTTGAAATACTGCCCAAAACATCAATTGCCGGATAATGATTCATTTCTGCAACTTTTCTTGACAAGAAAATATGTCCGTCAACAATACCTCTTACAATATCTACAATAGGATCTGAGATATCATCACCTTCCATCAAAACAGTATATAGAGCTGTTACTGAACCTTTAGGACTGTTCCCGGCACGTTCAAGAACCTTTTGAAGCCATGAAAAAATAGACGGCGGATAACCTTTCATAGTAGGAGGTTCTCCGAGCGACAATCCGACTTCACGGCCTGCCATTGCACAACGGGTAACAGTATCTGTCATCAGGAACACTTTTTTCCCCTGATCTCTAAAGTATTCGCAAACTGCAGTTGCGGTAAGCAGGGCTTTTTGACGTATCAAAGGTGGTTGATCTCCTGTTGAACATACAAGAACAGATTTAGCCATACCTTGTTCTCCGAGGGAATCTTCTACAAACTCTTTAACTTCACGTCCACGTTCTCCAATCAGCGCAACTACGTTTACATCAGCATCGGAATTTCTTGCAATCATACCTAACAATGTACTTTTTCCTACTCCTGAACCGGCAAATAATCCCAAACGCTGTCCGCAACCCATTGTCATACAACTGTCAATTGCTCTTACTCCTGTAGAAAATATTTCGGTTATAATCGGTCTTTCAAACGGTCCCGGCGGTGGGCCTTCAACAGGCCGCCATGTGGCACCTGTTGTATCAAGCGGTTTCCCATCAATTGGTTCGCCCATAGGATTAATAAGCCTGCCGAGTAAAAAATCTCCAACAGGAATTGTAATAGGTTTGCCTGTTGATGTGACCAAACTTCCTTGCCCGATACCTTCGCCGTCATACAGCAGTAAAAGCTGGGCGACTTCTCCTTTAAAAGCTTGAACTTCTGCCGGTTTTTTGCGGCCGTCTTTTGTCTCAATATAACATAGATCTCCAACTTTCAGACCTGGTAATTTAACCTCAACAGTTAAACCCAGAAGCTTTGAAACACTTCCTTTAAAAGTAAATAATTCAGTTTCATCAAGTTTATTTTTAACTCTGACTTTAAGCTCATCAAGTTGTGTTGTGTCCAAACCTTCCATAGCATTCATTATACTGATTTTTATATATTTTTCAAATTGTTTACAATTATTGTAAGTGAATAAGTAAATAGGTGAATAAGTCATTACTGTGCGCTTCGCGCACGTAAAAATTTACTTTCCCTCTCCTCGGGAGAGGGATTAAGGGAGAGGGTTTATTTTTTATTCGGGAACTATGCGTCCCCGCACCCCTCACCAAATATTCTTTTTCTTTTTTGCGATGAAAAGAAAAAGAATATTGGATAAGAAAAAGAAACACGCTGACCGTTTAATCTGCACTAAATTCAACCCGAGCGGATGAACTCGCTATATTTTTCGTCATTGTGGACTTGATCCGCAACCGCATTACCGCTCAAACAGCATCCGCTTTGCTGCTGTTTCATTAAGTGCAGATTATAGGAATATTTCGTGCGCTTTAGCGCACCGTAAAGAACTTAACGTCCTATCGTCTTAACATCTTATCGACTTATTATAATATTTATTATGTTTTCTTAATCAAGTCTTGATTAGTAAAAGTTTTTGTGATTTGATAAAAATGGAATAGGGCAATTCCTCTTAGCCTTGTTCAAGGGAATGACAGTCAAAGCGGCGGCTGCGTTGGATGACATCCCGACGGTTACATAAAAATAAGGGAAATTTTAAAATGTTAAAAATCAGATTAAAAAGAATGGGTGCAAAAAAGAACCCCTCATACAGAATTATCGTAATTAACTCAACTACAAAACGTGAAGGCAGACCTGTTCAAGAATTAGGTCACTATAACCCGAAAACAAAAGTTATGAAATTAGACAAAGTTTCTGCTTTGGAATGGGTAAAAAAAGGTGCACAACCAACTGAAACCGTTGCTTACTTAATCAAAAACTGCAACGATGACGGTACACTAAATTACGTTAAAAAAGAAACTGTAAAACTTTCTAAAAAAGCTCAGGCTAAAGCGGCTGCTGAAGCCGAAGCAAAAGCAGCTGCAGAAGCTCCAGCAGAAGAAGCAACAACAGAAGTGTAAAAACAAGATAATAAACAGAGGACTTGATATTCATCAGGTCCTCTGTTTGTATTATTAATTATTATTTAAAATATTATTTGTAATCTTTTTGGGCTGCGCTGCCTTCACCTTCAACTGATTTGTTGTTTATAATTGCAGTATCTTGTCCGTCAAGAATAACGGTATTATTTGCTCCGTCTTTCACGGTAGCGTCATCTGCAAACCATTTACTATTATTTGCGGCAAGGTCAATTGTAGTATCTGAACTATTCGTTAAAGTAACATGCGATACAGTATTCTCTGAAGAGGTAAAATATCCTCCCATTACATTAGTGATTGAAAAACGTGTATCATCATAAATCAAGCCGTCGTCAATACTTTGTTCAATTCTGGCATTACGTGGGATAGTTTCACCTTTCTTGAACAATGTTTTTCCTGCTATTAACTCATCAGGTAATTTTTCCCCTGTAGTAGCTGTTTCGGAAGCGTCTAATTTAAATTCACCTGTAGCTTCCCAACTATCTGTGTCAACATTAAATAATGTATTTTCTTCTCCTAATTTTGGCGTAAATGGTTTTTGTTCAGGATAGGTAAATTTTTCACCTGATTTAAAAATAAGTTCGAATTTTCCATTGTTAAGTTTTTTCGCTGATTTTACCAAATTGGCGTTGTAAGTCAATCCGCCTAATGTCTTGTTGTTTACCGGTTCTGTCATAATTTAAATCTCCTTTAATCTCTTGTGTTCCTCATTTTGTGTTAATTGCAATTGCACATCTTACTTCTATATAAAAACATTTTAATATCAAAAATTGTTAAAAATTAGAAAGTAAATATCATATAAGTTTTATATACTTGTTATATTGCTGTTTTCCAGTTTTACAAATCTTAATAATTATTTAAAAAACTAGAGATTATAGCTAGATATTTAATTGTTTTACACAGTTTAATCTCGTTTAGATACTTAAAGTTATCTTTTAAAATAAATTAGAGGTTAAATATCATGAATATTAAAAAGCAATTAGGGGCCAAAATAAAAAGACTGAGGATGAAAAACGGCTTAACTCAGGAGCAGCTGGCTGAGAAAATTGATATAGCCCCGCGTACTCTAAGTGGTATTGAAACAGGAGAAAACTTCTTAACTGCAGATACACTGGAAAAAATTCTTGATGTTCTTAATGTCTCAAGCTCCGAACTTTTTACAATAGACCACATTAAACCTGAAGAAGATTTGATAAACGAAATTATCTATGATGTTCAAAATCTAAAAGACAGACAAAAAATTGAAACTATTTACAAGCTTATTAAAGCTACAATAAATGACTAAATCTTGATAATTTATTATCTCTTGCTTTTAGCTGACGACAAATCGTTCTCTTTTCCGATTTGGTTAAATTTATAATTAAAATATAAACCCATAATCAAAAAAATTACAGCAAAAATTATTGAAATAGTATCATTTATATTCATTTTTTATAACTCCTATATTATTATCTATATTTTTGTTGATTATACACCCAAAACAATCCAAAATAATTTATCTAAAGAATAATTCCCAGTTAAAATCAAGCCGACAATACCGCCTGTCAAAACAACTACAGTAGCAATCAAACTTGTTCTTAGGCTTATCAAAATTTTATTTGATTCTTCCAAATACTTTATAGATACATTATACACTCATTCATGCTCATGTCAATCAGCGTATTAAGGGAATTATATCACAGTTTACACCATAAATAACTAAAATCGTCACCCTGAACTGGTTTCAGGGTCTGATAACGATGAGATTCCGCAACAAGTTCGGAATGACATTATGACTGTGTTTTCGAGAATATCCGGTGTAAACTGCAATATAATTCCCTGTATTAATGTAGAATTAATCACCATATTTGCTTATTTCCATAAAGTAGTTTTCAAGGGCAAGATATCCTTTATAAAGTTCGTTTGAAATATTTGCATAGCTTGTTGCAACAATGAATTTTAATTCTTTAGTTCTAATCTCAAGAATTTCGTCTGCATCTTTTTTTAGTTTTTCATCTCCAGAAACAGCCCACTTTTGAAGCAATGCTAATTCTTCATACATTTGTTTTACTGTTGTATATTCAAGCGTGTTAAAATCATATTTTGCCAGAAGTTTTTTTTCTGTATTAGTAATTCTTGGCATAACAGCCTGAAATTTAAACACGCGTTTAATAATTACATAATTATCCGCAAGTTTTCTGTGCGAATACGGAATTATATTTTTTGCAAGAAGTGCGGCATAAGATCGTGATGTAAAAACTTCTTCCTCTCTTGAAAAAGCACTTCTTGATGTTAAATCAAACTGAGATTTTTTTTCTATTAAATCTTCCGGCATTTCTACCCCCTGTTAAGAAAATAATATAAAAACCAAAAGGAATTGTCATTGCATGAAGTCAATTTTTTTACATGATTTAACAAAAAATCTGATAAGGCATCTTCATAAAAAATTATACCCTGAAACTACTTCAGGGTATAATTTATATAAACTTCTAAAAATTCTTCTTCAAAATTTTATTCAACAACCTGACTGGCGTGTAATGCGACTGCGCTTCTTCTCAAGTTATTAGTTTATATAAAGCAAAACAGGTGCAAGGGATAAGGTGATTCCGAAACGAGTTCGGAATGACAATAGCACCCGAGTGCATTGACAAAATAAAGCGACAACGAGAATATCTTTAAGTTTTTTAGAACTCTTAAAAAAGCGGCTTATGCAATACCGTAAGCTGTCATGAGTGGAGCGGCTACGCTCCTAGTCAGCGAATTGCTGCATGATTTCAAAAGGTTTTTCTGCAACTCTGAGAGTTTCTTCATCAATAATTCCTCTTTTTAATTCAGAGAAAGTTGCTTTTTTAGAATTAAATTTCTTCTTTAAAAATTCATAAGAAATTTTCGGATCACATTTGTCGCCACAGGTAAATAAATCAACAGCAGCATATCCAAGTTCCGGCCATGTATGGATTGCAAGATGGCTTTCAGAGATAATTACAACTCCTGAAACTCCATAGGGGTTAAACATGTGGAAACATTTTTGGACAATAGTAGCACCACATTCAAGGGCGGCATCCACCATGTACTTTTCGACCTTATCAAGACTATTTAATGTATTTGGATCACATTCAAAAAATTCTGCTAAAACGTGTTGTCCTAAGTGGATTTCTTTTTTACCGTTTTCCTTAAACGCTGTAAATGGTGATGTTACTGCCAATTCATGTGCCTCCTATCTATAAATGTATACTTATATCTACTACTACAAATTTGTTTTTGCAATAAACATATTACAATAAAAATTAGAAAATTTGTAAAATTGACACTTAAAAAATTTTTTTTTACAAATCTTTTCAATTTAATATGGCTAAAAATAAGTTATAATGTATCATTCAAACAGGCTATTTTTATTAATATTTTTTAACAAATTGTTGTTGTATTTTTTGTTTTTTATTTATAAAATTCAGATATGAATAAAATTCTTGTAATAGATGATGATTTAGCGATAAATGAACTTATAAAAGTAAATTTACAATTGTGCGGATTTACTGTAATTCAGGCCTTTGACGGTGTAAAGGGCTTTGCATTGTGTAAACAGGAATTGCCGTCACTGGTTATTTTGGATGTTATGATGCCGGAAGTTGACGGATTTACTGTTGCACAAAGGATAAGAAAAAATGAACAGACAAAGGATATTCCTATCCTGATGTTGACAGCCCTTTCAGAGGTAAATGATAAAGTAAAGGGTTTTAATATAGGTGTGGATGATTATCTTGTAAAACCGTTTGAAATGGAAGAATTGCAGGTAAGAGTCCGCGCACTTTTAAAAAGAACAAGACAAATTCCGGAAAGTGCATCTACCAGAGACCTTTTAACTTTAGGCGAAATTACTTTGCTGCCGGAATTATACAGCGTAAAAATAAATGATAATACAGCTAAACTTACTCCGATAGAATTTGAAATTTTTAATTTACTTTTTCAAAATCATGGTAATATGGTCTCTTCTTCTCAGTTATTGAAAGATGTTTGGGGATATTCACCGGATGATGATATTGAAACTATAAGAGTGCATATAAGACATTTGAGAAGTAAAATAGATAAAATTGCAAACGGTAAAAAATATATTGAAACTATTTACGGCGGCGGATATAAGCTGAATATTTAGTCCAGGGCTGTCTAAAATGATAGCTAAAGTTTTGCGAATAATACTTAAAAAACTTTAAGTTGGAGCAAATTTTTACATTTACGGCTTTTTAAACTGAAAATAATGTTTAAAAGGTAATACTATGCATGTAATAAACTGTACAAGTTCAGCTTTTGATACTAATTTTTGCGGTATACATAGGGTATCATCTTCTAATGTATGTAAGAATAGTCTTACAAGAGTTGATTTATACGAATTAACCACTAAAGATTATGATTTTTTAAATATTCTTAAATCAAAAATCAATATAAAAAAACTGATGCCGGATTTAAAGAAAACAGACAACCAATTTGAGGTATGGCAAAATATTTTAAATGAAGCTGTAAATAAATTCTTAACAGGAAGAAAAAAAGGTTATATAGCTGTTAATAATAATAAACCCTATGGAATACTTGTTTACACTGATGAACATCCGGAGTATTACCTTGATTATATTTGTACATGGCCTGTAAAATCAGGAGAAAAGGTGTCTTTAGGCGGTAAAACTCTTTTTAAACAGTTTTTTTCAGACTTTTTGAAAGATTTGAATGCAAAGCGCATAACTCTTGATGCAGTTATAAACGGTCCTTTTGATGCTATTGCAAAATATAAACGGCTAGGTTTTCATTCCTTAGGTGGCGAGAATTATTATGAACATATGCTCGCAACAAAAGAGAAGATATTTGAAGTAATGCAGGAATTAAACAAACTTATCAATTCTAAAGATATCAATAATTCAGATAATATAAATTTATTGAAAAATTTAGATATATAAATTCAAAAAGCGTAAATTTAATTTACGCTTTTTGAACCATTTCTTTAATTATGTTAATACTGTTTGAGAATAATTTTTTTGCCTCATTAATTCCTTTTGACGACAGACGTTTAGGATGAGATGAATATTGATGTGTTAAATTATAAAAATCTTTATCACTTTGTCCTAATAATGATGAAATAGAGTTATTATAATGTTTTTTTAAAAGAGATTTTGAGCAATTGAGATTTGAAAAAGATGAAATAGGTTCCAGTGACATATAAATTTCCTTTCTTTATTAATACACATTAAAATAAAAATCGAAAAAAATTTTTTTTGCTAGTTTTCTTTTTCATATCCGAAAGTTTTTAATGAACTTTGTTTCTTGCGCCAATCTTTGTCTATTTTAACTTCCAAACCAAGAAAAACTTTTTTTTCGACAATTTTTTCCAATTCTGTTCTGGCTTCCGTACCTATTTTTTTTAGCAGGCTGCCATTTTTGCCTATAAGAATACCTTTTTGACTTTTGGTTTCACAGTATATTGAAGCATAAATCCTGTCAATATCGTCATTTTCAATATAGCTTTCGATTTTGACCGCAACGGAATGCGGAATTTCATCAGAAGTATTAAGTAGAATTTTTTCTCTAATGATTTCTTCAGTAACGTCGCGCATAGTTTCTTCGGTTATAACATCTTCTGGATAAAGAAGGTCGCCATCCGGTAAAATTCTGAAAATATTTTTTAAAAGAGTATCAATATTTCGTCCTGTTTTAGCAGAAATACGTACAACAGGATAATTTTTTTCAAACAGCAATTTGTATGTTAACAAATTTTCTTCAACTTTATTTATATTTTTTAGTTTATCAACTTTATTCATCACAATAATAACCGGAATTTCCGTTTTTAAAAGGTTTTGAGCAATCCATTTATCACCTTTTCCAGCAGGTTCAGAACCGTCTACCAAAAAAAGAATAATATCAGCGTCCGGAATAGATAGCTTTGATTCATCAAGCAAAAATTCTCCGAGTTTATTTAACGGTTTATGAATCCCCGGAGTATCAACAAAAACAATTTGGCCTTCTTTTGAGGTATAAATACCCTTAATTCTTTTTCTTGTAGTTTGTGCTTTGTCAGTCGTAATTACAATTTTTTGACCGAGAATTTTATTCAACAAAGTTGATTTCCCGACGTTTGGTCTTCCGATTATTGATACAAATCCGCTTTTCATACGATAAATTTCCTGCAATTTTTGATATAATTTTGTTTATAAATTGTAACATAAAAAGCACATTTTTTTTACAAACTGGCAAATTTTTTTATGTCAAAGTATTATATATATAACAGGAAAACTTTTAACGGTAGAAAATGGTAGTAAAAAAGTCCAAAATTATATGCATAGCCTTATTGGCAGCTCTTGTTTCAACTCAGGTTTCAACTATTGCAGATAACAATAATAATTTAGTTCAACTGGATTTGAAACGTGCATCAAATGATGCCGTTGATGTTACATTATTTACTACCGAAAATTATGGAGATAATGTACTTGTCAGAAAAAAATCTGATAACAAATATGTTATTTTAATTCCAAAAGTTAAAAGTTCCGGATTTAGCAATTCTAGTCTTAATGGTGTAAAAGACTTAGTTTCAAATATTGATGTAAAGACGGTTAATGACACAAGCGGAGGGTATACAAAAGTAACGCTTATAACTACAAAACCGCTTAATATTAACACCAGTACCCAAAAAAGTAAACCGGTTACGGCAGAGCAAAAAGAATATAAAACTCTTATTGCTCAGGCAAATGCGGTAAAAAATAATATAGCAAAACAGGAACCTCCTAAACATACGCAGGTCCAAAAAACGGAAATTACGGTTAATAAAGCTGCAACAGCTCCAAAAACGGCAACGACAAAGCCAATTCCGGCTCCAAGAATAAATCAGTCAGAAAAAACTGTTAACAAAGTTTTAGATAAAACCGTTAATAACATATCTAATAAACAAGTAAAATTACCTAATAAAAATGATAATAAGGTTGAACCTAAAAAAATTCAGCAGATTAAACCTCAGATAGAATTAACAGAAGTAGAGCCAAATGCAAATAATGAAAGAAAATTAAGACGAGAACATTTAGCAGAATTAATTAATGAAGTAAAACAAGAAAAAATTCTGCAAAATGTTCCTGAAACAGGGCTTGAACATCCCGAAACAAATACTAAATTAGTTGCGGATGAACCTATTCAAGATATAAAAACAGTTCAACCTCAAAGAAATAATTCATTCTTTTCTAAATTTAAAAATAAGGCGCAAATGTTTGCTGCTGCTGTCAATAATAGAAATATCCCAAAACGTGCAGCTATTATTGCAGGATTTTTACTGGGTTTAGCACTGCTTCGCAATATATTAAAATTCCTTTTTGCCAAACCACTGCAGGGACAAGAAAACTATGTACATAATCCTGAACACAGAAACTTGAATTTGAACAAATTAAAATACAATAATATTGTAAATAATGACGAATTGTCATGGCAGGAAAAATATCAAATGTATCTTGATAAATCTGCAAAACCTGTTCCAAGAGCAAACAACAAGGGAAATTATACATTTATCAAAACTCCTGCTGAACCTGTAGAGGTAACTCAAAAACGACATGAACTTGAAAAATTGTTAGAAGAAGTGCCATCTCCGCAAAATCTTGAACCGGAAATTACAGAAATTCAAAGCGAAGATGATATAATACCAAAAACAATTAAATTAAAAGCTTTTGATAATCACAAAAATTCTCTTGATATTTCAAGCCGTGACAAATTAAAAAGCAGATTTAAGAAATATGAAGTTGAAATTCCTCTGCATGAACAGAATAATGTAGAGCTCGGTAGTTCCGTACTGCATTCAAATCCAAGGAGACTGCAAGATGCAAACTTGGATATTACAGATGTTGATACAAGACGTATTAAATACAAGCCACAGGAATATATAATGTCATCTTTGGATGAATATTTTTCTATTTTAGACAAAGAAAAACAATCTGAACCTAAAATTTTACAGGAAAAAATGCGGTTTGATCTGCCGCAGGAAATACTTACAGATAGAACAAAATCTTCTGTATCACAGACAAATCCGATAACAAAATTTAAAAATGAAAATAAAACTTCTTATCTCAATGGTTTGATAGTAAAATCAGGCTATAATATTGATGATAATAAAGGTTTTTATATTGTAAATGTTGATGGAAAATCTGCATTAGTCGGTAAAGTTAAAGATGATATTTTTGTTTTGAAAAAATTTGATTCTACGGTAACAAATCCAGTACAGGTTAGACATGACAATGCTAACGTTTATATGGTAAAAGCAGAAGGTTTTAAATCGCTTGTTGAAGTGAATGATGATAAGATGGGCGTTTTAATAGAGCTTTAATAAAGGATAATCTGTGAATAAAAAAAACTGTATAAGATTTATAGTTGTACTGATAGTATGTATTTTGTTTTTATGCGGTTGTACATTTAAAGAAAAAAGGGCGGTTATAGAATTTGCAAGCTGGGGTTCTAAATCGGAAATAGATATTTTGAAACCGCTACTTAATGAATTTGAAAATGAAAATCCTGATATAAAAGTGGAATTAATGCATATACCGCAAAATTATTTTCAAAAAATTCATCTTTTATTTGCCTCAAATACGGCTCCGGATGTTATTTTTATAAATAACCTGTACCTTCCTGTTTATGCAAATGCCGGTGTTTTAGAACCGTTGCGGATTGATAACACTCAATTTTATCCGCAGTCTATTGATGCTTTGAGTTTTAACGGTCAATTATACGCTGTACCAAGAGATGTTTCAAGTCTAGTCATTTTTTATAACAAAGATATATTTAACAAAAAAGATATTCCATATCCGTCAAAAGATTGGACTTTTGGAGATTTTCTTTCTATTGCGCAAGAATTAACCGGTAATGGCACATTTGGAATAAGTTTTGAAGAGGATCCTTTATTTTATCTTCCATATTTAATGAGTAACGGCGGGGGGATTTTGCCTGATGAAATAAATAAGCCCGAAAGTCAAAAATCTCTGGATTTTTATGCTGATTTGAGGAAAAAATATCATGCTGCTCCCAGAAAAAATGAAAGTGCCAGTGCTACAATGGCTCAGATGTTTCTGCAAGGACGTTTGGGAATGTATTTATCCGGACGGTGGATGGTGCCTAAAATCCGTGAGGAAGCCAAATTTGATTGGGATATTGTTCAGTTTCCAAAAGGTACTAAAGGCAGTATAGTTCAAATTGATGCTTCAGGATGGGCAATTACAAAATCGTCAAAACATAAAGCAGAAGCATTAAAACTTGTTGAATACCTATCTTCAAAAAGCAGTATTGAAAAATTTACCGGAAGCGGGTTGATTGTTCCGGCGAGAGTTGATGTTGCAAATTCTACAGTATTCTTAGACGGGCAAAAACCTGAAAGTGCAAAAGTCTTTTTGGATATTATACAAAGTTCAAAACCTACCACTGTAACTGTTGATTATAGAGAAATCCTTGATAATTTGAAACAGCAAATGGAATCAAAATTTAATTAATTTGTAATTATTTATTATTCAAAATATAAATATTTCCTTAAGGGATTATCAATTTTTTCTTGTCCGTGTTAGTATTATAAATATATTACCAGACGGAGAGGAAAATTTTATAATGATTAGCTTTTTATTAAAGTTGTTGGGCGATCCTAACGAGAAAAAAATTAAAAATATAATGGGGATTATTGACCATATTAATGCTCTAGAACCGCAGTTTGAGCAGATGACTGATGCTGAACTGAGGGCTAAAACTGACGAGTTTAAAGCAATTTTAGCAAAACGTCCGACATCATCAGATTTCAAAACAGACAGAAAGCTTGAAAAAGAAGCTCTTGATAAAATTCTTCCAGAAGCTTTTGCAACTGTCCGAGAAGCAGGAAAACGCGTTTTAAATATGCGCCATTTTGATGTTCAGCTTATTGGCGGATATTTTCTTCATAACGGCCATATTGCTGAAATGAGAACAGGTGAAGGTAAAACTCTTGTTGCAACATTGCCGGCTTATCTGAATGCTTTGACAGGCAAAGGTGTTCACGTAATTACCGTAAACGATTATCTTGCAAAACGCGACAGCGAATGGATGGGTAAGATTTATAAATTTTTAGGGCTTACGGTTGGCGTAATTTTATCCGGCGGGCGCACTGCAGATGATTTTGCCGCTAAAAAAGCTGCTTATGATTGTGATATTACGTATGGCACCAACAATGAATTTGGTTTTGACTATCTGCGTGATAATATGGCTGCAAGTCTAGATATGCTTGTTCAAAGACCTTATAACTATGCGATTATTGATGAAGTTGACAGTATTTTGATTGATGAGGCAAGAACACCTTTAATCATTAGCGGGCGTCTTGAAAAATCCGCAGAAACTTATAAACTTATGGCAAAAGTTGCTCCGCAGCTTGAAAAGGTTAAAGACTACGAAGTCGATGAAAAAAATAAAAATATTATTTTGACAGAAGACGGTATTGACAGAGCTCAGGAAATTATAGGTGTTAAAGATCTTTTTGATATCAATACCCAGTATGCTCATCACCTTTTACAAGCTTTAAAGGCAAAGGAATTGTTCGTAAAAGATACGGATTATGTTGTCAAAAACGGTGAAGTTATGATTGTTGATGAGTTTACCGGCCGTCTAATGGAAGGCAGACGTTGGTCTGACGGACTTCATCAGGCAATAGAAGCAAAAGAAGGCGTAAAAATTCAGGATGAAACCCAAACACTGGCCAGTATTACATTCCAAAACCTGTTTAGATTGTACCCGAAATTATCAGGCATGACAGGAACTGCAATGACTGAAGAAGCAGAGTTTGGCAAGATTTATAACCTTGAGGTTACAACAATTCCGACAAACAAACCTGACATAAGAATTAACTACCCTGATGTAATCTATAAAACAGAACGTGCTAAATTCAATGCAGTTGTTGAAGATATCATAAAGATGCATGAAGCAGGCAGGCCTGTTTTGGTTGGTACAATCAGTATTGAAAAATCAGAATATGTATCGGCATTGTTAAAACAGCGCAAAATCCCTCATCATGTACTGAATGCAAAACACCATGAAAAAGAAGCATACATTATTGCGCAGGCAGGACGTGTGGGTGCGGTAACAATTGCAACCAATATGGCAGGACGAGGTACAGATATTTTATTAGGCGGCAACGCGGAATTTCTTGCAAAAGATATGCTTGACAATAAAGGAATAACTCCTGACAGCCCGAATTATGAAGAAGAAAAAGAAGCTGCGCTAAAACAGGCAAGGGCTATAACAGAAGCAGAACACGCAAAAGTTGTGGCAGCAGGCGGACTTCACGTAATCGGTACGGAACGCCATGAATCAAGACGTATTGATAATCAGCTTAGAGGGCGTGCAGCACGTCAGGGTGACCCCGGTTCTACAAGATTTTTCCTATCTATGGAAGACAATCTGATGAGGATTTTCGGCGGCGAGAAAATGATGGCATTAATGGATATGCTTAATGTCGAAGAAAATATGGCTATCGAAAATACCCTTATTACAAAACAAATTCAATCAGCTCAGAAAAAAGTTGAAACTTACCACTTTGATATAAGAAAATCAGTTCTTGAATATGACGACGTTATGAATATTCAGAGAGAAAAATTCTATGCACAGCGCCGTAAAGTTCTTGCCGGAAAAGATCTGTCAGAAGATATCTACTATATGATAGAAAAAGAAATTGACAGACTTTTAAGAAGCTACATAGCACCGGATCTTCATCCTGAAGAATATGTTTATGAAGACTTGCAGACTATGATTAAAGAACTTCATTCTATTATTCCTCAATTATCTGGTGTTCAGGTGTCAGATGTGCAGAATTTGAGATTTGAACCAATTTACGATAAGTTGAAAACTCTTGCAATCAATGCCTACAGGCAGCATGAAGAAGAAGTTATAAATTTCTATAATCAGGTTATTTCTCAGTACGACCCGAATGCAGAGCTTCAAGAACCGTTCAGTGATAATAATGTTATACGAAATCTGGAAAAAGACATTCTTCTTCGCGTAGTTGATAATAAATGGATTGATCACCTTCACAATATAGATATGTTGAGGGATGGTATAGGACTCCGTGCTTACGGTCAGAAAGATCCGTTGATTGAGTATAAACGCGAAGCTTATGACATGTTCAACAAAATGATGTACGAAATTCAGGGAGATACTGTAAAACACCTGTTCAGAACAAAATTTGGTATACAGGTGATAGGCCCTGATAACGAGGATGTGGCCTAGATAGTCAAAGTTTATTCATGCACTTTACTAACCGTATCAAATATGTTATACTAAATAAGTGAAGAAATTAATATAAACCCGATAAGGAAAGGATGTTGTATGAAAGTATTAAGATTTATTAAGCAACTCGGGGGGGGGGCGATTTTCGGCTAACCGGCAGTCCAGAGAGCCGAAAGGAAGTATGTCAAGCAATTAACGTCATCCTGAATTTATTTCAGGATCTCGTATTTAGATGCAAAGATGCTAAGAAGCATAGATGCAAAGTCTATAACATAAAAAAGATAAACAATTTAAGTATGTCGGATGGAACGGCTACGTTCCCTCCCCTCCCTAATAATGGATGGTTATCACACGCAGCCCACTCTCAGAATATTCGCAGAGTTGCATTTACCTTGGCGGAGGTACTTATCACTCTCGGTATAATTGGTGTAGTAGCAGCGATTACTATGCCGGTTTTGATTGCAAAGCATCGTGCTCAGGTTTTACAGACTCAATTTAAGAAATGTTATTCCGAGGTCTCTCAGGCTCTTGTTCAGTTAAAAAAAGAGGATGAATATTTGTCGATTACTAATGGTCCTCAATTGCAGGATTTTTTGGTAAAACAGTTTAAAGAGGCAAAATCTCCTGATCGTTTTATTTATTCATATACACCTGAAAAACAGAAAGAATTAATCGGTTTTGAACTGCCGGTTTATAAATCGTTTGATAAGAAAAATGAATATTATGAACGATTGTTGGACGATGGGTTTATATTTATTAATAATGAATATTTTGTTTTTATTAATGCTAATTATGGTTCTTTTTCTGATGCTTCAATAACAATTGATGTTAACGGACTGCATGGTCCCAATGTAGCCGGTTATGATTTATTTACTTTTAAATTAGATAATAATTTTAACTTGCGTTTTGCAGATGAAAATACTCTTCTGTGCTCAGAAACATCTTCCGGGGAGCACAACGGTTATTCCTGCAGTTATTATGCTATGACTGATAAAGATTATTTCAAAAATTTGAGTTGGTAAATTTTTCTTTATAATTCTGTATGTTTAGTATAAAATAATTCTATTACAGATTATTAAAAAGGAAATATAAATATGCTTAGAACAGGAATAGTGGGACTGCCAAATGTCGGCAAATCAACTTTATTTAATGCTTTAACAAGTGCAAAAAATGCGCAGAGTGCAAATTATCCGTTTTGTACCATTGAACCTAATGTAGGGGTTGTTAATGTCCCGGATGAAAGACTTGCTATACTTGCAAAACTTTGCAAAACAGATGTGATTATTCCGACGGCAATTGAATTTGTTGATATTGCAGGTTTAGTGAAAGGCGCAAGCAAAGGTGAAGGTCTTGGAAACCAGTTTTTGCATAATATTAGAGAAGTTGATGCAATAATTCAGGTTGTGAGATGTTTTGATGACCCCAACACTATTCATGTTGCCGGAAAAGTAAGCCCGCTTGACGATATCGAAGTTATTAATACAGAACTTGCGCTTGCTGATATGGCTTCAGTTGAAAAGCGTCAGGCAAGAATTTCCAAACAGGCAAAAGGCGGCGACAAAGCTGCTGTTTTGGAAGACGGTGTTTTGACAAAATTAACTGACCTGTTATCAGAAGGTACTTTTATTAACGTTAAAGACCATTTTAATGAAGATGAAATTCCTGTTGTGAAACAGCTTAATCTGATGTCAACTAAACCCGTTATTTATGTGTGCAATGTTTCTGAATATGACCTTAAAGACGGAAATAATTATACAAATCAGGTTAAAGATTATGCATCAAAGCATAATGCCGAAGTTGTTCTTATATCCGCAAAGATTGAAGAAGAGCTTGCGGAACTTGGAGCAGACGAAGCAAAGGAATATTTGAAAGAATTGGGTGTTGAAGACAGCGGAATAGACAGGATGATTAAATCTGTTTATAAATTGCTCAATTTAAGAACCTTTATAACTGCAGGGGAAAAAGAAGTTCATGCCTGGACAATTCCTGCGGGTGCTAAAGCTCCTCAGGCTGCAGGTGTTATTCATACAGATTTTGAAAAAGGTTTTATAAGAGCAGAAATTACACCTTATGACGACTTTGTAAAATACGGTTCATACGCAGCCTGTAAAGAAAAGGGCGTAACACGTCTTGAAGGTAAAGACTATGTTGTTCAAGATGGTGATCTTGTTCATTTCAGGTTTGCTGTTTAAAACTATGGATAGTCATCTTTAATTTGCCAGCCGTCGTATTGGATTTTTGCTCTAAATCCCTCTGCCAGAAGAGTGAAAAATTTATTTACGTTAAGGACTTTGCATCTTTGCATCTGCCATAGTCACTAATCCTCTTATCCATCCATGACAAAGGAAGGAATATATTTAATTCATTATTTACGTTTTTTTATTTTGTCAAGATTACTAATTTTTCCCCTGTTTTTTCAGGCGTTTTATTAATATTTTTATAAGGGTTTGAAACGAAATTGTATTGAGGATTATACAAAACTCTTCTACCTTTGAATGACGGCTGGTTTTGCTGTGCTTTATTCGGTACATGATATAATATTAATGTTGAGTCTTTAAATTTAATAGATGTACCGTCAGGTCCTGTTATTTGATTTTTATCATTTACATAATATGTTTTTGTATCAGAAGGATCGGCATTTTTAAATTCCATCCCGCTTTGTAAACCGCCTTTTAGGCCGACCGCTCCATCGCGTCCTACATTAAGATCAATACAATTTAATGTAAGTTCCGGCGGGTCATAGTAGCTGTCATATTTATGGTTTAAGCCGGCTGTATTAAATACGGATATTGTAATAGCACCATCTGTACTTTGTCTCAATAATGCAGATACCTGAGTATCTCCTTCATTTGTTTTTTGATATGTATTTTTGCATTTGTTTAATTCATCAGAATATATATCCTGCTTGTAATGAGCATTTTGTTCTTTAAGAGCTATCGGTGCACCGTCATTTAGCGGGTGCAGCTCTTTTCTTGCACGTAAACCAAACTGGTAGTCAACAGCATTTTTAAAACGCCCTACAAATGCTTTAAATTCAGGAGTTCTGTCATCATCTGCCCATTCTTCATGAATTATGTTACGGTTTTGAAGGAAAATATTTTTAGTTTTTGTTTCAAAACCTGTTGAGCCGTATTCATCTCCGGCAAATAACGTCGGATTGCCTGTTAGAGCTACTAAGAATTTAATCTGTCCGAGAAGTCTAGACATTGCAGGATCTATAATTCTTTCAAAAGTTTCATTTTTGAGTTTTTTGCGATCTTCCTTGCTCAGCCTTTTATTCGGATTTTTTTCAAGATAATCCATTTCATTTAGAACGATATCTAATGCAATATTGTAATCTTTTGCTCCAAAACCTTCAGTTTCAAAAGCTTTTCCTTTGTACCGTCCGTTAGAAATATTTTTTAAAGCTTCAAGCATTTTTCCGTAGACATAATCTTTTTGCTGCTGATTAAAGTCTACTCTTTGTAAAGCTTTACCCATTCCGCTTGAAATTGCTTCACATTTAGCCAGAGCCAGCGTATTTACACGGTCATAATCGTAGTTATCTACATCGTCTTTTGGCAATATATCATCAAATTTACGCCCGTTTAAGATTCTATACGCTCTTTCACGATACGGATTTCCTTTTTGTGTTAAGTCTGCATAAACAAAATCCATATCCATTGAATAACCGTCTAATGCTCGGCATTTGTCATGGTTACCGGCGAAAGTATATGAATAAATAATTGATTCCAGTGAACCTGAATGTAAAAAGTCTCCGTCCCCAACAAGCTGGTTCAGTATTGTTAGATTATGTTCCAAACCTTTATCAGTACTTTCATTTTTGTTATCATTAAATTCAAATACTTTTCCAAATATTTTAGCTAAATCTGTTGCAAAGTAGCTGTAATTTGCAGTTGTTGTAAATCCTGCTTCATTTAAAAGTTTTTTTACAGCTTCTTTAGAGTTTTCATACCTTGTTTCTGTGCGATAACCCTGCCCTTTTCTGTAAGTGTCTTCTTCATCGGTTACTTCGGCGGCTATATATGCATCAGGGTGATATTCTTTAATTTCTTTTGCAAATTTTGCCCAAAACTCAATTAATGAATCCCAGTTATATTCAAAATCATCTTTCTGATTTCTTAAAGATTCTATATCTGTAATATCTTTTGTCGCATCAATTCTCCAGTCCAAACCTGCCTGACTTCTGTCAACTATCATCTCCGCAAGTTTAAAACTATTGAGGTTTGTTCCGTTTATAGATCTTAAAAGAGCAGTGGCTAATTGTTCTTTATCTTGTTTGCCTATACGTTTAATGCCTTTTCTTAACTTTTTAATAAGATGTTTTGCTTCGTCTTCCGGAGTATATTCAACAATACCCATTCCAAGAAGCGATGTATTTTTTAATTTTTTATAGTCATAACTTATTTCGCCGTTTTCTCTATTGAATCTAAATTCTGCATCAGGAGCAACAGCTTTTATAATTGCAAATCTTATAATTTCTTGTGTTAACAGAGGTACAACATATCTTCCATAAAGAGTTGTATTACCGTATTGATCCTGTAATTTTTTGTCAGGAGGTAACTTAGATTCTACACCGAAGAAAATTTCTCTTGCAAACTGAAGCAGTTCTTTATCGTACATTTTATTTGTTAAAGCATATACTTCTTCATATTCTTCATCTGCACTTGTATATTCGTTGTAATAGTATTGGTCAAATCGTGAAATACCGATATCTTCTTCATTCGTAGCTCTTTTGCTTATATATGGCGAAGCAAGCACTGCGGCAATATCATCCCCTACTTCAATAGAATCAAGAGGAACATCCATTAAATCCTTTAAAATCCTGTTTTTAAAGACTAGCGGTGAGGATGCACCTTTAAGTTCATATCTGTCTTTTAATACATTGCTTACAATATCTTTTGTAACATCAAGATCTTTAGGGAAAATTTTTCCATCTGACAGGTTGTGAATTTTTTGATAAATTTCTTCAGCACTTAAATTGTCAATATTTTTCAAATGTTGGGCGACATTTAATCTTAAAATATCTCTAGTTTTTCTTGTCCAGTATTTTGCAGAAGTTATTGCATAATCTTGCACCTGCATGTTACTTCTTTGAAGTTTATAAAGTTTATCTTCACGTTCTATCGGATCAGTAATATTTTTGAGTTCAGTTGTGTCAGTTGAGGAATATATATAGTTAAGTTTTGCAATATCAGGGTTAGCATCCCAGGTTTCAAAACCGCTTTCATGTTTCCCATCAAGTCCGAAATATTCAAATTCCGCAACTGCTCTTGTCCCTTTTCCTGATTTAAGAGGAATTATTTTATCCTGTTGACCGGCGACACTTTTGTTGTATTCATTCAATTTTAGAACATTTGCCTTGTATGTTTCTGGATTAATCCGGAAGCTGTAAGGGATTACGGTATCATTATGAGTGTTGGTGTTAAGAGGTTTTTTACATAAAACATTATATTCTTTGATTAAATCTTCATTAGATAAATTTTCTGCATTTTTTATTCTGCTGTCATAAATTTGTATATAAGTCGGTGCTTTACGGTTGTATTTTCTGTTTTCAGATATACTTACAGTACCGTTGCTGTTTTGAACAAAATGATATGGAGAGTTTATAAGTCTGTGCGTGGCATGCTCTATTTTTTTGCCGAATACTCCGAGAGATAAAGGACTATCTTTTAAGCCCTGTATTCTAAACCAGTAAAAATAAGGAGATTCTTCTCCAAATTTTAAGACATTGTTGAAGTGTATACCTTCAAGTCCTTCATTAACAAAGGCACCGTCAGAAACAAGGTTAATCCCTTTGGCAAAAAGTTTTTTCTGTAAAGCAATATAATTGTTTATATTCCCGAGGCTATGTGCCATCTGAAAATTATTTTTATTCCAATAGGCATGAGCAGTTAAACTGTCGTCTGTAAACAAAGGTGTTGTAATAATTTTTCTGAAATTATCCAGTTTACCGTCATCTATATCTTTTTCAATTCCTGCCAGAGATCCGCCGATTTTATTTGCAAAATTTTTGGTCGTATTTCTTAATTTTTCAATGTCTGGGTTTGAAACTATCTGATTTTTATCATTATAGACCCACATAACATTGTTGATATCAGGAATAATAAGTTTCATAGGACCGTTATTTGTACATGTTGAAACATTTTTGGTGACTACATTATAGATGTCATGTGCATAACCTGTGTTAATGCTGTCATTTAATACATTTCCTGCATCTATATCATATTTAGGAGCACCATCAGGATTATTTTTTGGAACAAGCTTGTAGTGGTATGCAAAATCTTCATCAGGGGATATTTCAAAATTTCCTGCAATATCAATAATATTTTTTCCTTTATGGAGTTTTACACCGGGCTGTTTATCTTGAGAATTGCGCTGTCTGCTGTTTTTACGCATATCTTCAACAACAAAATTATTATCTTGATCGGTTGAAAGAGCAAAGATTTCCAGATAACAATCATATTTGCTGTCGTCATAGACATAGTTAAACTCATATTGACGTTTGCCGTGTTGATCTTTTACAGGTTTATATCCTTCAAAATTGACATTTTTGTTAATTTTTTTCTCGTTTAAATTGAAATTAACTTTCACTTGTAAAACTCCTTACTACTAAATTTATAACTCAAGTGAAGAAAATTTTTTGTCATAATGTATTATATTATTAACAATTTTTTACAAAAATTAAATTAATTAAAACTTTCTTGGTATAATTTTGCTGAAAAGGAGAATTTATAATGCAAACAATTGATATTAAATGTGATATAAAAGACATAAATCTTGCAGAGCAAGGAAAAAATCAGATTGAATGGGCATTTAAAGATATGCCTGTTTTAAAACAAATTCAGGATAGATTTATTAAAGAACAGCCTTTTAAAGGTTTAAAATTGTCTGCTTGTGTTCATGTTACAAAAGAAACAGCAGCATTATGCGTTGTTATGAAATCTGGTGGAGCTGATGCTGTTCTTGTTGCATCAAATCCTTTATCTACACAGGATGATGTTGCTGCTGCACTTGTAAAATATTATGGCATTCCGACGTTTGCAATTGCAGGAGAATCAGTTGAGCAATATAAAAATCATATTAAAGAAGCATTAAATCATAACCCTGATATAATTATAGATGACGGATGTGACATGGTTTCAACCATACATGCGGAGCGCCCTGAACTTGCATCAAAAGTTATCGGATCAACAGAAGAAACAACAACCGGCATAATAAGGCTCCAAGCTTTAGAAGCTCAAGGTGTACTGAAATTTCCTGCTGTCGGGGTTAATACGAGTTTAACAAAACATTTATATGACAACCGTTACGGAACAGGACAAAGTTCAATGGATGGTATAATAAGGGGTGCCAATATTCTTATTGCCGGTAAAACAGTTGTTGTATCAGGTTATGGTTGGTGCGGAAGAGGATGTGCGCTTAGAGCTAAGGCACTTGGTGCAAATGTTATTGTATGCGAAGTAGACCCATTAAAAGCTCTTGAAGCAGCTATGGAAGGTTACAGAGTTATGCCTATTGAAAAAGCTGCGAAAGAAGGCGATGTCTTCCTGACAGTTACAGGGGATAAACATGTTATAGATGTTCAACATATTCTAAATATGAAAGACGGCGCTTTCCTTGCAAATTCAGGACATTTTGACTGGGAAATTAATATTGCCGGATTGAAAGAACACACCGTTGAAATAAAAGAAATCAGACCTAATTTTGAAGAATTTAAGCTGGATAACGGTAAATCAGTTTATGTTTACGCTCAAGGACGCCTTGTAAATCTCGTTAATGCTGAAGGTCATCCTGCAAGTGTAATGGATATGAGTTTTGCAAATCAGGCTTTAGGTATCGAATTTCTTGTTAAAAATAAAGGCAAATTAGAAAATAAACTTTATACACTTCCGCATGAAGTTGATGTAAAAATTGCTGAATTGAAGCTTAAATCAATGGGTATTGAAATTGATACATTGACTCCTGAACAGGAAGAATATCTTAACAGTTGGAAATTCTAGGAGCGTGGCGCGAGTGAGCAGAGGGCGAAGGACGCACACGACGGCGATGAGCCGGCGGAGCATTCCGTAGTCCCGTTTATCGCGATACGAGCAAGAATCCGTTCCACCCATGACAGCTTACGGTATTGCATAAGCTGCTCTTTTAAGAGTTCTTAAAACCTTAAAGATATTCTTGTTGTCGCTTTATTCTGTCGATGCACTCGGGTATTATTGTCATTCCGAACTCGTTTCGGAATCTCTTCTTCGCATCTGTTTAGCTTTATATGAGGGCGCTTAGCCGCTTTAACGTCACAGTAAATGATTTAGAATAAAATAATTAAGATTAGCTTTAGGGTATTACGGTATCCTAAAGTTTTTCTTTCCTGCCATAAAAACTTTATTGTTTCAGGGCGGATTTTTAGATTATTTTCTATATTTATTTTAGTTATGTAATCACTATGCAATCTTTTATCACCCGTTACAAGAGAACAATTCCCTGCATTATTTTTGTGACGTCTGTAGCCGATTAGAGGAGCACATATTATAGCAGAGCCGCCGATTAAGTGCGCAAAATTAAACAGAAATTTATCAGGACAAATTTTCCATTTATCTATATTTTTATAATTTTTTATAAGTTCTATCGAGGCTTTTCTAAACATTGCAGAGCTGTTAGGCGACCAGTACCAGCCGCCAAAACGTTTGTGTTTCAAAATTTTATACTTGACAGGTATATCACATAAAATCTCAATATCTTTAACGTCATTCTGAACTTGTTTCAGAATCTCTTTTTCATTATATTGTGGAGATGAAATTGATTTTAGTGTATGAATTTCATCATCTTCTCCTATTTCAATTATTTGGCAGGAAGTGAAGGCTACAGAAGTTTCAAGATGAACTCGGATATGTGCGGCTGCGTAATCTTTGCATAAAATATCATCGCTGTCGATAAAACTTATAAACTGACCTTTTGCTTCATTTAAACCTCTAATCATTGAGGCAAGCTGACCTTTATTTTTGTCCTGTTTTATAAGTGTGATTTTTAAATTCTGATTATCGGCAATAAATTGTTCTACTATTTTGCAGGAATTATCTGTAGAACAATCGTCAACGACTATAATTTCAAAATTCTGATAAGTCTGTTGTTTTATACTGTCGAGAGTTTTGAGTATATATTTTTCGTAATTGTATGATGTTACTATAAACGAAACAAACGGAAGTTTAAGCATTTTCAGATTCCTGTTCAGCTAATAGTCGCTCCATTTTTTTATTATGCATAATAGATGAAATAAACGCCGCAACTATGAATGCTAAGCCAATAAGTCCTGTTATTACTTCTGGAACTTCTTTAACCGTAGAAACAAGCATTAAACAGGCTAAAGCCCCTATTGCCCAGTGTGCACCATGTTCAAGATATAAAAATTTTGCAAGAGTCTTTTTTTCAACCAGCATAATTGTCAATGATCTTACAAACATAGCACCGATTGCAAGACCTATTGTTATAATAATTATATCTTTACTTAACGCAAAAGCTCCTAAAACACCGTCAAGTGAGAACGATGCATCAATAAGTTCAAGATATATAAAACTTACAAGCCCTGTACAGCCTGCAGGAGTTGTTGCACATGCTGCAAGTCGCATCTGTTCGTGTTTTTCAAGGTAATGAGTGAAACCGTCTATTAAAAGATATGTTACAATCCCGCATATTCCAGCAAGCGTAACATGCAGTTTATATTCTTCTGATACAAAGTTTTGAGTAACAAGCAGCATTAAAAGAGAAATTACAACTTCAATACCTTTTAAATGATCGAGATGTGCAAGCCAGTTTTCAAGCGGTTTAATCCAATGTACTTCTTTTTCATGATTGAAAAAGTAATTTAAAAAGAGCATTATCAGGAACATTCCGCCAAAAGCGACAATTGGAGCGTGGGTTTGGTGCAAATAATGTGCATACTGGTTAGAATCGCTGACTGCAATTCTTGCAACTTCTGCCATGCTGATTTTTGCAAATATTGAAACAACAAGCAGCGGGAATAAAAATCTCATACCGAAAACGGCGATAATTATACCCCAAGTTAAGAATCTATGCCTCCAGACATGAGACATTTTCTCAAGTTTCATCGCATTGACAACAGCATTATCAAATGACAGACTGACTTCTAAAACACCAAGTACAACTGCAATAAAAACACAGGTTAAACCGCTTCCCATGTGGACATGTTCGCCCCATAAATAAGCAGTAATCAGACCGAATATCGTTATTAAATATGAACCTAAAAAGTATTCTAGCATTATAAATTTCTCCTATTTCTATTTTTCAATTATATCGAATTTAATTACTATTACAATCATTCAAATTCTGTATAGCAATTGAAATTCTTAAAAATGTATGTTATAATTGATATATATTATAATTAAGGATTGAAAGTGAGGTTGAATTATGGAAACATTAAGCTTTATTAAGTATCTCGGGGGGGGGGCGTTCTAAGCCTATTTAGAAATTTTTCCGCTTGTTCTAAATTTAGAATATGTTATAATAGTGATGTGGTTAATCACTATTATAAGGAAAATATAATGTTAAAAAAAGGTTTCACTCTTGCAGAAGTCTTAATCACGCTGGGTATAATCGGCGTAGTAGCAGCAATGACTCTACCTGTGTTAATTGCACGATATCAGGAGCGTCAATGGACAACAGCTTATTTGCGCGTCTATTCCTTGTTAGAAAATGCCTATCGTATGACACAGAATGAACATGGAACATTTGAAAACTGGGCAGGAGCTTCTATAACTAAAGACGACAGCGGACAATTAAACAGATCAAATTCAGATGCTACCTCTATTTATAATGTAATGATAAAAAATTACTTTAAACTCAATAGATCATTTTTTGATATGAAATCTAATGATATAAATTGTTGGCCTGAAAGGTCTTATTCGCTTTCAGGCGAGGATTTTTTAACCACCGGTTATGTACATTCGAAAAATGTTGTTTCGCTTGTTTCAGGAGAATGTATAATATTAGGAGATCCAACGGGAGATTTTATTTTTGATCTAAATAGTAAAAAAGGTCCTAATATTCTTGGAAAAGATCAATTTATTTTTTCATTTGATATTTTAAAACCCGAACGTATAAAACCGGGTTATTATCAGCGTTCCTGGACTGATGTCCCGGAATTATGTATGCAGGATTCCAATACAACAGCTTGGGTAAATGGTAGCTCTTGCGGTTTTTGGATATTACGACACCATAATATGGATTATCTTCACCTATCTGGGACTGATATAAGGGAAAAATGGAACGGCGGGGGGTGGTAATAATGTGTATTTTAATTTATTAAAATTTTTTTGTAACGACAAATTAACAATTTATAAAAGGTAATAGAACTATGCTATAATTTAGCTTATTGTAATAATAAACAATATCGGAATGGAAGGAGATTTTATGAAAACATTAAGATTTACTAAGCGACTCGGGGGGGGGGCGATTTTCGGCTAATCGGAGGTCAGGAAGCCCGGAGATCAAGAGGTCAAGCTATTTACGTCATCCTGAATTTATTTCAGGATCTCGTATTTAGATGCAAAGATGTAAATAGGCATAGAAGCAAAGCAAATTTAGAAGGTAGTAGAAGATATGATTGTATACTGTTAACTCCAATCTTTCTTCCCTTATTAGGGAAGGATAAGAGGATGTGTAGCGATTTCAAAGTAACTAAATTAATACCCACCCCTACCCCCTCCCTGATAAGGGATGGGAAATCAGATAATATCTCTTTACTCAGAAGAAAATGCAAAGCCGCTTTTACTTTAGCAGAAGTTCTAATTACTCTTGGCATAATCGGCGTTGTTGCTGTGATGACGATGCCGACAATTATTGCAAAGTTCCAGCATAAGGCGTTGGAAACTGCATTTAAAAAAACTTATTCTTCTTTAATGCAAGCTATGATCTATGCAGAGCCTGAATTAATTTCTGATATAACAGGTGGTGGCGTTGTAGGAGATAATTCCGAATTTTATAAAAAGTTATGGGAAAAATATAATGTTGTCAAAAACTTGAATGAAAATGATCAGTATGCTATGGATAAACTTTATAATTCCCTGGGTGGTATAAAAACATACAGTAAAAAACAGGAGGCAGATGTCGGTTGTCCTCAAAAACCTCAGTTAATGGCAGCTGATGGGACATCTGTAGGAGGATTGTATAATTGTGGCTCATTATGGGTCAGTATTGATGTAAATGGACCTTATAAAAAACCGAATGCATTAGGAAATGATATTTTTTATTTTGGTATAGATGCTGATTCAAAGCGGTTATTCCCGTTGGGTATGGATAAAGTTCACGGTTACTTGAATCTTTCGGCGCAGGAAAGATATTGTTCTATAAATTCAACAGATGCCAGAAACGGTTGGGGTTGCACAGTTTTTGCGCTAGCAAATAAGTGTCCTGATGATGATTCAAAAACGTATTGGGAATGTCTGCCATAGATATAATGATTATATCAGTTTGAAAAAATTTTTTTTCTTGATATACTTAAGTTATGAAAGATATGTTAGACAAAATTCTCCAGATAGAGAAGAAATATAATGAACTTGGCGTTACCCTCTCAGATCCGGCTGTAATCCACGATTATAAAAAATTTAGGGATCTTTCAAAACAAAGAAAATCTATGGAAGAGACTGTTAATCTTTATTACGAGTGGAAAAAGGCTGTCGATGCAATAGAAGAAGCCAAGCAGATGATGTATGAAGAAAAAGATGAGGAAATGAAAAGCTTCCTTAAGGCTGAAATTGAAAGCAATGAGGCTAAACTGCCCGAATACGAACAAAAAATGAAAGTTTTATTACTTCCGCGGGATCCGATGGATGATAAAGATATTATGCTTGAAATCAGAGGCGGTGCAGGCGGGGACGAAGCTAATATTTTTGCAGGCGATTTAGCAAGAATGTATATGCGCTATGCAGATAAAAAAGGCTGGCAGACTCAAGTGTTAAGTAAAACCGAATGCGAAGCCGGCGGTGTTTCTGAAATTATCATTTCAATAAAAGGGGATGCAGTATATTCGCAATTGAAATACGAATCAGGCGTTCACAGAGTTCAAAGAGTTCCTGCAACGGAATCCCAAGGCCGAGTTCATACTTCAACCGCAACCGTTGCTGTAATGCCGGAAGTTGATGATGTTGAAGTTGAACTGAATATGAACGACGTTGAAATTTCTACAGCACGATCAGGCGGTGCAGGCGGGCAAAACGTTAATAAAGTTGAAACTGCCGCAAGAGTGTTCCATAAACCGACAGGAATTATGATTTTCTGTACTGAAGAACGTTCTCAGCTTCAAAACAAAGAGCGTGCACTTCAAATATTGAAGGCTAAACTTTATGATATGGAAGTACAAAAGCAGATGCAGGAAATTACAGATCTCCGTCGTTCCCAAGTTGGTACGGGTGACCGAAGCGAACGTATTAGAACTTATAATTTCCCTCAAGGTCGTTTGACAGACCACAGAATAAATCACAATCTCAATGTAAATACAGTCATTGATGGTGATTTGGATGAATTAATCAATCTGCTTATGGAGCACGACCAGAAGTTGAAATTGGAAAAGTTAGCCGAGGTAAATTAGTGGTTGATAGAAAATGTGCCGGATGCGGAAAAATTAAAAATAGAGAAGAATTAATAAAAATAACAAAGCAAAACACAGACGGCAGCATAGTTATCAACCACAGTAATAAAATATTTGGCAGATCGGTATATCTCTGCTATAATAATTCGTGTATAGAAGCTGCTTTTAAAAAAAATAAAATTGCAAAAGCTCTGAAAGCTTCTGTACCGGAAGATTTGAAAGGAAAATTAATAAATGAGTTTTGATACAATAAGGATAAATGAATTAGCAAAAGAACTCGGGCTTACGAGTAAAGAAGTTATAGAAAAATTTGCCCAGATTTCAATAACAGGCAAAACTCATTCCAGTACAGTTACGTTGGATCAGGTGTCAAGATTAAAAGAATTTATCGCCTCAGGCGGTGTTAAAGAACCTAAAAAACCAAAAGCTTTTGTTGTTAAAAAGGCTAAAACTGCAGAACCGGAAGTCAAGGAGGAAAAAACTGCGGAAACTGAAGATAAGGAAAAACAATCACAACCGGCTCAGAAATCAGTTGTTCCTAAAGTTGAAGTTGTAAAAACAAAACCTCAAAATCGTTTGGAAATAGTCAGACGTGCTCCGCAAAGACCGGCTGCTGAAAAAACAACAGAAAATAAAAAATTCCCTACGCGTTCTGAAAGACCTGCCAGAGGAGAAAAAGGTCAAAGACCTTTCCCTGCAAAAAAAGACGGAACAACACCGCCTGCAAAGAAACCCTTTGAAAAACCTTCCGGAGAAAGAAAACCTATACAAAGAACAATAATATCTCAGGATATTTATGAAAATAAAGGTCATGGGAGAAAACATTCCGGCAGTGATTCAAGGAAAAAAGGTAAAGATTTTAATTCCAAAAAAGAAGAACAAGAGAGAATTTCTTTAGAAAAAGCAGCTGCACAAAAACATAAGAAAAAAGTACACAAAGAAGAAGATGTAAAAGAAGTTACACAAATTGTTGTAAATAGAGCTATGACAATCAGCGAACTCGCTGAAAAAATTCAAAAAACACCTGCAGAAATTGTTAAATTCTTGATGTTTCAGGGAATTATGGCAACTGTTAACCAGCTTATAGACGTTGATGTTATTAAAAAAGTCTGTGCAGAATATAATTTGGAAGTTCTTGACGAAGATTTAGACGCCTATATGGAAGAAGAACTTGAAAAAGAAGAAAAAGTTAAAAAACTTACAGAAGTTGACAAAAAATTATTGAAAAAGCGCGCTCCTGTTGTAAGTATTATGGGACACGTAGATCACGGTAAAACAACTCTGTTAGATAGTATCAGAGCCTCAAAACACAAAATTGTTGCAACTGAAGTCGGCGGTATTACACAGTCAATCGGTGCTTATACAGTTTATCTTGATAATAACAAGGAAAAGAAAATTGTATTTGTGGATACTCCGGGTCACGAAGCATTTACTGAAATGAGGGCAAGAGGTGCAAAGGCTACAGATAT
Source organism: Candidatus Gastranaerophilales bacterium (assembly GCA_944324315.1). Taxonomy (GTDB): domain Bacteria; phylum Cyanobacteriota; class Vampirovibrionia; order Gastranaerophilales; family Gastranaerophilaceae; genus Stercorousia. Next base: position 2,131 of record CALUVW010000010.1, on the reverse strand, counting down.
AGCAATTCTTGTTGTAGCTGCTGATGATGGTATTATGCCGCAGACAATTGAAGCTATTAATCACGCAAAAGCTGCCGATGTGCCTATTATCGTTGCAGTGAATAAGATTGACAAACCGGATGCAAATCCTGATAGAATTTTGCAGCAGTTGACAGAACACGGTCTTGTTCCGGAAGAATGGGGCGGTGATACAATTGTCGTTAAAGTTTCAGCTTTGCAGGGAACAGGTATTGATGAGTTGTTGGAATATATCTTATTAGTTGCGGATATTCAGGATTTAAAAGCAAATCCAAAGGCTGAGGCATCAGGGGTTGTAATAGAAGCTAATCTTGATAAAGGTAAAGGTCCTGTTGCAACATTACTTGTTCAAAACGGGACACTGCGTGTCGGCAACTGTATAGTTGTGGGAACAGCTTGCGGGCGTGTAAGGGCGTTGCTTTCTGATAGCGGTGAAAGAATACAAAAAGCTGAACCGTCGACTCCTGTTGAAATTTTAGGTTTGACAGAAGTCCCTCAGGCCGGTGATTATTTTGAAGTTGTTAAAAACGAAAAAGAAATGAAAACAATTGTTGAAGAGCGCAAAGAAAAAGAACGCAACAAGCGCCTTGATGCTATGCTGCCGGCTCATGTAAGACGTGAAGCCGTTGCAGGAGATGATGATATTCCTCAGTTAAACTTGATTATTAAAGCTAATACAAACGGTTCGGCAGAGGCTGTATCGCAGGCTATTGCGCAATTAGATTCAAAAGAAATCAAAACGAAAATTATTCACGTTGGTGTTGGTGATATTTCAGAAGCCGATGTAATGCTTGCTTCCGCTTCAAATGCTTTGATTTTGGGCTTTACGGTTAAAGAGGATTCTAATGCTCTTGCTGCAGCTGAAAAAGAAGGTGTTACGATTAAGAAATACGATATTATTTATCAAATTCTTGAAGATATCGAAAAAACTATGCTTTCTCTTCTTGAGCCAGAAATTAAGGAAGTTGAACTTGGTAAAGCTGAAGTTCGTCAGGTATTCACAATAGGTAAGACGACAAGAATTGCCGGCTGCTATGTAACGGAAGGCAAGATTGTGAGAAGTAAAGATGCTGTATTAATTCGTGACGGTAAAGAAATATTCCGCGGAGCAATTGACCAGCTTAAACGATTTAAAGATGATGTGAAAGAAGTTGCTCAAGGGTTTGAATGCGGTATTTCTTTCAGCAAATGGAACGATATTGAAGTCGGAGACATTATAGAAGTTTCAACAAAAGAAGAAGTTGAACGATCTAGTTTGTAAGGCTTATAATTGTTTCGTATTTCAATTTTAATATTTTATCAAATTATTTAAAATCAGAATTTTACAGGATAATCTTCAGGAATTTTTCAGCTGTAATGTTGTATTAGTCCGGTACATTTCATCCATGCATATTGGCTTGTATAAGATTTATCTAATTCTATGCGGATAATCATTTTTATATTGCCAGCCATCCATTAACAGAAGTTGAGCACAAAACATTGGTTCTGTTTTGCACAGTCTTTGAACATTTTTTCTGTCGTTCAAATCTCTTGAAAACTCTTCTTCTCCTTCAGGTGGTTTGATAGTACCATTTATATCCCAAATATATTTGTATGGACCAAAGTTTCCCTTATCTAATGAAAAAGAGTATATGTCTGTTCCATAAGCATTTTTGCCTTTATCACAATTTACATCGTATGCGAGATTTGTATTATTTATAATTACGCAAGAGCCATCAGTAAAAGAAATTTTTGCTCCTTCGCTTGCGTATTCTCCATAGCTTTGATGTTTTTCTATTTTAAGTACACTTGTAAAATAAGGAGTAAAGTGTTTGTCCCAAAATTGATGTATGCTTTCGTATGAAGATTCAGGATTATCCCAGTTTCCGGAAGTTTCTCCTGTGTGATAATTGTAAAGCAATACTGCCTGTTGCATTGTTGTATAAAATCTTTTTAATCTTGTTATGTATTCTGATTTGCGGTGCTGTTCTATTAGTGATGGCATAGTCATCGCCGCAACCACTCCGATTATACCAAGTGTAATTAAAACTTCCGCGAGAGTAAAAGCGGGTCGACGAATATTCCCAGAGGTGTCTATAAGCATACCACCCTCCCTTATTAGGGAGGGTCGGGG
>CALUVW010000009.1 GCA_944324315.1 Candidatus Gastranaerophilales bacterium | reverse complement strand
ATTTTGTCAAAAATACCTTCTCTGATAGCGGCACGTAAAGTGTTACGGCCAATTCTACCAAAACCGTTAATTGCTACATTTACCATAAGTGTTTCCTTTCTTTTGTAAAACTCTCACATGGCATTTATATCATCAACAAAAAAACTAATCAAGTGGTTATAACCTTTTAAATATTAAGAAATAGTTAATTTATTTGCATTTATGTTTTCCATTCCAGCTTAAATCATCACAGTGAATATAATCAATATTGTCATTTAGAATTACCCAGGAAGAGCAGGTAAATTCATTTGTGTAACATTTTAACGTACCTTCTGAACCGTCATCGTAATATCCAATACCATTTTTATTAAGAGCAATCTGAAAGATATCAATACCTACAGTATTAGGATTTTTTAATCCATTTACATCAATATATACATAAGACTTATTCAGTCCTATGCTCATACCATCACTTAGAACGACAAAACGTCTTGCATTCCCTTGCATAGTAACAAGATCCCAGGTTTGATCTCTGAAAGGAGATTTTATTGTTTTTGGGAAACACTCCTCACCTCTGTCTTTACCACAGTCTTTTATTATATTCAGATGTTTACTAAACTTCTGAAACAGGATTTCGGAATTTTGACTTGCATTTTTATCATAAACGCCTGTACCTTCTTCCGGAGGCAGAGGAACATATTCAGCTTCCAAATAACCAAAATCATTGCTCCCTCCGTTTTCATAAATAGCAAGTCTGTAGGCATTATCTATAATAGCAACGGCTTTTTTCAATCCAACAACATACTGTCTTTCACGGTATTTATTAATTAAAACAGACAAAGTCATGGCTGCAACAACTCCGATAACACCTAGTGTAATTAAAACTTCTGCCAAAGTGAAAGCTTTTTTCATAAATCCTCCTTATTATAAACAATCGTTAAATAATATTATACAATTATATAATATTATTATATCAATATATAATATATTTTGCAAGTATTTGCATATAATGATAAATAATTCTTATGATTAAGAATAAACTATCAGAAATTATGGGAAGAAGACGAATGAACATGGCAGAAGTAGCAAGAGAAGCAGGCTTGACTCATGTTACAGTCTTTAGAATTTACCATGAAAAAACTAAAACAATAGAACTTGAAACTTTAGATAAATTGTGTAATGCTTTAAATTGTAGAATTCAAGATATATTTGAACATATTCCAAACAAAGATTAGGGAAAACATCAATGAGAATAGCAAAAATCACAAACAGCCAGAGTTTTAACGGGACATCTAATGGTAAAAAAGAAACATTTTTAGAAAAATTTCATTCCTGCACAAAAAATTCAGCAGATATGACAGATACAATTGTTGTGCCTAGAACCATATTCAAAGGATACCTGGGTATTATGGCAGGAACAACTCTCGTAACTCTCGGCGGACTTGTAAATAAAACAAAACATCCAAAACTTTTTAAAGGTACAATGGGGGCAGGTCTGTTAGCTTCTCTATATGGAACTTACGCCTTTGTAAGACCGTTCATTATAAAAGATACTCCGGGGGTAGCAACAAAAAAATAAAACTTACTGTGCCGACACACAGGCCGTAATAGCGTCTATAAGACGCTTTACAGGCACAATTTCAATACGGTTATCCGTAACTTTGTTGGCATAAGGGATAATTGCCTTTTTAAAACCTGACATTACTGCTTCATTCAGGCGTTTTTCAATATTATTAACCGGATGAATTTCACCTGACAAACCGATTTCACCGATTATAACCGTTTGCGGATCCACAACCACATCACGCGCACAGGTTGCAACGGCAAGAGCGATCCCTAAATCAGCAGAAGGTTCATAGACATCAATTCCGCCCATTACATTCACATAAACATCCTGTTTTGAAAGATTTAGTCCTACTCTTTTTTCCAAAACCGCAAGAATTTGTAAAACTCTGCTCGTATCAACCCCGTTTGCAACACGTCTGGGACTCGGATACGGAGTTGTTCCTACAAGCGACTGAATTTCAACAAGCAGCGGGCGCGAGCCTTCATTGGTAACAACAATAGCACTTCCCGGCACCGCAACCTGAGAACGCTCATTCAAAAATAATTCATTCGGATTTGTTACACATTTCAATCCGTCTGTACACATTTCAAAAATGCCGACTTCCGAAGTATTTCCGAAACGATTTTTCATAGCACGCAGCATTCTGTAGGATTTGTATTTGTCACCTTCAAAATAAATTACGGTATCAACCATGTGTTCTAAAACCTTTGGACCTGCGATATTTCCGTCTTTTGTAACATGGCCGATTACTATAATTGTTATATTTTTTGATTTTGCAATATGCATCAAAAGGTTTGTACATTCCCTGATTTGAGAAACACTGCCTGCAGAACTAGCGACATTTTGCGAGTATATTGCCTGAATACTGTCGATTACAACAATATCTGGAAGTATTTCTTCTATCTGCGTTTTAATATTTTCCATTAAGGTCTGAGGATAAACGTAAAGGTTTGAAGAATTTACAGAAAGTCTGTCAGCCCTAAGTTTTAACTGGCTTGCACTTTCTTCTGCAGATACATATAAAACTTTTTTATTATTTTTACAGAGTTCACCGCTTGTTTGCAAAAGAATAGTTGATTTACCAATACCGGGATCGCCTGCAATCAATACAAGAGAACCTTGGACAAGCCCGCCGCCTAAAATTCTGTCAAATTCCGAAATATTAGTTGAAACTCTGACTTCTTCGCCAATATGAATATCTTTTAATAATTCCGGTTTTTCTTTATTAATAAATTCATCATGAACAGAATTTTGCAGGGGCTTTACTGCAAATTGTACTTCTTCAATAAGAGTTCCCCAGGCGCCGCATTCAGGACATTTTCCCAAATATCCAGCAGTTTCATACCCGCATTCTGTACATACCCATTTTGATTTAACTTTTGCCATATATTGATTATACGACAAAAATAATTTTATATTTGCAACATAAGAGATGCTATCTGCAAAATTAAATGGCCGAATTTTTAATCCGGCCATTTTCTAATTTATTTTCTTCCTGTTTTATTAATCAATGAAACATCATCAACTCTTAATGCAAAATATGGTTTAATTTTGTCTGCTTCTTGAAGGAATAAAACAAAAGTATCATCAAAATAGAATTTGCGCGGTTCAAATTTTTCAGGGGCAAGCGCAGACATAGTTACAGCAATTGCTGCTTCAGATTTCAGTTTAACGCCTTCATTATCCATTTTAAAATCTATAGTTTCCAAGGCCTGAGAAATAATCATTTCAGTTCCATTGATTTTATGATTGCAAAGCTCATCAAAAGATTTTTCTCTATACAAATTAATATTCGGAACTTTCAATTCATCACTTTCATTGAATTTTGAAGGACCATCATAATAAACTTTTTTCATAAACATATCGGAATACAATTTGTCAAAAGTTTTATCATCATTAGTTCTGTAAAGATAAACAATATCATTACCATCAGTTCTTATTGATATTGCGAAATCTTTTGAAGAATTATAGAATAAAACACTTACCATATTATCCAAAACTTTATCACTGTTTTCATCAATACCGAAGTAATCAACTTTTCTGAAAGAATGTGCAAATCTTGCAGGTTTCAATTTGTCAAACGCTGTCAGGAATTTGAAATCTTTTTTCAGCATTGCGTAGATAAAATATTTTCCAGGCGCAGGAGTCCAATCAAATGAATTTAAGATATCACTTGTTTCTCCAAATTTTTCTTTTATTGCCGTTTCTATTTGAGTTTTTAATTCGGGCGAAGTTTCGCCATAAGTTTTGTAATAAGAATCTTCTGATAACTGATCCGCTTTAAACCTTTGTTTATTTAGTTGCTTGGCAAGCGGTGATTTATAACCTTCAAATTTAACAGGGCCTTTTACTATCCCGTCCATCAAATCATTCCACACAAGCTGGAAAGTTCCTACCCAAACTCTGTTAGCCTGTTCGGATTTTGAAGAAAGTAAAGGCAAAACATCAAGAGTTTTTTCTGACCTTGCAATAGCACAACCGCCAGCCAATAATAAAATTCCAAATAATAAAAGTAATTTTTTCATATTTTCTCCTTATTTAATATTCAAAAATCGTAAAAAACTTTTTAAGAAACCCTTTGCGTTCTTTTCATGAGGGATATTAGCACAAACGTAATATTTTTCATAGTTGTTAATAATATTTTCGGGTAAATCTTCGCCTTTTTCAAGAATATAAGAAATAAATTCAAGATAATCATCCTGTTCTTCTTTATAAAGAGTATCGCGTTTTCTTAAATCCTCATCTGCTTCGTAATGAACAAGAGCATGATAAGCCGCATGAATGCTTTTATCATCAGTATCACGCGGAAAATTCAAAATAGCTTCTCTTACACACATACGAGAAATTAAAACCTGACGGATTAAATCTGCAACAAGTACTCTGTCATTTTTATTATTATTCATTTTACACTAAAACATTTTGAGTATTTTCATTTATGAATTTAATCATAGCGGCATAATTACCGTTAAAAAATTGTTCCGACAATGTTTTCACAGCATCCGTTGCCATTTCGGTTTTATTCATGGTTGCTTTATAATAGAATTTTTTTCCAACTTTATAGCGTACGAGAACAGATTTTACAGTCAATCTGTCCATAACTGTTTTTATCGTAGTATAAGCTCTTTTTACACCCGATTCTGCAAGATAATCAACAATATCCTGAATAGAAATATCTCTGTCCTCATTATCTTCAGTTAAACTCCAAATTGAATTTAGTATCTCAATTTCCAGTTTACCGCACACCATAAATTCCTCTACTTTCTTTTATATGTACCAATTACTAACATTGTAACATAACTTTCTTTGATTTCAACAGGTTGTACAAAAAAAGTTACAATCATTGAACATCAAACAAATCTTCTTCTTTTTTGAAATTTGTTTTACGTTTTCTTAACTTTTGATTTTTCTTTTTTGTTTTATCAGAAACTTTTCTGTAAGCATTGTCCAACGAAATTTTTGACAAGGCAGTTCCTTTTCTCCTATCATAAAAAGTCAGCCAGAAACTTCTGTCTATATTATCAACCGCAAAAGATACGCTCCCTGCAAATTTATCTCCGGGTCTTATCTGCTTAAACATCAATTTTGTATCACCAAAAATAGATGGTCTGAAAACAGAATTATAATCATTTACAAGAGCCATATCAAGACCGGAAAAAGTTTTATCTGACATGTTTGAAATCATAACTGTCAATGTAATCGTATTAACTTCCCCGAACGGATCTTTTTCGTGTTTTATATCACTAATATGAATATCAAGTCCCGGATAAAATAATTCATGCTGCATTAGGGCTGTTTCTTTATAAACAGGCAAAGGAACAGATGTATTAATTTTAACTCTTATCTGATCCCCCGGGGCTATCAAAACATCATGTCCTTTTCTTATTAAAGCCATACCGAGCCCTATAGCACCGCCAATAGCAGCACCACCTGCAAGAGTGTAACCTTGAGAGGCAATTGCGGCTTCAAGTCCTAACCAATTTAGTGCTAAAAGTCCTCCTGCAGCACCTCCTGCAAGAGTATAGCCGACATCCTGAACCACAATTTTTGAAGCTTCGGCTACAGGATGAAGTTTTGTAGACATTTTCCCTTCTATAGGAATTTCACGTCCGTCAGGCGTTATTAAATAATCAAAATCCAATTCAATCCACCCTTGACGCCCCAGACGCTTAGGATCTCCTGTCTGGGTAATTTTACCGTGCGCAATTGTACCTTTAGGGATAATAACACCTTTATCTCCTTTAACCTCATCTGTGACTTCTGCAAAAAATTCGTCACCTTCAATATTAATATTGCTATCAAGCACCTGCGAAACCGTCATATTAATAACATCTCTTCTCTCTAAATGCTCAATTTCGCCTGTAAACAATTCTCTTTGAAGCTGCTGTTCCAAGTGTTCAGTTTTTTCCGCATGCCCTTCTAAAACTTCTGCAAAAACAGAAGAATTTGAAAAAACAAAAGCAATTAGTAAACACAAAGCAACTATTTTTTTCATAACAGGATTATACAACATTAAAAATACAAATACAAAAAATGTAAAAAATTTTGACTTAATGTTTTATTTTATTAAAATATGGGCATATTAAAAATGTACTTAAGGGAGGAAGCTGAAATGCGCTGGTATGATGTAGAACCTGATGTATACATGGCTATTAGTATGATTGAGTGTGCGGGACCTAATGCTCAAATAGAATATGCCGAATACATCATAAAATTAGTAAAAGAAAAAGACCGCGATTTAACCTACATTAAAAATGCGGCAAAAAACAACGTCACTAATAAGTATCAAAGATGGTACGACAAAAATGAAATTTTATCACAAGCGTTTGCATATTTGAAAGATACAACAAAACAAATTCAAAAAGATGTTGCATTATCTGTACTTGCATTTAAGAATCAACATGAACTTATCCCCTGATTATTGACAAGTTGTAAAAAAAACGCTATCATAAATGTATGAAAAAGCGTTGGTATGATATTGATCCGACAGTAAGCAGGGCTGTTGCAGAACTTGAAAAAGCTGAAGAGTATATTCAGGTTCGTTGTGCTGATTTTATAATAGACAGATTAAAAGATATTGATTTTAATATTGAAATGTCGCTTGACGATCAATACAACTATATAATGCGCAGATGGTACGATAAAAACATTAAAGTATCCCATGCCATGGAATATCTAAAAAATGCGCCAACAGATATACGCAAAGAACTTGCTCTGGATATTATATCTTTTATAAAAGAATATAAAGATTACGCAAAGAAACTTAAATAGTTACTCTATTGTTGCAATAATTTGCTCATAGTATCTTTTATCTTTACAGGGTTTTATATTATTCTTGTTTCTTTCTTCGTTAAAAACAATTTTCCCTTCAATAGGAATGCTTTTTGTTGCTCTTCTTAAAAACCACTCATACATTGTGTCAACATGCCCGACATCGAGCGCTCTATATCCGAGTTTTGCAAGATCATAAGCAAGAACAGTTGCAGTTGGTCCTAGCGCAATAATAAAAACTTTGTCCTCCGATTGCTTTTTACAAATACTCAATATTTCATCATATTTTGAAAATGCATCTTTTATAGGACATAAAATACGTTTTATTGAACTGGTATTTGAAAATAAATCATTACCGATACCAAGCCTGCTGCCTTCTCCTTCAACGATAACTATATCTTTATTTTCCCAGAGCTTTTTTAGATTTCCATAATAATCATTTCCCATTTTTTCACTGGAAAATTTGGACTGTCTCGTCAAAAAAGCATCACAGTATGGCTTTTCAAAATTCATATATTTATATAACGCATCGCGGCAAGAAACCATAACACGTCTGAAATAATTTCCGTCACAGTATCCGAAAACATCAGGCACTCCGATAAAAATATTATCCAAATTATTGCCTAATATTTGGCATAAACGCTTTGACAGAATCGGATCATACTTTTGAAAATTAATACTTTCTCCAAGCATAATTTTAAATTCTCCGTCTCCAAAACGTGCTAAAGATTTATCCGAGTCAACAAGCGCATATAAAGAATCATATAAATTTAAAACTTTTGGAAGTTTTACAGATTGTAATGTCCGCGGATCAGCCAATTCATATAACAAATTAGCCATAAGATCATCTTTGAAATTATTTTTTGGACTCAAACGAAATTTTAACTTTAGTCCGAAAACATTTACAATCAGCCTGCCTGTTAAACGATTTTTTTTGACAAAAAACACTGTTTCATCTCCATATTATAACCTTAACCATTATATCACAAATTGTTAACATTTTAGCCATGACTTTACAAATATAGTTAAATATAAATATGAGTGATGAAATTAATAAAAAAATTATAGATATTTTTTCAAAACCGACAGAAAGTAATGAAAAAGTAAAATTTTATGCCGGTTTTCATTATGTTAGAATAGACAAAGACCATAACGGCAAGCGATTTAATGCAGAGCATCTCCTGCAATATGCGGAAAAATGCCATTACATTGTAAGGGTTATGCGTGAATACAAAGGGGAAACAGTCCTGTACAATTATGATGTTCCGAATAGCGACCTTTTTAAGTTTATGAAGTCTTTTGAAGAAAATACTCTGGACGGAACAATTATAGAAATTGACAAATATTTTCCGGAGGATTTAGCGTAATAAAATGAATTGTTTTTTTAGAGAATATCACGAAGCCTTATATAAATGCAATAAACCATACCAGTATGTAGGCGGAGAATTTCTTTCTTACAACAAAGATTTTGATAAGTCTAAAGTCAGATTTGCCTTTGCATTCCCCGACAAATACGAAATAGGTATAAGCAATCTGGGATTAAGAGTTTTATATGATCTGGTTAATAAACAACCCGAATATATGGCAGACAGAGTTTATGCGCCGGAAGCGGATTTTCAGCCTGATATTTTATATGCTCTTGAAAGTAAAAGACATATAAAGGATTTTGATGCTGTTGGATTTTCTCTACAATATGAAATGGCATACCCGACAGTTTTAAAAATGCTTGAAATGGCACAAATACCATATCGTAATGATATGAGAAAGGATAATGACCCTATTATTATAGCGGGCGGTCCATGTGCATTTAACCCGTTGCCTGTTCAGGATTTTATCGATGTATTTATGATTGGCGACGGAGAGGACAGCATTATAGAGGTTTGTCAAATTTTAGAAAAAACTAAAGGATTGCCAAGAGAAGAAAGAATTAAAGCTCTATGTGAAGGAGAAAATTGCGGACGCTGGTCTGCATTAACCGGCGGAGCCGTTACAAAAAGAATTGCGCAATTGGAGTATGATACAGCATTAAAATCTTACCCGATTCCTTTTTCGACTTCTGTTCAGGATAGAGCCGTAGTTGAAATAAGACGCGGATGCGGAAGAATGTGCCGTTTCTGTCAGCCGGGGCATGTAACATTACCGATAAGAGAACGTCCGGCAGAAGATATAATTAAAATTGCTAAAGAACTTGTTACAAATACGGGATATGACGAATATTCTCTGCTTTCGCTTTCTTCTAATGATTATAAAAATATAAACGAAGTCATAAAAGAATTAGCGGTTGATTTTAACGAAAAAAAGGTTTCGGTATCGCTTCCAAGCCAGCGAATTGACGGATTCAACCTTGAACTTGCAAACCTTGTTCAGAGTGTCCGTAAATCTACAATGACACTTGCCCCCGAAGCAGGGAGCCAGCGTTTACGCGACAAAATTAAAAAAAATATATCTGAAGAGCAAATCTTAAATGCTGTTCTGACATTGTATGAAAACGGCTGGTCTAAAATTAAATTTTATTTTATCTGCGGACTTCCGACAGAAACACTGCAAGATATGGACGAAATGGCAGAGCTTTTGGGAAAAATTAAATACCGCTGCAAACAGATTAAACGTGAAAAAGGTTTAAATCATGGACTTGATATAACCTGCACTTTATCGATTTTTGTACCCAAACCTTTTACGCCGTTCCAGTGGTACGGTCAAATGAAGCTTGATGAAGTTGATGAACATATCAGATATTTAAAAGAAAAAACTGCTCATATTAAAGGGTTAAAAATTAACTACCATGAAGACACCGTTTCGCAAATTGAAGCTGTTTTAACCCGCGGAGATGCAAGCCTTTGCAAATATATAGAAGCTCTTTATAAAAAAGGATGCTATCTAGATGCATGGGGCGAGTATTTTAACAAAGATATCTGGCATAAAACAGCCGAAGAACTCGGAATTAACCTTGCAGAACTTGCCCAAAAACAATATTCAACAGAAGAAGTTTTACCCTGGGATTTTATAAATATCGGGGTTGATAAAGATTGGTTTATTAAAGAATTCAATGATGCAAATGCTAAACCAACCTGTGAAAAAGGATGTGTAAATTGCGGCGTATGTAAAAACCTTAAAACACGAAAAATTCTTGCAAAACCTTTCAAAGCAGGTGAAAAAGCTCAAAAGTTAAAAATAGAAGTAAAAGATTCTAAAACCTGTCAGGGTTATGACAGAGAAATTTTCAAATACAGAATTAAACTTACCAAAACAGGGATTTTAAAATATTTTTCTCATCTTGACTGGCAAAATACTTTCTTTAAGGCACTTGCCAGAACTGATTTGGATGTTGTGTATTCACTCGGGTACAACCCGTCGATGAAAGTTTCTATGGGAATTGCGCTTCCTTTATTTGCAGAAAGCGAATGTGAACTCGTTGATATAGAGCTTTTCGATAACCTTACAGAACAGGAACTCAAACTAAAGTTAGAGAAAGTTCTACCCGAACAATCAAAAATTATAAGTATTGTTAAAATAGAAAAAAATGCCCCCGCAATTGATATGACAGCACAATGGGCAGAATATAAAGTTGAGATTTTTAATAAATCACTTTACGATTTTGAAAATTTAAGATATAATACAGACAAAGTTTTATCTTCCGAAGAAATTTTTATAGAGAAGAAAAACAAAAAAGGTTTAATCAAAAAAACAGACATTAAACAATCTATTAAATCTTACAGATTTAAAGATGAGAGTCTGTTCATAGTACTAAAAACAGGTCAATCTGCAATTAATAAAGCAGACGGAACGGCTGAAAGCGGAATTCCGGCACTGAGAGCTGATATGCTTATGAATTTAATTGCGCCCGATGTAACTTTTGATATAAAGCGGACACGGTTTTTTGACAAAGATTTACAAGAATTATAAAGGATTTTTATTTATGGCAAACGACAGACACAACAAAAACGGAAATGTTGAAAAACGAATTATCATTGCAGAGCGGGACAACATCGCCGCAGTAATGGAGAACGGTAAAGTTACCGACTTTTTTATTTCCAGAGGTGATGTAATTTTAGGAGATGTTTATCTTTCAACTGTTGATAACATTCTGCCGAGTATTGATGCGGCATTTGTAAATGTCGGAACAGATAAAATGGGATTTTTACACGCTCAGGATGTTATGGGAAAAGGCGCTTTAAAAGACAAACTTTCTCCGAAACAAAAACTTATTGTTCAGGTAGTAAAAGAACCGACAGGGCATAAAGGTCCCAGAGTTACGACAGAAATAAGCCTTCCCGGAAGATTTTTAGTTTTAATGCCTAATGAACCCGGCATAAGCATTAGTAAAAAAATTGAAAATTCTAAAGAAAGAGCAAGATTAAAATCTGTAGTAAGCCTTATTAAACCGGTAGGAGTAGGTGTTATTATCCGTACTGAAGCAGAAGGACAGTCAGAAGCTGATATTCAGGAAGATTTGGAAATCCTTCTTGAAAAATGGAATAATATTATTACAGCTGCAGAAACAATGACTCCTCCAAACCTTCTTTACAGAGATCAAGATTTACTCTACAGAACAATCAGAGAAGCCTGCACTGAAGATGTTAAAGAAATTGTTGTTGATACGGCTTTTGCAATGCAGAGAGTTCAAAACATTCTCCAAAACTGGCACATGAATAAAAATGTTCAGGTAACTTTATATAAAGGTACAGAACCGCTTTTAATAGCCACCGATGTACACAAAGAAATCAAAGCTGCTTTAAATGTTAAAGTAAATATGCCTTCAGGCGGTTATTTGTTTATCCAGCAGACGGAAGCACTTACGGTAATCGATGTTAACAGCGGTAAATTCACAAGTTCATCAACTCAGGACGAAACTATTTTAAAAACAAATATCGAAGCAGTTCATGAAATTGCAAGACAATTAAGATTAAGAAATATCGGCGGAATGATTATTGTAGACTTTATTGATATGATGTCAAGAGCTGATAAACTTGCAATGCTGGAAGAACTTGAAATCGCTCTTGAACCGGATAAAGCAAAACCACAGGTAGGACAAATTTCTGATTTAGGGCTTGTAGAACTAACAAGACATCGTCAGGGACAGTCTTTATCAGAAATTTTCACAAGAAAATGTCCGCATTGTCAGGGAACAGGGTATTTCATGAATGAATTTAACTTTGCAACTCCGACTGCAGAAGGTGAATACAGAGCAAAAGCTGCAAAAATGAAACTGCCGGTAAACAACTTTAAAAAGAATAAAAATAATAACAAAAATCAAAATCAGCCTGCACCGCAGCAAGAAACACCATCTGTTGAAACACAGGAAATACAACAAACACCGGAGATTGAGGTTGAAAATCCTTCAACAGTAGCTGTTCAGGAAACAGAAAAACGCGACAACAAGAAAAAACGCGGAAACAGAAAAAATAAATTTGAGAAAAAACAAGAACATCAGGAAACAATTGAACAAGCAATTGAAACAGCAGAAACTGTTCTTAAACCAAATGAAGAAATTAAACCAGTAATAGAACCTGAGGCAGAGGCGAAACCCGAACCTCAAAACAGCGAAGCTGAAGTTCAACCCGCAGAACAATCGGAAGAAAAACCTAAAAAAACACGCAGACCAAACCGCGGAACATCTAAAACAAGAAAACCGCGAACTAAAAAATCAAAAGAAACAACAGAGGAAAAAGTTGAAGAATAAAATCCGTAATACATTTTTTACATTTATATTTTTAACAGCAAATGCGGGCTTGTGCGAACAAACCCGCTCTGCTGTTATGCAAACAGGCGTTATAAAATTCGCATTAGCTATGGGTGGCGTTGTTTTATCATCGTTAATTATATTTTTAGGTTTATTAATATACAACAAAATTTTCATAAAACATCATATAAGCGGCTCTCCTGTAGAAGATATTTTAAAAACACCAAAAACAACAGAAGAGGCCATAAAATTTTTTATCCACAAAAATAAGATTACTTAAAGGAAATATAATGAGAAAAAATGCGTTTGGAGCTATTGACTTATTAATCGGACTTCTAATAGCATCAGTAATATTTATAATAGGTTTAAACTCTTTAAAAGGCGTATCTTCTTTAAAGCTGAAAGATTCATCCGTAAACACTCAAAGCGTTCAAGAACATGTTGATGAAACTGTTAATGAAATAGAAAATATGAGGCAGCAGACAATAGATTATAACAGACAAATGCTTAAAGATAATAATTACTAGTAAATAAAGAGGCTTTGAATATAAATGAAAGCCTCTTTGGGATTACAAAAATTTAGTTTAAATAATTTAGTTATCTCCATCTTCTGCTTGAATCTGCGGCTTCTTTTTCCTTGAAATAATCATAATTAACATTAGTATAATCACAGCAGAAGATGTTATTGCTATATTTAGCTTGTTATATATAGAAAAAACAAGCTTTACAGGATTTGATTGGAAAAATTTAATATTCCAACTATAAACATAAGGATTTAATTTTATATCAGTTGAATTTGTTGAAATAGCTTTTGAAGGAATTTGAATATTTAACTCATATTGATACATAGATGCAGCTTCCGGATCTAATTTTTTATACGAATCAGTTGTTTTCAATGAAGTCAAGTTAAAATCAGCATCAATTGTATACACATTTTTGAAAAAACCTTTTTTCACAGATAAAAATCTTCCATCTTTATTATAAGTTTTTATATCGTCATCAAGAGGAATAAGATCTTTTTTATGTATATCTTCTATCAAATTTGTTGATTCCATACCGAAATAATCGTCTCTTACAACTTTTTCCACTTTAAAATTTTTATTGGAGCTTGAGTCT
This sequence comes from Candidatus Gastranaerophilales bacterium, assembly GCA_944324315.1. Lineage (GTDB taxonomy): Bacteria > Cyanobacteriota > Vampirovibrionia > Gastranaerophilales > Gastranaerophilaceae > Stercorousia. Next base: position 53,789 of record CALUVW010000009.1, on the reverse strand, counting down.
TTGCCGGACATAGCTTTATCAAGTTCAGCACCGAGATAAGGCTCTAACCTTTTGTCAAATAACATTGCCATTTTTACTTCTGCAGTGCCGTTCTCATTAATTATGATATTTTCTTCAACTTTCACACAGCCTGATAACGTAAAAGCCAGCATAACAAACAAACCTGCAAATAATAAATTCTTTTTCATATAAATCTCCAAAAAATTAAGTTCACCTATACAAAGGTACCATAACCGAACAAATATTCCTCATATACTTATATGAAACTTACCAGTATTTTGCTTTTACTAAAGTTTCTGCAACTTTTTGAAAATCAGAATTATTCAGTTTTAAAATTGCTTTTTGCTTAGGATTAATTACGCAAATTTTGTCGCTACAGTTATCATACAAATATATCTGTGCACATTTATTCGTCCTGTTTTTACAGAAAACCATCATTCCTCCAGACATCAAATTAGCGTTATGTAAATAATTTGAGGCTAAATTATTATTCTCAATTATCGCATCTATTTGTTTTTTCATGGCGCGACCGATAGGACAGTCAGCATATACCCAGAATATTTGTTTTTTCTCTCCGTTAATAACATCATAATAAGTATCTGAAGCAGAAGTATTTTCAAAAACACTATCAGGGATTCTTGAAGCTCCCGGAAAACTTATTCTTGGAGTCTTTTCGCCACCATTAGGAGAATCGGTTTTTGCAGGTTTAAAAACAGCATATAAAGCCACTATTATTACAACTGCAAATAAAACATTAATAATTTTCATCAAAACCTCTCATATTTTTTATCAAACTAACCCGCATAACATATCAACAACTTCTTTCATAGAATATATGTCTTTAACCACAAAAAATTTTTTACCTGTATGTTGTTTTACATAATCCAAACTTTTTTTTTTTAAAAATTCCTGAGAATAAGGTTTTAACATTACAGAAGGAATTATAACTAGATCTGTATCAATATCTTTCACTGTCCTGATTAAATCATCAGTAGTTATAAGACCCGCGACCGTAATATTTTTACCCCAGTAATTTGATTTTACAGGATTTACTGTAACTGTCAAATTTGTTATTTTATTTAATTTTTCTGCAATCCTTTCTATCGCATATTTAGCAGCAAAACTTGTTGCAAAAGAAATTTTTAAAGGAGCAGAAATTTTCTTAGGCAGTTTTCTTGATTCAAAATCATCAAGAAGAATCCTCAATGTCCCCACACCATCATCAAGCTGGTTGTATCCGCAATAATATTTAGATTGAGGAATGTCATATCCTGCGAGCAAGAAAAATTCATCAGAACAACAAACCCTTTTATACTTTGATGCAATATTAATCGTTTCTATAGCACATTTTTTATCTACCTGTTTTAATCCGCTCTTGCGAAACTGAGTAATTCCGACAGGAACAATTGCAACAGACAAAACTGTATTTTTCAACTTTGCCAGATCATTCAAAGTTCTTTCAAGTTCTTCTCCGTCGTTATATCCAGGGCATAAAACTATTTGCGCATGAAAAGGTATTTTATTTTTTCTTAACCACTGCAAATTTTCAAGCGCTTTGCCTGCATTTGGATTTCTAAGCATTTTCATCCGCAAATCAGGATTAGTAGTATGCACTGAAATGTAAAAAGGTCCCAAATGCATACGTTTTATACGATCTTTGTCCTTATCAGTAAGATTTGTGAGAGTAATATAAGTTCCTTGCAAATAAGATAGCCTGTAATCATCATCTTTTACATATAAAGTTTCCCTTAATCCTTTTGGCTGCTGATCTACAAAACAAAAAATACAATGATTTAAACATGGCCTCACTCTGTCGAAAACAGCACTTTCAAAAATTATACCCAGCTCTTCATCATAATCTTTTTCAAGTTCAATAACTTCTGTATCTCCGCATTTTTTCTTAACTTCCAATGTCAAAAATTCTGATTTGCACAAAAAATTATAATCAATCATATCAACCATTCCGGTATTATCAATCGATATAATCTCATCACCCTGGCCAATACCCAGTTCTTCTGCAATAGAACCTTTTATAACATCATTTACTATTGCCGGCATTATCTTTCTCCAGGCCTTCAACAATCGTTATAAAATTTGAATATTCACAAATTGTATTATCAAGTATTATTTTCTGATAAAAATCAGTTTGATTATATTCATCACTCAAGATATTTTGCGCAAAAGATTTAAAAAGCATAGCTTTTGATTTAACAGCAAAGAAAAGCCTTTTACGTTCATTTTGATCCAGAACATCCGCACAATATAATTTTATACGCGCGTTTGAAAAAAATTGTAACGGATTGTCGCTAAAACTTTCAAGCAGCAATCTTTTTAATTCAGATAAACCATTCTTTGATATTTCATAAAATATTGACAATTTACCGCCATCAGACATAATCTTTCTTGATGTTAAAGCGCCCTTTTCCTCAAGACGATTTAATGCAGGTTTTAAAGCTCCAAAACTAGGTATAGTAAAAGCCCCGAAAATCTCCCCAATTCGTTTCTGAATTGCATACATCGTCAAATCTCTCTTTAATAAAACATACAAAATCAAAAGTTCTGTCATAGCATAAATATATCACAAAAATAGCCCCTGTACAATAAGGGGCTAAAATCTTTCTAGTTTTCTACTAATACTTCATCTCCCATCCGTCTATAATGATACGTTCTAAACAATATATTAATGGCTGTGATGGATCCCTACCAGAACCTGTTTGAGAGCATCCATCTTTGACAATTTTTGTAATTGATTCTTGATTTATCAAATCACCATCTAAATCTAATCCAACAAACTTCAAGTATGGAAGGCTGAAATAAGGTGTGATTATATTGTTTGTAACAGTAATATAGAAAATATCCCTTCCTGCAACATTAGGTCCTTTTTTACCATTGACGTCAAATAGGATCAACTGGTTAACAGAATTATCACTAACAAAACTTACAAACATTCCATCTGGAGTTTTCCCTGAATATGCGCCGACAGTATTTAAATCATCAAGAAGATCTGCTGTAATAACATTACCATTTAAACTTTTTATATCATAATTAAATATATTTGAAGTATTTGAAAAATCTGATAATTTGAATGTACTGACAAGTTTGTTTATATTGGATTCATTCAATATCATATGATATGAAGAATCCATAAATCCTGCACAAATTAAATCCGTACAGCCTTCCTGTGCCATTATCTGCCTGAAACCTTCATTTAAGGTTGAATATGCCTTCTTTATCTGTGTAACTAGAACCTTCTTCTGGTAATGTGCCATCAAACTCGGCATTGTTAAAGCGGCAACGACACCAATGACTCCAAGCGTGATGAGAACTTCTGCCAAAGTAAATGCTGCCCGACGAATATTTTGAGAGTAGGCTACGTGCGTAGCACAAAATTTTGAAAATAAGGAGTTTGAGCCTAGATGTGCCCCCCCCCCGATAATCTCGTAATACTTTTCATAACTTTACTCCTTTCTGACTATACAATCGATTATAAACTATTTTCTGACTGAATGCAATCAATATATAACATTTATTAACATGTAATGGATTTTTAATAAATTTTTACATAGAATATTAGTGTGAAAGGAAGTTTATGGAATTAATTTTAGACATTTTATATATCTATGTTGCGATATACTCTTTTTATTTTCTGGCTCTCGCTGTCAGAAACCTTAATGACAAACCGTTTAAGATAGAAAAAAGATATTCAAAATATGAAGAAAAAGATAATTTAGCAGTTATTATATATGCTAGAAATAATAAAATTACTCTTGAAAATCTTATCAAAGAATTAAAAATGCAGGATTACCCGATTAATAACTTCAGGGTTTTTGTAATACTTGATAACTGCTCTGACGGTTCAGAACAATTATTTATCAATGAGCCGTTTTTAAGTTTAATAAATATTACCGGAGTAGGTACTGTGGGCAAAGATCAAGCGGTATCTATGCTTATTGAAAGACTTTCAAAAGACCAGAGCATTGATTCTTACGTATTTATGGACGCTGACAGAAGCATTCCTGCAAACTTTTTAACTACAGTAAATTCAGCACTGGTCAATCACAGCGTACTTAGCGGCGAAACTCTCATTCTCACAGACAACTTAGGACCTGTTGATAAAATAAAAGCAGCTTATCAAAAATATCATATGAATTTTATGAGAAAAGCACGCTCTCTCTTTGGGCTTGCGGCAAGCGCTGATTCCGGAGTATTCGTTATTAAGAAAGATATCGTTGATGAAATTGGCTCTGTCGATTTTAAAGATATAAATTCAGAATTAAAATACAGCATGCTTTTATCTAAAATTAAATGTCCATGCACATACAATCCTAATATTCAAACATACGTTGACACCGCGAATTATGAGTTTAGAAAACCGAGACTTTCTGCAAGACTTGACCTTTTTAAAAACTGTTTCAGCCAGATCTGGTCGAAAAACTTTATATTTGCAGAACATACATTTTCTCTCTTAAATCCTAATATCTGGATGATACTCGTAATTTATGCCGTAGTAATGAAACACTCCTACAGATATTACTTTTTTGTAGACTTTAAAATAGTACTTTTTACATTCCTGATACTTATAGCAGGTTTTGGAATAAGTTTGATAAATTCAAAATTAAGATTTAAAGAAATTGTACTTTTATGTTTATATCCGATTTATTCACTCTGCCATATTATAAAAAACCTGCCTCCTGTTAGAGTTATTATTGCAAAAATTACTCAAAGAGAAGAGCTTCCTGAAGGTACTGAAAAACTTGCGGTAGATGCATTTGTTATGAATAATGCCGGCAGAGAATTACCTTGCAGGGTTGAATTTATATCAGAATCAGGACTTGCTAAAATCAAATTTATTTACAAAAAGAAAAAATTTATTACGGGCAAACATTTGCGTATGATTGATGCATTACAGGAAATAAGACAAAAATTATATGACTATGGTTTTGTTCTTAAAATTTGCAGCTGTTGTAAATATTTTACTTCAAATGTTGACGGATCAACAAATATGCTGAAAGGATTTTGCAACAGCGATTATCCGAGTCCTTCAATCAGCGGCGGAAAACCGACATTAGTATGGAACTCATGTTCTGATTTTGAGCCTGCAGAGTTAACTAACCTGCTTGAAGAAATGGCTAATGAAGAAGAATGTCACAAGGGATAATTTCATTCAGCATATAAAATGAGCCGCATACTATTTTCAAATAATCTTGAGGAAGTTCAGCCAAGCCTTTAAATTCTTTTGAAGGGTAAGGACAGACTTTTTTTAATTCATCAATAGTGCAAGAATTTTTGTTATTGAAATGATAAAAATAAATTTCATCACCTTTTGCGAATAGTATTTCCATCATTTTTGCATAATCTTTATTTCTTAAACAGCCGAATACAAAGCACCTTTTCTTATCCGGGAAATATAAATCCAGACTATCCCGAAGCGCCATCGCGCCATTTGGATTATGAGAACCATCCACAATCAAATCTTGTTTACAAAGTTGAAAACGACAGGGATGTTTTACTTCTGTCAGGGCTGCCTGAATAATGTTTTCCTGAATCTGCGGGAAAAGATATCTTACAGCAGCAAGTGCAAGGGATAAATTTTCCTGTTGGCATGTTCCTTTAAGAGATAAATTTGTTGTATCCTCAAAAGGTGTTACAAGAACAAACATAGAGTTACATTCATCTGCTTTATCCTTTATTTCCTCGTACCCTTCACACGTAAACACAGGACAATCTGATTTTATAATACCAGCCTTTTCAAAAGCTATTTTTGATTTTGTGTTCCCGAGACGTTCAGTATGATCCAGATCAATATGAGTTATGATTGAACACAAGTTTGATTTTATAACGTTCGTTGCATCAAACCTTCCGCCAAGCCCAGTTTCCAACACAACAACATCAACATTATTATCAGCAAAATATTTAAACATAGTTGCTGTTAAGATTTCAAATTCTGTAAGATGAATATTACTTTTGTCCGCAAGAGAACAAATTTCAAAAACATATTTTGCAAAATCATCTTTAGGAATATCATAACCGTTAATTTTTATACGTTCAGTATATTCGTAAATATGCGGACTTGTATATAACCCCGTTTTCATTCCGGCTTTAGCAAGAACAGCAGATATAATTGCGCACACGGATCCCTTACCGTTAGTACCTGCGACATGAATGCATTTTAATTTATCCTGAGGATTACCAAGCAATTCTAATACATCGGAAATTCTCTCAAGTCCAAGATTTATATAAAACTTTCCCTGAGATGTTAATAACTTTACTGCACTATCATAATTATTTTCCATTTGCAATTTCTTTCAACTGTCCTACTATTTTTTCAGTACCGTCAAATTTTGCAAGACCAAGTGAATTTTCCTGAATTTGTTTCAATCGTGCTTTATTTTCAATAAGAGAAACTACTGCCTCTAATAAAGTTTTTTCGTTTATTTCACTATCTTCAAGATAAAGTCCTGCATCTTTTTCTACCATATACCTTGCATTTTTACGCTGGTGATCAGCTGCTGCATAAGGGTATGGAACAAATATCGGAGCAATTCCGCAGGCACAGATTTCCGAAATGCTCAACGAACCCGAACGGGATACCGCAATATCCGATGCCTTCAAAACCGTCACCATATCATCAAAATACGGTTTTATAATTATATTTTTATCTGCTTCATACTGCGGATAAATTAAAATTAATTGTTCAATTACCCTTTCATAATTTTTCTTGCCCGTTTGGAAAATTATCTGCACATCAAAATCTTTTGAAACAGATTTTAAAATTTCAACAGCAGCGTCATTTATAGAGCGTGCACCCTGAGAGCCGCCCATTATACAAAGCGTTAACTTATTTTCAAGTCCAAGATTTTTTCTCGCATCATCTTTTGAAAGGATTTTGAATGCCGAACGAATCGGATTGCCGTTAACATAACAATTTTTATTATTCAAACATTTACAAGCACATTCGAATGCTACAGAAACGCTCTTTGCACCTCTTGAGAGTTTTCTGGTCACCAATCCTGGCTGTGCATCACAATCATGCATCATATAAGGGACATTCATGAACCTTGCGGCTATTAGTGCAGGTGCAGAAACATAACCGCCAGTTCCAAAAACAGCATCAGGCTTGTATTTTAATATATAAAAACAACATTTTAAAACCGCAACACCAAGTTGAAACAAACATTCAATTAAATGAAAGTCAAAACTTCTTGGCATACCATGAACATTTACACCCAAAAACTTATAACCTTTTTGTTTTACAATATCAAATTCCAAATTTTTCGGGTTTCCAACATAAAATATCTCGTCATCCTTTAGGGCTTCTGCAACTGCTATTGCAGGATAAATATGACCTCCAGTACCACCGCCGGTTATAAAAAATCTACTCATTTTAATATCTGTTCCTTATTTTTTTTATTCGTTTTTTAGAAATATTTAAAAGTATACCGACCATAATCATTGAAACAATCAAAGATGAACCGCCATAACTTATGAAAGGAAGCGGAACACCTGTTGTCGGCAGGAATGAACTTGCAACACTCATATTCATAAATGCCTGGAATACAATTGAAAATGTAATTCCCACAGCGAGAAGTTTTCCATAAATATCAGGACATCTGGCAGCAATTACAAAGCCTCTTTGCATAAACGTAAAGAATAAACCGATTACAAGCACACATCCGACAAATCCTAATTCCTCCGCAATAACAGCAAAAATAAAGTCTGTATGACATTCCGGCAGATAGGAAAGTTTTTGAATAGAGCCGCCATAGCCGACACCGCTGAAACCTCCGGAGGCAAAAGCAATCAACGATTGAATAATATTATAACCTGCGCCCAAAGGATCAAGATCAGGATTTCTCCAGGTTTTAATTCTCTGCATCTGGTACGGTTTAATAATAGTAGCGGCTGCAACAATTATAGTGGTAACCAGTGCACCAACACAGCTTAAAAACAGCTTCATTGACCCTCCTGCTGCCATATACATAACAACAGTTGTCATACCAAGTAATATAACCATTGACAAATTCGGCTGAATAAAAATTAAACCTGCCATTGCAATAATAGGGAAAAACGCCCATACCCATTTATTTTGATCAAATAAATTTGCATCTTTCCTGAATGCATTTGCCAGCAAAAGTACAACTGCCGGTTTTGCAAATTCCGAAGGCTGCAATTGGAACCCGGCAATATTCATCCATCTTTTTGCACCGTTAACTGTAACCCCCAATGGAGTAAAATCAACGAGAATTAAAGATATCAGAATTACTGACATTACAATTACATTCCAATCCGCAAGCTTTTTATAGTCGTAATTCATAAAAAACTTTAAGCCGAAAAATCCTACCACAAAACAAATTAACTGTTTGATTAAAAATTGTGCAGGATTTCCGCCTTCATCAAGACATTTTGGCGCAGTTGCCGAAAATATCGCAAGAAATCCAATAATAACGAGAAAAGCTACGACAATTAACAATGTCTTGTCAGGAGATGATATTATAATGCTTTGAATAGGCTGTTCGTCACGTCTTGAATGCGGCTCACGCCTTGTTGATCTTTGATAAGACATATTCTTTAAATACCTTTCCTCTTTCTTCATATCCGCTAAACATATCGAAACTTGCACACGCAGGCGACAATAACACAACATCCGGATTTAACTCAATTGATTTGTCTATTGCACGCTGCATTGAATCTTCTCTTATAATGTTATCAAATCCATTTTTTCTAAGATTTTCATCAAATCTATCAGCAGCTTCTCCGATCAATATAACAGTTTTAATATGTTTATTTATCGCATCACAAAACTCTGTCAAATCAGTATTTTTATCACGTCCTCCGGCAATCAATACTACATCACAGTTATTAAATGAATTAATTGCTACAAGGCTTGCCTCAGGATTAGTTGCTTTTGAGTCATTATAAAAAACTGTTTTTTCTTTTTGCGCAAACTTTTCAAGTCTGTGTTCCGGAACTTTAAATGACATTACTGATTTTTTAATATCCTCATTTGAAATTCCCTCAATTTTGGCGGCAATAACAGCGCACATAACATTCTGATAATTATGGCTGCCGATAAGCGGACATTCATCCAGAGTAATAATTTTTTCTTCTTTACCGTTTCGTTTAAAATATATTGCTCCGTCTTTTATATAAGAGCAGTTTTCACCAATATCACCGTCAAAAAGGAATACTGTCCCACCACATTCTTTTGAAAACTCAAGCAATCTTTCATCCTTTGCATTCAAAATCGAAAATTGCGGCGCCTGAGGCCCCTTAAAGATTTTAGCCTTGGCTTTAAAGTAATTTTCTAATCCTCCATGCCAGTCAATATGATCGGGTGTAAAGTTTGTAAAAACAGAAATCTGAGGCTGGAATGAATTGCTGTATTCCAATTGGAAAGAACTGCATTCACACACCATAAAATCAATATCTTTATCCAGCAGATCACATGGCGGAACTCCGTAATTCCCGCATGGTTCTGCTTTATATTCACTGGAAAGTATATGCGCTGTCAAAGCAGTTGTCGTCGTTTTTCCGTTAGTCCCCGTTATCGCAATAAACGGCACACCTGACTGTGATGCGGCAAGCTCTATTTCAGATATTACCTTTATTTTCTTTTCTTTTAATCTTTGCATTATCTCTGAATGCGGAGGAATCCCGGGCGATGTTACAGCAATATAAGAATCATTTATAAATTCATCGCTGTGTCCGCCCATTTCAATTTTAATCCCTGTTTCTCTAAGCTCTTTTAAAATTTGCGCATCCTCAGGTTTTTCTTTTCTGAATTCTGTTATATAAACATCTGCTCCGACTTTGTTAAGGTATTGAGCAGCCGAGATTCCGCTTTTTGATAAACCGAGAACCAAGACTTTTTTATCAGTAAATTTTATATTGGGTAATAAAGATTTCATCTAAATTATTCCTCTGTTAAATAATACATATAATACAATTGCAGAAGCGGAAAGAATTGCCGACACAAGCGCAAAGACGCATACAATTTTCTTTTCACTCCAATCGCATAATTCAAAATGGTGATGTATAGGAGCCATTTTAAAAACCCTTTTACCTGTTGTTTTAAAGCTTGCAACCTGAATTATAACAGACAAAGTTTCCATTACAAAAACTCCGGCAATCAATATCAAAAGAATTTCAAATTTTCCTAATACCGCAACGGTTCCAAGTAGTCCGCCTATTGCAAGAGAACCGGTATCGCCCATAAAAACTTGAGCTTTCGGTTTGTTATATTTTAAAAATCCTGCTAACGCACCTCCTACAGCAGCTGAAATTATTGCAGCTTCAGGATAGCCCGAAAATAAGCAAATCAACGCACACGCAGCAAATGAAAAAATGCCTGTTGATGCGGCAAGCCCGTCTAATCCATCTGTTAAATTATAAGCATTTGAAGCACCTGTAATAACAAATACTGCAAACACAGGATAAAACCACCCTAAATGTAATACGTAATGCCCGATTGAAACATCCCCTGCATTTGTTTTTGTCATCATCAGATAAAGCGTTGGAAGCATTGCTATCGCAATTTGTCTTAAAAGCTTTCCGCGCGGTGTCAAACCGTCATTACCTTTGCCTTTTAACTTTATATAATCATCTTGAAATCCTGCAAACGTATAAAATAAAAGGGTTAAAAGAATAATAAAAGCTTCTGTAGAGAGTCTTTGAGCCATGGCAAGTGTAATAATTGAACCGAGCAGCACCGCAAGTATTATAAAAATTCCGCCTGTCGTCGGAGTTCCTTGTTTTTTAGCATGAGCCTCCGGCGCACAGTCCTTTACGTACTGACCTATCATATGTTTTTTCAAAAAATCTATATACGGTACGCCAAAAAGTAAACATAATATCATACCCAGTAAAAATGCAACAGCCAACATAATCATAAATTATCAGTCTCCGTTTTTTAAATTTTCTATAATCTCTTCAAACTTCATAGCCCTTGAAGCCTTTAAGAATATTGTAATACCCGCATGTAAATTATCAAGAATGTAACGAGATGTTTCAAGATTGTTGTCAAAATGTTTTACATCAAATCCATACTTAGATAATTCATCTCCAATATACTTTGCAAGCTTGCCGACTGTAAGAAATACCGCCTGTTTACCATGAAACTTCTTCCCGATAAATTCGCCTGTTTCACGGTGAAACTCAATTTCATTTTCACCAAGTTCACCCATATCTCCGAGAATTACAACCGGATTTTTATAAAGTTCCAAAAATGTTGAAACAGAAGCTTTCATAGATTCAGGATTTGCATTATAACTGTCATTTATAATATCAAACCCTTTGACATTTTGAACCTCCCAACGTTTTTCAATCTGGTGATATTTTGCCAAGCCGCGCTTAATCTCTTCATAAGACATACCAAGCTTAAAGCCAAGCTCAATTGCAGACAGAGAATTTTCAATATTGTAATCCCCTTCAACATTGAGTTCATATTCATCTGCCTCCCTTGATAAAGCGAGGGGGACCGCGCAAGCGGTGGAGGGATTTTTATAAATGAATTTAGAATAGCCTTTGCGTTTTTCCAGAATTTCCGCATCTTTTATTGAATAAAAAATCTTTTCACCTTCAAAGTCCGCAAATTTTTTAATCCTTTCGTTATCCTGTGCAATGAGAGTATTTTTCAAATATTTTGTAATTTCGCATTTTGCCTTTGCAATATTGTCAAGGCTTCCCAGACGTCCGATATGAGCAGAACCGGCATTTGTAATTATTGCGTAATCAGGCTGTGCATACTTTGTAATAAGTTCAATCTCGCCAACCCCGCGCATTCCCATTTCAACAATCAGCACTTCAATATCTTCAGGCATTGAAAGAACTGTCTGACAAAACCCGATTTCGTTGTTATGGTTTGAAAAAGTTTTGTGAGTTTTGAATTTTTCTGACAAAACAGAATAAACCATTTCTTTTGTCGTAGTTTTGCCTGAACTTCCGGTAATACCGACAACTATCGGATTATATTTTTTACGTGCAAAATTTGCAATTTGAAGGTAGGCCGTTAATGTGTCAGGTACTTTCAAAGTACATTCAGTAGGGCAATTATCTTTTGTGCAGAAACAACCGGCAGCACCTGCATCAATTGCCTTATCACAAAAATTTTCACCGTCAAAATTTGCGCCTTTCAAAGGTAAATACAAATCACCTTTTTTAATGGTTCTCGTATCAGTGGAAATCTCAAAATTTCCCTTCAAATTGCCTTTAATTTCGGCATTTGTTGCTTTTTTCAATTCTTCAACAGTAAATTTCATCTCTCCCTCGCTAAAATAATTTTACCGCAAACAAACACGCAAGAACGTAAAGTTAATAAATGTTAATAGTGCTTGACAAGGGGTTTTGAGCAGGTGATAATAATTGATGTATTAGTATGCGGTAACTCGTTGACAATTTTTCGAAAGCTTATAAAGCGAAACAGATGCGAGGGACAAGCCATTCTGAAACATATAAAATAAAACAAATTTACCCGAGTGCATTAATAATATAAAGCCGGTAATAAAAAATGTTTCAAAACTTGACCTTAACCGTTAAAAGGCGGTATATGCAATCCCTTAAGCTATTTCGAAAAAACGAAACCCAAGAAAGGAAAAGAAAATGTACGCAATTGTAGAAACAGGCGGAAAACAGTATCAGGTAGAAGAAGGAAGATACCTTGATGTTGAATTATTAGACGGCGAAAAAGATTCAAAAGTTGTTTTTGATAAAGTCGTTATGATTGTAAACGGTAAAAAATCTAAAGTAGGACAGCCTTACGTTGCAGGCGCTTCTGCTGAAGGAACTATCGTAAAACATGACAAAGAAAAGAAAATTATTGTTTACAAACAAAGACCTAAAAAAGGTTACAGAAGAAAACAAGGACACAGACAAGGCTTTACAAGAGTAATGATTTCTAAAATCAGAACTTCTGCTCAGAAAAAAGCCGCTGAAACAACAGAAGAAGCATAAACTTCTTATCCTCCCTCTCATAACGGGAGATGGAAATCCGATAATAAAAAATCGGGAAAGTAATACAAAAAATCGTACAGAGGCGGCACTTCAATTAACTGCAAGTTACGGCTGCGTACGTAGTACATAAGGAGAAATAAATTATGGCACATAAGAAAGGTATGGGATCAACCCGTAACGGCCGCGATTCAGAAGCGAAGCGATTAGGCGTTAAAAAATTCGGCGGTGAAATCGTTAAAGCCGGAAATATCCTTGTTCGTCAAAGAGGAACAAAAGTTCATCCGGGCAACAATGTAGGTATCGGCTCTGATGATACATTGTACGCATTGATTGACGGTCAGGTGAAATTTGAAGCACACAGACGCGACAGAAAACAGGTTAGCGTTTACGCGGTGTAACAAACAAAAGCTATAAAAAAAAGAACCCTTAAAAGGGTTCTTTTTTTTTATTTAAGATTTCAACCCAGGCCCGCCATGACTTTGGATATATGCAATACGTTCTTCACGATTTAAATTTTCAGGAATTAAGTTGTCATGAAAATCAGTGTATACCGTTTCATCATTTCTGAACATAATTTCAGCACTTAAAGAGCCGTCTTTATCAATAATACATTTACTTACTGCATTTACCTTATCACTATCATTCGGGTATGAAAATTCATATCTTGTTATTTCATCTTTTTTAGGGTCAAATGCCGTAATTTTAACAGTGTATCCTAAATCAGCATAAACAGTATCACGAGAGAATTTAATTCCTTCAGCTTTGAGTTTTTCTTCTAATTCATAAGGCTTAGTTTCATAGTTTACAATATCATCTTTATAAGGAGATTTATCTTTTTCATATCTTGTCATTCTAAAACGAAAATCGCCATCTGCTCCATACATTGTTTCAACCTGTTTTAAGCCTTTTGAAGAGTCTAGTGGATATGAAAATTCCTGAATTGCATCAAAATCTTCTTTTTTCTCGCCATTGTTCATAAATCTGTATACTTTAACAGTTTTTCCATCTTCAATAATATTTAATTGCGAATCTTTTTCATCTTTACGAACAGTAAAATCTTTCCCTTCAACTTTTCCCTGAGATGTCAAATCAGCTTTCAATTCATCAATACTTTTCTTTTCGGGAGCTGATTTTTGCGGAGGTGCAACAATTGCATAAGCTTTTGTGGCATCTGCTGTTTCTTTTTTCACTATATCAGGGGCTATTGTTGTTGTATTTGAGTTATTTTTACTTTCAGCAGGCACGTTTGCTTGAGTTTTGTAAGCGTAAAGTAAATTTGTACTGACAGGGCTAATTTTATCCATATAAAAATCCTTTCTACACTAAAAAACTTTCTTATTAATATAAATATATAAAAGTAGAAAAATTGCTATAAACCGAACTAATGTTACAAAATATTAAACTCATATTTAAAATTCTAAAGATTTAATGTTTTCAATCCGATATAAAATATGTAATCAGAAAAACATTGGAGATAATCAGATATGCTAAAAAAGATTGTAACACCTTCGTGTAATGTATGCGACAGTGTGGAATTTATATTAAGAGGAGCGAGAAAACGCCGCCATATGGCATTATTATCCGCAAAACAAATTAATGCGGATGCAGGTATTCAAGCAGGACTGAAAGCAGTCAGATAGTGCTTATTGTTTAGTAAGAATGAGAGTTTATATTAAAGGCTGACTATAAAGTCAGCCTTTTCTCTCTTTAATAATTCATCTCCCAGCCGTCATGGATAATTAATTCTAAACAGGCGCCTTTTAAATCATCAGTATTTGAAAAACACCAATCTTTTAAATTTGAAAGTCGCTTCTCTTCATTTATAACTCCGAATTCATTCTCTGGAATTGATTTTGCATAAACATTATAGAAATACCAAAAATTGAAATCTGAATTAGGTATTACACGACCATCCGAGAGTACGCGTAATGAAAAAATGTCGCGTCCTAATATATTTGGTTTCTTCTTGCCATTCACATCTATAAGCATAAACCCGCCAAGTTGATAAAATAATATACTGCCACCAGGAAGGGCTCCCGACAATGTTAGATTGTCATATCCGGCATATATCAACTCATTTAAGAGAGTTGCGAAAGGCATAATCTCATCTTCAAAGCCTACTGCAGAAATATCATAATCATATAAAGGACTGTTTTGATTAAAAGTAGTTGAAGTGTTTACCATTTTGAATGTACTACTTACGACTGCGAAATTACCAGAGTAAGCTGATATAATTTGTTGAACATTCAAATTGTTTTTTTTAGTAGTTAAATAATCAAGAAAACCTGCACAAGTCATATCTGTACAGCCTTGACTGGTCATAATTTGGCGAAATCCCTCATTCAAGGTTGCGTATGTTTTCTTTATCTGTGTAACCAATACTTTCTTCTGGTAATTAGCAATTAATGAAGGCATTGTCAAAGCAGCTACTACACCTATGACTCCAAGAGTGATTAATACCTCTGCCAAAGTAAATGCTACCCGTTGTTTAAGTGAAAGGTGAAGAGTGAAGGAGGAAACGGCATTTCTTCCTTCTCCTATGGGAGAGGGGTGGGGTGGGTATTGATTAATACCCATCCTCCTATCCTTCCCTAATAAGGGAAGGAAGGTGTTTACGTTACAGACTTCGCATCTATGCCTCTTTGCTTCTTTGCATCTAATTATGAGATCCCGAAACAAGTTCGGGATGACTTTTGGTAAACTTGCTTGACTTCTTGACCTCTTAGATAAATTATTTTCTAAAAGCTCGGAATCGCCCCCCCCCCGAGGGTTTCAGGCATAATAAATCTCTTCATACATCATTCCTTTCTTCTTTTTATCTACTTTATTATTTTATCATATTTTTGAAATAATTTCAACTCTATTTTAACTCTTTATCTTTAATGTAACGAGGTCTTGACTTGACTTCCATAAAAACCTGCCCGACATATTCACCTATTAATCCGAGACAAAATAACTGGATTCCGCCGAATATACACGAAAGAATAATTGCAGTAGCCCAGCCGTTAGGAGAATTATGCAAGAATATTTTTTCTATCACAGTTTCAACCCCGACTAAAAAGCCAAAAAGCGCCATAAAAAAGCCAAGCACAGTTACAAAACGCAAAGGAACAACGCTGTATGATGTTATACCGCTAAGAGCCAGTGTCATTAAACTCATAAAATTGAATTTTGATTTTCCTGCCATACGCGGTTTAACATCAAAATAGACATAAGAAGTCTGTAATCCCAGTTCATTAAAAAATCCACGCAAAAATAAAGACTTTTCGGGATATAATTCCATAACATCTATTGCTCTTTTGCTTACAAGTCTGTAATCAGAATGATTTGGCGGAATTTTTGCACCGAGAATATTCATTATCTTGTAAAACATAAGTGCTGTAATTTTTTTGAAAAAAGGATCCGTTTTACGATCATTTCTTATGCCTGAAACAATATCAGCCCCGCTCATATATTCATCAATAAATTTCTCTATTGCATTTTCATCTTGCTGAAGGTCAGCGTCTATAGATACAGCACAGTCGCAGCCGATTTCTCTTACACCTTCCAAACCTGCAAGAATTGCCTTTTGATTACCGAAATTTCTGATAAATTTTACAGCCTTTACACGAGTGTCAGTTTTATGCAGGTTCTCAATTATAGACCAGGTTAAATCTTTTGAACCGTCATCAATTAAATAAAGATAACTTTTGTTACTGATTTTATTTTTGGCTGCAAGAGTATCAAGAAGAGACAGGAGTTTTTCAACAGTTGAATGGATACATAATTCTTCATTATAACAAGGAATAATAATTGCCAGAACAGGTGTATTTTTCATAATTTCTCTCTTTGTATTTGCCAAACAACTTAATTTTATATTATAATATACATATTATTAACGCAAGGATTTTTTATATATGATGAATAAAAAATTTATATTGAATGCTGATGATTTTGGGATGTCCAAACCTTTTAACAGGGCTGTTTTACACGGTTATCATAACGGTTTTTTGTCAAGCGCGAGCTTGTGCGCTAACGGAAAAGCTTTTAATGCAGCAGTAAACGAAATAATTCCCGAGTGCCCTAATCTCGGTATAGGAGTTCATCTTAATATTATTGAAGGGCGTTCTTTAACTAAAGCTTCCTTGCTTACAAACAGAAAAGGAAAATTCAATAACGGTTTTTTATCACTCTGGATAAAATCGCATAATCCGGATTTTCTTAATCAAGTTGAAAATGAATTTCGTACACAGATTGAAACAGTGATGAATTACACAAAAATTGATCATATTGATTCTCATGTACATACCCATGCAATACCGAATATATTTAAAATAACCGCAAAACTGGCTAAAGAATATAATATACCGTATGTAAGAACACAGTATGAAGAAATGTATTTTGTACCAAGCTTAAAAAAACACTTAAATTTAAAATATCCGCCTAATATCTTGAAAATAATCCTTCTCAACTCTTTCACAAACAAAAACAAAAAAATTCTTAATGAATACGGATTAAAAACAAATGACTATCTCATTGGCGTAGGATATACAGGTTTGATGGACGACACAACAATTGAATACGGTTTAAAGGCAATTGAATCCGATAATTGCATAGCAGAAGCACTTATTCACCCCTGCTATTATGCTGTATCAAATAATAATCAACACTATACGGAATTTTTAACTACACAAAACAAAACACTTAAAGATAAAATTGACAGACTTGGATTTGAAATTACAAACTATAAAAAAGAATATGCAAAGTTATAAATTAATTTCAATAATAGTGATTTTAGGAATTTTTATAACATTTTGCTGTCTTGAGTTTTATAGAAAATCCGAAAGTCTAGTTCTGGATATTATTTCTCCTGTAATGTTTAATGTAGATTTAAACGGGAATAAGCGCTTTGATGATGGAGAAACCGTTTGTATAGAAAACATTGATGCACTTACTTCTAATTTGTCAGCCAATCAATCCGAGCTTATAAATTCATTGAAAATTTCAAATGATGACGGGCTTAAATTAGGTTATTTAACCGATAATTTCACGGACAGTATGCTTGCCGGGAAAAAAGTAAAAGTTAAACTTAACGGTGTCACAAATCAAAATTGCAAATTCGGAGATTTGATAACGGATAATGAATCTTATAGGGAAAAGTTAATTATATCGGGTTTCGGATTTATAAACGGGAAAGCAAAAAATCAAGAAAATTATAAAAAACAGCTTGATAAAGCAAAAAAATTAAAACTTGTTATACTAAATCATAAAAGTAATAAATATCACACTTTAAATTGCAAATACGGGCTAATTGCACACGACGCAATCATAATTCCCTCAAGACAATTAGCGAGAGATGCAAAACCTTGCAAATTCTGTCATATACAACCTCAAAATAAATCAATAAACAAATATAAAAATACTCTAAAAACAGTGACTCTCTATCCTCTTGTCATTTCAAACGGAAGCGTTAAGTTATATCTTACTGATTTAACAACAAAATTAAAACCCGATAACAAATGTTCATCGCTTGCATGCAGGGAAATTTTAAATCAAATTAACTTAACCAAAAAGTCAATTGATATTGCACTTTACGGCTGGGATGATATTCCGGAAATTTCAAGTGCTCTAAAAAAAGCCAAAGCCAGAGGAATAAAAATCAGACTTGTTTACGATACCAGCGACAATCCTTATTATAAAGAAATAAAATCAATAATTTCTCTCGCGGATAAAACTTCAACTGATACCCCGAAAATCCTAATGCATAACAAATTTATGATTTTTGACGGTGCAAAGGTTATAACAGGTTCCATGAATTTTGCGAAAACAGGTTTTTCGGGATTTAACAGTGACAGTGTTTTGTTTATTAATTCAATTGAAGCCGCCAAAATTTATGAAGAAGAGTTTGAACAAATGCTTGAAGGCAAATTTCATATTACAAAAAATAAAGTTAACCACAAAACAGTCATTCTGGGCAATACCAAACTAACTCCGCTTTTTTCTCCCAAAGATAAAATTATTACAAATAACCTGATACCGTTAATTGAGGGGGCGAAAAAGTATATTTATATTCCGGCGTTTCTTGTAACACATGATGAAATGGCTGCAGCCTTAATTAAAGCGAAACAGCGCGGAGTTGACGTGAAGCTTATAATTGATGCGACTAACACATATTCGTCAAGAAGCAAAGTAAAAATGCTGAGGTCTGCAGGCATACCGGTAAAAATAGAAAATTATGCAGGGAAAATACATTCTAAAAGTATAATCATTGACGATAAATATATTATTGTTGGTTCAATGAATTTTTCAAAAAGCGGTGAAAATAAAAATGACGAAAATGTTGTAATTATTGAAGACGAAAGGCTTGCAAAATTTTATAAAGGTTTTTTCGAGTATTTATGGAGAAAAATTCCTGATAAATACTTAAGACAAGGAGTCAGAGCAGAAGGCAAATATTCAATAGGCTCCTGCTCTGACGGAATAGACAACAATTTTGACGGGAAAATTGATATGAATGATCCCGGATGTAAAACAGATTAAAAATTTACCGGATAATCTTCAGGTATCTGCCAGCCTTCATACATTATCAAAAGTCCGCATGTATTTTCGAATGCGAAATTTCCACTGACATATTCGGATTTGCAATATTTCAGAATTCCGTCACGATTACCGTAAACATATTGGTCTTTCTTATCGGCATCCTCAACGTTATCATTTGAATAAGTATATCCTGAAGGATAAAAATAACCAAGTTTGCGCTCATTTTCATAATCAAGGAAAAAGCGAAAACAATCAACTCCGCCCTTATTGGGACCTCTTAATCCGTTTGTATCAACATATACATGGATTCTATAATTATTACTAAACCACATTATTGTACCGTCAGAAAACATTAAACCATAAGCTGTACTGCCGCCGCCACTTGGATGCTCAAATTCTCCGGGACCAAATTTTTTTACATCATTAAGATAAGGGTATAATGCCTTATTCATCCATTCGTTTAACGCGTCTTGATTGTACCTGTCATTTAGAGGCGGTTCAGTCCATGTATCATTTGCAATTGACATGTAAACTGCCTGATTTATTGTTGTATAAACTTTTTTGAGCCTGGTTACAGCTTCTGTTTTTCGATGATTTGCGATAAGTACCGGCATTGTTAAAGCGGCAACTACGCCAATGATGCCAAGTGTAATTAGAACCTCTGCAAGAGCAAACGCAGCTTTCGGTTTTAGTGAAGGGTGAAACGTGAAGAGTGAAGAGAGTTTATTTTTTAGTCGATAAGAAGATAAGACGTTAGGACGATAAGTCCGTCTTGAATTAAAATTATAATTATGAGACTGCGTAGTACTCTTAAGATTACATGACAAATACTGACATGAATTGTCTAACACGTCTACATGCGTAGTACCCTCCCTTATTAGGGAGGGGGCAGGGGTGGGTATCAACTTAGTTTCTTTGAAATTATTACCCATCCTCTTATCCTTCCCTAATAAGGGAAGGAAGAACAGATCCTGAAATAAATTCAGGATGACTTTAATTGCTTGACTTCTTGACCTCCGGACTTCTTGACCGCTACTTAGCCCTGAATCGCCCCCCCCCCGAGGCTTTCAGACATAGTAATTTCTAAACAAGGTTGTAATTGCTGCTCATCCAATCTTAATCTTTTCATAAAGCAAACTCCTTTCTTAATTCTTATCTACTTATTTATTTTAACATTTTATTAAACTAATTTCAATACTCTAAATCCGATACAAATACATAAATAGTTCATATAACTATTGCAAAAATTTTTTTTTATATTATATTAGAAATATGCGGAAGTAACTCAATGGCTAGAGTACCTGCCTTCCAAGCAGGCTGTTGCGAGTTCGAGTCTCGTCTTCCGCTTTTTTCGTATCTTTATAAAAGCATCAGGAGTTTTTATGAATTTTGACAATCTTGTTGTTAACGCTGATAAAGTTGATAAAGTTTTTGCGACTTTCAAAGTCAGCATGTTTGTTGGTGTAATTATCAACATTATACTGATTATTTTGCTTTTTAAACTTACTGATATTGCGATTAATAAACTTAAAACGAAATTTATCACAAAAGATAATGCCGCAACAATTGGTCATATATTTATTATTCTTGACAGGGTTATAAAAAGTTTAATAGTATTTTTCCTTGTTGCATCGTTTTTACAAAGTCAGGGTTATTCGTTAACTTCACTTATTGCAGGTTTCGGAATTACAGGTTTGGCAGTAGGTTTTGCAGCACAACAGACAATTGCATCAATGTTTGGAACTTTAGGCATTTTAACTGATAAAGTTTACAAAATCGGCGATTATATCAGAGTAAATAATTTTGAAGGCACTGTAGAAAGCATCAGCCTGCGTTCCACAAAAATCCGCTCGCTTGATAATTTTCAG
Source organism: Candidatus Gastranaerophilales bacterium (assembly GCA_944324315.1). GTDB lineage: Bacteria > Cyanobacteriota > Vampirovibrionia > Gastranaerophilales > Gastranaerophilaceae > Stercorousia. The sequence continues at coordinate 32,454 of CALUVW010000009.1, read as the reverse complement.
GTGTCAATCCCTAACAGCGTAATTGCTTCAAATATCGTTGAAAATATCAGTAAAGCCCACAAAAGATTAATTAAAGTAACTTTCGGAGTTACATACGATACACCTGATGAAAAAATTCAAAAAGCCATTGATATTCTAAAAGGTATTGCCCAAACAAGAAACGATATTCATAACGACTACAGAGTAAATCTTGACGCTCTTGATTCAAGTTCTATCAATATTAAAGTGACGGCTTACGCAAAAACAGGCGCATTTATTGAATATGAACGAATTAAAGGCGAGTTTTTGCAGCAGGCAGTAAAAGAATTCCGAAAAGAAAATATTGATTTTGCATTCCCGTCAACCACAGTTTACATAGCAAAAAATGAAAATTAAAATAATTGCACTAGGAAAAATTAAAGAAAAGTTTCTAAAAGAAGGCATTGTTGAATTTTTAAAACGTCTGACGCCTTATGCTTCTGTAGAAATAATTGAACTTCCTGCGATTGAAATAAAAGATGAAAATCTAACTTCAAAAATATTAGAGCAGGAAGGTGAAAAGATTCTATCGCACATAAAACTGCAATCCTATGTAGTTACTCTGGAAATAAATGGCAAAATGTTTTCATCGGAAGAATTTGCGCAAAAAATTGATGAACTTACAAATGACGGAGTTTCAGAAATCGTTTTTGTAATAGGTTCCTCCTGCGGAATTTCTCCAATAGTATCAAACCGCGCAAATCTGAAAATGAGTATGTCTAAAATGACATTTCTTCATCAATTTGCAAGACTTATTCTGGTTGAACAGATTTACAGAGCTTTTAAAATTATTAAAGGCGAAACCTATCACAAGTAAATTACAACCCCATACTTTCCATCATTTGTTTTGTAGCCTTTCCGCCTTTTTCAGTGTACCCGCTTCCTTCAAGCCATAATGCTTTAGCCAAATTTGACTTCAACATAAAACCAAACAAATCATATCCCCATTTATTTGGACCTTTCATCCCGTTAACATCTACAGCAAACAACCTTGTTGAATTACTGTACCATACTATAATCATGCCATCAGCCAAAACCCAGATATGTGATTTATTATGGATATTCTGCTCTCTCCAGCCTGACAGACCTGCCGTAGCCATATTAGTATCTACTTCAGAGGCATTTTCATTATTTTCTTTATATAACGTATCATTTCCTTTATATGGAGGAATACATCCATCTGCTAATCCATTTCCTTTACAAACTTTTACAACTGACAAAACTTTCATTAATTCTTCTCTGAATACCGGACAGTCAGACTCTTGATTTGTTGGATTAACAGCCTCTCCATATTTCACACAATCTCCTTCATCATTATATTCTATACAAGGACTTCCAACCCAATCATCCCCATAATAACACATCGGATGAAAACCTAACTTTACCTCTGCTAAACGATAACCATTTAACATAGTATTATACGCTTTTTTAAACTGCTGCCTTAAGACCATTTTTTGATAAGAATTAATAAGTGCCGGCATAGTGATTGCGGCAACAATTCCTATAATTCCAAGTGTTATCAAAACTTCTGCAAGTGTAAATCCTAAAAGTGCCGCTTTTCCCGGCATAAATCTCTTGCATAAATCGCCGAAATCTTTGGAAGAAGCTCCTAAATGCCCCCCCCCCGAGATGCTGATTTAAAATATGTTTTCATACTTCCTCCTTTTTAATTAAATTATAACATAACTATTTTAACAAAAATTTTTATAATTTTCAACAAGACTACACTATATGGCCTAATATAAATTTGATAGAATATGCTATAATTATCTAAAATAAAGGAGAAAAAATATGAGAGAGTTTGAATTCAATCTTTCTATGGAAGAACTTGAAAAACGTACAAATAAAGATTACTTAATGACAAAAAAAATGCTTAAATGCGATGCGCCGGAATATCTTGCACTTCAAGAAGGGGACAAAGAAACGCTTAAACATCTTGTCAAAGCTGCATACATTTTAGAAAAAATCAACATGCAGATTGACTGCCATCACAACCTTGAATTTAAAGCATTCCTTGAAAAAGAGATTGAAAAAGGAAACGAGCAGGCAAAACTGACAAAAATTTTGTTTGATGCGCAAAAAGGAATGAACGCAATTGACACAATGTCAAATAAAATTAATCTTGCAAAAGGAATAAAAGAACTCCCCGGCAAAGGCGTTTACCCTGAAGATTTATCAAAAGAGGAATTTCACAGCATCTTAACCAGAATGATTAATGAAGGGAAAATAAAAGAAGTCAAAAAAATACTTACCCAGCGCTCGGTTGTTGAAAGAAACGGCGATGAACTCGTCGGAATTGATTACATTGACAAATTCAAAGAAGATTTTTCAAAAATGGCTGATGAAATCGACAAAGCCGCGCAAACATCAACAAACTGTGATTTTACGGAATATTTAAAGCTTCAGTCAAAAGCATTACGCATTGCAGATCCAATGCTTGACGCTTATGCTGATAAAAAATGGGCTACATTACAGGATACACCGCTTGAATTCACGATAACAAGAGAAAATTACGAAGATGAAATGACAGGTACAATTGCCGAAAACAAAGAACTTTCTGAACTTCTTGAAAAACATGGAATTAAAGCAATCCCGAAAGATTTTCTCGGCGGACGTGTCGGGATTGTCAATAAAAAAGGTACAGAGGCATTAATGTCAATAAAACAATATCTTCCGACTCTTGCCAAAAATATGCCGTATGCTGATGAATACGAACAAAATATTAATCCGAACAGCGATGCAAAACAAACAATGGTTGATGTTGATCTGGTTGCGGTAACAGGAGATGTCGGGGCTTACAGAGGCGGGATTACACTTGCTGAAAACCTTCCGAATGACGACAAATTATCGCTTACAATCGGCGGCGGCAGAAGAAATGTTTATCACAGACAAATCCGATTTATAAGCGATATGAAAAAACTTCAGGAAAGATTAGATGCGATTTTGGATAAAGAACAGCATAAATTCTACCTTGATGAAGCTGATCACTGGTTTACAATAGGGCATGAAAACGCGCATTCTTTAGGGCCTAAAAAAGCCTGCGAAACATTAGGCAAATATCGCAACATTATTGAGGAAAACAAAGCAGATATGGGGTCTTTGGCTTTTGTTGATCTTTTAACAGAACTTGGAATGTATACAGAAGAACAGAGGAAACAAATTATTGTTACTACAATCACCGACAACTTCTTAAAATCTAAACCGACATTAAGTCAGGCTCACAGAGTCCGTACAGTTATGCAGAACAAATATTTTGCAGAACGCGGAGCATACGACATTATTGACGAAAAAATACACGTTAATATAGATAAAGTTGTTCCGATTGCTAAAGAAATGCTCTCTGAAATTGTAAGAATCCAAATAGAAGGAGATTTTGACAAAGCAGAAAAATATGTTCTTGATAACTTTGTCTGGACAGATAATATGGAACTTATCGGACAGAAACTGCAAAAAATAAACAAAACACTTAACGGCAGAACAGAATCAGAGCTTGCCGAAAAGCTGTTAAACGAATAACATACACCCGCTCACCGGTATATATCGATGAGCGGATTATTATATTATATTTTATAGGGATAATCATCAAGTATTTTCCAGCCGTCATGCATTATTAAGGCAGCACAACGATAAGGGAACCTTTTACAAACTTTCATTAAATTATCTCTGTCACCATTTATAGGCATAAAACCCACTGGAGCATCTTCAACCCACTCCAGATAACTATCAGGCATAACCTTCGATGCATATCGTGTAGGATGGAACATAAACCTAAAAACATTTACTCCTTCTTTTTGTGTTTTTCCCGTCAACCAGACGCACATTGTGACTTTACTATCCCCAACGACAGAAAAACTTATACCATTTTCCAATACAAAAATCGGCGCCCAGTTACATGGTTTAGAATCTTCATCCTTAGGATCATAGATATCTATAACTTTCATATATGGAGCTAAATATTTGTTAACCCAAGCAGAAGCATCTTGACCGTATGGGGCATCTGTATAATCCCAATATTCAGCTTCTCCATTATGAACTTCTGATAACATAACAGCCTGATTTATTATTGAATAAAAATGTTTTAAACGGGTTTCTATTTCTTGTTTACGGTAATGCGCAATTAATGAAGGCATTGTTAAAGCTGCAACCACACCGATTATGCCAAGGGTAATTAATACCTCAGCAAGAGTAAAGGCGGCTTTACGTCCGAAATTGTTACCCATCCTCTTATCCTTCCCTAATAATGGAACGAAGGTGTTTACGTTACAGACTTCACATCTATGCCTCTTTGCATCTTCGCATCTAATTACTAGATCCCGAAACAAGTTCGGGATGACGGTGTTTAAACTTGCTTGACTTCTTGACCTCCGGACTTCCTGACCTCTATTTAGCCCTGAATTGCCCCCCCCCCGAGGCTTTCAGACATAGCTGCAAAATTACAGCATTGGGTTTGCGGCTCTTTAATTCTAAATCTTCTCATAAATCTGACTCCTTTCTTATTATTTTTTTATTTTAACAAATTTTTCAGATCTTTTCAACCTTTCTTTTCATGTTGAAATGCCCAGGCTGAATGATTATGGATACTCTCAAATGCTTCACATTCAACATCAAACTCTTGAATTATAGGATGATTACGAAGTTTTACTACAACATCCCGTAGAACATCTTCAACAAATTTAGGATTATCCCAGGCCTTTTCCGTAACAAATTTTTCGTCCTCACGTTTTAATAAAGGATAAACCGGACAAGATGCACAACTTTCAATCAATTCTATTAAATCTTCCAGCCAAACTTGCTCTTTTTCATCATAAGAAACTTTTACCTTTATAAAAGCACGTTGATTATGAGCTCCGTTATCTGAAATTTCCTTTGAACAAGGGCAAAGCGTTGTTACGGGGACCTCAACTCCAAGTATAAATTTGTAATTTCCGTTTTCTATACGCCCCTCAAATAAACATTCATAACTCATCGGTGCTGATAAACCAGTTACAGGGGATTTCTTATCAAGAAAATATGTGAACTTAAATTCAAGCTCACCGCTTTCTGCATCAAGATTATGAATTATTTTTTCCAAACATCCTTTTATGTCAACACCAAGAAGATTTTTGTTTTTCCATTCAGCTAATACTTCTACAAATCTCGACATGTGCGTTCCTTTATAATCTCGAGGCAAAGAAACATTTACTCTTGCTTTTGCACATACAACCTGATTTGAGTTATTTTTCCTTTGAATTATCAAAGGTAATTCCAGATTCTTAATCCCTACTTTTTGAATATCTACATTCCTGTTATCTTTTAAATTTTGAATATCTTTCATACAACAATTTTATCATAAAAAATATAGTAAATCTCTCCAAAGCATAAAAAAAAGACCTTGAGAATTAGTATTCAAGGCCTATCCGTTTAAATAAGAAGAGAGAGCTTTATATTTATATAAAGTCATCTCCCTTTAAAAAATTGCTAGTTTCTGTCCAATATATTAAGAAATATTACAAATTATTTTTCAATTTCGCCTGAAGCTTTGTCTAACAGACCTCTTATTCTAAGGTATCTGTCAAGTTCAACTCTGAATTTACCCAAATTTTGATAGATACTGTTAGGTAATAAAACTCTGTTATCATATTTAGGATCCAAAATATAAACAGTTGGAAATCCAGCAATGCCTAAATCATTTGCTAGTGAAGTATTTTCCTTATCTTCAACATCTACCATAACAAAATTAAATTTGTCTTTATATAATTTACTCAAAATATTAAATTTAGGCATAAATCTTAAACAATATCCGCACCAATCAACATAAAATACTGCAAGCATCGGTTTGTTAGACTGCAGCGCCTGTTCATATTTAATACCGATTTTATATTCTGACGGATGCTTAGGGCTGTTCATCATTGCAACAGCAAAACAAACTGCAGATGTACAGGCTAATAATACAAGCACTGCCAATGTTATAAATATCTTCTTTTTCATGGTAACCTCCGTTAAAAATTATACTACAAATTTTTAAATTAATAAAGCTTAACATAAGACTTGAAATTTTATATACAATAGTATATACTATATATATATCATTGTATATAAGTATTTCGTAATTAATCTTGTGTTCAACTATGAAGAAGGAGTTTAAAAGAGGTATGAAAAAAAATGTAATTGTACAAATGAAAAAGACAAAAGAGCATTCAAACCCCGCAAAAAATGAAATTATTGAAGGTGCAGATGACAACACATTATCAAATTACATACGGGAAATTTCCGATTACAAAAGCTTAACACCTGCAGAAGAAAAAGAATTTGCAAGAAAAGCAAAAGAAGGAGATTTGGAAGCAAAACAAAAACTTATTAAGGCAAATTTAAAACTTGTAGTTACAATTGCCAAAAAGGCTATACACATGTCCAAAATTCCTATGATTGATCTAATTCAGGAAGGTAATCTCGGTCTTATGGTCGCTGTTGAAAAATTTAACTACAAGCTTGGATACAAATTCGCAACTTACGCAAGCTGGTGGATAAAACAGGCTATGTTTAAAGCAATATCCGAGCAATCAAATTGTATGAAAATTCCGGTATATATACAGGAAACATTATCAAAATTTTCAAAAATAAAACGAGAAATGGAATATGCTAATAATTGTCAGGTAAAAACAGAAGATGTAGCAAAAAAAATGAATATACCTACAGATAAAATTGATACATTCCTTAATGCTTATACCAAAACAATTTCCATTGAAGGATTCATTGAAAACAACGACGGAAAAAATATGAGTGTTGCAGATGTGCTTGAAGATGAAAAGGCATCTGCAACACATGATGTAGAATTTGAGAACTTGAGAAATGATATTTTGAACGTAATTTCAACTCTCAAAGAAAGAGAACAGCAGGTTGTGAAAATGCGATACGGGCTTGATGATACCGACAAAATGACTCTGGAAGAAATCGGAAATATTTATGGCGTAACAAAAGAATGCATAAGACAAACAGAATTGAGAGCTTTAAACAAAATGAGATTCTCCGTGCTCGGTCAACAGGTACTTTCTGCATACGTTGACTAAGAAGGTAAAGTAACCAATTATTAGTGTAGATATTATTAAAGAAAATTATTCGCCGCAGAATGCGGCGTTTTTAGTATATAAATTCCCTCCTAAACATATTATTTACTCAGGTAGTTACAAAAACAAAAAATTGTGCTAGAATATTATTGTTAAATCATAGTAAATAAAAGGGGATTGTTTAATGAATAAAATAAAATCTGTTATTACCATATTAACACTTATTGCAGGGTTGAGCGTTTATGCCGGAACCCAAACACCTTCATACACAATAGTAAGTGCAAACGGAGTTCAGCAGCTTCACAATCAGTCTACAAAAACATATATTAACGTAAATCCGTTAGATATTGTCGCAAGACCTAATTTTTATTTAAACAAAAACGTAAAAATAAAAGCTAAATTTGATAAATTTTCAACGTTAGGACTTGATTACAAACCGGCAATGAGAAGTTCTGAAAAATATATCTCATTCTTAATTCAACGTCCTGATATTACAGACCACAATATTCCGCTTTCAGAATTGAAAATATTTATTGACAGAACAGAAGCTGAAAAATATATTGAATTAAATTCCGGTGATGTTGTAGAATTTACAGGAAAAATATTTTCAAATGCTCTTGGTGATGCCTGGATGGATGTTGACAAATTCACAGTAGTTAGTGCGAAACCTAAAACAGAAACAAAATAATAAAAAAATAATCGGAGTTAAGAGATGAGCAATAATAAACAAGAAATATTTTTAACTATTCATGGACACTTTTACCAGCCGCCGCGTGAAAATCCATGGCTTGAAGCAATCGAACTTCAGGACAGTGCACTTCCTTACCACGACTGGAACGAAAGAATAAATAAAGAATGTTATAATCCTAACTCCGTATCAAAAATTGTAGACAGCAGAAACAGAATACTTGATGTTGTTAATAATTATGAACACATGAGCTTTAACTTCGGACCAACACTATTATCGTGGATGGAACATTATGCTCCGCTTACCTATGACAGAATTATTAAAGCTGATATTGAAAGTATTCCGGAGCACAGCGGTCATGGTAATGCGCTTGCACAGGTTTATAACCATATTATTATGCCGCTTGCCAATGAACATGATAAGGAAACCCAAATTAAATGGGGAATTAGAGATTTTGAATACCGTTTCGGGAGAAAACCTGAAGGGATGTGGCTTGCGGAAACCGCAGTTGATGATGACACGCTAAGACTTTTAGAAGAAAACGGCATTAAATTTACAATTCTCTCTCCTTATCAAGCCGATAAGTTCAGAAAAAAAGGTGACAAAGAGTGGACTGACGTAAGCTGGGGGAATATTGATCCGGCACGCTCTTACAGATACAATATCAAATCCGCCCCCGGGAAATTTATTGACTTATTCTTTTACGATGGAGCAATTTCCCGCTCTGTAGCTTTTGATGAACTGCTAAAAGACGGAAATAAGTTTATTAAACGCCTTAAAGAAGGTGTATCAGACTGTCGGGATTATCCGCAGTTGATAAATATTGCAACTGACGGAGAAAGCTACGGTCATCATACAAAATTTGGAGACATGGCTCTTGCTTATGTTTTAAAAGTAAAAGCAAAAGATGAAGGTTTTGTCATAACCAATTATGCGGAATATCTGGATAAATATAGAAGTGACTGTGAAGTTGAAATAAAACAAGCTTCAAGCTGGAGCTGCTTCCATGGCGTCGGCAGATGGAAAGAAGATTGCGGCTGCTCTACAGGCGGGCATCCTGGATGGAATCAAAAATGGAGAAAACCTTTAAGAGATGCTCTTGATTACCTGCGTGATGAATTAATTATAATCTTTGAAAACGAAGGTAAAAAATATTTTGATGATGTTTGGACTGTCAGAAACAAATATATAGATGTCATACTTGACAGAAATGAAATGAATGTCAAAAAATTCCAACAAGAAAACTTCAAACCTGACTTATCGGATGAAGATAAGGTTAAGGCAATGGAGCTTTTGGAAATTCAACGTCAATCTCTTTTAATGTACACAAGCTGCGGCTGGTTCTTTGCAGAAATTTCCGGCATTGAAACAGTACAGATTATGAAGTACGCGGCAAGAGCAATGCAGCTTGCCTCAAAATTTTCACCCAAAAATCTTGAGGAACATTTCCTGAATATACTTTCCGAAGCAAAAAGCAATATAGCAGAGCACGGGACAGGTAAAGATATATTTCAGCGCTTTGTAAAACCGTCTATTGTCACAACAAAACAAATTGCAAGTTTATGGGCGTTATCTTCATTATATCAGGATTTTGAGGATGAAGAAGATGTCTATTGTTACACAGTAAAAAAACATGCATATAAAAAGGTTCAAAAAGGTACTTCAACTTTTGTTGTCGGGCATATTGAAATTCAATCAAGAATTACTCTGCAAAAATCAAATATGATGTTTGCATTAATGCAATATTCCGGCGGCGACTTCCATTGTGCAATAAAAGAATATTCGGATGATACAGAATTTAACAGAATTAAATCAAACTTAATTAAAACATTCCTTATGAATCCACTTACTGAAATTATTCGCGCATTAGATGAAATATTCGGGAAAGAATATTTCACACTTAAAGACATATTTATAGAAGAAAGAAGAAAAATTTTACAAATTTTATTAAAAGGCAAGCTTGAAAAATTCTCTCAAACTTATCAAATGATGTATGATGAAGGAAAAGGATCTATATATCATCTTCAAGGTCTTGGACTTAAAATCCCTGATGAATTTAAAATTTCTGCAGGTTATGCATTAAGTCACAAATTTAACGATCTTGTTGTTCACTCGGGCGGTTTTGTTGATGATGATCTTATACAGCAGGCTGCAGATATAAACTACGAAGCTAAAAAAATAGATATTCAGCTCGACAAATCACCCTCAAATAAAATATTTAGTAAAAAAGTTCTTCAAAACATAAACAGACTTGTATATAGTTTTGAAATACAACAGGCAGAAGCAATTCTTGAGATCTTTGACAATATTGAAAAACTCGAACTCCAAGTTGATATTGCTGAAGCTCAAAATACATATTTTACAAAAATTTATCACAGAATTGGAGATATTATAGAAGCTGACAATGAAAAATTGACTAACGCTCATAGGAAATTTATAGAGCTTCTTCTTGATATAGGAGAAAATCTGAATATTAATACGGAATTTTATACAAGAAAACTTGATAAACTCATGCTTAAATAACGTCTTACCAGTTTTCAGAACCGTATTTTTTCAAGGAATCAATGTTTCTGTAAATTTTTTGTTCAACCGCAGAAATTTTTTCTAAGGTTTGCGGATCTTTTGTTTTTGAACGAAGAAGCTTTAATTCAAGCAAATCTTCTTTACTTTTGCGGATCTTTTGTTTTTCTTCTTCTCGCTTCCAGAACAACCATCCTTCAAAGCCGCAACCCGGAGGAACTATAACCCATGGAGAAGACGGACAGTGACGGCATAAGATCGGTCTGTTTTCATAGTTAGAGCACAAATTATCATCTCTTAAATACTTACAACAATAAAAAGTTGTTTCCTGTTCATTAAAATTACCGTCGTCAATAAGTCTTGTTATGATATTATCAACAACCTCCGCATCGACCTTTCTGGCAGCTTCAATTGACTCATACGGGACAAAAATGGACAAAAAATCTATTGCTCCCTTATCGCCTTTTGCTGCCATTTTTTTTAGTTCGTTATACGGATACTGTGTTGTAACCACACGGCAGCATTTACCGCACATGTGACAAAGAGATTGAGGACGTTTATCCAAATAATTTTCTTCATAACTGCCCATAAAATAATTATAGCTATCATGATAAAAATAAAAAAATTATGTTACATTTCTTAAAAATTAGGCAATAAATAATATACTAAATACTTTATAAATATAAGTAGTAAAAGGGTAGTTTTATGCAAAGTCAGTTAGCGCAACAAAATAATATACAACCGCCAAAGGTTATGCAAACTTATGTTTCACAACCGACTGTTCAGCCAGCAATGCAGCAAGTTCCCGTACAATCTCAACAACCGCAGCAAGCACAAAATGTACAGGTGCCAAATTACTCAGGCGTAAATATTCAAATATTTAACCCTACAGTAACTCCTACGGGAGCTACTGCCCCTGTATACAACGTAAATGCACCAAATTACGGCGGAACACCTGTCAACGGCTGTTACCCTCCAAATTACTATACAAACGATTTTGGGAAAAATAATCAAAATAATACAAATACAACAACCACAACAAATACGGAAAATAAAAAAACAGAAAAGAAAACGGAAAAACGTGAAATAGTTCAATTAACAGATGATTATATTAGAAATCTTGAAAATTATCTGAACAGCCAAAACAAAGATGTACGTTTAATGGGTGCAAAAGAAGTAGTTGCAAGATTGGAAGAAGATCATTCAAGGAAAAATGATAAAGCCTTAAATGCACTTATCAACAAAATGCTTCAGGATCCTTATTCTCCTGTAAAAATACTTGCTCTGAGTGCATTGGATTCAGGAGTTGTCAGTGGTGATGACTTTACAATAAATGTACTAAAACAAATGCAAAACTCTGATTCCGGTTACGGACAAGACGCAATGCAGGCAACAAATATTCTGTTAAAAATGTCAGGTCCTAAAGTAGAAAAAGAATTTGAAGTTAAAGATAACAAAAAAACAGCACAAAAAACCGAAAAGAAATAGGTAGAAAATGAGTATCAGTACAGCATTAACATCAGTTAAGAATAATCTTACAAAATACATAGTTAAAGGGACAGGTGTTGCAGCATTAGGTCTTGTGGCTTATGACTCTCATATTATGGGAAAACTGCAATCAGATGTCTATTCAAAATCAGGTGATGCAGATGCTTGTATGAACGCATACAGTAACACAGATTACTTAACAAGCCCCAGTATAGTCACATCTAAACTCAAAGATACAGTATTCAAATGGGAAACAGACAATAACGTAAGACATTTTGTAAATTCTGCGATAGGATATTTTAAAGGATTCGGCACAATGCTTGTAGAGAGCGTAGTTCCGTTTGGACTCGGTCTCGGTGCGCTGTTAGGTAAAGGCAAATGGGCAAAAGGCTCAGCAATCGGACTTGGAATATATGCTGCTGTAAAAATTGTCAAAGATGTTCTTGGATTCGGGCATTATAACGATTTAAACAGAAAGTTCTAAATTTTTACAGGATAATCATCAGCAACCTGCCATCCGTCATACTGAATTAAAGCCCCGCAATCAGAAGCTCTTGTCTTACATTGATTAATAATATCTATTCTTTTTTTACCTGATAATTTTTGCCCTTTACTCCAAAATTGCAAAGGGATATAACGTTCTTGAGAACCTAAAAGCATAAAAAAAATGAATTGATCATGTCCCGCAAGATTTGGCTTGCCTTGACAGTTATAATCAAACCACCCGTGAATATTTGCGGTGCCTTCACCAGTACCACCAGTCAAAATTCCAAAACAAGAACCATCAGTCAAAATATACATTGAATATGTGTTTGCAGTATAATTCGGGTTTTCAAAAATATTAGGATCTAATTTTATCTCACAATCTTTATCGTATGGTTTGCATTCCTTAATCCCTTTCATATAAGGAAATAGATAAGTATTAAAAAATTGATAATTAGCATTATCAGATTCCGGAGTTCCAACAGACTGAATTGAATATTCCCAAGTTGATATATCTCCATTATAAACCTGCGACATAAGCAGAGCATTATTAAATGTAGTATAAAATTTTTGCAGTCTTACCGGCAACTCTTTCTTTTTATAATTAGCTGTCAATAAAGGCATCGTTATTGCTACAATAACACCTATGATACCCAACGTAATTAATACCTCAGCAAGAGTAAAGGCGGCTTTACGTCTGAAATCATTACCAATCCTCTTATCCTTCCATAATAAGGGAAGGAAGATATTGTGTATTACACTCTCACTTAATCCCTCTCCCAGGTGAGGAAAATATTTTTTTACGTTACAGACTTTGCATCTTATAGCGAGATGCTGAAACAAGTTCAGCATAACTTTAATTGCTTGACCTCCTGACTTCCTGACCTCTGGACTTCCGGTTAGCCCCGAATCGCCCCCCCCCCGAGGGTAACATTGCTTAATATATTTTTCATACATTCACTCCTCTTTTTGCAACATATTTATTATAGCACACTATTTACTTATTTTCAACCCACTTTTTATAAAGATCAGGACGCTTAGTTTTTGTTCTCTCAACACTTTTTTCAAGACGAAATTCATTTATATCTTTATGATTACCGTTCAATAAAACTTCAGGAACTTTTAAGCCTCTATACACGCGCGGTTTTGTATAATGCGGATATTCTAAAAGACCGTTTGAAAAACTATCCTCAGCTGCTGATTCAATTTTTCCTAAAGTTCCATCAAGCTTTCTGCTCACAGCATCAATTAAACACAAAGCGGGCAGCTCTCCGCCCGTTAAAACAAAATCACCCAACGATATTTCACGCGGTTTTATAATCTCTCTTATACGCTCATCAAAACCTTCATAATGTCCACAAAGTAAAATCATCTGATCATATTTAGCTAAATCATTTACTATATTGTCATTCAATGGTTCACCCTGTGGGGAAAGCATTACCGTAACTGTATTATCGCACTGTTTAATACTTTCATAAGCGTCAACATACGGCTGAGGCATCAAAACCATTCCTGCTCCACCGCCATATGGTGTGTCATCAACTTTTTTATGCTTATTCAGAGTAAAATCACGAGGATTAATAGCATTTATGGTAACAATTCCTCCATCTATTGCGCGTTTCATTATACTAAAACCGCAATAGTTTTCAATCATTTCAGGAAAAAGTGTTAGGACATCAAATATCATTCTATCAATCCCTCAATATTGTTTATAATAATTTTTTTGTCTTTGATGCTGACATCTGTCACAATAGCTTTTACAAAAGGAATCAGAACAATTTTTTTTGAATTTGTTTTGACAGAAAGCAAATCACTTGCACCATTGTTTGAAACACCTACCACAAATCCAACTTTTTTATTGTTCTGATCAAATACTTCAAGGCTGACCAGCTCGTCAATCAGAAATTCATCCTCTTCAAGATTTTCTCTTATAGTTTCTTCTTCAACATAAAGGAAAGCACCTTTATATTCCATCAATTCATTTATTGAATTTATTTGTTCAAATTTCACAAGTGCATAATTTTTATGCAAACGTACAGTTTCTATATTAAGCTGTTTATAATTATGCTCTACTTTAACAAAAACTTTATCTAATGAACAGAAAAAATCTTGCTGATTTTTAGTAAAACCAACTTTAGCTTCACCTTTAATTCCGTGGAAATTTAAAATTTTACCGACAGAAATATATTTTGTCATAATTAAACTTCCGGAGCTTCTTCAGTTTTTTTAGGTTTTCTGCCGCGTTTCGGTTTAGCATCTTCTACAGTATTTTCAACAACTTCGTCTTTTGTATCAACATTTTTTGATGCTTCTTCTTTTTGTTTCTTAAACTCTTCCGGTAAATCAGGTCTATCTTGATTCCAACGTTCAAGTCCCATTTGAGAACGAATCAAACCTATACCTACGTGAACTCTCCATTCGTCCATTTTCAATTGTGCCGCAATTATTTTGTGGCATCCTATCGGTGGAAGTGGAAGTAATGGTTCATAAAGATTTTTTATGGCAAAAAGCTGATCCGGAGAAATAGCCAATTTTCTTTTCGGGAAAGGCAATTTCGGAAGCATCAATTTTTGTCTTACAAGGTTTATTCCGAAAAATACTTTTCTAGGTTCCAAACCTATTTTTGCACCAATTACTTCATGACAATCAGGATTAGGAAGCGGAAGCATCGCTTTATATAACATTTCAATTTGTTCTAACTGCTCCTTACTTACTAATAACTGTTTAGGTGCTTTTTTCATTTGCGGACGTCTGTTATTCCGATTAAATCCGCCTTGTTGCGGACGTCTTTGACCGCCTCTGTTAAACCCGCCCTGTTGTGGACGTCTGTTATTATAATTTTTTTGAGGTCTGTTATAACCGCCGCCTTGTCTATTATAACTGTTTTGGCTGTATCCGCCTCTGTTGTAACCTCCTTGATTATTATAATTTCTCTGAGGTCTGTTATAACGCGGTTGCTCAGGATTTCCGCCTGCGCTATAGTATCTAGGAGGTTCTTCAACTCCGCCTGCACTATAGCCTTTTAAAGGTTCTTCTGACGGAGAAACCGGTTCCTGAACAGATGAAGGACTGTCAGAAGACGGAGATAACATCATTTTTTTATCCGGATATAAACAATCCGGGCAAATAACTCTTTTGGGGTTTTTCGTTTCAAATTCACGACCACACTTGATACACTTGTTTACATACATAATATAAGCCTCTTAATTAAAAAATAACAATAATAACGTAATTCCGGGTTAATAAAGAATTTTCTCCTCAGTGAAAAATTGAATTTAAACTCTATATCAATATTATAATTATAACATGCTTTTAAAATATTTGCAATAGGCAATTTATTTTTCAACAAAAAAAGTTACAGGGCCGTCATTTATAAGGCTTACATCCATCATAGCACGAAACTGTCCTGTTTTCACTGAGAGATAGTTTGCTTTCAAATTCTTAATAAAATATTCATATAAATCATTCGCTTTATCAGGAAAAGCAGCATTATCAAAAGATGGTCTTGTGCCTTTTTTGCAATCAGCACATAGAGTAAATTGTGAAACAACAAGAATTTCACCGCATACATCTTTAACTGATAAGTTCATTTTGCCATGCTCATCTTCGAAAATTCTGAGACTTGAAATCTTTTGGGCTAATTTTTCGGCATTTTCTTTTTCATCTGATTTTTCAACCCCGAGAAACACAAGAATGCCTTTATCTATTGAAGAATATAGTTTATTATTAATAGTAACTGATGCTCTTTTTACTCTCTGAATTAAAGCTTTCATTTGTTGTTAACCCTTCCGCTCAATTGTCCGCAGGCGGCATCAATATCTGCTCCACGCTCCAAACGGACAGTTACTTTTTTGCCGGATTGTTCAAGCAAAGATTTAAAACGCATTATTGAATTATTAGAAGGCTTTTGATAATCATTCTTTTCTGTCGGATTATAGGGGATTAAATTCACATTACATTTTAAATCGTGCAAATAATCCACTAGCTCTTTTACGCTTTCAAGAGTATCGTTTAAATCCTTTATAAGAAGATATTCAATAGTTATTCTTCTGCCTGTTTTTTCAATATAATTCTTTAATGCTTTTTTCAACTCCGGCATAGGATATTTATCTTCAATCTTCATAAGTTTTCGTCTGATATCATGATTTGGGGCGTGTAATGATATGGCAAGTGTTGACTGCATATCAAGTTCTGCAAGTTTATTTATTCCGGGAATAATACCGGAGGTTGAAACGGTTAGTCGTCTTGCGCCTATTTGAAAATTTTCATTAAAAATTTCCATAGCTTTTAAAACGTTATCTAGATTTAAAAGCGGCTCTCCCTGCCCCATAAATACAACATTTGTGACTTTTAATCCTGTATCTCTTTGAATTGTCAAAACCTGCTCAATAATTTCTTTATAAGTTAAATTTCTTATAAAACCGCGTTTTCCTGTAGCGCAGAAAGAACAATTAACAGCGCAACCCACCTGAGAACTTACGCAGGCTGTCAAATTTGCACGGTTGTCAAAACGCATTAAAACAGTTTCAACACACTCACCGTCAGGATATTCAAGCAAATATTTCAAAGTTCCGTCAGAACTTTCCTGCTTAACTTTGATTTTTGTATCTGTAACTGTTGCAACTTCTTTCAGCTGTTCCCTGAACTTTACGGATAAATCGGTCATCTCATCAATACTTTTTACCGATTTTAAATAAATCCAATTATGAATTTGGCGTGCCCTAAATTTTGACGCTTTCAATTCATCAGTTATTTTTTCTATTTCGTGTAAGTCTAAACCTGAGAGCACTATCATAGGATTATGGCCTGCCTTCCTGCCCTCTTACCTTCCGGGCTTCCAAAACAGGTATTTTCTGTTTGTAATAATCAATTATCTCCATCATTGCATGAAGCATCAAAGCAACAGGTTCAACCTGAAGGCGCCATTCATAAAACCCGCAGGACTCTGGTAAAATACTCAAAGGATTATCCGGAAAATCACGACAAATTTGCGGACGATTTTCATAATCTGAGCAGCGATTACATTCATTTAGCTTTGGACAATGATAAAAATAGACATCTTCTTTCACATTATCTTTTAGGAGTTGAATATATTCAGGATAGATTTTTTCTGCCTGTTTTGTTGATTCATAAGGTATAAAAATACTTGTAAACTGCGATGCAAATTTATCGCCGAGTTGTGCCCTTTGGCTTAGTTCATCCGGAGCAAACTCTGAACACGCAAGATTGCAACAGGTTGCACACCCTTTGCAGGAAAAATTTTCTCTGTAAGCAAGAATTTCTTTCCATTTCCTTACAATTTCATGCGAAATATCATTTTCAAACATATCTAAAACAGCTATCTGCCATTTTTCTCCGTCACTGTTTTTTTCAAAGTTATCGAAAATATCGCCGTCTAAAGTTTTCGGTTTAATTTCGTCAACCCTCTGCTTTATCGCATCAACAGTTGTTCGAAAAATTTCGCGGTATTTTTTACGCATCTTGGAAATTGATTTTGATAAGTCTTCCATAACTAAAGTTTAACATAAACATTTTAGTTATTTCCAAACAAGAAATTATACATTATTTCCATCTGGCTATCCATAGCTGCTCCGCCCTCTTCACTTGACGGTTTTAGAAGATTAAGGGCTTTGCCGTTATAATCAACTGCTTTAATTTTTCCGTCAATACCACCGGCTTTATCACCATTATGCCCGATAGACATATCAAACATTGACATCATAGCTGCAACTTCTTTTTTGTCGGCAACTCCGTCTTTATTTATATCAATATGAGAAAATATATTGCGTGCCATTGCCTGCTGCTCAGACAAACTTAACTCATCCTCCATAGATGTATCAAGCTGAGATTTTACAAATTCATCAGCTGTTAATTTGTCGTCACTATTGCCGTATTCATTGTCTATGTGCTTTATATATGAAGCACCAAAATTCAAAAATCCATTTTTGTACATATCTTTCATTTTTTGAATTTCTTCAGGAGTTTTGTTCTTTTTATTAGCCAATTGACGGTATTCATCAGGAAGAACTTCAAAAGTCTGGTTTGTAACTCTAAAATGTTCTTCTGCACGTTGTTCTTCTGTCGTTATTGTACCGTTTAAAATTTTACCGATAATAGCATTTTCATCAGCGGCAATTTTTGCTGTAAATCTTACAAACTGCGCTCCGCGCTCTGCTGAAACATTTCCGTATTGAACTGCATTAATCCTCATAAAAAATCCTCTTAATATTTCCCTATATTTTTATAAAAAAATTCTTTAAGAGGAAATTTACAAATTTCTAATGTTTGTAAAGGAATATTAAGAAGAGGGGATTACGAAATATCCCATCTTCCACATGTGCCGCCCCAACGGGCAATAATATTTCCTTTAATATCTTTTATCTTTTCGACATGTTGAACTTCTTCACCGCCTTCAACAATTGTAATAACTTCACAGTTGTTTGAACAGCCTGTGCAGTCGCAGGTTATTGAATGGAAATGCATTTCACCTACCTGCCAGCCTTTGAATTTTGTCGGAGTCTCGGTATACTGGTGATTTTCCATAGCAAGAAGCGCAGCACCTATTGCACCCATTGTCTGATGATTATCAGGGACAACCACTTTATGTCCCAGAGCTTCTTCAAAAGCTTTTACCATACCTGAATTTGTTGCTACACCACCCTGGAATGAAAATACAGGTAACAATTCTTTACCCAGTGCGAGGTTTGAAAGATAATTTCTTACCAGTGCCTGACAAAGACCGTACAATAAATCTTCAACAGGATATCCGAGCTGTTGTTTATGTATTAAGTCACTTTCTGCAAACACACCGCAACGGCCTGCAATTCTTGCCGGATTTGTAGATTTTAATGCTGTGTCACCAAATTCTTCAATTGGGACATTTAACCTGTTTGCCTGCTGATCAAGAAAACTTCCTGTTCCTGCAGCACAAACAGTATTCATAGCGAAATCTGTTACAATACCATCGCGTAGAATAATAATTTTGCTATCTTGACCGCCGATTTCTAGAATAGTCTGAACACCGGGGACATTAATGCTTGCAGCAACGGCATGGGCTGTAATTTCGTTTTTTATAATATCAGCTCCGACAAGTGCTCCGGCAAGATTACGTCCGGAACCTGTTGTTCCTACACCCATAACCTCATAATCGGTTATTTTTTTTGCATAAAGTTCATTCAAACCTTTCTGAACAGCCATAACAGGTTTTCCCGCTGTACGAAGCATATAGCTGTCAACATATTTCCCTTTTTCATCGACAAGCGCTAATTTTGTAGTAACTGAACCGACATCTATCCCTAAATATACAGTTAAACTCATATTCCTTCCTTCTATAATTAACTCTATGAACTTATAGTAACACAAAAAAAATAATTGCTAAACACCTTTTAAAATAAATTAAATCTTTCATATAAAAAGAGGTTTACTTTTAGTAAAAAAAAATTAAAATTAAATTATGAAAAAATTATCCTTGTTTTTATTTACGTTTTTTATGCTCTTCTGCAATACAGTTTATGCAGAGGGTGATTTGTGGGATAATTACGGGGACACAAATGTTTACGGGCAAAAACCTGTAAGCGATGAAGATTTTCAAAAAGCACTGGAAAGTAAAAAAGGAAAGAAAAAAAAGGATAAAAATATTCCGAAAGGAGAGAGTTTTTTTCAAAGTAACGAAACTAATGCTATCATTAATGTCTCAAAAGAATTACCTGTACTGCTTGTCCCCCTGACACTTAAAATCAATGAAAATTCAGAAATTCCAATAGGGCATTATCAGGTTGAAGGAGTAAAAGAAAACGGACAAGTATATTTAAAACTCTATCAGGCACATTATGTAATTGCTAAACTTCCTGCAACAGAAACAAATGACGATTTTAATGAGCCTACAATAAATTTTGTAAAATTATTACCGCATGGAGACTATCATGTACAAATTATTTACGGTTGTCCTGATTTCAATGCTTACACCGTAATTGACACAAAATAGCAGGACTGCTAAAATAATTTCAGAAAAAGGGGAATAAACATGAAAAGAGCAATTGTAATGGTTATAGATTCCATGGGGATAGGTGCACTGCCTGATTGCAGAGAATTTAATGATACACCGGAATGCAATACATTAAAACATGTTTGTGAATATAATAACGGATTAAATGTTCCCAACATGGAAAAGATGGGGCTTGGAAATATTCAAAAACTCAAAGGGATAAAACAAGTAGAAAATCCAACAGCACAATACGGAATTATGACTGAAAAATCTAAGGGAAAAGATACAACTACAGGACATTGGGAAATGGCAGGTTTAATATCTCCTAAGCCATTTTCAACTTTTCCGGAAGGATTTCCCAAAGATTTAATTGAAAAATTCATAACAAAGACAGGATGCAAGGGCGTTTTGGCTAACCGTCCCGCAAGCGGTACTGCAATCATATCCGAACTTAATGAAGAACATCATAAAACAAAATTTCCTATTATCTATACAAGTGCGGACAGCGTTTTTCAAATTGCTGTCGATACCGATCTAATTCCGCTTGAAACACTTTATAAATGGTGTGAAATTGCTAGAAACATTCTGGATGACGATGATTGGAATGTATCAAGAGTAATTGCAAGACCATATAAAATAATTGACGGAAAACCAACGAGAATATCAAAGGATAGAAGAGACTTTTCAATGGTTCCAAGCCACACAATACTTGATGACATAAAAAATTCAGGCGGACGAGTTATAGGAATAGGAAAAATTGAAGATATTTTCTCTAAATCAGGAATTACACATGCAGTCCATACAGGTTCAAACAAAGAAGGGCTTGAACTTACTCTTAAAGCTGTAAAAAATGAACTTAATCTGCCTGAAATTGCCTACCCAGAATATAATGAACATAATAACGCTAAAACGGGAGATTTAATTTTTACAAATCTTGTCGACACTGATATGCTTTTCGGGCACAGAAACGATGCCAAAGGCTATGGGAAAGCAATAGAAGAAATAGATACATTTATAGATAAAATTATTGATAATATGACAGAAGATGATATCCTTATTATCACTGCTGATCATGGCTGTGATCCGACTGTAGAAGGAACTGATCATACAAGGGAACAGGTTCCGCTGCTTGTATATTCAAAAAATATATCTCCGAAAAATCTCGGAATAATTAACGGATTTGATTACGTCGCAAAAATTATAGGGCAACAAATTTTAATGCATAATTGAAATTAAAAAATTTTTGTTTTATAATTATCTGTGTGATGTATTTCACAATGTATAAAATATAAGGAGAAAGTAGAAATGACAGTAAAAGTAAATGATTCTTGTATCGGATGCGGCGCTTGCGAATCAATTTGTGATGCAGTATTTTCTGTAGACGGTATTGCACAGGTTGATGAAGCTGCAGTTGCTGATAATATGGATTGTGTTAAAGAAGCAGCTGATGCTTGCCCTGTAGGCGCAATCGAAGTTGAATAGTATACTCTAAATAAAAAAATAAAAATCCGGCAGCTCTCTGCCGGATTTTTATTTTATTTAACATATTCACAAACAAATACAAATTTTTGATTTTCCTGAGCTGAATTTTCAGAAGTTATAGGTACAATATTACCATTAGCATCCATATTACCTTCAATTGTGCATTCATATTTGTCGGAAACTCTTGAGGCTTGATTTCTTAATAAATCATTTTGTGCCCGCTCAATACTATCAATCCTGCTGGAAAGATTATTTTCTACCCGTCTTAGCTCTGAAACAAGTTCTATTTGATTTGAACTATCAGACGAATTATAAGAATTTCTATTCTCTTTATAATCTCTCGGAGTCATATAGTTATCTCGATTTCGATTGTCATATTGTGGAATATTATTCACCATATTTTGATCAGAATCTTGTTTATGCTTATCTACTATCATTGGTGCACTTATAATCATAACAACACCAAGTATAATAACAAGGACTATTGCATAACCTAAAACCGACATTGCACATTTTTTTATCATATAATAACAACCCTTTACTTTTTTTATTTATTATAACATGTTTATATTTAAGGTTCAAGCAAAAAAGTAAGCCATGGAATTTCATGGCTTACTTTTTCTTTATATGTAAAATTTACATTTTACTTTACTGATTTTGAGGGTATTCTCATTGCATAGAACGAACGAACAACGAACACCAATGCAATAATTAAGAATATCCAGCCGGCAATAGGTGCGATATTTCTGAAGTTTTCAGAAATTGCTATTTCCATTGCAAGAAGTCCGAATAACGTTGTAAATTTAATAATCGGGTTCATTGCAACTGATGATGTATCCTTGAAAGGATCACCTACTGTGTCACCGACTACAGTTGCTTCGTGAAGCGGAGTGCCTTTTTCAGCTAAATCTACTTCTACGATTTTCTTAGCATTATCCCAGCATCCGCCGGCATTAGCCATAAATACAGCCTGGAACAGACCGAATACTGCAATAGCAATCAAGTAGCTTACAAAGAATGCTACAGGAGCAGATGTCATGCAACCAGGAGCTGATAAACATGCAAATGCCAGAGCAAATGCAAACAATGCGATAAAGATATTAATCATACCTTTTTGAGCATATTGAGTACAAATTTTTACAACTTCTTTTGAATTTGCAACATTTGCACTCTTAGAATCTGCATCGCCTAGTTTGATGTTATCTTTGATATATTCAGTTGCAGAATATGCACCTGTTGTTACAGCCTGCATAGATGCACCTGAGAACCAGTAAATAACTGCACCACCTGACAAGAAGCCGAGCAATGTATATGGATTTAATACATTCAAAATCATTTCCGGTTCAATGCCAAGAGTTGTTTTGATAACAAGAATCAATGAGAAAATCATTGTTGTAGCACCAACAACAGCAGTACCGATAAGTACAGGTTTTGAAGTTGCTTTGAATGTGTTTCCAGCACCATCATTTTCTTCTAAGTATTTCTTAGCGTTATCAAAATCAGGTTTGAAACCGAACTCTTTTTCAATTTCATCGGATACATTCGGAATATCTTCAATTAAAGATAATTCATAAACTGATTGAGCATTATCTGTTACAGGGCCGTAAGAGTCAACGGCAATTGTAACAGGTCCCATTCCCAAGAAACCGAATGCAACAAGCCCGAATGCAAATACAGACGGATAAATCATAACAGCTTCAGGAATATGAATTGATGCGACATAAGCAAGTCCCATCAACAGAACGATTACCATACCGATCCAGAATGCTGAGAAGTTACCTGCAACAATACCAGAAAGGATTGTTAAAGATGCACCGCCTTCACGGGATGCTGTAACAACTTCTTCAGTATGTTTAGCTTTAGGTGATGTAAATATTTTGGTAAATTCAGGAATTAAAGCTGCGCCTAAAGTACCGCAAGAAATAATTATTGAAAGAACCAACCATAAGTTATTCCCCATATCAGCCAATAACCAGTGGCTTACACCAAAAGTCATTGCAATTGATAGAATAGAAGTTAACCAAACAAGGTTAGTTAACGGTTTTTCAAAATCAAATTTTTCTGTTTTAGCAGCATAGAATTTGTCAACTACGCCGTTAATCCAGTATGCGACAACAGAGGTTACAATCATTAAGAATCTCATAACGAAAATCCATGTTAACAATTGAACCTGATTAGCTTCACCTGCAACAGCAAGTAAGATGAATGAAACAAGTGCAACACCTGTTACACCGTAAGTTTCAAAACCATCTGCAGTAGGTCCTACAGAGTCACCTGCGTTGTCACCGGTACAGTCAGCAATAACACCCGGGTTTCTCGGGTCATCTTCTTTAATACCGAATTGAATTTTCATCAAGTCAGATCCGATATCAGCAATTTTTGTAAAGATACCACCTGCTACACGAAGCGCAGAAGCACCTAAAGATTCACCGATTGCAAAACCGATGAAGCATGCACCGGCAATTTCACCCGGTACAAATAAAAGAATTGTCAACATTAAAATAAGTTCAACAGATACAAGGCAAACACCTATTGACATACCTGCTTTCAACGGAATATTCAAGATATTCAAAGGATTTCCTTTTAAAGAAACGAAAGCAGTTCTTGCGTTTGCTAAAGTATTCATTCTGATACCAAACCATGCAACTGCATAAGAACCCAAAATACCAATTACAGACCATGCCAGAATAATCAAAACATTTTTTAAAGGCATATGCTGCAAATAACCGAAGTAAAATGCGATACACAGACCGATCAATACTTCTAATACAAGCAAAAATTTACCCTGTTGAATAAGATAAGTTTTGCAGGTTTCAAAAATTGTATTACCCACTTCAGCCATAGCTTTGTGAACATCCAATTTTTTAATTCTAAAAAATTCAATAAATCCGAATATCAAACCGATAACAGAAATTGCAATCCCTATTAACAAATAGTTAAAGAAGTCAGGATTTGTATCTTTAATACTCGGAACAACTAAATCTGCTTCGCTTGCAAGTACAGGCGAAACACCCATTAGCAAAGTAGCAAAAAGAGCCACCAATGCTTTTGGAGAAGTCAACTTTTTAATCATAATCTCTCCTTCACTAAAATAAGTTGTCCTACCATAAACTAATGTAAATATTATAAACTAAACTAAAATATTAAACAATACTTTAAAATAAATTAACACATAAAAAATATCAGACAATGAAAAAATGTCATTGTCTGATATGCATGTGTAGATTACAAAAACTAGTCTTCACGTATCATTTTGCTTACTGAAACAAGGAATTTTTTGAACTTTGATTGTGGTTTTACTGTCCCTGATTCAACACAGCCATGACTTGCCAGAGCGATTCTGTCCTGTAATGTTTTCGGGTATGATTTATTTAATTCTTTAACAAAAACATCGGCTGATTTTTGTAGTTCTTCATTTGAATATATTCTGGTCATAACTGCATTATTTAAAACTTCATGAGAAGCTCCGGGGAAAATTTTTCCTATTTCTCTTGCCTGAGAATAGTATGACACAAGAGCTTGCCCTTGCAAATTACTGTTATTTGCCAGATTAAAAAATTGACCTATTTTTTTATCAGCAGAAGAAGAGCCTTTTATTAATGAACGAAACATAGTATTTGCTGCATAATCTAATCCTAAAATCGGGGGCATAATTTTTATTCCTTTCTTTGTTTAATTGCAAATATTGTAAAACACCTAAAAAATATTTTTGCTGAATTTCATCTTTATATTAAGATATATTAAATTAAAATTTCAAAATTAATTAATATAAATAAACATCTTCTAACAATTTTATTTCAAACTCACTTCCGGCAGGTATTGAAATCCTTCCGCCTTTTGACCAGAGCGCAAACAAAGGTGAGCCTGCAAAGTTTACCGCATAAACAACCATACCCGTCAAAACAGGAATTGGTGAAATAAAAATTCCAACAGGGTTGTCTGCAAGTTTTGAGGATGTTCTTCTTGTTTTTTTATAGAAGTTTTCTCCTTTATCAATTTGATTTGCTACACCTTTCCAGTAACTGCGTTTACCTTTCATATTATTGAAAAATATCTTTTTCATATTTGCTTTTGTAATTTTTCCGTGCACACTTCTTGTCTGACCGTTGACTGTTATGCTGTCAACCATTAATACCACAAGCCCGCCGTTTCCGCTCATCTGCGGTTGGTGGGAATCTTCCACAATTGCAGTAAATTTCGTACCTTCAGGGACTGTAATATATCTTTGGGTAACAGGTTTTATTGATGAGAAAGAAACTTTTGCTCCTGTTCTTAAATAATCAGAAATTACAGAATTAGATTTTACCCTGAATTTTGTTCCTTTTTTAATTCTTATCGCCGTTGATTTATCGTATTTGTATTCATTATCAAATTTTTTAACACCAATTTGAGGTTTTGCATCCGGCACCACAGGAGTTGTCTTTGGCGGTGTTGAAGGATTTGATTTCGGAGTTTTAGATGCCTGCGTTGGTGATGTTTTAGGAAGATCCGGAAGCGTCTGCTCTAACTTTGACGGGTCATAAGTCCGCCTGATTTCATCGTCAACAGAAGTGTCCAGTTCCAGTGCAAAAACCGGCAATACGAGTATGAATAAAGTGCAAATTAATGCTAAAAATTTCTTCACACTTCACCCCTCACTCTTCACTCTGACAACATTTCATTAATAGCTTTAGCGGCTTTTTTACCTGCTCCCATAGCGTTGATTGCGTTAGATTCACCGACAGGAGCAACATCACCGCCTGCATATACAGTCGGAATATTTGTCGCACGAGTTTCGCCATCAACTGTGATATAGCCTTTTTTATCAGTAATTAATTCTATACCGTCAGCTTCTGCTGAACGTTGTATAATTGGGTTTGGACCTGTACCCAATGCAACAATTACAGTATCAAGATCCATTATTTCCGTTTTGCCTGTTGCAACAGGTCTGCGTCTGCCTGATTCATCAGGTTCGCCTAGTTCCATAACTTCAAGTTCAACAGCTTTTACATAACCGTTTTCACCTACAATTTCTTTCGGCGCATACAGGAATTTAAATACAATACCTTCTTCTTTAGCGTGTCTTATTTCTTCAAGACGTGCCGGAAGTTCTTTTTCAGTTCTTCTGTAAATAATATAAACTTCTTCAAATCCTACACGAACTGCAGTTCTGGCTGCATCCATTGCAACATTTCCGCCGCCAAATATTGCAGCCTTTTTGCCGACTCTTAATGGTGTCGGGCTGTCAGGCTGACCTGCGTGCATAAGATTTACTCTGGTTAAAAATTCGTTTGCGGAAAATACTCCGTTTAAATTTTCTCCGGGGACGTGGAGCATTTTTGGGAGTCCAGCACCGGAGCAGATAAATATTGCATCAAAACCGTCTTCTTTTAACTGTTTCAGGGTAATAGATTTCCCGACAACAACATTTGTATGGAATTTTACACCCATTGCTTTGAGGTTTTCGATTTCTCTGTCAAGCACAACACGCGGCAGCCTGAAAGGCGGAATACCATATCTTAAAACACCTCCGAGTTCATGGAGTGCTTCAAAAACTTCAACTTCATGACCTGCTTTTCTAAGATCACATGCAGCAGTCATTCCTGCGCAGCCGGATCCTACAACCGCAACTTTTTTACCTGATGGTTTAATTTCAGGCATTTCTGCTTTTGTGTTATCGCCGACATATCTTTCAAGAGCACCAATTGCAACAGGTTCGCCCTTAATGCCCAAAACGCACTGACCTTCGCATTGTCTTTCCTGCGGACAGACACGTCCGCAAACCGACGGCAACATACTAGTTTGACGGATAATTTCACCTGCTTTATTCAAATCTCCATCTTTAATAGCTTTTATAAAATCAGGTATTTGAATATTAACAGGGCAGCCTGCAACGCATCTTGGATTTTTACAGTGTAAACATCTTGATGCTTCAAGTTTTACCTGTTCTTCGGTTAAATTACTTTCAACCGGTTCAAAATTATGACGTCTTTCAATTTTATCCTGTTCTTTTACGTGTTGTCTTTCTACTGCCATTTCTACTCCCCTTCTTATACAATTATTGTAGCAGAAAGAGAAATAATATACAATGTATAAAAAATTTATCTCCAGAGATAATCGTCTTTTATTTGCCAGCCATCTTGTTGAATAATTGCACCACAGTAATAACGTCTTGAGGTTCTGCTGTTACATGCCCAGTTTGTATCGTTTTTCAAAACTTCTCTATTTCGTCCCGCACCAAACATTGTAACTTTTTTGGTATTTGGAGCGACATCCATCACAAATAAATCACGACCGTAAATATTAGGACCGCTGAAACCGTTTATATCAACAGTAACAATCAAATGTCCATTGGTAACAGGAACTTTGACTCCATCATCATTCTCCACCATGTTAAGATCAACTGATACATTATATAAAGTACCATCAGAAGTTATAAACTTTCTATCATTTGACATATCCAAAACAAATGATGTTTTATCAAGCGATGTAGCTATATAGTTGGGACAATTATTCACATTACGTGCTCCGCAATCTTTAGCAATATTCAGATACTGCATTATATAATTTTTTATAAATGTTTCACGCTCTGCATTTGCAGAATCAGAATCAGATGACAAATCGGTACCCGCCTGCAAAAAAGTCCACCCCGACATATCACCGTAATCAGCTTGTGCACGTGTCAAAGCCTGTTCAAAAGTTGATACTGCCTTTTTTAATTTATTCACCGTAACTTCTTTCTGATGCTTAGTAATAAGTACCGGCATTGTCATTGCAGCAACTACACCGATTATGCCGAGGGTTATGAGAACTTCTGCAAGAGTAAAAGCGGTCCGTTGTTTAAGTGAAAGGTGAAGAGTGAAGGGTGAAACGGCATTTCTTCCTTCTCCCCTGTGTGGGAGAAGGTGGTACGAAGTACCGGATGAGGGGTGCACCCGACCAATTTCCCTCCCTCTCCCTGAGAGAGGGAAAAATTTTGCAATACTAGCTTCGCATCTATGCCTCTTTGCATCTTTGTATCTAATTATGATATCCCGAAACAAGTTCGGGATGACATTTTTTAAACTTGCTTGACTTCTTGACCTCTTAGATAAATTATTTTCTAAAAGCTCGGAATCGCCCCCCCCCCGATTGTAACATTTCTTAACATGTTTTTCATACCTGTACTCCTTTCTTATATATTTTTTATTATTTTAACATATATCAATGAAAATATCAATATACGAACTATTTTTATGATATTATCAGGTTATGAATATTATTGAAAAAAGCCGAAAATCTCTCGAATTTGATAAAATAGCAGAAAAACTTTCAAATTTTGCAAAAATACCGCAAAGTAAAGCAATTTGTCTTAAAACTCTGCCGTTTGATGACATCGTTAAAATCAAAAATGAACTCAAATGTACACGTGAAGCAAAATTTATTCTTGATATGCCATCAGATATTCCGATAGAATTTGTTGCCGATATGGAAAAAATAAAGCAAAATATCGGTGCAACTTATCTTTCTGAAGATGAATTAATTGATGTTGCAAAAACCTTGCGGACATCAAGACTCGTCAAAAAATTTCTTTATGAAAATCTTCCTGCTGACGCAATAATCAGAATAGCATCTATTAATTTAACCGTTGACAAAGAGCTGGAAGATAAAATTTTTTCAACTTTTGATGAAAATTTGAATATAAAGCAGGATGCAACCCAAGAGCTTAAAGGACTTTATTCTGCTTTACGCGACAATGAAAAAAACTTAAAAAACACCGTAAATTCGCTTTTAAATTCTCCTGATTTTTCAAAACACCTGCAGGAAAGTATTTACACAACACGCGATGACAGAATTGTTTTTCAGGTAATGGCATCTTCAAAAAGCAAGGTTCCTGGAATTGTCCACGATGTTTCCGCGACAAACAAAACATTTTATATAGAACCTCAGCAGATTGTTCCTCTAAATAACAAAATCAGAGAGATTAAATCAAATATTCATTCCGAAATGGTGAGAATTCTTGCATGGCTTACATCTCTTGTTAAAGATAAAATAAGGGAGCTTGTTTTAACAGAACAAATTCTTGCAACAATTGACTATCATTTTGCAAAAGCCAGATATGCAATAAAAATTCATGCAACGGAGCCGGAAATTGTTACGCATAAATTTCTGGAATTTGAAAATATGAAGCATCCGTTATTGATTGATAACGTTGAAAATGTAGTAACAAATAACTTTGAAATCGGAAAAGATTACAAATCAGTTATCATCACAGGCTCAAACACAGGCGGAAAAACTGTTACAATAAAGACTATCGGTCTTTTTATTCTTATGGCAAAAGCAGGAATGTTCCTGCCCTGTACCGCAGCAAAAGTTTATCCGTTTGAAAATGTTTTCGCCGATATCGGAGATGACCAGAGCATTTTGCAAAATCTTTCGACTTTTTCATCGCACATGACAAATATTATAGAGATTTTGAAAAAGAGTAATGAAAAATCTTTTGTAATTTTAGATGAAATATGCGCGGGAACCGATCCTGTTGAAGGCGCTGTTCTTGCTCAGGTAATATTGGAAAAACTCAGCGAAAATGGAGTTTTATCAACAATTACGACACACTACGGAGAATTAAAAGCTCTTGAATATCTTAACCCGTATTTCAGAAACGCGTCTGTTGAATTTAACACAGAAACACTAAAACCGACTTACAAACTGCTTATCGGTATCCCGGGATTGAGCAATGCTATTTCAATAGCCGCAAATTTAGGACTTGATAAAGAATTAACAGACAAAGCAAAAAATATAGTAGTGTCAACAAAAGACCCTTCAATTCTGGTTGTTGAAAAACTGCAGGAGACACAGGCAAAACTGGCGCATAACCTTGAAGAAGCGGAAAACCTGAAAGAAACTTCACAAACTCTGAAAGAAGAATATGAAAATTCACTTGAGCAGGTTAAAAAAGACAAAAAGAAAACAGTAAAAATTATCAAAGACAAATTTGACCGCGAACTGCTTGAAGCAAAAGGAGAAATTAAACAAATTCTTGATGAGCTCAGACGCGAAAAATCAGAAAAAATTGCCCGCAGATCTTACGCAAGACTCGCCCAGACAGAACAAAAATTCCGCGGGGAACTTTCAAAATTTGATGAAAAACAGAAGTATGCCGAAATTGACTGGAATAGTGTTAAAGCTGGTGACAAATTAATTCTCAAAGAGCTGCATCAGCCCGTAACCGTGCTTTCTTTGCCTGATAAAAATAATTATATAACCGTTCAGATGGGCAACTTTAAAACAAAAATCAAATGCGACAAACTCGCACCTTACGACTCTGCTTTTGAGAAAAAAGAAAATGTTTACAGACCGGGCTCTCTTGAAAAATTTGAATTAAGAAGAACAAATATTTCAAATACACTGGATTTACGGGGCTACAAGGTGGAAGATGCGCTCGACAGTCTTGAATTTTACCTTGATAAAGCAAGTCTTGCAAATCTTGCCTGCGTAACAATTATTCATGGCCACGGAACAGGAGCATTGAAATCAGCCGTAAGGGATTTTCTCTCAACTTCCCCGTACGTTGCGAAATTCAGACCCGGAGAAGACACAGAAGGCGGAGACGGCGTGAGTGTGGTTGATATTAATTAAAATAGTGCTATAATAATTCCGTAAAAGGAGAGAATTATGACTATAGAAACTATAAGAAAAGAACATGAGCTTGTTGATTTGTTCTGCAGTCTAGCAGAAATACCGTCGCCTTCTATGCACGAAGAAAAAGTCGCGGAATGGATTAAAAACTACTGCGATAATGAAGGAATTTACTGCAGATTTGATGACTTTAAAAATGTAATTATAAATATTCCGGCAACCGACAGTTCAAAAGAACCTCTGATGCTTTCTGCCCACATGGATGTAATAGGTGATAACAGCCCAGTTAAAACTTATGTTGATGAAAACGGATTTATTCACGCAATAGAGAGAACCCTGGGCGGAGATGATAAAGCAGGGGTTGCAAATGCGCTTTATTTTGCCAAAAATCTTGCAAAATCAACAATGATGCATGGCGGTCTTGAAGTTATGTTTACACGCGATGAAGAAAACGGGCTTTCAGGTATTAGAAACGCAAACTTAAAAAACTTTAAATCAAAATACGTTCTGGTGCTTGACAGCGACACACTAGGCCAGTGCGAAGTTTCAGGCGCAAGCTATACTCTGGCAAGAATTAAAGTTCACAGCTTTAAAGGCGGTCATTCAGGTATTGATATCGGCGACAAAACGAGAGCTAATGCTGCAAAACTTATTGCGGATTTAATTTCTAACCTTCCGCAGGGTGTTTTCTATGAAGAAGATGGAACTGTTATAACATCCTGCAACTTAGGCGGAATTTCAGCTGGAGACATCAATGTTACAAATATTATTAACACAGATGCCGAAGTAAGTTATTCAATCAGAAGTTCCAGCCGAAAAAAAGAAGAAGAATTAAAAATGAAAATGGCATTAACTGTTGATGAATTTAATGCAAGCCATAAAAACCTTGCAGATGCTACAATTGAATTTGAAGAACATCTCCCGCCGTTTGAAAAATCTGATGATGATTATATCCCGATACTTTTTGAAGCTTCTGCAAGAAAAGCCGGTGTAGAACCCGATATAACATCATTCCACGCTGGGGCAGAAACTCATATTTATGCAAACGAAACCAATGCAAATAATGATAAATTTGTACCGTATTTGCTAGGTCTTGCAACTGTTTGCAATATGCATTCAAAAAATGAATATCTTGATTACAAATCAATGCT
>CALUVW010000008.1 GCA_944324315.1 Candidatus Gastranaerophilales bacterium | reverse complement strand
CATTCTGTTAACAGCATTACCGCCGCCGCCGCCGACACCGATAACTTTAATATTTGTAGGATTTATTGGAGACCTTTTAGTTTGATCGTTGCTGGTTTCATCTTTTTTGGCAAAGATATCTGATACGAAATTTTCCACTTTGTTACCTCTTTTATGTAATTGTATATTTATCTATCTACAATAATATAATAACATACTATTTTAAATAGAAAAAAAGTACAATAATTTACCTGTAATTATGAACAAATTTTAATATAAATCGGCAAAACATAACTATATTAAGAAAAACGGCATGCCGCTATTTAATTTATATAAGCTGGCGGCATTGACCAGTGCAACTTATTTCTAAGTACCGAATAAAATTCTGTTGATTCAAGTAATGCAAGCTTTGCGGTATAATTAGATTTTGTTATCACTATCTCATTTGCAAACTCATAAAGCTCTTGTCCGTCAATAGTTAAAGAATATTTTGATTTTTTATCAGTACAGACTGTGATTTTCTCACAATCAGGAACAACTATAGGACGCGACGAAAGAGTATGAGGGCATATAGGCACAATTACAAAAGCATTTAAAGATGGTGTCAAAACAGGACCTCCTGCAGAAAGTCCATAAGCTGTCGAACCCGTAGGAGTTGAAATTATAATTCCATCAGCCAGATAGTCACAGACATATTTTTCGTTAATTTTCAAAGAAAATCTTGATGTTCTCCCAGTTTCACATCCTTTAATAACGAAATCATTCAATGCCGTGTAACTGCCAGATTGCAGCATTATTCTGTCTTGAACAATAAAATTACCGCTTAAAATTTTATCAACGGAATTTTCAAGTTCCTCTTTTGAACACTGAGAAAGAAATCCTAAACGTCCCAAATTAACCCCGAATACAGGCGTATGATATTTAGCATAAAATCTTGCTGTTTTTAATATAGTACCATCTCCGCCAATCACAAAAACGAAGTCAAAACCGTTTGACAGGCTGTCTATATTCAAAACAGAAGTACTGATTTCCTTATCGGATAGGATATTCAAAAGTTTATCTTTTACTTCAACTGAATGTGTTATTCCTTGATTATAACAAATCGCAATATTTTTTATTACCATAACATAGCAAATATAACATAATACATTTTATGAAACAACTATGCTCTTTTTATAATTAACAATAAAAAAAAGAGGCACGGGGGGTGCCTCAATATTCAACTATCTCTCTCTTTCTCATATTATAAAACTCTATTGTTGAAGAGGAGCTCTCCACAATGAGTCATTAAATTTATTCTGATTAGCGTTTACATCAACAGACAATGTAACGTTGCTCGGAGTGAATACAAAAACAAGATCACCGACTTTTTGCGGTTTACCGTCCAAAGCGTGAGCTGCTCCGCAAACAAAGTCGATTGTTCTTTGTGATTGTTCTTTATCTAAAAGATGAAGGTTTAAAACGATTGTTTTTCTGTTTCTGAGATGCTGAACAATTGTAGCTGCATCTTCAAAAGATCTGGGTTCCATAACCTTTACTTCATAACCTTTGAAACTTGGATGATTAACCACTTTTAACTCACTTGGTTTATCCGCAACCGGCTGATAATTATAAGCCGGATCTATTGCAAGATTATCCTGAATTGGATAGTCGTCATCAACTTCCTGAGCCATTTCATCAAAAATTGTTTCTCTGGGTTCAAATCCTTTTACTAAAAAATCAACTACTGATTTAATTTTGTCTGTTACTACTGCCACCGTTTTTCCTCCGTTTATCTTACTTTATTAAATAATTTTCTACCTATCCTTAACATTGTTGCGCCATATTTTACTGCCTCTTTATAATCCTGACTCATCCCCATTGACAGTTCTTTGAGTTGGCATTCAAATTTTTCTTCCAGTCGTTTTTTCAATGATACTATCTCTGAAAATACTTCATCTTGTGTTCTCTCAGATGCACCAAGCGGCGTCATGCACATCAAACCTGCAATATTCAAATTCGGAAGCTCTTTTAAATAGATAAATTCGTTGAAAATTTCGTTTTCAGAAAAACCGTATTTTTGTTCTTCTTCTGCTATATTCAATTCAAGAAGAACATTCTGAATTTTTCCGATATTTTGAGCTTCATCGGATATTGCTTTTGCAAGTTTAACGGAATCAACGGAATGAATATAATCAAAAGCTCCCACAGCCTTTTTAACTTTATTAGTTTGAAGATGACCGATAAAATGGAACTTAGAATTATCTCTTATTTCCGCCGGAAGATTGTTAATCTTTGCGACTGCCTCAATTACTCTTGATTCTGCGAAATCTCTCAATCCGGCATTATATGCCTCAATTATTGCAGATTCGTCAAAATACTTTGTAACTGCGATTATATTTGGTTTATAAGGTGCGATATCTTCCTGTATTTGTAAAAGATTTTGTTTTACTGTATCTTCCATAAAATAATCATCCTACCTCTACAAGAAGTTGAATATATTATTAATTGTACTCTATACATCATGGCGAGACAACTTTTTTATTTTTAGACCTTCCTCCTGTTTTATTTTTTCCTGAAAACCATGATGACATCATGATTTCGGGTTATTTTACATTTCTTCAAGTTTGGTTAATATTTCGTAATATTGTCTCTTTTACGCCATGCCTTTTATACTTTTTGGGCATGTCCTTGATGTACATTATTAGAATAAACTATTTTTCTTTTTATTTTATCCATTAAATACATGATATTTTTTAAAATTTTTCTAAATTTACATAAAATGCTAGCAAAAAACTCTTTCTGCGGGTTTATTACGTAATATGAACATTAATTTTTATACATACAACCCTGTATTCACGTCAAAATCAATGACTATGCGGAAAGAATATTGCCAAAAAGCTGATACAGGACAGTTGACAGAACGAAATATTGCAAATATTCAAGGATTGTGCGACAGATTTGCCTGTGAGGGTTTAACTTATCCACAATGTTATAATGCTGCAAAAAAACATCCTTTTCTTTTTGTACAGAAGCCGGAAACATTAGAATATAATATACGAGAAGTTGCAAGGAGGTTCAAAAATGAAGGGCTTACAACCGAAAAATATCTAAAAGCCGTATTGCATAACCCGCAATTATTTTCTTTTTCACCTGATACTATAGAAAAAAATATACATGGAATAGTAAAACTATTTGCAAATTATGGACTCACGACTGACAGCTATTTAAAATGCACAATAAATAATTCCAGCCTATTTGCAATAAAACCAGAAACTATAAAGAAAAAAATTTTTGCAATTGCAAAAAAATTAGATATTTCGACTTCTGATCTTCTTAATATGTTATTGAAACAACCAACAATATTCAATACAAACGAAAAAGAATTTATTAAAAAATTTGAAATATTACACTATATTGAAGAAAATAAATTTTTTGACGGGAGCGCAGTTCGCCCTAATCAACAGGATTTAATCCTCTCAATATTAAGAAAAAAATTTACTAATTCTATAGAATCACTATACGCTCTGCTTTTAAGGAATAAAATCTCAGCACAACTTGAACACGGTCATAAACTCCCGCACACTGACATAACCGCAAGTGTAATTAAATTTATAAAAGACAACAAAAATAAAATTATCCGATTTGATATACCGGACGGTAAAGCAGCAAAAGATTTTATAAAATACGCTAAAATGCTCTCTAAATCAGCAGCAGGCAAAAATATTTTCAGAATAACAATTATAAAATAATTTACACTTTCTGAAACACCATCACATATTCGTGCTTAAAGATAAAGAAACCGCCGGCTAAGGCTCTGTAACGCCACAAATTTGCCGTTTTGCCTTTCGCACGTTCGTTGCCCTGTATATCTTTTACGATAATGCCTTTTAGTCTGAAACCAAGTTTCATCATTCTTGCCATACATTCAAAACCGAGCGGCTGAACTTCCGAATTTTTGTAGCTGTCGCCTATGATAAGAGCTGCAAAACGTCCTTTTTCAAGCATATCATAACCGTTTTTTGCAACTTTTTCAAACAGGTCGTAAAATTCTTCTGTAGTATCGCAATTGGATAAATCTTCTTTTTTATCTGAAAACTTGATAATATCGTCATAAGGCGGGTGAAGAATTAAAAACTGGGCTTTTTCTTCTCTCATAATATCAAGACTTGCCTGAACTTTTTCTTTTGCTTCTTTAGAGGCTGAATCCGCACAAATTATTCTGACATCTGTTACAAGCTGTTTGGGAGTAAATTTTTCAGAAACACTTTCTGCCAACTCGTCTTTGAGTTCAACTCCGATGCAGCGCCTGCCCATATTAACAGCTTCAATTCCTGAAGTTCCAGAGCCGAAAAACAGGTCAAGAACCACGTCATTCTTCTTGGTAAATCTTTCATATAATTGTTGGGCAATCTGCGGAATATAATTCCCGTGATATTCGTTAGAATGACCACCATCTCTCAAGCGTGTCGGAAACTCCCACAAAGTATCAGTCTTAACATGGTCATAAGCTTTCCAGTTATTCAAATCAATATCACTGTATTTTGTGGTTTTTACCGGTTTTACAACCTGCAAATCAGCTTTCTTTGTAGGTTTTAATTTTGTATTAATTCTCGCGTTACCCAAGTCTTTTTCTCCCTATTAATTAAAAATTAAAATGCCTATTACCCGATTGGCTAATAGCACTCTTAAGCTTATCTTATAGAAATGTTTCAAATTTGTAATCAAACATTTAGATGAATTTGTGTTTGATGTAGATTGAGATTAAGATTGAGGGCATTTGTGTATGGCGAGAATTAAACAGCTTTCAAAACATTTGATAAACCAGATTGCAGCGGGCGAAGTTATTGAACGTCCGGCATCTGTTGTAAAAGAACTTGTTGAAAATTCGGTTGATGCCGGTGCAACCAAAATAAGTATAGAAATAAATAATGATTGCCGTGACATAAGGGTTGCCGATAACGGCTCTGGAATTCATCCAGACGACATTATGCTTGCTTTCTCAAAACACGCGACAAGTAAAATCGCAACAGATGAGGATTTATTTGACATACACACACTCGGTTTCAGAGGTGAAGCACTCTCAAGTATCATTTCAATTTCAAAACTAACATGTACAACAAGAACGGCAGATTTTGAAACAGGTACAAAGGTAAAATGTGAAAATTCAGAGGTTAAACAGGTTGAAACTGGATGTGCAATCGGAACAATTATGGATATTAAAGATTTGTTTTATAATCTGCCTGCACGTCTTAAATTTTTAAAAAATCCTAATACTGAATTTTCATACATACAGGAACTTGTTCAATCAATTGCGATCGCGCATCCTGAATGCTCTATGGAATTGAAAAAAAACGGGAAAACAGTTCTCAAAACAACAGGACAAAATAACCTGCTTCAAACAATTAAAGAAGTTTATTCTTCTGATGTAATTTCTAATTTAAAAGAAGTTTTGAAAACCGACAATCTCTCCGGTCTAAAGCTAAGCGGCTACGTAAGTACACCAGATTACACTCGCTCTAGTAAAAAAAGCTATCATATTTATATAAATTCAAGAACAGTAAAATGTCCGGTATTTCAAAAGGCAATTGACACAGCGTACAAAAGTCTTATTGCAAACGGGAAATATCCATTTGTAGTTTTGAATTTAGAAATACCGCCATCTGATGTTGACGTAAACGTTCACCCTACAAAAAAAGAAGTCAGATACAAAAATACAAATCAGGTGTTTAATTTTATTTACACTTCAATTCAGGCAGGACTCGCAAATTATGTTGAACGAAATAATTTCAATATGCCGAAACAATCATCCCCTGCAGTTTTTCATAATGATAATGTAATTGATTTTGTACAGCCTCAGATGGAGAGAAAAGGCGAAGTTTTCTTTAATAAACAAGACGATACAATATATGTTTCGGATTCAGAAATGGAGAAAGAAGCTGATAAATTTACAAATCAACAAATTGAGAATACCGAACAGAGGCAATTTTTTGTTCCCGTAGAAAAAGAGCCGGAACCGGAAGAAAATATTATCGGACAGTATAAAAACACTTATATTCTCGTTGAAAAAAACGACGGAATGGAAATTATCGACCAGCATATTGCAGAAGAAAGATACATTTATGAAAAACTTATGTCAGAGAAAAAT
Organism: Candidatus Gastranaerophilales bacterium; assembly: GCA_944324315.1. Classification (GTDB taxonomy): domain Bacteria; phylum Cyanobacteriota; class Vampirovibrionia; order Gastranaerophilales; family Gastranaerophilaceae; genus Stercorousia. The sequence goes on along the minus strand of CALUVW010000008.1, from coordinate 64,407 downwards.
ATTGTTTCTCAAATGCTTTTTGTATCGGATGTAATTCCTGTTTCCAGCACCGAAGCTGAACTTATAAAAGAAAATCTTGAAAAGTTTGAAAAATTCGGGTTTGGTATAGAATTTTTAAAAGAAAATGAACTTATTTTCAGAAAAGTTCCGCAGATGATTGCAAAGGTAAATCCAAAAGAGATTTTGGCGGATATATTAGAAAATATTGACGGTAACATTGACAGACTGGAAGAAAAAATTCTCATAACAACAGCCTGCAAAGCCTCAGTAAAAGCAGGTCAAAAACTTTCTACATGGCAAATGCAGGAAATCGTCAAAAAATGGCGTACGACAAAAATGCCGTACACCTGTCCTCACGGACGTCCGATTGTAAAATTCTTTTCTCATAAAGAAATTGCAGGCTTCTTTCAGAGAAATGCATAATTACCACGGATAATCGTCTTTTAACTGCCAGTTGTCATAGAATAACATACTGCCGCAATATAATCGTTTATTCTTTGGTACATCTTTGTTACAGCCGTACTGTCCATCATTTTTATACTCATCTCTTGTTTTGCCCTCATCTGTGTTAAAAAATTTCAAGCGATAATCAGTACTGCGGACATTAAAAGACATCAAAAAATCACGTCGGGAATAATCACGAGATGGACCGGTAAATGTTGAATGATTATTATTTAAACTACCGATTATATATACGCGTGTCTGCACAAATACACTGTCATCCGGTGTTGTACCACCATCGGGATAAAAGGTCAGCGTTACACCGTTACTTAATACCAAATAATATTGATAACCTTCTTGACCTTCACCTATAACTTTTAAATATGGCTTAAAATATTTGGTTGCTACATTTTTCATATTATTTTGATGGTTTACATTATAATTTGGATCTGATGTATCAAAATTGCCAAATGCATCCCAGGTATTAGGTTCGCCATACTCGGCTACAGCAGATATCATTGCATTAGATACTATGCTGTATGTTTGTTTTACTCTGTTTACAAAGACCTGTTTCTGGTGCTTTGCTATAAGGGTTGGCATTGTTAAAGCCGCAACTACACCAATGATGCCGAGCGTAATTAAGACTTCGGCAAGGGTAAAGGCACAACGACGAAGCTTGTTACAAGTTTCTATGTACGCAGCATAATCTAAAAATTTGCATAACAATATTTTTTCCATAAACTCCTCATTCCTTTTATAGTGTAATATATCATTATTATAACAGATTTTTGTTGTTCTTACAACCCTCTGGAATATCTTGAAACGTGCAAAGGGTGTCCCATTTGAGATATTAATATTGCAGCGATTTCTTGTGGTAAACACTTTGAATATATGACTATTAGCGTTTTTGTATCCGATTAACACTGTCTGATATAAATTCAGGATGACTTTAATTGCTTGACTTCTTGACCTCCGGACTTCATGACCTCTATTTAGCTCAAAATCGCCCCCCCCCCGAGGTTTACAGTTCTTAATAATTCTCTCATACTTTTGCTCCTCTTTTACTTTACTTTTTTATTATAACATATTAAGATACATTTTTCAATACAAAAAAAGACTAATATCACCGTTTATACCAAATATGGGTAAAAACGTCATGCTGAATTAGTTTCAGAATCTCGTGGCAGTCAGCCCCTGCCCGCATTGGGACATTTTGCTCGAAATCAGAGATTTCGGCAAAAGCAGTCAAACGAGTTTAGAGCCTGCCATGAATTTATTTCAGGGGGAACAATTAGATATTATTTGGTATAAACTGCTATATTAGTTCCCCAAAAGAGGTTGAAAAACATCTTTTTTATAATTTATTCAACATTTACGGACAAACAATTTTTCTCATAATGAAGTCTGTTGTTAAACTGGTTAATCCTTCCCATAACTTCTTTAAACATCGGAATAGGCAAACTCTGCTTCCCGTCAGAAAGAGCATTTTCAGGGTCATGGTGGACTTCTATCATTATACCGTCAGCCCCTACAACAAGCCCCGCCTTTGCCATAGGTTCTATCAGATACCTTTGCCCTGTTCCGTGGCTCGGATCAACTATTATCGGTAAATGAGAATATTTCTTTATAACAGGTATTGAAGCTATGTCCATAACATTACGTGTAAATGCACTGTCAAAACTTCTTATTCCGCGTTCACAAAGAATTACGTTAGGATTTCCGTTATACATAATATGTTCTGCAGCCAGCAAAAATTCTCTTATAGTACTTGCAAGACCGCGTTTCAAAATTACAGGCTTTCTGCATCTGCCGACTGCGTGGAGAAGTTTAAAGTTTTGAACATTCCTTGCACCTATTTGCAAAACATCAATATATTCGCACATCATGTCCAAATCAGACGCATCCATAACTTCTGATACTGTTAAAAGTCCAGTTTCTTCACTAGCTCTTTTTAAATATTTCAAGGCTTTTTCTCCATACCCCTGGAAATCATAAGGTGATGTTCTAGGCTTAAATGCTCCGCCTCTTAAAAATTCACAGCCCATTTCCTTAGCGGCAAGTGCAACCTTTATAAGTCCGTCGTAATCTTCTTCAACCGAGCAGGGACCAACCATTGAGACCGGCTTATTATTCCCGCCGATTTTTACTCCATTTGCAAATTCTATGACTGTATCATCCGGTTTTCGGTCACGGGAAGCAAGTCTGAAAGGTTCTCTGATAATTTTTACTTCCTTAACTCCGTCAAATGCAGCAATTCTGCCGGGGGTAACTGTCGTTTTATCACCTATTGCATCTATTACTGTATGAACCTGGCCTTGATTAAATCTTATATCAAAACCGTTATCCTTTAAAAAATCTATAACTTTTTGAACTTGAACTTTGGTAGCATTACGCTCCATTATTATAATCATAAATATTTCTCCTGTTATTTTTTAGCAACAATAAGTGTAGCATGAACAACTTTTTAGCTCAAATTAACAACTTAGCATCTTAATCTTTTTTAGCATATCTACTGCTGGGAAATAAGCCGGCAATATATAAAGGCAATCTGTCAAAGCTTTTTCGGCTCTTTTAAAATCTTTATTGTTATAATAAATATAAGCTATCAAAAAATGTAATTCAGGGTCATGGTAAAAATAATTCTTTGCCCTTTCAAGAAAAAAAATCCCCTGCTCTTTCAACCCGTTGTTATAGAATACACGACCTATAAATTTATATACCTCTGGATTTATCGTATACATAAAATCAGAATAACGAATTATACTCTCTACATAATCACCTTTAAAATAATTTATTAATATATTAAGGTCAATTTCAAGAAAATTTCTAAGTTCAAAATATGAAGGGTATTCTCTAATATTATTCTCAATCATAGAAATCATACAATACGCCCAATGCGCACGGATATCATTATCTTTCAACACAGCAAACAAATTTTTTGCTTTAGAAATATTATCCGACAACAATTCACAGTATGCATTTTCCAGCATATAACCGTTTTTCACAAAAAATTGCCGACAGTCATTATCAAATGCCGCCAACAATTTTTCTTTAGCTTGTTTGTATTCAGAGACCATAATTAGTATTTATTATTGTCATTTGTAAAACTGAAATCAGACATCATAGAGTTCATCATCATTGCCTGCATCAAGCGCGGATCAATATTTTTATTTTCGCCTTTTTGAGCCTGACTCATAAGCATCGGGAGCATATTCATCATATTCCCGCTATTATTGTTATTCCCGCCCAGCAACATACTCATTTGAAGCATCTGCGGATCCTGATACTGCATCATTTGATTATAGGGATTTTCTGTTTGTACAGAAAGATTTAAACCTGCATCTTTGAGTGTTTTTATGGCATTCAATACATCTTCATCGCTGACCTGTGCAATTTTTTCATCTGTATCCGCCGAAGATTTATTCTTAGAATCAAATTTCTTTATTCTTTGGATATCATTTTTTTCCAGCTGTTCTTTGGTATTTATTGTCTGCTGAATATTTATTAACTGTTTTTGTTTTACTTCTTCTGTAAGCTGAGGCGATAAGCCGTTGCCATAGGGAGCATTGATAAATTTATCCAGCTCTGTAAGTTGTTCTTCCTGTTCTTTTACAGCCTCAGGAGATTTACATGCCGGTCCGCCGGTTAAACAATCCCTTCCCCTTGTTGCATATTCAACAAGAGAACCTCCTGGATTTAAAGAAATAACTTTTTCATAAGCATTAACTGCTTCATTTTGCATATTAATATGGGTGTATGACATTGCCATGTAATAGTAAGCAAGAGCATTTGAAGGATCTTTCTGGACTAAAGAAAAAAGTTCCTGCAAACATCCTGTATAATTGCCTGCTTTATATTTGGATATTACACTTTTTATATTTGCATTAGGATAATACACCGTAACTGTATCCAATGAATTTGAAGATGAAGCCGGAGCTGCAGGCTGCTGTTTTGCACCCGATGGCGGGTTAATCGGTTCCAGTTTATCAACACCGGCTGCATTTACCGGTAAGTATCCGAATAAACATAAAGCTGACAGTGTAATAATAATCTTCTTATCCATAATTCATCCTTTTTCTTCTTATCTTTATATTAATATTTTTTTTACTAAAATCAAGTTTTTATTTTATTATATAACATTTTTTTTATTAATCATAATGTAAATATATGATTTATCTCATTGCAAATTTACAACCGCAATAACGTTGTCTGTATAAATTAAGCTCTTTTGAAATTTTATTTGTTTTCAAAAATCCGTCTTTCTTTTTAAAATCTATGGCAACATAATGTAAATTTTTATCCTTAGCAATTTTTTCTCCGATTTGTTTTAATTTTTCAAAATTTTTATGCGGGCTTATAACTATAGATGTTGTAAAATTTTCAATACCGATTGATTTTGCAAATTCTGCTGTTTTATCTAAACGGAGTTCAAAGCATTTATCGCAGCGGGCACCTTTTTCCGGTTCATTTTCAAAACCTGCAACCGACTCATAGTATTCAGACGGATTATAGTCTGCTTCTATAAGCTTACAGCCAAGATGGCCACAAAGCGTTCTTTCAGCCTCAAGCCTTTTAATATACTCTTCTTCAGGATATATATTAGGATTAAAAAAATATGCAATAACCTCATATCCCATATCCTGTAGACAAGATACGGGATACCCTGAACATATAGCACAACATGTATGCAAAACTATTTTATCTTTCTTCTGCTCCAAGTTTTTTCACCCAATCAATATATTCTTTGTATGCTTTCATACCAACATAGGCGTCATTATTAATCATAGTAGCCGGAGTGCCGTTTATCCCTTTGTTATAAGCAAAATCAATTTCTTCCTTTATTTCTTTTGCTGTTTCCGGACTATTTGCATCACGCTGAAGTTTCTCAATATCAAATCCCATATATTTAACAAGATCTAATATAGCCTGTTCTGTTTGAGGTTTTTTCTCAAATAAAATGTTATTCATCTCCCAGAACTTTCCTTGTTTTTCAGCAGCAATAGCATATTGAGCATCTATACAGGATCCTTGATGGAAAGGTGCTTGAAGATAAGGATTACAATCGGTATCCAGAGGGAGATTTTTATGAACAATTTTTATTCCTTTAATCTCTTTAGCAAGTTTATGCATCATAATATTATGAGCCGGACAAATAGGACACTGATAGTCTGAATATACATATATAACTATCTTTGCATCTTTATCCCCTAATATATTACCGGTTACTGCATATTTATTATGTTTTGCTTTTACAAATTCTTTAAATTCAAGTTGCCTTTTAACCTGAGGAGTAAATTTATATGTTACGCCTGTGTAAGTTAAAAATCCGATTGCTGCCAAAGCAACTATAATAAAAGCTATCAGATATTTTCTTATTTTAACCGCATCAAGAAAATCCACAAAACTTTGTTTGATTGAATGTAGAAATCCGCCGTTTTTAAAATCAGTTGCAATACAGCCTATTAAAAGATTTAAAATATATGTAAAAGCGCAGAGAACACATAATTTTTTAATTTCAAACAAACTTATACATAGCAAAGATACTGAAATCAGAAATGCCAGTAAACCAAGTGAAGCTATATAATCCAGAGGATTTTTAAATACCTCCATAAATTTAAAAAGTTTTATATTTTTGAGTTTTTTTGCAAAAAGCATAAGGAATACAAAAGAATAAAAGAATAAACCCCAGTATGCCAGAGGAATACCAAAAAGCTGCGATTCCGTTGTTCTTGCAATTCCGTCACAGTCAATAAATTCATTAACAGAACAAAAACTTGAAAGTGCATAAGGATTGAAATTTGCATTATAGTAAATTATTGCGAGTTTTATGGTTGTTATTATTCCTATTAACGCAATAACTGCAATAGATACCTTCTTTTTCATCTCTTTTTCCATACTCATTAATCTCCTATTATATAAATTTATAATACAATTTTAAATTGTATAAATCAATAGCTGAAAGAAGAATAATAAAATCCGCCGATTAGGCAATCCCTTTTGATACATATAAAAAAGTTACAGACTTGAAAAATAGTTAAATTATGTTATAATAGAATATAAGAGCATTTTTTGAGAGGTTGATTTGAAACAAAACATTTTTAATTTATTTTTGGATAAAGTTTTCAACGTACCTTTTTGGATTAAACAGGTCATGTATCTTAAATTGGCTGCTGAAATGAGAGATAAAGCTTGTGAAGAATTTCTGAGAAATCATAATGACGAACTTTTTTCCACATTTGTCCCTACATTAACCTTCAAAGGAAAAACAGAATTAATCGAAAGAAAATGCGGGTTGGATAATAATATATATAATTTCTTACAAGCCTGTGCAAATGAATATAGTATGTTGGAAATTTCCATAAATACTTTCCTTTCAATGGAAGAAGTTGCCAAATACTATGAATTATGTCTGGAACAAAATTTTATTAAAAAACCTGATTCGCTTGAAATTCATGCAATGGCAGGTTTTATCGCAGGTAAATTCAGAACCGGTGAATATTTTAAGCAAAAAGGTGCAATAGATGTAGACCAGCTGCAGCATGCAATTCTGGCGCACAGAGATGCAAATCAAAACGGTAATACTGCAAGATTTGGAGAAATCCTGATATCACTGGGATATATTACAGAAAATGATGTAAAAGCTCTTTTTATATTAAAAGAAGAAGCAAAAAAAAGATTTATCCTTGATTATAATACCGTTCCGCAGACAGATACAACATTCTCAAATGACAGCCAAAAATATGAAGAAGAAGTAGCTGCATTAAAAGATGAAAATATTAAATTAAAACGAAAAATGCTGCAGCTTTTGGAGCTTGTAAAAAGAAATGGTCAGCAATAATACAGAGCCGGAACTTTTAGTAGAATATGTACGGGATGGACTCGTTGAACAGGAACATTACGGGTTTATTGTTTTGTCCGATAAAAACCGCGCATTTGATTTTACCGGTGATGCTAAAAACTATCCGTTTTATTTGAGGTCATGTGCAAAACCATTGCAGGCAAGCCTGATAATAGATTACGGAATGGACAAATTTTATCACATGACAGAAGATGAAATTGCCCTTTGCTGCGCTTCTCATGCCGGTGAGGAAATTCACGTAAACACAGCAATGCGCCTCCTAAAAAAAATAGACCTCGATGAAAGCTATTTAAAATGCGGTATGCATAAGCCTTTATCAAAAACAGAACAGGCGAAAATGCTGCTATCAGGCGCAAGTGTAAATATTTTACAAAACAACTGTTCCGGCAAACACATTATGATGCTAGGGCTTTGCAAGATGAAAAACTGGGATTTAAAAACTTATGACAGCCCTGATCATCCGCTCCAAAAAGCAATAAAAGAAAAAATAACAAAATTATGTCATCTTACAAAAGAATATCCGCAAACAACAGACGGATGCGGGGTTCCGATAATGTCTATGCCGCTGACTAATATGCTCCACGGATATTTGAATGTATTTTGTAATCGCGAGTATGAAAAAATTAAAAATGCTTTTCTAAATCATCCTTATATAATCGGGGGAGAAGACAGAACTGATACAAAAATTATTGAAAACTCTAAAGGAATTATTGCAAAAGTCGGGGCGGGCGGACTTTGTATAGTTGTTAATACAGAAAGCGAAGAAGCTTTTGTTGTAAAAATCGCAGACTGTGATATGAAAGCACGAGAAATGGTTGTTTTACAGATTTTGAAAAATCTTCACTGGGCTGATATTGAATTTGATAACGAAATAAAAACTATTAACGGGAAAATTGTCGGAGAAATAAAGGTTACTGTTTAGTTTCTTGCGCCTTTGTAATCTTCACAACATTATTTTCGACTTTTACCTCAAGCAAATCTTCTTCAGGATTTACATCTATAAGTTCAAGTAAAGTCTTTGGCATAAACAGTGCCCATCCGCTTCCGGAACGGGATAATTTCTTCTTCATCATTATATCTCCATGATTTTGTATATATAAATACTTTACAAAATCATTTTAAATAGTTATACTTATATAATATAAGTATTATGTAAGTATAAAATAAGGATAAATATGAAGAAGGAAGTTTTTACACTGGCAGAAGATGCCTCACATGTAGGGAGCGTAACTGATCCGCAATCGCAAGATATTTCTAAAACAAATCAGCCCTCACCCCACCCCTCTCCCATAGGAGAGGGAGCTACGCAATTCTGTCATTGCGAGGGAGTGAAACGACCGTCGCAATCGCATAATAGCTGCAATATGAATGAGATTACTACGTCGAATGCTCCGCATTCTCCTCGTAATGACACGAAACGAACTTATCGTCCTAACGTCTTATCGTCTTATCGACTAAAAAATAAATTCTCTTCACCCTTCACCCTTCACCCTTCACTAAAACAAAAAGCTGCCTTCACTCTTTCGGAAGTTCTCATCACTCTCGGCATAATCGGTGTGGTTGCGGCAATAACTTTGCCATCAGTTATCAATGATGCAAAAGGTAAAAAATTAAAAGCACAGCTAGAAAAAAGTTATTCGATATTGGGGCAGGCGCTGTCATCTGCACAAAACGAATTGGGATATACCATAAATTATAATAACACATATGGCAATACACCTTTCAAAGATACTTATATAAAACAATTTGCAAATACTTATGACTGTAGAAATGAGCAAACAAAAACCTGTTTGACAGACACTTGGAGGCCTGTAGAGTATAAAACATTTAATGGAAACGAACTTTATACTTTACGTTTTGATGACGGCGATTTTATTTTGCAGGACGGAACATTTGTTATAATGGAACTCGGTGACAACAGAATGGAGTTAACAGTTGATGTTAATGGTAAAAACAATAAACCTAACAGGTGGGGACATGACCTATTCACATTCCAAATTATGGATAATGGGAAATTAGTTCCAATGGGAGCAGACGGGACAAGAACAGATCTTTGTGATAGCAAAAGCTCTAGCACCGAAAATGGTGTAGGGTGTACCTATAAAGCATTAACAGATAAGAATTACTGGAAACAACTGCCGCATTAAGTATTAAAAATCCTGTCTCCTGCATCACCCATGCCCGGAACTATATAACCCTTTTCGTTTAAATGGTCATCCACTGCAGCTGTTATAATTTCTATATCAGGATAGTGTTTCTGGATATTTTCAATCCCCTGAGGTGCGGCAATTATGCAAATTACTTTTATATTTTCAATAGGAATTCCTTTATCTGCATAAAGTTTTATTGCTTCTATCAACGAATTACCTGTTGCAAGCATAGGGTCAGTTATATAAATATAAAATTTTTCAGGGTTCGGAGCTTCCATAGGAACTTTGTTATAGTACCATACGGGCTTCAGAGTTTTTTCATCCCTGTACATGCCAATATGTCTTATGCAGGCCTGAGGCAGAATATCAATAGCCTCATCAGTAAAAATCAAACCGGCACGCAAAATCGGAGATATTATAAGGTTTATATTCGGGTCAACCGTTTTTGCGGTAAACGTTGTTAAAGGAGTTGTTATTTCTTTATCAACAAGCGGAAGATTTTTTGCAGCTTCATACAAAAGGCATCTTGTTATTTTTCTTGTGGCAATTCTGACTCCTTGACTGTCAGTATTTTTGTCACGCATTGTGCATAAATTCAATAAAACCACAGGATTATTGATTAATCTGACCTTCGCCTTGTCCATATTTGACTCCTTCTTTTCTTATATCCGCAACACTTCTTATTAACTTATCAAGAGCTGTCATATTTGTCTGGATTTCATCTGTATGAATACCTTTACTCATATCAGAAACACCTGTTTCTTTTGCAAAAAATGATAATTTTGTAGAAATTGAACCTATTTTATCAAACATATCATTCAAAAGCCCTAACGAATCATGAAGTCTTTTCGGGTTTTGGACAACAATTAATTTATTTGAAGCAAGACTTTCTTTTGTCGGAGGATAAACTTCCAAAGATTTTGATCCGCCCATGCCGTTAAATTCAACTGTTGCAAGCGAACCTTTCGGCAGCTCAACATCTTTATTGGTAATAACAATTTTAAGATAAACGTCATTTGCAACAATTTTAACCTTCTCAATATAACCAACCTGAACACCCATAAATTTAACCGGAGAGCCCGCAATCAGACCGTCAACATCCGGCATAAAAATTTGATAAGTAACAAGCTCTTTTTCTTTGTTATAATGGTAAATCCTGAATGCTCCAACAGCAATACATAATATCAAAAACCATATCCCGAATTCTATAAAAATATATTTATGAATACCTTCAAATATTTTCATAAGTCAATTATACAACAATACATGATTTTTTGCCACTTGCCAAAAAAGTTTTTGTATTATACTATTATTTGTGGAAACAAAAAGTGAGGTTGCTAATTTATGATGGATCAAATAATAAGAGTCGCATGGGACTTAAACGAAAATACAGATAACAGATATCAGCTTGTTTACGAAATAGCAGAACTTGCAAAAAAACTTGTAGACGAAAATCAGGCTAAAAAAGCCCATGATGATTTTAATTTTGAAGAAAATTTTGATACAACATACAAAAAAGAAAATCCTGTCGAACATGCCATTATGGTAAAAGCTGCTGAAGCAGATGATGACAGATTAGTCGGCTAGTGCTGCGCACACTGCCACATAGGTTATATATAAAAAGTTAGAGAAAACTCTAACTTTTTTAATTAGATAAGGGGTTACGATGAAAAACACAGTAAATTTTATAAAAGAAAAAACAAACGATTTTCAGCCTGAAATCGGAATCATCCTAGGCTCAGGTCTAGGGGAACTTGCTGATGAATACTGTGACTACGCAATCCCCTACAATGAAATCCCCAACTTTGTAAAATCAACAGTTCAAGGACACAAAGGGAGATTGGTATTTGCAGATATTTCCGGTAAAAAAGTAATGATGATGCAGGGGCGAAACCATTTTTACGAAGGACATACAATGCAGGAAATAACTTATCCCGTAAAGGTTATGAAAGCACTCGGCATAAAAACTCTGATACTTACAAACGCAGCAGGAGCTGTCAATGAAAGTTTTAAACCTGCTGATTTGATGATTATAACCGATCATATAAATTTCATGGGATCAAATCCTTTAATTGGTATAAACGATGAAACTTTTGGCGAAAGATTTCCTGATATGTCAAATATTTATAAAAAAAATCTTATTGATATAGCAAAAAAGTGCGCCAATGATTTGAAGGTGGATTTAACAGAAGGTATATATTGGGCAAATTCAGGACCATCTTATGAAACTCCCGCAGAAATCAATATGATACGCAAACTTGGCGGTGATGCTGTCGGAATGTCAACAGTTCCCGAGGCAATCGTTGCTAATTACTGCGGGATAGACGTTCTTGGCATAAGCTGCATAACAAATGCTGCAAGCTCGTCTACAGGTGCAAAATTATCACATAAAGAAGTTATAGAAGCCGCTGCAAATGCTAAAACAAAATTTAAGTCTTTGATTCTGGAAATTTTGAAAAAACTTTAAATATATTATTCTCATCTCAAAAGCTTGGAGCTGATGAATATCCTCTCTCCAATGTAGAGAGTCAGAGAGAGACTGCTAATATTAATTATAAAAAAATGTAAATTTTGTATATACTCCCACTTGTAAAAAAAAAGTTTTCAGTTAAAAATACATGACGGGAAGGAAATAAGAAATGTTAGTAGGAAGATTAACATACGATGCGGTGAAACAACGACAGAAGTCAACCGGAGATTTATCTCCAAGACGCATTCCTCATTCTTCCGAGTTCATGTCTTTAAAAAATCAAATAAACGAGAGACCTTTAAAAAGTATTTCAAATGATTTATCTTTTAAAGGTCTTTCTTTTACCGGGGATAATTCTCAACAAAAAGAAGCTGGTAAAAAACCTTCAAGCCTTGCGCCGTCACTTGCTTTATTTGGTACAATTGCCGGAATCGGACTTGCCTTAAGATTTGCAAGAAGCTACAAAGAAGCAGGCAAACCATACAGCATAAATAAGTTCAGAGAATTCTCCAGAACCTATCTTGGAATGAAAAAGTCCACCGGGGGGGCTGTCGAAACATCTATAGGCGAAGAGCTTCTTGAACATATTAAAAAATCAAAATTAGCTCAAAAACATCTTGTAAAAATTGACGGAGATAATATTTTATTCTATAAAAAAACCATTCCTCAACTAATCTGGGATGGCTTAATATATCCGTTTAAAATTCTCCCTGCAGATATAGCAAACGGAGTTGTAACACTAATCGGGAAAATAAAGCCTTTTAAAGGCTGGGCTAAAAAAACTTTAAAAAATTCAATGTTTCAAAATATCAGACAGCGTTCCAAAATTGATGCGGAAGTAAATTCCTTACGCGGACTTTTTGAAACAATGAGTGATATGAAAGATAAATCAACAAATGAAATCAAATCAAAAATACTTGAACGATCAATAAAAATGTTTGATCCGAAAACAGGTAATTATGATACCAAACACGAAAGATCTTTAAACAGAATAGTTTCCGGTATTCCGCCTGCAATATTTCTTGCAAATGATGCATACAACCTTTCACGAATGATGGATGATGACAAAACTGCTGCATCACATGAACAAAAAGTAAGGTTCAAACAAGAAATGGCCAGAATCGGATTCAATGCCTATATAACCCTTGTAACTCTTGGAGCTCTTAATAAATCTATAAACAACTCTAAAATGGGTATTATGTTAATGACTGCATTAACAACACTTGTTACAGAAGCATTTTCACGTGTAATTAACGGAAAACATATTACAAGATTGACTCCTGAACAAGCACGTGCCGAAAATGAAAAAAACCAAGCTCCTGAAGCAGAAATAAAACCTGATTTGTCGTTCAAAGCATCAGAAAATAAAAAAGATGATAAGGAAAAGGCACAAAAACCGTTGTTATCATTTGATACAATAACAAAAGCTCTTGCTGTAATAATCGGCGGCGGCTTTGCTATAAAAGGTTTAAGAAAAATACAGTTTGTAGAATCTGCGTGGAAAAATTTCTCAGGTTATTTTAAAAATATATACAATAATCTGACTCAAATTAAAGATTACAATATCTCACAAGAAAAATTTAATAAAATAGTTGATGTACTTGAGAAAAATGATTTTACAAATCTTGCAGAACAATACAGAAACATCGCTCAAACATCCAAAAATCAAGATGGCACAATATGTCTTGTGGCTAAAGATAAAAAAATTAAGCCGCTTGTAAACTTTTTCCTTGCACCGTTCAAATTTGTCTGGAAATACGGAACACTTCCATACACGGTTATAGATGATGCAATTAAATCAATCGGTAAAAAGGCAAAATTGGTTAAACTGGCAACAAACGACAAAAATATAATCAGTACAATAATAAATAATTATGCCAAAGAAAAAAATATTAAAGACACAAAAACTCTTGAATACTTTATAGAACAAGTTAAAAATAAAAAAATCAGTGCGAATATGAAACTTTCGCCGGAACAACAAGAAATTTTACTAAGATTGTCGAATATATCTTCGCTTTCAAAAAGTGTTGAAAATATCGGACGTCAAGCAGAAAAATTTGCTAAAGGCAAAATAAATGAAAAAACTTTCCAAGACTATGTAAAAGATAATGTATTAAAGGCATTTAATGTCGATACAATGTCAAATCTGTCGAACAGCGACCTGTCAAATTTGGCTAAAACAGCTGCACTTGCCGCAACTATATGGTTTTTAATGACAGATAACTATAACATGGTTATGTTAAAATCAAACGGGAATGATGTGGAAGGTGCTAAAACAAAATTCAAAGAAAGATTTGTTCAGGAAGGTTCAAGATTGTTCTATCAGACACTGCTGATTGATTTGTTTAACAGTACATTCAGCAAACAATATCATCAATCGTTATTCGGTATGAGCTGGATTACATTAACAAATACAACACTCGGAGAATGGCTGACCAGAAAATCAGTTGGAATGCCTGTAGGTACGCATTCTCGTGACCAGCTGCTTGCTATTGAAGAAAAACAAAATAATGCTACAGGTTTCTTGAAAAAATACTACAACTTTATGAAACGCCTGACAGGTAAACGTTCAATACAATCTTATCAAGTTCCTGCAAAAAATGAACAGCAAAACACACCACAAAATCAAGAGATTAATTTTACGAACAACAGTGTGCTAAGACAAATGGTAAAAGGGTAAAAAAGCTATTTATATGCATCGAGAAGCATAGTCGTTTACAAGAATTATATATGAATTAGTTTTCCCTGTTTCACTCAAATAGTTATCTTTATTCTGCCAGATAAAAAATCCTACGGCAAGAATTGCTACAAGGAGAATAACAAATAAAATTTTTGTCAGAATTGCAAAAATTTTTCCCACAACAAATAAAACAATTATAATACCTAAAGCAATTAATAAAACCGTAAAGTTCATTATCTCACCTTGTTTTCTTCACCTTTGAAAAGCCTTTGAATATTTGATCTGTGTAAATAAATTATGTATAAAGCTCCCAGAGCGCAGTACCAGATATAAGCAGCAGGAGCCTTAAACACCCACATAATAAATGGGGAAAATGCAAGAGCCGTAATAGATCCGACAGAAACATATCTTGTAAAAAATGTTACAACAGCCCATATAGCAGCAATTATTAATCCTACCTGCCAGTTTAAGGCAAGAATTGTCCCCACACCTGATGCAACAGATTTTCCGCCCGTAAACTTTAGAAATATCGACTTACTGTGTCCAATAATTACCGCAACAGCTGCCAATACTGGCAATAGTCCTATATTGGTAAACGTTTTTGCAAATAACGCAGTCAATACAACAGGAAGCGCTCCTTTAAAAGCATCTAAAAGCAATGTGATAAAAAACCATTTTTTACCCATAACACGCTTTACATTAGTAGCTCCTGTCGAACCGGAACCTATAGTCCTGATATCTTCTCCGGTGAATGCTTTTACAATAATATACCCTGTAGGTATAGAACCTATTATATAAGCACTTATAAGTACACACAATAATTCCAATATTTTTTCCATTGTCACTCTCTTTATACGTTTCCGAATTTTCTAATGTCGTTATTTATATCATTCTTGAACCTGTTTCAGAATCTCATCAGAATCCCTAAAATAAATTCAGAATGACAAAATAAACTCACTACAAATTATAACAAGGATATTGTAATAATTCAAGATTCAATTATAATGTAATAAGAATGAAAAAGATTTTAGCTTGTTTTATATGTTTTCAAATTTTATCTGTTCCTGTTTTTGCTGCATACGATTTCAGCGATGAAGCACAGGCTGAATTTGATCGTAAAAGATTTCAACCTATCCAATCACAGCCAATCCAGAACGATTTTTCAAAAACAAGACAAAAAAATAATGATAGGACAAACTACACACCTCCCCTGATTCAAGAGGAAGTAATTCATAACACTTACAGTTCACAGCCGCAAAGACTTACAGGCAGAGTTGTAAAAGTACCTTCTGGCACCTCTTTTTATATAACGTTTGACTCCGGAATAAGTTCTGGAAGCCTTGAAAAGGATGACAGATTAACCGCAAAATTAACAGAGGATTTTGTATACAACGGAGTGTTAATTGCTCCTGCCGGAAGCCTGGTTTACGGAAGCGCAAAAGATGCTGAAGCTGCCGGATATGCATACGGAAGCGGCGCAATGGAGATTAATTTTAACCAGATATTAACCCCTGACGGAAACTTTATAAATATTGCAACAGAAAATATTATTCTGGAAGCCGAAAGCGAACGGGCAAAAAAAATGACACGTGATATAGTAATAGGAGCTTTAGGCAGTATGCTTATCGGGGCAGCTTTTACAGCGCTCGGCGGAAGTGATGACTGGGGAAGAAATCTTGCAATATATGGAGGAGTCGGGGCTCTCGGCGGAGGACTCAGGGGTGTAATGCAGCGTGGAGAAGATGTAAAAATCCCTGACGGAGCGAGTTTTGTACTAAAATTAACACAGCCGTTAACAGTTTCACCATACAATAATAATTGACATTTCCCTTCCATAATTGGAAAGGAAATGTCAATTTTGATACTATATTTATCTAATAATTCATCTCCCATCCGTCCAATATAATGCGTTCTAAACAGACAGTCAATTGAGAAATTTCATCGGATTCTGGAGAACATGCTTGTTTGATTAAGGAAATCCTATCATCTTCAGACATATCATCAGGAATAACGTTCGAGCCAGCTGCAAATCTTAGAAAAGCCTGGCTGTACATTGGAGTAAGCATAGTATCTATAATCATTACACCAAAAATATCTCTTCCAAAAACATTTGGCCCTTTTCTACCATTGACATCAAAAAAAACTAATGGCTCCATCTCAGAACTAAAAAGTAAAAACATACCATCTGGAGTTACACCGGTGTACCGTCCATTAGAAAAAGGATCAAAATCAAACACATCGCCATTCAAGCTTTTGATTTCATAATCAAATATATTTTTTGTATTTGAAAAATCTGATAGTTTGAAAGTTGTGGCAAGTTTGTTTAAGTTAGAATCATTAATGATGATAGAACCAAGATAAAACTCACCAGAGGAACCATACTCAGTATATATTAAGCCGGCACAAATTAAATCTGTACAGCCTTCATTAATCATTATTTGCCTGAAACCTTCATTTAAAGTTGAATACGCTTTTTTTATCTGCGTAACCAATACTTTCTTCTGATAATGTGCTATTAATGACGGCATTGTTAAAGCCGCTACTACACCGATGACTCCAAGCGTGATGAGAACTTCTGCCAAAGTAAATGCTGCTTTGCGTTTTTTGTTGGGTGAAGGGATAGTATCTGATTTCCCCTCCCTAATCAGGGAGGGGACAGGGATGGATAGCAACTTGGATAAGCTGAAATAGTTACCCATCCTCTTATCCTTCCCTAATAAGGGAAGGAAGATTGGAGTTAACAACCTGCCATCATATCTTATCCTACCTTCTAAATTTGCTTTGCATCTAATTACCAGATCCTGAAACAAGTTCAGGATGACATTTTTTAAACTTGCTTGACTTCTTGACCTCTTAGCTAAACTGCTTTCTAAAAGCTCGGAATCGCCCCCCCCCCGCGTGTTTCAGGCATAATAAATCTCTTCATACATCATTCCTTTCTTTTTTTTATACTTTATTAGTTTAACATTTTTTTTAGTAAAATTCAACCTTGCGGCAAGAAGATTTTTAACAATTATATATATAATTGTTACTCTTTCAAAAGACTTTTTACAACATTATAAACAATAACCAACTTTGAAGGATCATCTGTCAGAACATCAAGCTTGTCATCAATTTCTTTTCTTAATTCATCACCGACTTTTAAATGATCGGTTGCAAATAATTCTTCCATGGAAGTATCAAGAGCTTTTACAAGTTTATCAATAGTTTCTGCCGACACAAAATTTTCACCGGTTTCAATACCGCTCATCGCACGCTGAGATAAGTCAACGGCTTCAGCAAGTTCTTCCTGCGTCAAACCACGGTTTATACGCATTCTTTTTATTTTTCTGCCAAATTCCTGTTTGATTCCCATAATTTTAGCTTCTTAAATGTCTCAATTTAGTATTTAAAAGTATTGTACATTAAGTTTTGTAAATCTGGAATGCATTGTCAATTCTATATTATACTAATTTATACTTAAAACTTCATAAATTTTAGCAATTTTTATTTTTTGAAAGTTTTTATAAAGGAGTAAGGGAAAATCGATTTTCAAAACAAAAAGGAATCACTGGTTAAATTAAAACTTAATTAAATTTGATAAAAAGTAAAGTTACCAAAAACGAAAGGGGAAAATTAATTATGTCATTAGGAAAAATTATGAGTAAAATCATCAGCGTATTGCCGAAAACAGAAGGTGCAGCCGGCAGAATAACACTCGGACGCACACAGCTTATGGAACTTGCTAAAAAAGACCAAAAAGCAGCTCAACTTATACAAAAAGGACTTTCAGGCACTAAAAATCCAAAACTGGATATTGCATATAAAGCCGAGTCAAATTATGCAATAGCCGGAATGAGATTAAGAGACGGAAAACAGGTTCTCGGTCAAGGAGCGGTATCAATTACAAATCCTGGTTCATCACAGGCTGTAATAAAATATCGTGCAACAGGTAACGGCGGCAAAACATTACAGCTGAGCGGTTTTGCTGACGGTGGGAAAATCGCTGACAGTAAGGATATTGCAGTAAGTATGTCACGCAGAGGCGGACAGGTTAAATCAGATTTAGAAATAGGTGAAGCAGCTGCACATCATATATCAGTCAATGAACAAGATGTTGTTGATTTAGCAAAACAAATCGGCGGCAAAGATGCTGACACCTTCCTAAAATTATACGCGACCGGCACAAACCGACTGCAGCAAAGTCTTGATCGCGCAATGACTGAATTACGAACAGCTTTGAAGGGCGAACACAAAGATTATATTAAAGCAACAAAATTTGAACAAGACGCAGAACAAATAAAAAAATTCAAATTTTCAGATAAAAAATTATTGTTCAAAGATCATCTAAATCTCAAACTCAAAAAATCGAATGAATCTAAAGACTTCAAAGTTTCTACAGATGAATTAAAAAAATACCAAAAAACCAATTCTAAAAAATTATTTTCGAAAACAGACATTGACGATTTCACAAAGTAATAAATAAAGAAAAAATGCCACTAAATTCTAACAAACATAAAAATACCGGAGGTAATATATCTCCGGTATTTTAATAATCGATTAATATTATTTACATAAAACTAAATAATTTTTGAAAAATTTTTATTTTTATTGTTTTATTTAATAATACAACTTTATCTTCAAAAATAGAGTTGCGTTATTATAAAATTAAAGGAGACATAATGCTTTACAGAATTAGTAATGTTGATACCCCGAATACTTTCAAAACTCTGAAAACTCAAAAAGGAGAATACGTTTTAAAAGGTAAAGATATGGTTATGCCTGACGATTCTTTTACTATGAGAAATCTGAAATTATATAAAAAAGTTCAGGTTGACGGATTAGATACTTTCCGTCTTGTTGGCAAAAAATATGAATATAAAGAACGTGTATATAAAAATAACAGCTTGTTTAATGACCCTGTACAGGAAATTAAAAAAGAATTGTATGATGTATCTACAGGAGAATTAAAAGAACAATCATACATCAGGGCTCGTCTTAAAAAAAATGACCGCTGTATCATAATGAATAGTGATGTTTTAAAAATGTCTGAGCCTATAAACTGCTCTTCCGGAAGATCCGCAACAACTTCTACATTTGAACTTACTCTCGGAAAAGAATTTTCTCCCATGGTAAAAAGAATTTTAAAATTAATCACAAAATCAATGAAATAAAAAAAATCCTTCACTTATTTAGTGAAGGATTTTTTTATTCTAAATCTGGGGCGGAAGGATTCGAACCTCCGAATGCCTGGACCAAAACCAGGTGCCTTACCACTTGGCGACGCCCCAATATGAGCTACGTTTTTTATTTTATTTGCTGAAACTTTATTGTCAAGATTTTATTTGCCTGAACGGACTGTTTTCAAAAGCCTTGATTACGTCAACAGTGTGTGGGATAAGTGATTTGAAAACATCTAAAACAAATATCTCACTTTCAAAATGTCCTATATCAAACAAAACAATCGGACTTTCAAGCGCTGTATGAAATTTTATATCACTTGTAACAAGAGCATCGCAGTTATTTTCAAAAGCCTCTTGTATAAATTCTGAACCGCTGCCGCCACAAAAAGCTATACGTTTTATGTGATTTACACTTTGATTATTAACATAGCGCAGTCCGGACGATAATTTTAAAAGCTTGTGTGCGAATTCATCAACCGCTGTTTCTTGTTCAACAATTCTCAAAAACTCACCGCAGTGATGTCCTTCCGGCAAGCCAAGTGTTTCAATCAATTTGTCTGTTGTACCGCCTTGAGCTTTATCCATATTGGTATGCGCGCAGTAAATATCAATATCTTTGTAAGCCACAGGAACGACAAACAACGGGTGATGAGAAATTATCATATCACAATTTTGCTCTTTTGCCTGTCTTACAACATCATCAGTTACAGTCAGAGCTATCATAATCTTTTTGACATCACTTAATGACGTTTCAATAAGCCAGCCGGAACAATCCCAATCTTCTGCGGTTTCAGGCGGTGCAAAAGCTTCAATTCTTTTTACAATCTCATATTTATCCATAGATTTCCTCAAAAATCTTGCGGGCAATTGTTCTTTTATCTGCACGCTCAAGTTTTTTTGTTCCGCCGTTTTTATCAAGAATTGTAATTTCATTATAATCGCTTGAAAATCCGATATCTTTTCTTGATATATCATTTGCGATTAAATAATCACAGCCTTTTTTAGAAATTTTTTCTTTTGCATTTTCTAGCAAATTTTCGCTCTCCGCACAAAAACCGACAATCATAGGGCAAGAGGGCAGGAGGTCTGGAGGGCAAGCCTTCTTTCTTGTACACAGCTCTTTCAAAATATCGGGATTTTTTACAAGAGTAAGCGAAATTTCATCATCTGATGTTTTTTTCATTTTTTGCTGAGAAATCTCTTTTACCCTGTAATCAGCGACAGCAGCGGCCATTATAATGCAATTCGCGCTGTCAAATTCCTTTTCTATAGCAGCTTTCATATCTAGTGCGGATTTTACTTTTATGACATTGTATTTACGTGAAACATCTTTTGTTGTAATCAATGTAACATCCGCGCCGAGATTTTTTGCCACATCTGCAAGTGCAAGCCCCATTTTGCCTGATGAATAATTTGAAATATATCTCACAGGGTCAATATCTTCAATTGTACCGCCTGATGTTATAACTATTTTTTTACCGTTTAAAGGTTTATATGTTAAAAGTTCCACTGTTTTGTCAAAAATTTTGTCCAAACTGCACAATCTGCCCTTACCTTCATATCCGCAGGCAAGATAACCGCTTTCTGGTTCTAATATTTCATAGTGAAGCTTATTCAAATTTTCCTGTAAAACCGGATTTTCCCACATATTACAATTCATTGCAGGCGCAATAATAACAGGTTTTGTAAAAGCGCAGGCAATTGAAGTTAAAAGATTGTCACACACTCCTTGC
Source organism: Candidatus Gastranaerophilales bacterium (assembly GCA_944324315.1). Classification (GTDB taxonomy): domain Bacteria; phylum Cyanobacteriota; class Vampirovibrionia; order Gastranaerophilales; family Gastranaerophilaceae; genus Stercorousia. The sequence continues at coordinate 42,912 of CALUVW010000008.1, read as the reverse complement.
GCAATTTTAGAAATCGTATTGGCAGTTGCAGGCGCAATAACCATAATATCAGCTCTGTCTGCGTAAGATATGTGTTCTGGTTTGAAATCTTGTACATCAAATTCTTCAACCGCAACAGGATTTTTGCTGAGATTTTGCAAAGTCAATTTAGTAACAAAATTCAATGCATTCGGGGTACAGACGACAAGTACTTCCGTGTTTGCGCGTTTATACATTCTGATAAGTTCGCAAACTTTATATGCGGCAATCCCGCCTGTTATCCCTAAAAGAACTGTTTTTCCGCTAAGCATTTTTCAACTCTCCGGATATTATTTTTTCTAACTCGCAAACTGCATTTTCTAAATTATCATTCACTATTTTATAGTCAAAATTTTGCGCGCGCTTTAATTCTTCTTCCACCTCTTTAAGGCGTTTTTGGATAGTTTCTTCATCTTCTGTATGGCGGCCTCTGAGGCGGTTTTCAAGAGCCTCCAGAGAAGGCGGGCAAATAAATATCAAAACAGCTTCAGGCATTTGTTTTTTTACTTTTAATGCTCCCTGTGTGTCAATCTCAAGAATAATATTTTTACCTTCCTCCAGACACTGATTTATAAATTTCTTTTTAGTCCCGTAAAAATTTCCGGCAAATTCAGCCCATTCAAGAAATTTATCATTATCAATACAGTTTTTAAATTCATCCTTTGAAATAAAAAAATAATTAACTCCGTCAACTTCGCCTTCTCTTGGAGCGCGCGTGGTACAAGAAATTGACAGCATAAAATCCTGGTTCTTTTCCAAGAACTTTTTTAAAACAGTGCCTTTTCCGACACCGGATGATCCTGATACTACAAATAATTTTTTGTTCATTAAAAATATTATATAATAAAAAAATTACATGTTAAGGTAAATGTTTAAAATAATCAGACTCTGTCAAAGCTTTATAAGTACATCCAAAACCGTTTGTGGACTGATTTCCGGTAGTACTGCAATAACCTTGGTTAATTTCAATATCATATTTAGTTCCCGGGGCACCTCCTGGTACAAGCTTATTGTTCAAGACTTGAAAAAAAAATAAATCTTGTCCCAAGGCATTTGGGCCTTTTTCTAAACCGTTAATGTCAGCTGTTATGAAAAGGTCGCCGACATTAAGGTTTTCAATCATAATAAAAGTTCCATCCTCTAAGATTAACTGCCCGTCGTCAAAGAATGTATAAGTTATATTACTAGTCCTGGTAAAATTTTTATAATTGTTAAGAGTGTTATCATCCGAATTTATTTCAGAACACTCCCTATTTCCACAATCTTTTAATACTTTTACATACTTTTTTAAATCCTTTACAAATGAACCTTGCTCGGGGTAGCTTTCCGAAGTAACCGGCATACCGCTATCTGTATATATCATATTTATAGCCTGATATAATGTTGAATAAGATTTGTTTAGCTGTGCTTTTAGCTGCACACTTTTATATTTATTTATAACAGCCGGTATAGTCATTGCAGCAACAACTCCAATTATACCTAATGTTATCAAAACTTCAGCTAATGTAAACCCTTCTATTTTCATATTTACCTCGTTATTGTTAATTATTTAATTCGTATATTAATTAAATTATTATATTAAGAATTATAATATAATATTTCTACTTGTTTTGTCAAGTTTCAATATAATTACATTATGGAGAATATAATAAGGGCAAAAATCAAATACCTTCTGTCTTTAAGGGGATTAACAATTACAAAACTTGCAGAAATGATGAGTGAAAAAACAGGAGAAAAATATACCTTTCAAAGAATCTCGCACAAATTGAGACTTGGCAGATTATCACTTAAAGAAGCTTATATTATCGCAGATTTGCTCGGGTATGATTTAGAATTCATTGAACGTAAATAAACAAAAATGACACGTATAGATTTTTTATTACAACTTTTATTTTTGTTCGTAATATAATTTAGACAATGAACAAGAAAGCAATATATAAATTTCTCAAAAAAATTAATACCGCAAATACAGAAAAAGAACTTATTGAGATTTCAAATCATGGATTTATAGAAATAACAGGCGCATACGCAAGTTGGATGGGACTAATTAATTTTACGAATAACCAGCTTGACTTAAACAGGCTAAAATTATCAGAAAAATTTGAAGAAAATAAATTCTTAACTTCAGAAATTAAAAAAGTTAAACAGATAATATCAGATTCTTACAAAAATTTTGAAATTGAAGATATTAATGAATTTCTTGAATACGCATCAAAAAAAAATAAGATATTAAAACCGCTTATTTACAAAAATAATACACTGGGCTATATTGCGCTGATCAGTTCTGATGATAATTTTTATAAAAAAAATATTACCACCGTAAATTTACTGTTGGAGTATATTTGTTCAAAGCTTGAAATTCTTTCTCTCTACACTGAAAGAAAAAAGGGGATAAAAGAAAGAATGGAATTTCTGGCAAGTGTGTCACATGAATTTAAAACGCCATTAAACTCAATAATAGGATTTTCTGATTTACTTGCCGAAAAATATAAAGACACCGATAGTGAAAAATACTTAAATAATATCTCACAAAGTTCCATATACCTTATGGATTTAATAAAAAATGTTCTTGATTATGCAAGAAGCGAATACAGTCCGATGGAATTAAAGCTTGAAAAATTAAGAACCAAGCAGATTATCAATGATATAATCTGGAGTTTTAACGAGATGCGCAAAGAAAAAAATATAACATTTAATTACACGCTTTCAGACGTTGTTATAAAAGCTGATGTTATACGATTTAAACAATTAGTCTACAATCTTGTCTCAAATGCAATTAAATTCAGTAAACCTGACAGCACAATCTCTATCGTAACCTATGTAAACAGAAAACAGGAATTTATTTTTGAAATAAAAGATACAGGTGATGGGATAAGTAAAAGAGATATGGCAAAAATTTTTAATTTCTTTACCCAGGTAAACAGAAATCAGTTAAAACGACAACAAGGTTCAGGTGTTGGTCTAGCTATTTGCAGAAAAATACTTAATGCGCATGGCGGTAAAATTTTTGTAAAATCAAGATTACATTACGGAAGTACATTCTGGTTTACAATACCGCAATACACACAAAAAAAATCATCTCAAAAATGAGATGATTTTTTTAATATTTTTTAAGAAGATTGTTTTCGTTTCTTTTCATCAAACATTAGCACGGTACAAATTCCGATACAAATAAGAGCTGAAAAAATCCAAAATGCAATTGCACCGTTCCAGCCGAATTTATCTACCATAAACCCTGTACCCGTAGATGATAAAACTGCTCCGATATACCCGAAAGTTCCGGTAAAGCCGGTTGCGGCAGATGCGACTTTTTTAGAGCTTGATTCAACAGCACAAAGCCCGCCTATCATCATTTGAGGACCGTAAGTAAATGCGCCTAAAAGTCCGATAAGAACAAAATCTACAGCGCTTATTGTATTAAATTTCAAAAGTACAAGACAAATTACAACGCCTGTAAGGTAAATTAAATTTACGATTGCCCTCTGGCCTTTAAAAATCTTATCAGAAATCAGCCCTGCACAAATTGTTCCTGCTATTCCGACAAGCGGCAAAGAACTCAATTTCATAGCGGCAATTTCCAACGAGTTGTGTTTTGCCTCGCTCAAATACTTAATCATCCAGTCTTCTGCGCCAAATCTTATAATATAAACAAATATATAAGCAATCGCAAGAAGCCAGATTGTTTTATTGTATAAAATATTTTGCTTAAAAATTTCAATATAAGATCTGTTATCCTCTTCGCAATCATCAACTTTTTTAGCAACAGGTTCGTTATTGTAAGTTTCAATATCCGGCAGACCTAAAGACTGCGGTCTGTCGCGCAATCTGTCATATAACCATACTGCAGTAATTATTGCCAGTGTACCGGGGACAAAAAATGCCATTTTCCAACCCCAGTGCGCAACTAAAAATCCGGATATAATTACACTTAAAAAAGTACCTGTCTGGTGAGAACATGACCACAAAGACCATTTCGTTCCTCTCTCCGAATTTGAATACCAGTAAGTCAAACTCTTAGCGACAGCAGGAAATCCGGCTGATTGAAACCAACCCGAAGCTCCCCAGAAAAATACAAACAACCATAACAATATTGTATTTGTCGGTAGTCCGAAAAACGAAACATGACCGGGGGTTATAAACACAGCAGACAATGCAAAACAGATATTTGCAATTGCTGTCATAACCAATGCAGTCGGCAAAAATTTCCGCACATCGGAACCGTCTGCAAATACCCCGTTTACAAATTTGCCTATACCGTAAGTCAGGTATAATGAACTTCCCAAAAGCCCTAATTCCGTATTTGAATACCCGTATTCTGCACTTAATCCGGGTAAAGCTACCGCAATATTTTTCTTACACAGATAGAAAACAGTATACCCGATAAAACAGGCGTAAAAAATTCTAAGACGCCAGTGTGCATACATACTCTTAACTTGTTCTTTATCTTGAATTGTCTCTTTTACAGGGGGTTCTTTAAAAAATTGTGCTAATTTGCCTAACATATATTATCTTCCTTATTTCCCAGCTTTTATCACCTGAATATTACGTGTCTCCGTAATTTCATGACGGGCATCTTTAATTAATTCCTTTTTCTCGTCATCGAGCCTGCATCCGCACACAAGCCTGTCTATAAAACCTGTATTCAGCTTTACGGCTTTATCAAAAGCACCGACTTCTTCCAACACATCTTTTATCTGATGTAAATCATATCCGAAAGATTGTTTTGAATTATAAACAAGAGTTTCACCGGATTGCGATATGATAGGTTCTCCTCCCTGCTCGAAATACAATTTAAAAACCGACTTTAAATCCTGAAGTTCTGATTGAAGTGTAGTTACAGTCTGTTGTATTCTCAAAAATCTTTCAAATAAATATTCAACATTATCAAGCTGCTTAACTTCCCAGTCATATTTTTGAAGATATAATTTTTTAAGTTTCGGATAAGCTAACGCAAGCCCCATAGTATCAGCCATTGCACGGTGATGATTTTTTAGATCAACGTGGAATTTTTCGGTTAAAGCTTCCAACCCGTGAGAGAATAAATCAGGATACACTTCCTTAAACATCTGCTGAGAATCAATTCGTGGATTTTTTAATTCTTTTCCGGTTGTTCTGAGGCTTGCCTCATTTAAAAAAGAATAATCAAAAATACAATTATGAGCGACTATAGGGTAATCACCTATAAATTCAAGTATTTTAGGCATTGCTTCTGCTTCTGTCGGGGCGTCGGCAACCATCTCCTGAGTAATTCCATGTATTGCAATACTTGATTTTCTTATATGCTGTTCAGGGTTAATAAGTGTCTGAAATTCATCTTTTATCTTACCGTTTTCAAGCCTTACAGCAGCAAATTCTACCATTCGTTCTTTTGTATAATCCAAACCCGTTGTTTCGGTATCAAGAACTATTTCTATTATCTTTTTTCTTCCCATTTTCTTATCCTATAGAGTTCTATTAAGATAATAGCACAAAAAAAATTTCTGTGATAGAATAAGTCAGTTAAGTTAGAAAATAAAAGGAGATATGTAAAATGTCTAACGCAATTGATATTAATGATGCAAGCTTTGAGCAGGAAGTATTAAATTCTGAGCAGCCTGTTGTAGTTGATTTCTGGGCACCATGGTGCGGACCTTGCAGAAAACTCGGTCCGATATTGGATGAGGTGGCAACTGAATTTGCAGGGAAAGTTAAGTTTGTAAAAGTTAACACAGACGAAAATTTAAAAACTGCACAGGATTATTCAATCAGCGGTCTGCCGAGCCTTCTTGTTTTCAAAAACGGAAAAGCTCTTGAAAGACTTGTCGGTTTAATGCCAAAATCAACAATTATTTCAAATATTGAAAAACATTTATAATTTATTAATTGTTACATTATATTAAGCCTTGCAAATACTTATATTGCAAGGTTTTTTACATTTTTATACAGGGATTGCCGTTATTTGTTAAAGTTTTAACTCAAAAAATCCGATAAATAAGTAAAAAGGAAAAAAGGATAACTATGCAAGTAAACGGCGTTCCAAATAAATATGAAATATTTCAGGAATATTATCTGGAAGTTAACGGCGAACAAATAAGCTATTCTGAAGCTCTTCGTCTTTTTTCCCAGTTAGACGCCGATGAAAAAACAGAGTTTGAAAAATATTATAAAGACGAAACCGGTTACGAAATAATTTATTCAAACGGCTACAACCTTGAACCGGAAATTATTGTTGAAACAGATGAAAATGGCAAAGTAAAAAGAGACGCTAACGGAAATGTTATATCAAATTTAGGGAAATTAAAACGCGGTTATATTGCAACAAAATATTCTATAGAAGCTTACGCTAAAGGTAAAGGACTTGTCCTTGATCCGATTTGGTCCGGATATTCTGCAGAAGAAATTATTGCAATGAAAAACAATGGCGTTAATATTCCACAGGATATTGTAGATATTGCAAACACCATTTTGCAATCAACAGGTGCGAACTATATAACAGAAGATCCTGAAGACGATAGTCAAGACAACGGTGATGTTACAGAAAAAGAACCGTATTTAAAACTTATTCCGAAAGCAAAAAAGAAAATTGAAAAATGTAACGAAAATAATGAAAAAATAAGCGATAAAATAGATGAACTTTTACCCGAAAAAACAAAACAAGAAAGAAGATTAAGCGACAAAGTAAAAGAACAAAGACAATCTCTTGAAGAATACGAGGCCAGAATAAGAGAATGGAGACAATTACAGGATAAAATCAACAGCGGCGAAGCTCTTTCTGACAGTGAAGCATCACGTTATGCGCAACTTACAGGAATGCTTGAAGATAAAAACAATTCCGAAGATTTTGAAATTAACAAAAATCAAATCGCAAGAACATTGAATGATATAAATATATTATCTGTCCTTGGCGATGAATTAGCCGAAGAAACGATTGAAATCAGCGACACTCTTTCGGACTATACATCTGAAACAAATTATAAACAAACACGTAACACGGCTGCCCAGCAGATAGGTTTTTTACGTGCAATTATTGCCATGGCTCAAGGTAAAACCTTAGCGGAAGAAACAGAAAAAATAGGTTATGACACCAAAGAATACGTTTCGGATACAAAACAGTCCGTAAATGATATCGCATCATTATTAAACATAGATAACAGAGTTGTCTCCGCAAATGAATTACAAAATCCGGAATCTGAGCCGACAGATATAACAGAAACAGTTACAGAAGAATCAGGAACTCAACCGGCACAAGAAACAATAACAGAATCTGATAACAACGAACATGAAGAAACACAAGAAGGTGATCAGGAAGCTGTTGATCCTGAAGCTTCCAAAGAAGAAGATTTTATTGTAAATGATGAAACAGTAACCGGATTAATTGAAGAAGGACAAATAATTAATGCTGATTTAGCACGCCAAATATCAAACGCTCTCAGCGATATTAAAGTTGCAAGAACAGATAAAAGATTTGCCAAAATAGCAGACTTCAAAATTACCAGACTTGTTAAACAGTACAATGAAGAGGAAGAAAAACGTGAAGAAGAAATCGCCAAACTTGAAGAAGAAAATGAAAAATCTAAAAGTAAACTTGAAGAATTGACAGGCAAATCAGGTGATGAGCTTGACAAGGAAATTAATAATGAATCAAATGATAAAAATACATCTGAAAATCAGGGCGGTGTAAGTGAATCAGTAAAAAGAGAAATTGAACAACATAAAACAATAATTAGAAATAACAATCAGAGAATAGCCGAAATTCAACAGATTTCAGAGGCTTCCGTTAATGAATTTAAACAAAATACGACAAAAGAGAAAACAGTGATACAAGAATCTGTACCTGCTGAAAATGATGCTCTGACAAATAACAGTGACTACCTGCAAAATATAATTCCTGCTTATACACAAGCTCTGGAATTTACCGGTAATACAGGTACAACGCTAAAAAGAATGGGGACATACCGTGTAAAAATCGGTAGACTCCAAATTATGCACTTGCAATACAGAAAAGGAATGCATAATATTTCTAAAGGCAGTACAAGTGCAGCAATCGGAATTGCAGCAGAAGAAATTGCAGATACAAGACTTCCAAAAACTGCAGAAACTGTAACATCTTCAGCCGTGACAGAAAGCAGCGTGGCATTGACAGGCTTAAACAAAGTTGATACTCAAATATCATCAATTACAGGCGAAGAAACAACACAATCTTCATACGATAACCAACAGTCACAGGATAAAACAGCAGTTGACACACAAGAAAATGCACAAGACACAGGAGATTCCCCAACAGAAGGAACAGACACAAATAATGAAGATTTACCACAAAACACAGAACCGCAAGAAAATCCTGAGCCTGCTGTAGATATTGTGGGAACTAATGTTAACGCAAGTTTAAACAACATCCCGACTACTGTTCCGTCCGCAAATTCTCCTGCAGGAGGCCAAAACCCGGAATCTACAGACAATGATGTTAATCCGACAATCATAACACCAACCAACGCACCCCGGATTACTGATGGCCAAAATCCTGATGAATTAGTACCGGAAATTTCATCCGAAGAGCCTTTATCTTCAGCTCCGCAACCCCAAGGAGGCAGCAGCACAGATGATACTACAGATGAACCTACGGAAGAAGATGTAGATCCTGACAGCGCCCAAGATGACGTTGATAATATTGACGCCAGCGCAAAAGATGACGCAAAAGAATCTAAAAATATAAAAAAAGATACAGAAAAAGACAAAAAAACTCTTGAAAAAGAAACAAAAACTCTTACTAAATTGATGAAAAAAGATGAACAAGAAATCATCAAGATGACAGAAGAGTCAACAGAAGCTGCAAAAAAACAAGAGGAAATTTTAACTGAATATGAAACTCTGGTAGCCGAAAATGAACAGTTAGTTGCCGAAGATCAAAACAACGCACCTCAACCGCAGCCGCAGCCACAACAAAATGATAATGATAATGCACTTGCGACAAACAGCATGGGTATAATCATCGGAGCTGCTGCATCTTCAGGCGGAAATTCAAAACAAATAGACAGCAACAATGCGAGATTAAATGAACTTGGTGTTTCATTTACCGCATACGGTAACACAATTACCAGAAACAGCACAAGAATTTTAAGACTTCAAAAGACAAATACCAAACGCCAAAAACAATTTGATACAAAAACAAAAACAATTCAGAAAAAAGTAAAAGAAGAACAAAAAGCAGAAGAAAACAAAGAAAAAAGATTATCTAAACAACTTGGTGCTGTCGGCATAGCAGAAAATGTATTCTCAATTACAACATCAACCGGTATAATTATGAATAAAGTCGGAACCGGTATGATCGCAAGCGGTACAGCAATGTTAAGCAACCCGCTTACCGCTGCAGCCGGTGCCGCATTAATTTCTGCAGGTACTCCTATACAAACAACAGGTATAACTTTAACAACGGTAGGTACGTACGGAACAATTGCCTGCGGTGTAACTAAAGCTACAATTAATATCGCAAACGGCAATCTTGCGGCAGGCCTTATGTCTCTTGGACAAACAGCAATATCTGCGGCAACATCTCTTACAGGAATGGGAGAAGCAGTAAACAGCACACTACAAGCTGTCAGTGCAGGGTTAAATGTAGTATCCTCATCAGCAGATCTTGTTAATAATGTAAGAGCCGTACAAGGTAAAGAGGCAAACGGCTTTGCAAGCAAACTCTCTGCAGTTGCAGGAGCTGGAGCCGCACTAACAAGTGCCGCAGACTCATTCACAGGATTTAAAGATACAAATAAATTCGGCAAATCAATGAAAATAACCCAGCTTGCAGGTGCAGCATTATCCTCAACGAGTGAATTGATGACAGAATTTGGAGCAGACGGTCAAGCCGCAAATATTATCGGCATGGTTGGCGGTATTGCAAATACCGTCAGCGGAATAGGTCAAATTGCAAATGCCAGAATGTCTAAAGCATCAGCAGAAAACAAAGAAAACACAAAAACAAATAACACAAATGAATCAAATTCAACGGAAGATGCAAACTCTCCGGAAGTAAAAGCTGCATTAGACAAAAAAATGCAAGAAATGCAGGCTCAAATTGATAAAGATTTCCAGACAGAACTAACACAGCTTCAACAGCAATCACAAACCGAAATGTTCCAGCCTGAAGAATTTCTTAATTTGGAAACAATTCCGACAGAAACACACACAGCGGCACAACCATCTGAAACTCCGCTGCAAGAACTTGATATGCAGGAAATGCAGGGGCTCGGAACTCAAAAACAAGAATTAACGTTTGATCATAAGATTGAAGGTATTGATATTGCAACAGCACAACCTCTGGACTTAAAACAATCAAATGGCAAAAACTGGGAAAATATACTTAATGCCGTAAGCGGTGCAACAAGTGTTGTAAGTCAGGTTTTTAGCAGTAACACGGATGACCAGCAGCAAAATCAGAAAAAACAGGCACCTCCGGGACGTTTAACGAAACGTGCAAAAGAAATTATTGAAAAACACCGCAGACGTGTAGCAGCTTTATCTAAAATGCAATATAAATTCTAACAAAAAAGCCTGAAGTAACAGGCTTTTTTTATTATTTAATTTCTAAATCATTTAAGAGTAGAAGCTGTGTTTCTCCCGCTTCCATATCAACTTTAATTTTCCCTCTATCTATAATAGGGATACTGTCAATTTTTACAGGAATAACAATATTACTTGTTTTCAGATTTGGAACACTAATTTCTCCCTCGACATTAGTTCTAAAATTCAAATTTCCTATTACAATAACACTTCTGCCCTTGTAACTTATTGCATAAGCAAACATAGAAGGGGCAGAAGTCTTTAAAGGAATAAATTTACCGTTATTAATCATCGGGACAAATTCCCGCTTCATAGCGTTTGTAAATGCAAATGTGGAAAGCAGTTTGTCATTTTTTCCGCCCGGTTGTCTTGAAAAATTAAAAATATCAAGTTTCCCGCGGTGAACAAAATAGTAATCATCATCAGTATAAGTGGCAGGAGCTTTTTTATTAGCCCACAGGTAAATATAATTATCTCCTGTGTCAAATCCGTCTACATAGTATGAATTTACAGGAAGTGTTGCGTTCAGCCACATTATCATTTCACTGAATTTTTGGCCGTTTATTAAAATCGGACTAATTTCATCATGAGTTGTAAAACTTCCGATAACAGCTTTAGCATCGGTAAATTTTGCAAGGTTTTCATTGGTCGCAGAAATTTGATTAATTAATTCCCGTCCGTTTTTGTAATTTTTTAAATTAAAGTAACTGCCGTAATAGCCGTCAAATCCCGCTTCCAACAATTTATCATAAGATGTAAAAACAGCATATCCTGAAATCGGTGTAGTCCAACTTTCGGAAGCTTCCGCAAGCCATAAAAACTGAGGATCTTTACTTCTTGAATAATCAATCAAATCTTTCCAGAATTTTGCAGGTTTATTTGTCGCAACATCAGCCCGAATCCCGTCTGCTCCAAGATCCATGACCATATCAACAAATTCTTTATAAAGATTATAAACATTTTTATTAACAGCGGTTTCCGTTCCGGCATCAAACAATCTTACATCTGTCCAGTCGGCAGGAACAACAGGTTGTCCGGATTTATCTTTAACAAACAGTTCCGGTCTTTGCATATATAAATCGTATGAACCGCAGGATGGTAAATCAATTATTACATGTATTCCTTTTTTATGAGCTTCATTTATAAATTTTCTTGCCTGATCTTCTATTGAAAGCGCAGTCTCTTTACTTGCAAGCTGAGGGTTTAAACTGTTAAAACTTGACGCAGAATATAAAGAACCTGCTGTGCCAAGCGCTTTAGTTTTTCCGACAGGAGTAATCGGCATAACATGTATAGTGTTAACACCTTTTTGTACTAATTCATCAAGACGTGGAATGGCATTTAAAAATGTACCGCTTTCTTCAGCTTCATCAAACTCAATTATACCATTTTTATTAGTATCATGAGCGCCAAACGTTCTTAAGTTAATCTCATATATTATTGAAGAATGCTTTGAAAACATTCTTCTTAAATTATTCACCCAAACATCAGCACAATAAGCATTTTGAACCGTAAAACAAATTAATGCCGATATAAGAACTAATTTCCTGATAAATCCCATGTCTTTTCCCCCTTCTCACACTATATGCTATCAAATAATCCCAATTTTTGCAAATTTTATATTTTTATATATAATTTTAAGTATATGAAAAAATATTCGATTGGAATTGATTTAGGCGGAACTAAAATTTTAATTGCTCTAATTGACAGAGAAAACGGAACCGTTATCGAACATGTCAAAAAAAAGACTAAAAAAGAAAAAGGTCCCGAAAATATTATAAAAAAAATGGTCTGCGGAATAGAAGAACTTCTTTTGCTGACATCAAAACAGCTTGATGAAATAAGTTCAATAGGTGTCGGCGCTGCAGGACAAATTGACAGAAAAAACGGAATAATAATTGCTGCACCTAATTTAGACTGTTATGACTTAAATATAAAAAAACTTTTGAATGAAAAATTTGATATTCCCGTATTTGTAGGTAATGATGTAGAAATAGCGACAATTGGGGAACAAAAATTCGGAGCAGGCAAAGGATATAATGATTTTGTATGTGTTTTTGTCGGAACCGGCGTTGGTTCTGCAATTGTAAAAGATGGGAAAATAATACTTGGAGCAACAGGTACTGCCGGAGAAATCGGACATATAATAGTTGATTTAAACGGCAGACAATGCGCCTGCGGAGCACACGGATGTCTTGAGGCTTATGCATCACGTTCCGCTATAGAAAGAAGAATTGAGGGAGCTTTAAAAAAAGGAAGAAACTCATGCATTTTAGACTACCTTGAACCCGGCAAATCAATTACATCAAGTATGATACAGAAATCAATAGAAAGAGAAGATGAACTTGTATTACAATGCGTAACGGAAGCATCCGAATATTTGTCAGGAGGACTTGCAAGTATTATAAATTTCATCAATCCTGAATTGATAATTTTGGGCGGTGGATTAATAGAAGCAGTTGATTACTTTTATCAGAAAACAATTAAAAAAGCCAGAGCCAAATCTCTACCTGTTCCGGCATCCAAAATACAATTTAAAAAAGCTGCACTTGGTGATTATTCTGGTGTAACAGGCGCCGCATTTTTAGAGGATAGAGGTTTTTAAGTATGAAAAAAGTTTTACTTGTAAGATTATCTTCTCTGGGGGACATAATTTTCAATCTCCCGCTTGCAAATGTTCTTAAAAATAACGGCTACGAAGTTACTTGGATAGTATCAGAAAAAGGTATTGATATAGTCAAAGACAATCCTGCGGTAGATAAAGCAATACTTATACCATTAAAAAAGTGGAAAAAAGAAGGTTTTAGCATTAAAAATCTGATTGAATTTATCAAAATCATTAAAGATGTTCGTTCTCAAAATTTTGATGTTGCACTGGACACTCAAATGATGTTCAAAAGCATGATTTGGATGAAAATCTGCAAAGCAAAAAGAAAAATTTGCTTAAAATACGGGCGGGAATTTTCAAGCTGGGGCGGAACAGAAGTTATTGACCGTATACCAAACCCGAATTTTTCAAAAAACATAGTATTTCATCACCTCTGGTATGCAAAATATTTAGGCTTAGACGGCGCAGATAATGTAAAATACACGCTTCCTCCGGCAAATCAAGAAACAATAAACAAAGTTGACCAACTCCTAAAAAATGTTGACAAATCCAAACCAATGGTTGTTATATCTCCTGCTACAACTTGGCGGCTTAAACACTGGAACAAAGACAACTGGAAGACATTAGTAAATGCAATAAAAGATAAATGCTCTCTTGTCTTTACCGGTATGGAATCTGATAAGGAGTTAATTTCTTATATTGGCGGCAACAATTTTATAAACCTTGCAGGCAAAACAAACATAAAAGATTTAATAGAAATCTTTTCACGCGCTGCACTGGTTATGGCTCCAGATTCAGGCAGTGCACACCTTGCAAGAGCTACAGAAAAACCGGCCGTAATTTCAATATTTTGTTGTACACCTCCTACTCTTTATGGTCCATTTGGAGATGATAAAAAATATTTTGCACTTGACGGGAATTTAAAATGCCAGCCCTGCCACACAAGAAAATGTCCGCTTGAAGGTAAAGATGCTGAACAGTGCGTAAATTATCCGAAACCTGAAAAAATTATAAATATTGTAAACAATATATTACAAAACTCAAAACATAGTGTATAATATATATATGAGTTTTTTCGATAATTTAAGAGACATCTACAGAAAAGTTTCAGAAGTAGAAAGCGCCATATATAACGGTAAACAGGATTATCTTGAAATATATGAGCGCAATCTTGAACTTGAAAAAGAAATAGAAGAACGTACAAAAGAACTGAATCTTGCCAACAAAAGAATGCTGACTCTACAGCACATCTGGGATATGATGAACGCATCACGTCCGCTTCACAGCGTTCTTGAAACTATTGTAAACAGTATTCAGGGAGAACTCGGTTACCTTCATTGTAATATTATAAAAAAATGTATGGATGAAAAGGGAATATATTTAACTGTTCTTGCACAATCAAATGACATATCCATAAAACGGGTAGAAAAATTAATAAAAACACCGTTCCAAACGAGAAAACTTGTCTATCAGGAAGACAGCGTCTATGCAAAAGCAGCAGCAGAAAAAATAATAATGCAGACCGTTGATATAGGCGGAACTCTAAAATCGGTTGCCCCCGATGTCTCCGATAACATAATTGATGAAATTGTTGAAGGCAGTTTAAGCAAGTCTATTATAACCGTTCCTTTATATACAAGAAATCAACATTACGGCTGGTTTAACGTTTTTTCATCCAGAAATGAACTAACAACAGGCGAAACCGATTTCTTAACAACTTTTGCACAACAAATTGAAATGGCTATAACAATTGCCGGATTGTTTGAAGAAGTTAAAGAACAAGCCGTAACTGATGCACTTACAGGTTTGTACAACAGAAGATACTTTGAAGAATATTTGAAAAAAGAAGTAACCCGTGCCCTTCGTCAACAGCAGCCGTTCAGTATAATAGGACTTGACCTTGATCATTTGAAACAAATCAATGACAAATACGGTCATGCCTATGGAGATCTTGCAATAAAAACAGTCGCAGATGTCTTGAAAAAAAATGCACGTTCAATTGATACGGCAGCAAGAATGGGCGGTGAAGAATTTAACGTAATTTTGCCCGGTGTCGATTCAAATGGCGCAATGATTGCAGCAGAAAGAATCCGTAAAACTCTTGAAGAACAGCAGCTTGATACTGTCGGACATATAACGGCAAGTATAGGCGTTGCAACATTTCTTGAACATTCGGATAATATTGAAGATATATTAGAACTTACAGATCAGGCAATGTACCAATCAAAAAGAAACGGCAGAAACCGCGTGACTCTTGCTAAACCGGTAACAGAAACAAGCTGGCAGGAAGTTGCAATTAATACATTTATGGATATTTTATCCAAACATAACATTCCTCTGGATAAAGAAATATCCGAAAAACTTAAAGATAAATTGCAAAATCCGAAAGATGATATTCCCAAAGAGGCATTATTTACAGTTGCAGATATGCTTACTCAAACTTATAACCCGCTTCACCATCAAGGTGTAATGAAATCTAAAATGCTTCTGGCAGTAAGTCTTGCAAAACGCTTTGACCTATCTAAAGATGACATAGACAAACTAAGAATTGCAATGCTGCTTTATGATATCGGGAATCTTATGATTCCTGCGGAACTGCTTCAAAAAACAACTCCGCTGACAGAAGAAGAAAGAAATCATATTAAAGAACATCCTATTATTGCAGCAAGAGAAATTTTAAAACCAATTACATACATTCAAGATATTATTCCAATAATTGAACACCACCATGAAAATTGGGACGGAACAGGCTATCCTTCTAAAATTGCAAAAGAAGAAATTCCTATGACCTCACAAATTATACTTATAGTTGATGCATATTACGCTCTCATAGAACCTAGAACTTACAGAGCGGAACTTACTCCAAAACAAGCCGTTGAAATCATAAAACAAGATGCAGGGAAAAAATGGAATTCAGCCCTTGTTCAAGAATTTATTTCACTTATTGATCACGATATATAAATGAACGAAAAATCTCTTATAAAATTAATTAAATCAACTCTAAATTCTTCCGAATATATCGGAGATGATTGCGCTTACCTCCCTGATCTGGGTATAGTGATAACGCAGGACAGCCTCGTTGAAGATGTTCATTTTAAAACAAGTTTTATTACACCGTATCAACTCGGATTTAAAACCGTTATGGTAAATATAAGCGATGTATGCGCCTCCGGAGCTGAACCTGAATACCTGACAATCTCACTCTCATTACCTGACTATATTGATGAAAAATTTGTGAAAGACTTTTATGAAGGTGCACAAAAAGCCTCGGAAAAAGTAAAAATAGTAGGCGGTGACCTTACAGGCGGGGATAAAATATATATTTCGGCAGCTGCAATCGGTTCAGCTAAAGGGCGAAAAATTTCATCAAGGTCAAATGCAAAACCCGGTTACAAAATAATAGTCTCCGGAGAACATGGAAGCAGTGCATACGGATTAAATATGCTTTTAGACGGTAAAAATGAGCCGGAACGTTTTATCAAAGCTCACCTCATGCCTGTTGCGCAAAGAGAGTTTTCAAAACTTATATCAGAAAATATAAAAGAAGATTACGCAATGATGGATACATCAGACGGACTTGCCGATGCTCTTATACAAATAGCACTGGCAAGCAATGTGACAATAGATATTGATACTTCGAAAATTCCGCATGATCCTCTTGTTGATATAGAAACCGTTTTATATGGCGGTGAAGATTACCAGCTTGTTGCCGCCGTCCCTGAATACCTGTTGAAAAAACTAACCGGTTATACAATAATAGGAGATGTAAAAAAAGGCGCAGCCGTTTTAAATCTTGACGGAAAAATTTACACTAATATAGACAATAAACTGTATAAACATTTTAAGGAGTAAAAAAAATGAATTTCAAAGTTAATGCAATAATTCCCGCAGGAGGTACGTCATCACGCTTTGGAAACAAAAATAAACTCTTAGAAAAAATTAATGATAAAGAAGTTATAAAATATACTGTAGAAGCTTTTGAATATTCTAATACAGATGAAATAATCATCTGTGCAAACATTTCAATTATGGATGAATTACAAAAAATATTCAAAAACAGTTCAAAGGTTAAAATTATTGAAGGCGGCGCAACGCGCCAGCAGTCGGTGTTTAACGGATTACAGGCCTGCGAATGTGATTATGTCTTAATCCACGACGGCGCAAGACCTATGATATCAACTGATTTAATAAATCTGGCAATAGAAGAAGTTATCACCAAAAAAGCACTAACTGTTGCAACAAAAACAATTGATACCATAAAAGAAGTTATTGACGGAAAAATCATAAAAACTATTGATCGTGCCAAATTATATAATACACAAACCCCCCAGGCATTTGAATACAATTTAATAAAAGACGCACACCAGAAACTATACGGACAAAATTTTACCGATGATGCCGGAATGCTGGAAGCACTGGGAGAAACCGTTTATATTCTTAACGGCAGTTATAAAAATATTAAAATTACAACACAAAATGATATTGAAATTGCAAAAATTTATCTTGAAAAATAAAGATTGTGTATTATAAACTATTACCGGTTAAACATCATTCCTAAAAAAAAAGCCCCCTTAAAAAGGGGGCAAATTTCACACATTAACCTACTAACTTTCTTCTACGATTTTCTTTCTGCCAAATATGAGGAATCACTAAGTTAATTCTTTTTTACGCTGCCTGTTTAACCGTTGCTTTTTTTAGGAATGCCTCAGGAGTTGAACCATGCTTGATTGCTCCATTGTCAATTCCTTTTTGAATAGCTTCGGTTAATTCAAGATAATCTTTGCCATAATAATTTTTGCCTTCAATTCTTATAACAAATTTACCGTCTTTATATTCAACTTTATCAGAAATTTCGGCATTTTCATCACCTAAAATTTCTCTCATATCGTCTCTAAATTGAATTGTTTTTTCCTGTTTTTCCTTTTCTAACTGTTGTTCAGCATCTTTTTTAACTTTATCCGCTTCTGCTTTTTTATCAGCTTCAGCTTTTTGTTTTTTGTCAGTTGCTGCTTTTTCAGTGCTTGATACACCTTCTTTGACCTTTTCATATAGAGCATTTACAGCTTTACATATTTTATCATCATCTCTCATTCCTAAGAAATTAGAATGAGTTGCTTGTCTTGCAGCAGTAACTTCTTTTGATACATCTATACCAAGTTCAAAAGCTTTGTCTGCCAATGCTTCGATTAAATATGTTGCTATTTCTTCTTTTTCATCGCCTTCACAATCATTCATCAATGTACCTATAAGACCGTAATTTTTGTCATCTCCGGAATCATAGGGGGCTTGACCTTTATAATTGTTATTCCAGCTATCGAAAAGTTCCAAAACATTATCTTTATCAATATCATTTGCTAAAATATTTTTTATACCATTTTCGTCATCGTCATAATTTGTACCCAGACCTCTAACTGCTTTGTCTATTCTGTCACAAACTTTACTCATTTCATAAACAAGAGCTTTTTTCTCTTGCTCTTTTATTGCAGTCTCAGGATCAGTGGTATCTGTAGAATCTGTGCCGTCAGAAGGTGTTGTACCATCATCAACTCCGTCTTTTGCTTGAGCAGCTTTAACTTCTTCCGCAATTTCTTGAGCGACTTTAGAAGCTTCTTCATTGAGATTAATAATCTCTTTCTGGAAAGCTTCCATATCAGCAGTTGACATATTATTTTGTGCTGCTTTTTGAATACGTTCTTTTAAATCTGTAATTTTATCAAGTATAGCTTGTAATTTCTGTTTTTGAGCATCAGTTAAATCATCAGATTTCATAACATTTGTAATTTGAGATTCAAGACCTGTAAGATTACTTACAGAAGAACTAAACATTGCTTGAGCCATTAAAGTTGCGCCATAATTATATGCTGCCTGATTTCCTTTAGCAATCAAAGCAGGATCAGTTTGAGAACCTCCTGTCAAATCCAAACCGATTAACATCGGATTCCAATTACCTATATGAGAAGAATTTCCTACACCTTGAGCTAATGCATAAGATAATTCAGAATTTCCTGAAGGATAAACATTATATTGAGTAGATTGTGCATAATTAGATATCCAGCCTCTGTTACCAAGAGCCCAGAACGCCGGCAAATTTACCGGTCCGTTCGTTGTTGGATATCCAATTGGAATTGTGTTAAACATAATTATTATCCCCTGTAATTCTTTTTTATTCCCCGTATTTATATAAAGAATTTTTATTTATAAAAATTGCCTCTTATAATTGATAAGAAAAACAAAAACTACCTAAAACCTTTATTTTACTAGTGTTTAAACCGATTTAACATTACTTAACAATTCAATAACATCTTGCTTTTTCAAAGAAGGAGTAATTTCTTTTAATGAAGTTATCAAAGATGTATCGACCTTTTCTTTAAATATTTTTTCAAGCAAATCTATTTTATAATCATATAGAATTGAGCCATGCTGCAAAATATAATCATTTTTTCTAAATTGTGCAGAACCTATAAGTTTTTTACCGTTCCAGCATAAATCGGCACCGGTTGATACGAGCATGCAGTAATCCAAATGACCTTTATATTTTTTTACTCCGCCAAAATCCAGTTCAATACCAACTTTCTGAAAAGCTTTAATTAAAATTTGTGAGATTTCCTTATAAGACTCTATAACGCTGCAACCGTTTTTTAAATAAGAAACAGGGCAGATAAAACTGTATGTTATTTCATCATCGTGCAAAAGTGCACGCCCTCCAGTTAAACGCTTTGTTATATCAATTTTATTTTCTCTTAGAAAATTTTCATCAATAAAATCGCTTTTTTGATTTCTCCCAAGAGAAACACATGCCGGAGACCAGCCGTATAATCGAAAAACAGGCTCTTTTTGCTGATTTTTTATAGCATTTTCAAGCAAATTGTTATCAATCTGCATATTTTCAAACCCTGTTTTAACTTCATAAGGGATGAATATCACTATTCAGCACCTGCTTCACGTTTTTCTAAATCCTTTTCAAATTGAGCAAAAACATCATTTCCGACAAACTGTTCAAGTGCCGCGCGTTTCGCATAATAATCGGAACGTGCCTTCATCTGGTTATCAAGGGCAGTTCTGTAGTAAGCATCTGTTATAAGAATTAATTCCTTTGACATATCCTGAGAAATATCATAATTCTTTTTGCGTTCCGCAGTGATTTTTTCAATCATATTAAGTTTTTTACGTGCAGTCATATAGTTATAATATAAATCAACTGTTTTTTGCTGAAGATCCTCAATTTTTCTTACAAGTATAATCATATCTGCATCAGTTACTTTTGTATACTTATAGTTAAGAGCTTTTGTATCTTGAGACATAATCCCCAAAATATTTCCGCCAATGATTGATCCTGTAGCAAGAAGCGGGTTTCCCATGCCGGCTCCGACAAGTGTTGACATGCTCGCAATTGTCGTAAGGACTTTTTTAACTGACTTTTCATCAGGTTTATCCTCATCAGGATTGGCAAGTTTATATAAGGCGAAATTTATTGTATCGCTCTGGCTTGCAGCCCCTTGCCATAATACTGACAAATCTCCGACCATATCTTCCTGATCCAATTCCAAATCAGCGGCAACTTCTCTTGAAATCTGTTTTATACTCAAATCAGCAAACGTCAAATCTGTGGAATCAAACTGCTCTGCATCTTTTTTCACATATTCCTGATGAACTTTATTTTCTGCCTTAGCTTCCATATACTCTTTTTCTGGATCTTCTGAAAGCCCCGTTCTGTAAGCCGGAGGTTTTGGCATTTTTATATCCTCATATTTAACTGCAAATGAAGGCAAAAATAAATTTAATATTAAAGCAGCGATTAAACACTTTTTCATTTTTGCACCGCCTTATCTCCAACTAGTGTTGAATTATAATTGAACTGATATAAATTTAATTTATCCACAACTTTTTTTCCGGCAAGTCTTTGTAACTCCAAATGATATTTTTTTGCGCTTTCAAGATAATAAAATTCTTCAACACGCATATTATCATACAAAGCCGAAGAAATTGTAATCTCCATCAAATCTTCTTCATCAAGAGCTTTAGCGTAATTTTTATTATATAAAAGAAGTCTCTGACGGGTTTCTTTCAACTGAGATAAAGAACTTTTGTAATTGTAATATGCAGTAATAATTTTATCCTGTAAAGTTTCAACAAGACCTGCCAGCTCTATCAACTCAGTATCGGTAAGAGGAATTTCTGTCGGCATATTTTTACGGTTAATCAAATTCTGGGCAAGGCGTCCTGCAGCAAATGCCGATGACTGCATCATATAATCCGCCCCTATTAATGAAGGAGCAAGAGAAGCTCCGGCAACAACAGCAGATAAAGTTTTTGCCATTAACGATGAATGAATCCTTCTCTGACTTTCTGGTGTAGCAAGTTTTTTTAGTGCAAAACCTATAACCTGATTGTTTTCGACAGTTCCCTTCCAGAGATTTTCAATATCTTCAACATCCTTTTCTTTTTGTAATTTTACAAGCTCTTCCAAAACCTGTTTGTCATTAACAATTAATGACTGCTTTGCATTTACATTTGTTTTAGGCAATTCAATCTTTTGCGGTTCAACTCCTTTAAGGGAAACCTCATCTGCCATAACAGGCATTGCTAAAAAGATTAATAACCATACAAAATACTTTTTCATAACAATTTTATAACACAACAGAAATTATAAATCCAATGATTGATAAAGTATACATCAAACGGTTGTTCTTCAAATTCCTAAAAAAAACTATCATAATATTGAAAGAAGGTTGAAAATTGAACTCCGGTAAAAATTTACTATCAAACACTGCCACAAATATTTTTAGAGAAAAAGCAAATATCCTGTTTTTCAAAAAATTATACAAGGAAGCTGCCTCAAACTATCTTAATGCAATTTTAATTGACAGAAATAATGCTGAAAATTATTACGGCTTAGGTTTGTGTTACAAAAACATGGAAAAATATTCAAAAGCCATAAAATATCTTGATATTGCAACGAATTTAAAAGAAGATTTTTACGAAGCCTTTTTTGAACTCGGAATATGTCATCTTAATGAAGGAATTTCATGCGGAGCAATAAAAAACTTTGTAAGAGCAATTCAAATCAATCCTGATAACCCTGATGCAATTTTACAGCTAGGTATTGCACATGAAATGTGTGAAGAATATGAACTTGCCTTAATGATTTATCAAAAATTAATTGAAAATTCTAAAGGTTTCTTAAAAGCATACGAACATAAATCAACTCTTCTTATGAAGCTCAACAGATACAAAGAAGCCGTAAAAATTCTCGGACATCTTATAAAACTTAACCCTGACTATTATAATGCCTATGCCGGTATAGGCGTATGTTTTGAAAAGTTAGGCAAATTATCAGACGCTCAAAGATATTACAGAAAATTTTTACAGCTTAAACCCTTTTGTGAAAAAGCAGAATTTATAAAAAGTCGGCTGGACAAAATTAAATTTAACAAACCGCAAAAAAGATATCTCTCAGTGTGTAAGTAAACTAATAGGATTTATCTTTAACCCTTAATAATAAAATTATAAAAAATTTTATTAAGTGATGTTACAAGATTATAAAATCTATTTGTCTTTTTTTTATATATAAAATACAATATAAGTGGAGAAATTTTGAGGGATATACAATGATATTAGAACAAGAGTTGAAGGGGAAAACTTTATCTCCGCAAGAAGTGAGAAGTATTTTAAAAACAGATAACAAGGAAATCGTTGAATTATGCAAACGAGCTTCCATATTACCCAGAAAAAACAGCAAAGGACAAACTTATTTTTCTTATGAAGAAGTAAAAAATCTCCGACGAGTTCAAGCAATGAAAGTTGCTTCATTGCCGCCTGCAGCTGCACCGGCAAAACAGCCTTCCGCAATAATGAACATATTAAATTCGTTAAAAGATATGGAAAATAAACTTAGCAACAGAATTTCCAAACTTATTGACGAAAAACTGGAAGGCATGGATGAAGTTGTTGTTGAACTTATTCGTTGCAAAACAGATAATGAAACATTGAGACAAAAAATTATTGATCTTAATAAAGAAATTTATCAGCTTAAAAATGAATTACATTCATACAAACCTGTAGGACTTGGTTTCTATAAGAAAAAAGAAAAACATTCCTGGGAATAATATTTGTTTTGAATTATTTTTAAGACGGATTTTCGGGCTTTGCCCTTCAAGATAAAAGAAAAAGGAATTAAATATGGCAGTAAAAGATAAAGAAATTGAAACACCGTCAAATACAGATGAAAGAAGCAAAGCCTTAAAACTTGCTATAGAAAAAATTGAAAAAGATTTCGGCAAAGGCGCAATAATGAAACTCGGCGATAAAGCAACGGTTAACGTTGATGCAATCCCGACAGGCGCATTGTCACTGGATGTAGCCCTTGGTATAGGCGGAGTTCCAAGAGGTCGTATAATTGAAATATACGGTCCTGAAAGTTCCGGCAAAACTACTCTTGCGCAGCATATTGTTGCTGAATGTCAGAAAAGAGGCGGTATAGCAGCCTATGTAGATGCAGAACATGCACTTGATCCGGAATATGCAAGAAATTTAGGGGTACAGGTTGACGATTTACTCATATCACAACCTGATACAGGAGAACAGGCTCTTGATATTACAGAAGAACTCGTTCGCTCAGGTGCTGTCGATGTTGTTGTTGTTGACTCTGTTGCAGCTCTTGTTCCAAAAGCCGAAATCGAAGGGTCTATGGAAGATCAACAAATGGGACTGCAGGCTCGTTTGATGAGTAAAGCTTTGAGAAAATTAACAGGTATTATCGGAAAAACAAATACAACAGTTATTTTCATCAATCAATTGAGAATGAAAATAGGCGTTATGTACGGAAATCCAGAAACAACTACCGGCGGAAACGCCTTGAAATATTATGCATCAGTGCGTATGGAAATAAAACGTACAGAAGGTGTAAAAGGTGATGAAGGTGATGTAGGAAACCACGTCAGAGTAAGAGTTGTTAAAAATAAAGTAGCACCGCCTTTCAGAACTGCAGAATTTGATATTATATTCGGTAAAGGTATTTGCAAAATCGGTAATATTTTAGATGTCGCAGTTAATCTTGATATTGTAAAAAAAGCAGGCTCATGGTTCAGCTTTAATGAAGAAAAGCTTGGACAGGGCAGAGACAAGGCAAGAGATTTTCTTTCAGAAAATCCTGATATCTTGCAAACAATTGAAACCCTTGTAAGAGAAAAACTGGCAAGTAATTAATATAATATTACAAATTGTAAACAGCCTTAAATTCAATAATAATAAGAAATTTATAAAAAAACATGTTTTTGATATTATTTTCTAGCAAGTAAAAACATGTTTTTACTTTATATATTTACAATAAAGTGTAGAAATGGAGGTTAAATTTTAATATGAATGTAAAAGCTATTAATAGTATTTCATCTGTTAATTTCGCAGGTAAAACATTTAAAAATGATGATAAAAAACAAAAACAACTAAATACCAATCCTCAACAAAAAAATATAACTTCACCTGAAGGCGCTAAAGCTATGAGAAATCTCCTTTATGGCTTAATGATTCTTGGTGCAGCAGGCGGTGCCGCATCTTGCGAACCTTATGAAGTATCAGCAAGTGCCAGTGCAAGCGCCAGCGCTAGTGCTTCAGCTATTGTAATAGGTGGTAATACTGAACATAAAGATACTGTTACAATTATTAAACCAGACACAATATATACTCCAGGAGATACGATATACATGCCTGGTGACACAATATATATGCCTGGTGACACAGTTGTAATGCCTGGAGATACTATAATACATACAGAAATTAAACCGATTTATATCAAAGATTATCCTTTCCATATAGGAGATTCTTTAATTGCACAAGGTGAAAATATCGGTATTCCTATTGACGGACCTACTCCTAACGGCTCAGGTCGTGACAGCGTTGTGTACGTAGGTTCAAAAGCGCACAACAGATACGACAACGTATTTTATGAATCTATGGTTGACAGCGTAGAAACAAATAAACGTCAATTAGCAGTAGTGACAAAAGTTATTGATATGTATGAAACGGACAACCCGAAAACATACTACTTGAAAGGTATTGTAACCGATGTTCCGGGCAAAGGTATTAAAATTACAAGATATATTGCCAATACTAATAAAAAACCAGCAGATAACGAACAATATTTATGGAATTATGCAGGCTATGAAGTACGTACAAACGGAAGAAACGGAAAAGAAAATATAAGATCAATATTTGATAACAACAATAATTTATTATATCGCGGCAATTACGAAAAAGGTCAAGCAGCAGGAACTTTCATGTATGGCTCTGTAATTCTTGATCCGGAAACAGGTAATCCTGTTTATGATGAAGAAGGTAACCTTGAATTTGCTCGCTATAACTTTGATCAGGCTGTAATCTATTCTGATTATGCAAAAAGAAGTGAAGACTCTAATCGACCAGGTTGGTCAAACTAATCTTAACTAACCAGTCCCCCTTTCTATACTTTGAAACACCCTCTTGAATAGTGAGGGTGTTTCTGCATATAATATGAATTATGAAAACATTAGCTCAATTTATACAACACAAAAGGGATGAAGCAGGTTATTCAACAAAAGGTCTTGCCAAAGAATGCAACTTGCCATTGAATTTAATTGAGGATATAGAAGCAGGCAAAGAATTATTTTTACCTGTTACTGTCAGACAAAATCTTGCAAAAGTTCTTAAATGCGACCCTAAAGAAATAAAAGCACTTGAAAAAGATTTTACAAGTTATACAGTTTCACAAGAAGTAATCGACAGTCTGAAAGAACTTATTTTAAACGGTGCCGGCGGTCTTAAATGTCCTAAATGCGGCGCGCCTTTAATTACAAGAATTGCAAAACTTTATGATCTGGAAGATAACTTGATGCTTCACCCTAAAGCGCACTGTTCAAAATGTTCATTCCACATAACAGAATAGCTTGAAATTTATAAAAAACAGTTTATAATGTAATTAGTACATTCACAATTAAATATGGGGACGTTTTAAAAAGCGCTAGCCGGAGTGAAATCCGAATTTGGCGGCGATGAGCCTAGCGAACTGAGGATAAAACTTAACGACAGCTACGTAGGAACGCAGGTGTAAACCGAGTACCACAGGAGCAAACGTCCCAAACAAGCATTCATGGGGACGTTTTGGATTTGACAGGACGTTCGGTTGAGATAGATTGCGAGTGCGGGCGCTGTTCCCGCTTATCAACGAGCAAAACAAATTAAATGCTAACAATGTAATTAAAGCAGACTTCTCTAGAGCACAAGCTTTAGCAGCATAAGTCAGCTCATAGCTACTCATAAAGCCCAGCTTGCCGGTTTTATGGGTCCATTATGCAAGCGGCAGTGCATTGATGACGGTAGATGCATCAAGATAACCGTTAAAGGTTAGTGTTTCCGTAAAAAACACTTTGGATTACATATAAAGGTCTTGATATTCCCTTAATAATCCGAGATAATTAATATCTACACTCGTAGAAGTTTATCAAGATCCGTTTTGGACAGGGGTTCGACTCCCCTCGTCTCCAGTTTATTTACTTTAATAAAAATCTGATACCGGTTAACTGTTCTATAACAGTTAACCGGTATTTTTTATAATTCTTCATAACCTACTAATTCATTATTCATATCAGGGACTATTGAATAGCGCGGACCATACCCAATATTTGGATCGCCAACTTTTTGGACATCTACTGAATAATATTTATAATTATATTTTAATGTCCTTGGATCATAATCATCTACTCTTAAAGATTTTATTTCTTTTCCTTCCGGAGTTTTCAATGTAACTTGACGTACCTGAGGATAAGCTGCTATTATATTTCCGTTTTCATCCTTTAATTCCTGGGGACCAATTAAATATACCCAATAGTCATTTGCTTCAACTAATGATACATAAGCAAATTTTTTACGAGTTTCATCCAACTTTTTATCTATTTCAGCAATTTTTTCTTTTCTTTGTGTTAATTCTTCTGCTGTCAAATCCCTTTCTTTTGTTTTTTTGAACATTCCTAAAAAACCTTTTGTTTGGTATGTAGTAGTAGTTTTTTCAAGATTATACCGTTCTATGCTCAGATCTGCTATTTTACCCTTTAAAATAGACTTGCGTTCTTTGCCGTCTTTTCCTTTAAGTTCAGGATCTGCATCTAATTCGGATTTAATTTTTTCTTCTGCAGAAATAATTTTTTGTACTTCAGGTTGAGTTGTAGAAGCCGCAGAAACAGGAGTTTTTTCTTTATTTTTCAATACATTTTCTGGCTTAACTTCTTCAGACATTTTTTCTTTTAATGTATATCCTGCTGCATTTGCTAATCTGATAAAATCATCATAGCTGTATTGTGTTTTTGTACCGGGACGCATAGAATTAAAATTTGTTGAATAGTTATGCTCTTTATGAATATTAAATAATTCATTTTGCAACGCTTGTTTTTCTTTACGGGTAAAACTATCTTTTTTTGCATCTTCAAAAATACCTTTATCAACATATTGCCCTAGTTGTTCCATATAATCATAAGTTATACCGGAAGGTTTATTTTTCCCTCTATATTTCAAAACATTTGTATAACCGTTTTGTTTAATTGATTCAAAATCAACTCCATTTCCCATAATATTTTCCCCCATTGTTTTTAGTATCCCCTATAGTAACTTAAAGTTTTTTTTGAGATACAAAATTGCCTAAATATAACGAAATATTAAGAAATAATATAAAATATATTTTTTTAATTCAATTTCTTTTGATTTCTAATTACAATTAAAAATACACCGGACAGCACCA
This sequence comes from Candidatus Gastranaerophilales bacterium, assembly GCA_944324315.1. Lineage (GTDB taxonomy): Bacteria > Cyanobacteriota > Vampirovibrionia > Gastranaerophilales > Gastranaerophilaceae > Stercorousia. Next base: position 14,992 of record CALUVW010000008.1, on the reverse strand, counting down.
TCATAACACCTAAAACTATCCTAGGAGTAAGATGTTCATTGAAAAGTAAAACTCCAATAAAAATTGCTGTCAAAGGTTCTAATGCACCTAAAATTGCAGTAGTTGTAGAACCGATAAGTTTAATTGAAACAGTTAATGTTTCTAAAGACACTATTGTAGGTATAATCGACAGAGCAACTGCACAAAGCCATAATTCAGGTTTGTCAATAATTTGAAGCTTTGTACAAAATTTTAGATTATAAATATAAACCAAAAGCCCGAATAACATAACATAAAAGCTCATTTTGCCTCTGTTAATATGTCTCACGGCTTTTATATTTTTTACACCTACTATATAAAGAGCATATAAAAGTGCTGATAAAAGTACAATCATAACACCATGCAGATTAAGATTTTCATCAGGTTTGCCTTTGTATAATAATAAAATTCCTGAAAAAGTTAAAAATATAGATGACATAGTAGTTTTAGTCATTCTTTCTTTAAAAAAGAGAGACATTATAACTGCGACCATGACAGGATATATAAATAAAATTGTACAGGCAATTCCTGCTTCAATATGTTTGAAAGCTTCAAAAAGCGTCAACGAAGAAAGAGAAAAAAATAGTCCAAGAATTAATAAAGGGAAAAATTCATTCAGTGAAATTTTTAAAGATGTTTTTTTCACGAATTTCAACCACAATCCGTAAATTAGAGCTGCAAAAGCATACCTGTAAAAAAGTACAGAATTAACTCCAATACCGCCGGCATACAATGGCAGAGCAAATAAAGGATTCATTCCATAGCTTGCGGCAGCAACAGCACCGTTAATAACGCCTTTTGCATATTTTTTCAAAATTTATCTCCCACGTATTTAAAAATATATATAAACCAGATAAAAAAATCAAATATTATATACTGAACAAAACCGGGTATAATTTACTTGACAAGCAAATTTACAGGGGATATACTTTTAGAAAGGAATTAATATGAAATCAATAAAAGAACGCTCATTAGAATCAAAAATATTACAAAGACTCCAGAACAATGAAATCTGCACTAAACTGGTAAATTACCTGTTTGCGGATGAAGAACTGCAGGAAATGCAGGATTATGCAAATAATGTATCAATTAAACGTCTGGGATACAATGACCACGGTCCGGTTCACATGAGACAGGTGGCAAGCAATGCTATTAAAATGCTTAATCTTCTTCAGGAATCAGGTATCAAAACATCTCTTGAGCGCGAAGAAATCGGAACTTTTGAAGATAGTATGTGCGCTGTTATTGTTGCCGGTTTAATGCATGATCTGGGGATGATGATTGGAAGGCAGGGACATGAAGATATGTCTGTTATACTTGCTAAACCTATCATTGAACGGACTTTGATGCATGTTTTTCCTGATAATCTGCATAGACGCACTATTATCAAATCCCTTGCAATAGAAGCTATTATAGGACACATGTCATCAAGAAAAATCCATTCAATTGAAGCTGGTATTTTACTTATTGCTGACGGCTGCGATATGACCAAGGGAAGAGCAAGAATACCTATGGCTATTAACACAACCCCAAGAGTAGGGGATATTCATAAATACTCAGCCAACGCAATTAACAGAATAGGAATACACCACGGACAAAAAAAGCCTATAAGAATTGATATTGAAATGTCCGGTGATGTGGGATTTTTCCAAATTGAAGAAGTTTTACTGACTAAAATAGATTCAAGTCCTGCAAAACAATATGTTGAACTTTATGCAGGAGTTGAAGGACAGCAGCCTAAATGTTACTTAATTTAAGGGCATAAAATATAATAAAATAATTCAATACATATTTTATTATAGCCGTTCGGGTAATTTTTTATTTTTTTGTATTGATAGATAATATAACTCTTATGGTTGCAATAATTAAGTTTATTCATTCTGATATATTAAGAATAGAAAATATAAAAATTAACATTTAATATGTATTTTTATCAAAAAGTTAACATTATATTGCAAATAAATAAAATTAATAATATTATACAAACATATATTTTGTTGGACATATAATGGCACAAAATCATAAAAAAATTAACAATAAAAGTCTAATAACCTATATTCTTATAAGCTGTTGTACATATAAACGGCCTGTACTCCTTGATAGGCTCATTAAAAATTTATTGAATATAAAGTATCCTGAAAATATCAAATGCGAAATATTAATTGTTGACAACGATATAGAACAAAGTTCAAAACAAATTTACGACAAATACAATAATTCTTGTGCAATTAAGATACACTACACTAATGAAACAGAAAAAGGATTATCAAATGTGCGCAACAGGGCAATTCAAGAAGGCATAAATTTAGGTGCTTCTCATATAGCATTTATTGATGATGATGAAATTGCCAATGATGACTGGTTAATAAATCATATAAATTTTTATAATAATTATGATGAAATATATGTGAGCAGCGGTCCGACAATTAAAAAATTCGCAAAGAAATATCCGGCTCATATTACTAAAAATAAAATATTTAAAACTTCATCAAAAACAACAGGAACAATAAAAAAGACTTGTGCAAGCGGGAATGTATTTTTTCCTTTAGATATTATAAAAGATAATAACATATATTTTTCTAAAGCTTTTAATACTTGCGGGAGCGAAGATACTGACTTTTTCAGCAGGATAAGCAGTCTAGGATATAAAATAGGCTGGAATTGCGACGCAATAAATTACGAAATTATAGATGATGACAGAGCGCACATTAAATGGATTTTAAAACGAGCTTATAATAACGGTTATACAGTATCAATTTCAAAATTTAAAAATAACAAAAATATTTTTAAAAGAATAATTTACATTTTAGAAAAATGTGCTACTATTATTTGTAATATTATATTAACCTTATTTTCATTGCTTGGAGGTAAAACTATATTTTTCAATATGTTAACGCGGACTTACAAAAACAGCGGTAAATTATTCGGAGCACTAAAGAGATGCTAAAAGAGTGCCCCCCCCCCGAAGTTTCAGTTCTTCTGCCGGTTTATAACACTAAAGAAGAATATTTACGCGCCTGTATTGAAAGTATTTTAAACCAGACTTTTACAAACTTTGAACTTGTTATTTTAAATGACGGTTCAACAAATAATGTACAAGAAATCATACTCTCTTATAATGATCCTAGAATAAAATATTATAAACAAGATAATAGCGGTATAACCAAAACACGTAACAAATTATTATCTCTTGCACAAGGGAAATATATTGCTATTGCGGATCACGACGATATTTCACTTGCTGACAGGCTGGAAAAAGAATATAACTACCTTGAAAACAATCCGCAAATTTCACTGGTATCTGGATGGATAGAAATATTAAACACAAAAAAAATATGGAAAACTAAACCTTCTCCCAGATATTTAGATTTTCTAAAAAGATGCGAAATTATACACCCAGCATGTATGTGGCGGAAAGCGGATTTTGAAAAATATAACCTTATTTATGAAGAAGGTTATTACGGAGCACAGGATTATGCACTATTTGCAAAAGCCGCAAAATACTTAAATATGGCAAACATTCAAGAGGTATTGCTTAAATACAGAAAACATGAAAACAATGCCAGCAATCAAAAATCAAAAATGAGCAGTGAATCTGAAAAAATTCAGAAAGAAATATTAAATTTTCTCACTGATAACATAAAAACTCAAAAATTACTTTATAATAAATTTGCACAACAAGACGTAACCTTTCTGCAGAATATTTTTTCAATTAGAAATGACAGAAGCAAAAAAATTGTCCGGATTTTTGGATTACAATTTAAACTAAAACGTAATTTTAAAAACTAATACCTGCCATCATCTATTATATCAATCAATTCATAGTAAGCGGGATTTGTAGATTTTTTAGCATAGCGTTTTAATCTGCGTTTTGCAATTTCTTTTAGAAAGTCTATTTTTTCAGGATTACCGTTTTTCACAAAAAACAGCATAGCCTGTTTTCGATTTTCAAAAAGTTCATCTTCAGGCATTTTTGCAAGAACATCTCCAAAAGTTTGAGGCCTTGTTTTTCTGTCCCACTCATAAAAAGGAGTTTTTAAAAAGCAGAATTTTTTGGCATACGAAAGAATACACGGTGTCCAGGATACATCCTCATATTTCAAAAGTCCTAAAGGATGTTCTTTTACTATTGATGCCTTATAAAGTTTATTCCAGATAGCACAGTTATAATAACCGGGTGTATACATAATCTCTAAATATTTATCTATATTAATGGGAATATCTTCCAAAAACGGTAAATTACAGTGAGTAGTATAACCGTTATCCAAAATTCTGTATAATGGAGCAACCGCAACATCACAATTATTTTTTTCAATTGAGTTGTAAAGTTTGCTTATCATATCAGGTCGGATTAAATCATCATTATCCATAAATGCAATATAATCACCTTTAGCAGCCTCTATACCAACATTTCTTGCATCTGCAACCCCGCCGTTTTCTTTAACTAAAGATATGACATTCGGATAATTTGTAACATACCAGTCAATAATTTTTTGTGTATCATCAGTACTGCCGTCATTTACTATTATGATTTCCAGATCAGAAAAATCTGATGCCAGTGCACTGTCAATACTTCTCGCGATATAATCCTGAGCGTTATATGCAGGAATTATCAATGATACTAAAGGCTTTTTATACCGCCTTATAGTCAAAGAAACAGGGTTTGATTCCGCCAGAATTAATCTCCCGTTTACGGTATTAACAAAAGCCTTTACAACAAACTTTGTACTGCCTTTATAATCATAAATAGGAAGATAATGACATAAACCGTCATTGATTTCAAAAGCAGGTTTATTTGAATGCTGTGCGAAAATCAAAAAACCATCGGCATTTCCCTTATAATTCCAGGATAAAAACAGATTATAATTATAGGATTTATAAACCGATAATGACTCAAATTTATTTTCGGTAACAGAAATTTCTTTTGAAGAAGCTAAAAATTTTCTTCCGTCGCCGTCTTTTATAAACGGTTTAATTTTAAATTCTTTTTCTTCTCCTTTTTTTATTGAAAGAAAACAGGTATCCGAGTTTTTACAACCGTTAAAGCCTACCCCTTCCTCATTTCTGTATAATCTGTATCCCTCAGCACCTTTACAGCTTCCGTAAAAGAATTTTATATTATCACCTTCCAAACGGTACTCTACATCAACAATATCAAATAAAAATTCATGTTTTTTAGATTCATCAATAACACAACCATTTTTTACAGCCTGAACAAAACACTCGTTTTCACCGTAAGGCAAAAGAGAAAGCCTTAAAGATGTACCCTCAAAAACTTTTGCACATTCCAAAAATATCCCGTCTTTTTTACAAAACACTCTGTAAAAATCAGCACCAATATCCTGCCAGGAAATAATTATTTTTGAATCCTTAATTTCAACATTTAAGTCCATAAAAATATTATAACAGAAATTTTTTTCTGCTATAATATTATCAATAAATATGAAGGGAAAATTTATTATGAAAAATTTTATCTTAGCTTTTTTACTAATGTCTCTTGCATTACCTGTATTTTCGGAAGAAATCAATCTTACACCGAAAAATACGTTTTCAGGCTTCAACAACAGGGGAGTACGCCCAACTTATCCGCAATTACATAAAGAACCTCTTTCTGCAGCGGATATTGTAGAAGAACAAAATGAACAGGAATTTATACGTACAAAATCCGTAAAAGAAATGGGTAACATAACTCCACGGAATAATACGAGTACACCTATGACTTACAGCCAATTCCCGCAAAATTATGACAGTTCAAATACAATGATGCTAATGCAGGGTGGTATGCAAAATATGTTTATGGGATATTAATTGAGCATATAAATGTATTATCATATACAAAAACATAAAAGCCTGATTTTATTTATATATTTTACTCTTATATCCGGTATAATAAGTATGGCAAAAGGAATGGACAGAAGCTTTGATGTCCGCAATTACCATATTTATAATCCTTATGCTTTTTTAAATAACAGATTATCTTATGATATAATGCCTGCTGATATTCAATCATATTTTAATCCTATACTTGATATTCCATATTATTTGATGGTTAAATATTTGAATAATTATCCTTATATAGTGAGTTTTATACAGGGATTAAGTTATGCACTGCTTTTATTCATTATATACAAGTTCTCAAGATTAATTTTCAGGGGGATACATAAAAATCTATTAATAACCCTGTCAATACTTATTGGCGGCACGGGAGCATTAACTCTTTATAACATAGGGACTTTAACTCATGATATTTTTGTCGGAGATATCATATTAATATCCTTATATCTTTTAATAAAAACTTTCGATAAATATAGAACGTATAATATAATAATTTCCGGATTTTTACTAGGAGGCATTTGCGGGTTAAAACTTACAGCAGGAATTTTTGCCGCATCAATTTTTTTCTCATTAATATTTTTTAAGTCAAAATTCAAAAAACCGATTAAAACTTTATTCGTATTTTGTTTAAGTATTTTAACAGGCTTTTTAATCACAAACGGATTCTGGATGTATAAGCTGTATTCATTATTTAGTAATCCGTTTTTCCCTTACTTTAATAATATATTCCACTCGGATTATACAAACACGCAGAACATGTTAAAAGAAGATTTTCTAAATCTTTATCCAGAAAATGTTTTTGAATATTTATTCTTTCCATTTTGTTTTTACCAGCATCTGCCGACTAAAGGTTTCGAATTAAATTATCAGGACTTCAGATTTGCAGGTATATATATTGTTTTTATCATTAATTTATTGGTTTTTAAATTATTTAATAACATAACTTTTGAAAAAGCTTACAGTATAGATTTCAGCAATATAAATTTTCTTTTAACAATATGCGTTTTTACATACATTATCTGGATAAATACATTTGCGACAGTGCGTTATCTGACGCCTATTTCTGCAATATCAGGAATAATAATTCTTGCATCCGTAATTAAATTTTTCTCTATAATTAAAGAATATTTTAATTTGGAAAATCAACAAATAAATTACAAAAATATAAATTTTTCTTTTAATTATAAAAAAACTGTACTACCGATAATTCTCGTTACTGTATGCGGGTATATTATGCTGAAAACAATAGAACCTGATATGCTGAAAAGAATTCCGATAAAAGATAAAGTACTTTACATTGATAATGTAAATATCCCTGATAATTCAGTTGTAATAACAGTTTCAGGATGCGGAATTACAATCCCCTTTCAAAATCCTACAGCAAGATATATTTATCTTAATGCGCCGAGATTTACGGAAAGAAATGTTAATATATTATCAGATAAAAAACAACAGGAAATAAAAGATTTAGTTAAGGCAAATCCTGACAAGACATATTTTATTATGGATCTTGCAATATACCTGAAAACATTCAATCTTACAAAAAAGGCTCTGAAAGAGTATACAAACATAAATTTTGATGACTCTGAGTGTAAAGTAATTGAAAATAATATAAATAATAAACGGACAAGTTCTTTTTATTTGTTATGTAAAGCTAATATCATATAACACAAATGCCTGAAACCGTCACGTAACGGATTAAGCTTGGATTTACGGTTGTTAACTGCATAAAGATGAATAGGAATTTCCTTAATAGTATAATTCTTTTGGGCAAAACAGATAAAAAGTTCTGAGGCAAATTCCATCCCGGTAGTTTTAAACTGTATATTCTTTAGACATTCTCTCCTAAACATTCTCATACCGCATTGAGAATCCGAAATTTTTGTTCCATAGAGTGCATTCATAATAAACGTAAGTACAGGGGTTCCGATATATCTGTGCAAAGGCGGCATTGCATTTTTATGAATTACACCTTTTAATCTTGTTCCGGTAACCATATCACAATCTTTAATCTCCTTATAAAACTCAGGAATTATGCTAAAATCATAACTGTCATCGCCGTCGCCCATAATAATATATTCTCCGTCAGCATTTGCAAACCCGCATCTTAAAGCATTTCCATAACCTTTTTCAGGGCAAAAAACAACTTTAGCTCCCGAACTTGCTGCAACTTGAGCTGTTTTATCGGAAGAATTATTGTCAACAACAATAATCTCTCCTGCTATATTAAGTATCTCAAAGGTTTTAAAAGCCTTTGAGATACATGTATGAATATTTGCTTCCTCGTTATAACAAGGTATTACAACGCTAATCTCTGTCATTAATAGTCCATTTGATATCCGTTTTGCATCAAATAATATAATGGATAAGTTTTATAATCATCCTCATCAGCAGGAAAATTACAAACATCATAATTTGGCCGTGGCAATATTTTTCCATTCAACTTTTGACAATATGCAAGACAGAATAAATCTCTTCCACGGGCATTTGGACCTTTTTCACCATTAACATCCATACAAACACTGATTGCCCCTGAATCCGAGACATTAGAACCAATCCAACCTGCAAACGCAAAATAGTATATTATGCCATCAGCACTAAAATACCCTTTATAACTTGTAGACACATACCCAGAAGTATATAAAGCGTTACTAATTGAATCACCAGCGCTAAATTTATATAAAGAACATTTGCCTGAATTATCGCAATTTAAATGGTTATCAATATATTTAATATCACATTCGGAGTTTGTACAAGTTTTTACAATCTTTATATATTTAGGAATTAATTTATCAAATAAACTTGGATTGCCATAAAAATCTTCGCATCCTTCGCCTATAGTATCATCAAGTCCTGGTGTACACATACCGTCTGAAAAAAGGCTTATTGAATTTAAGCCTGACGCCTCCTCATCTGCTATCATTTTCTGAAACATATTAGATATGGTACTCATACCTTTTTTCAAACCGGAAACATAAACCTGCTTCCGATGGTTTGCTATCAATGTAGGCATTGTCATAGCTGCAACAACTCCGATTATGCCGAGGGTGATTAATACCTCTGCTAAGGTGAATGCTTGTTTTTTCATATAACCCTTTCTATAATGTTGATGTAATACATCTCCATTATAGCAGGTTTTATTTTTTTGACAACCCCAAAATGATTGTAAGGAGCTTAAATTTGCCCCCCCCCCGAAGATACGCTAAATCTTGTCTTTTTCATAGTTTTCCTCCTTATTTTATTACCGTTACATTATAATATAATTTTTTGTAATGTACAAATTTTTTACAATTATCTGGCGGAAAACGAATAAGTAACAGCGGGCCTGTTGAAACCGTGAGGTTTTATTTCCGGCATAGGCGGTCTGTATTTAGGTCTCGGTCTTACATATCCTGCTCCGTTTGCATACGGAGGTGTTGTTGTTGATGCACTGTGGGTATATGCAGGAGCCGGTCTGTTAGTCCAGCGGCAAATACCGTTTTTGCAAACATAGTTATAATACGGAGTTCTGCGATGACGCCTGTGGGCGTATCTTTTACCATGGTTATGTTTATTTATAATTTCTACAGGATGATCTTTTCTCACTGTTCTTGCTGATACAGAACAATCTGCCATACACATACCGAAACATACTAAAATAATCAAAACCAAAAATTTTTTCATAATTACTCCTGAATTTTTACAACTGTAGTAAAACAGGAAAAAGAAAATTTTTGCGCAATAAACTTATAATTTTACAAATATTAAAACTTTTCTATTTATTTTTAATAAAAGCAATATGGTAACCCAAAATTTTGGCAATTGCCTGACACTCTTTCAGGGTTAAAGAGTCTCTGTCAAATTTACCATACAAACTTTGCCTTGTATACGATTTCCCTAATTCTTTAGTCATCAATTCTGCTAATTTCTCTACAGAAACATTATGCAAAGTTAATAATGAACGGATATAGCTTTTATTTTCATTATCCATAATTAAATTATATTTTTATTGACAAAATAGTTCCAATAAACTATAATTTATCTTGTATTTAATACAAATTAGTCATAAACGAGAATAATATTAAGAAATTTAAACAGGAGTTTATTATGAATGTACAAAAAGACATGAAATTGATTGCAGCAAGAATAAGAGCCGAAAGAAAACTCGCAGGGTATACTGTAGAAGAACTTGCGGAAAGAACTCTCCTTCCTGTCTCAGTTATCAGGCAAGCTGAACGAGGAAGTACAAAAGTGGGTTTTAACAACTATATTATAATTTTAGTAGTATTAGGCATAGTAGAGCCTGTATTTTTATAATTTTATCACTGCACTATGACGGTTTGTTGTTGCATTCTCTTTTCTGTAGGAGAAAAACAGATTATTATTACAAACAGTACAATACGGGCAAACATCAATATTTAATTCTTTTACTCCAGACTCAATAAGCTGCCTCTTATTTATCCCCTTTAAATCAACATAAATACTTCCCTTGCGTATTTCATACAATCGTGAAAAATCCTTGACTGTTTTTGAAAGCTCTCTATATACATCTTCTCCGACATTATAACAACAAAATGAAATTGCAGGTCCTATTGCACATTTTAAATTTTCCGGTTTTGAATTAAATTCATCTTCCATTTTTTGAACGGTTTTTGATGCAATCATACCGGCAGTCCCCCGCCATCCAGCATGCGAAACTGCGGCAATATGATTTACCGGATCATATATTACAACAGGCGTACAGTCAGCAAAGTTCAAATACACAGCCTGTTCGTTATTTGTAAGAATTAAACCGTCAGTATCCGGATATGAGGATAATCCAATCTTTGCAACATCAACATTTGATGTATGAGTTTGAGAAGGATGAATTAAGTTTTTTTCGTCAATCTCGAGATACTTGCAAATATCCTGCTTATTCTCTTCGACAGATTTTTCAAAATCAATTTCTTTTGTTTTTATAATACTTTCTCTTGTCGTGAAAAAATGATTTAGACCATCAAGAATAGAACTTTTTAATATTTTTTTACCGTTAATTTCTTCTAAATAAAACATAATTTATTTATACCATAAAATCAGATAAGAAATTGTCAGGAGCTTTTACTAAATTTTTTGTCAATCTTGCATACTGTTTTGAAATATCGTCTATATAAGCAATATAACTTTCATCAAGCTCTCCTTTTGATATTTTGTCTTTGACAAAGTTTAAATATTTTACAAAATTCTTTTTATATTCATGGTGATTATACATCTCATACTTTAAGGAATATGCTTTTTTATTCTGGTTGCAGTCTTTACACAGAACCACAAGGTTAGACTTATCATCCGAACCGTCATGATTTCTCGATAAAACATGATCTCTAGTTGCCACACTCATTTTAAAAATGTTTTGTATTGCAACTTTTGTTGCCGAATGATACCGTTGCTTAAGCTCATCTGACACATTTAGCATTGTTTGCGGGAGAAAAACATCTTTTATATTATTTTTCAGAATGTTGTTATATTTGTATCTGTTTTTGGAATCAAGATTTAAAAGAGTTGTATTTATCAATTGTCTATAATCTGCGTATTCAAATAAATGATTTTTATCCTGAGTTAAAAAATCATTTTTTATTCCCTCAATACATTGTCTTATTCTATGTTTGTCGGCAGCGGAATATTCATTACTTCTTAGTAATTTTTCAAGTCTTTTTACATTCCTGCGCAGTTGTGTTTCGATATTAATGGAAGAATTTTCAAACAAATCCTTCATCATTTCTTCATCAGATATTTGCGGATAAAAATGTAAATCTCGTTTAAACACTTCAATGAGAGGCATATATTTAGGTCTTATAACATCAATATTATCATCTATAATTGTTTCCAATTCCTGCATTGAAGAAGCTTTTTCAATTCTTTCAAATATATCAAGTTTCTGTTTATGGGAAATACAATCCTTACCGCAGGCTGCACAGGGTACATTGTCAAAATTTACGAGATCAAAATCAATATCCTTATCATTATCAAACAATTTTGCGCGCAATTGTATAAAAATATCTGCCCCTTTTGCAATTTTGTGGCGTCCGTTGCTTGCCTTTTCAACAAAACCTGCTAAATTGAGCGGATAACGCGGTTCAATTTTAAAATCATCATTTACTATATGGTTTGCTATATCAGACATATACTTTTTGTAATTTATATCAGATTCAGGCGAATCAGAATTAAGGAATCTTCGGACTGAGCCCTTCTCGTAAGAGCATTGTCTACATAGCAGTAATTTATTATAAAACTTATTTTCCTTAGAAGATGTATCCCCAAAAATATAATTTATATTTGAAGTTGAGAATTTAAGTATATTTTTCATCAACAAATAGGCAGGAGTGCATCCTTCATCAAGCTTGGATTTATCTATACAAAACGATAATTTTTCAAAATGAAGATCCCAGACAGGGAGTTTAACATTGTCATAAATTTCCCATTTCCCGTAAATACTCATTTGAGCAATAGTATCATGTAATATTGACTTAAATTCTTTAAAACTAAACTCATCAGTCTGATTATGTTCTAATGCCTTAATTTTATGTTTACACAATTCTATTAACCTGTTATCGTCATAATTTAAGGCTTTACTCTTTTGCACATTATTCAAATATTGAAAACAACTTTCAAGTTGTGCCTTAATTAACTGATTACCATGATTTTTTGTATTTTCTATAAGCTCCAGAGGTGATAAATCAGGATTTTTTTCATATTCAGACGTAATAAAATCATATAGATGTTTAAATCTCGGATAAAATCTCTCTTTATGATTTTTAAGAAGTTCAACAAACTCTTTTGAATCATTGATATGAGAAGCTTCTTCTAAAACATCTTTCTTTTGTTCTTTTGAAACCATTTTAACACCACACAACGGGCAATGAACATCTTTCAAGCTCTCAATTTCTTTGTCGAAATCGTTATTCTCGCCGTCCGGAGTTTGTAAGTTTCCGAATACCGGTGCATAATAAAATGAAGGCAGCTCAAAACCACTTTTATAAATCTCTGCATTGGAATTAATATGTGTGGATTGGGGTATGCGGGGAAATGTTATAGTATTAAAATTAAGAAAGTTAACTTTCATATCACATATAAAACACGAAAAAAATTTTTTTGATATTAATATTAAGATTAATTGCGTAAATTTATATGACATGTTAAAATTCAAAAAAAAAGGAGATACTTATATGAGAGAGACACTAAAAAAATGTTTGGTAGAACTTGTAGGGACTTTTTTTCTGGTATTTACCATAGGATGCGCCCTGTTCCCAAACGGCGGTAAAACTTTTCCTCCAATGGCAATAGGATTTATATTAATGGTAATGGTCTATGCAGGCGGACATATTTCCGGCGGGCACTATAACCCTGCGGTATCACTGGCAGCGGCAATAAGAGGTGCCTTGAACTGGAGAGATTTTGTACCATATATTGTTGCACAATTCATCGGCGGAGCCTTAGCAGCACTTTTAGCAGGTTACATTGTTGCAATCCCGCCTTATGCAAATGAAACATCATATTCTATGATACCGATGATTATTTGCGAATTTTTATTTACTTTTGCACTTTGCTACACTGTTTTGCATACTGCAACATCTGAAGATACAAAAGGAAATTCCTATTTCGGACTTGCAATAGGTGCTGTTGTACTTGTTGGCCTGCTGGCTACTGACGGAACCTGCTACGGCGCATTTAATCCTGCTGTTGCTCTCGGAATTTTCACAATGGGAATTACACAGACAAAACTGATACTTGCGACATTACTGACAAACTTTGTCGCAGGAGCTGCCGCTGCAGGAGTTTACAAAATAACTTCAAACGATTAAAAAGCACCCTAAGGGTGCTTTTTTTATAAATGTAATCCTTTATTCTCATCCATAAAACATTGACAGGTAGGACTTAAAGTGCCGTCGCAGCATTTTGTCCGTCCGCCGGAACAACCACATACTCCTCCATGACGTGAACAACAACCTCTAGCTGCAAGTGTACAATTATAAGGTTGATTAGAATTAAAAATTTCAAAAACCTGTACTCCTAAACAGAAAAATACAATTAAAGCAAAAACGAATAAAAATTTTTTCATATAAATTACTCCTTTGTGCTATTATATTAACATGAAAAAGATTTTAGGGATTATTTTAGGTTTAGTTTTATTTCAGAATATTTGTCTTGCCGACACAGGTATAAGTTTTGTTTATATAAACGGGTCAAACAACAATGACGAAAAAATGCGCAACTGGTATGTTGAGGGGGTGCAAAAACTTCATCCTGTTATAAAAGAAAAATTTGAAAAAAGTAAAGAAATAAAAGAAGCATTTTTAGACAAACCTCAATACAAAATAAATGAAGATCCCGTTATTTTTTTCTGGGGGGACAAAAGCAAAAATGATCTGGAATTTGTTCATCAGCAGCTTGATTTATCAAAAGCTTTCAGCCCCACACTTGCATATAAAGTCCGCTCAATGCTGACAGCCTACCTTCACGATGCAATATGGGTTCAGAAACAGCACAACATGCTTCCTATACTTGATGAATTAAACGAAACAGTTATAAAAGAAGCACAAAAAGGAAACAAGGTCATATTATACGGGTATTCAGCGGGAACTTTCATAACTTATGAATATATGTTTAACAAACTTCCGTATCTGAATCCGGAAGATTTGTTTAACGAACTGGAAGTAAGCGATAATGTAAAAAAATTTGCACTTGAACATCCGCTTGAAAATACTTGTATTTCTGCACTTTCAAAAGCTCAAATCGGAACTGTTTCGCAAAATGGACATCTGCTTTTAAAAAAAATTGATGACAATTCGCTTGAAGAAAGTTATTTAAAATTACAGGAGGCAACAAAAACTTCCTGCGCTCCGCCTGATACATTTCTCGGGGTTGTAAATTTTGCAAGCCCGCTGGTACTTTTTTATTCAGATCTTGCAGATCCTGAGTATGAACTTAATGATTACAATAAACAAATGCTCAAATACATAATTGAAAACGGAAATTTCTTTATAACGGTTAATTTCCGCGAAGATCCGCTCGGATTTCCAAGTTCGAGAAATCTAACAATAGATGAGATGCAAAAACTTGCAAATATAGAAATAACCAATCCGAAAGGTTTTGTCTACGACAATTCAAGCGTATGGTCAAAACGTTC
>CALUVW010000007.1 GCA_944324315.1 Candidatus Gastranaerophilales bacterium | reverse complement strand
AAACCCTTTATATAAAAGAAAAAGTTGCCATTAGAATTAGTGGCAACATTAAATAAACACGAGGATATTAAGAGAGAATGTATACAATAAAAAAAAGAGAGAGACTTTTTATTCCTATTCCTACCTTCCTAAAAACAAAATTTAACCTCCTTTGATTCAAGGGAGGCTTTTTTTATATAAAAAGAGGTCAAAATTTTTGACCTCTTTTCTATTTGTTGCGTATATTTTAGTTATTTTCTTTATCTTGTCTTGCGAGTTTGCCTATCTCATGTATTTTTATGAAATTAGTTCCACCCACAAGTAATTCAGGAACAGAACCTGTTACCAGAACGGTATCTCCATCTTGGAGCTGCATTGTTCTCATAAGATATGCATCCATTTCTTTTAATGATGTTTTATCAATGCTTGCGTCAAAATCTACAACAAACGGGAAAACGCCTCTGTACAATTTAACATTTCTGCATGTATTTTTGCAGGGGCAGCAAGCGAAAATAGGAACGCTTAATTTGCCTTCCGCAAGCATAGAAGCTGTAAATCCGCTGCCTGTTAAAGCTACAACTGCTTTAACGTTCATTTTTCTGGTCATGTCGGCTATTGACATACCTATAGCCATTGCCTGAGAATCTTTTTCTTCTTCAATCATTTTTCTCGGGAATTTATTTTTCCTCATAAACGGAGATTCTTCAACGCTGTCAGCAATTTTTTTCATCATGGCAACCGCTTGCACAGGATAAGCTCCTGCAGCTGTTTCACCAGATAACATAATAGCATCGGTTCCGTCTAAAATGGCATTCGCAACGTCTGATGTTTCTGCACGTGTCGGAATTGGATTTTCAATCATACTGTCAAGCATTTGTGTTGCAACAATTACCACTTTTCTTTTTGTATTTGCTTTTCTAATGATAGTTTTTTGTACAATAGGTACTTTTTCATTAGAAATTTCAATACCTAAGTCGCCTCTTGCAACCATTATACCGTCAGATACTTCAATAATTGCATCAATATTTTCTACTGCCTGAGGTTTTTCTATTTTAGATATAATTTTTGCAGATGTATTACCATGATGGTGTAATAATTCTCTTAATTTTACAACATCAGATGCTTCTCTAACAAAAGATAATCCAAGATAATCAATATCATTATGCGCAGCAAATTCTACAAATGTTAAATCTCTTGATGTCAATACGTCCAAACTTCCCTGTGAGCCAGGAATATTAATGCCTTTTCTCTGTTTTAAAAGTCCGTCAGTTAAAACTTCAGCAAAAATTATTCTATCTTCAACTTTTTTTACTTCCAGTTGTATTTTGCCATCGTCAATCATTATTTTTTCGCCTGGAGTAACGTCATCAGCCATACCTTTGTAATCAACAGGCAGAATATCCCCCGTAACTTCAGGCTGGTGGCGGAATTTTAAAATTTCGCCTTTGTGAATTTCAATAGATTCAGGAAGATTACCTATTCTTATTTTGGGGCCTTGTAGATCGAGTAGAACAGGAATTAGAGTTTTTTCTTCTTTTTCAATCTCTCTTATATAAGACAAATTTGTTTTATGCATTTCAACATCGCCATGCGAAGAATTTAATCTGAACATGGTAACTCCAGCATGTAAAAGTTCTCTTATTTTTTCTTTCGTAGATGTTGCAGGCCCTAGTGTTGCAACAATTTTGGTCATTGTGTAATTATCCATAATTTTCCTTTCTGTATTGGGTAAATAATTAAAATTATAAATACATGTTTACAAATTCAAATTAATACGTTATAATCTTACACGAAAAAGTTTTACTAGTAAATATGAGGAAGTAAGAAAATGAAAAAAATTATTTCTGCAGTTATGGCTTTGTCTTTATTAGCTTTAAATACCGTACCTGCTTTTGCGGCATCTATTGCTGATGTAAGCCAGAATTACTGGGCAAGCAAAGAAATTAACAGTGTAGTTGATGAAAATATTATGACTTTGTCCGGTAATCGTTTTAACCCTGAAGCAAATATTACAAGGGTTGATTTTGTAAATGCCTTATTGAAGGTTTTATCCGATGAAAATTTGAATGTTTCAATTACAAATAAATTCTCGGATGTTTCAAAAGAAAATGCAAATTATGACAATATTTTGCGTTCTCAACAGTTAGGTTTGGTATATGGTTATCCTGACGGAACTTTCAAACCGAATAAAGCGGTTCTCCGTTCTGAAGCTCAGTCTGTAATCAGCCATATTACAAAAGATATGCAAGCTGATAAGTCTGTTTTAAATCAATTTAAAGATGCATCTGCGATTCCGGGATGGGCAAAAAATGTTTATGCTAAAACAATCAATTACGGTATTTACGTAAATTATCCTGATTCAAGAGAATTAAGACCTAATGATAATTTGTCAAGAGCAGAAGCAGCTGTTCTTTTGGCAAGACTAAAAGCCAAATTGGATCTTGTAAAAGCTCAATATTTAGGTGCTACAAGAATTGAACATTTAGATGTTACAAGAAAAGCTCCAAGCAACGAAGTTAAAGTTAACAATATAGAAAGTGTTATCACTCAAGGTAATGTACTTGTTGTTGCTTTTGATGAAAAATTCAAATCTGAAAAACATCAGGCAGGTGATGTTGTAACTTTTGTTGCTAATGAAAATATTTGTACTGAAGAAGGTACTCTTGTAATTCCTCAAGGAACAAAATTTATTGCTAAAATAAATGAAATTAAATCTCCAAGATGGTTTAATAAAAATGCAAGAGTTTATCCTCAATTATGCAAAATAGTTTTACCAAACGGCAAAGAAATGGCATTCAACGCAAAACCTTTCTCTAAAGATTATTCTTTAAAAGAAGGACCTTGGATGACTACAGGTAAATTGGTTCTTTGCACATTAACAGGCGGTGCTATCGGTACCGGTGCCGGTGTAGGTTTTGCATTTATTCCAACTCCAGATAAAATCGGGACTGGTGTTGCAATAGGTTTACCTGTCGGTGCTGCTGTAGGTTTGGCAACTGGATTGGTTACAAAAGGTCTTGAATACCATGCAAAATCAGGTGAAGAAATTCAAGTCATTTTGCTTGACGATGCTACTGTAACAAGAGTTCAACAATCATTATAATTTAATGTAAAAAATAACTCTGATAGGGGTACTACTTTCGGGTAGTTCCCCTATCTATTTGGGTATAGCAAACTCCTGTTAAAAAGTTTAAACTTAATAATGCAAATAATATTTTGCGAGTTTTATTAATTTTTTAATGGGAGTATTTTTATGAAAAATTTATGTATTACATTGGCTCTTATAGGGGCGTTTAGTTTAACTACGCAGGGTGCATTTGCAGCTTGGGAAGGCATGCAGAGTTTAAATCCAATGCCTTATATTTCTTATCTTAACCCGCTGCCATATATAGGTATTGGTGAGAACAAAACTAACTTTAGTTTAAACCCGTTTACAGGATTTAAAAATTGCAACAAATGTAAAGTTAAAAAAGTAAAAAAATGCGATGAATGTACAAAAGTTAATATTGATAGGTGCAATACCTGCAGAAAGGCTTTTGTAGACACTGAATGCTCATCATGCGGGCATATTTATATTCAGCCTGTGCAGCCGAAATGTTCTTCTTGTTTAAGGGGATATTAATTTAATATAAAAAAAATCGGTCTCAAAATAAATTTGAAACCGATTTTTTTTATAAAACTATATCATGTAAGGTTTTAAATATTTTGTCTGTAATTTGCCTGATATATTCTTGAGAAACCATTCCATTTATAACGGCGTCAGATATTTGGTAAACAGGTCTTATATATTGCTGGGCGGTTCTGTTTACATCTTGAAATTGTAAATCTGCAGCTAAACCTGTTTTTCCTCTTAGAGCTGCACGTTTATACCATCTGTCTTTAATAACTTCCAGAGGCGTATAAACATAGACTTTTACATCCATAATATCCCTAATGCCTTCGTTTAAAACGTATAAACCTTCTGTGAGAACGACTTTTGCCGGTTTTTTTACTTCTCCGTCAGGATTTGAAACACAAGTAACAAAGTCATATTGCGGTGATGTAATTTCTTTACCTGATTTTAGTTTCATAAGGTGTTTTTTCATTAATTCTAAATCAATGGCATCCGGAGTGTCAAAACTAAAACCTGTTTTAAATAATTCTTCGTAGCTTCCTGCTGCTTTTAATTCTTTAGAAGTATCTTTATAATAATCGTCGCAGCGAATAACTGTATAGATGCCTTCCTGTTTTTTTCTAACGCATGCTTTTATAGTATTGTCAACAAAAACAGTTTTGCCGGAAGCACTTTCTCCGGTAATACCTATTAAGAAAGTTTTTTTCTTTTCTTGGACGACTTTTCTTGCTATATTTAAAATTAGGTTTTCTGATGTCTTTAAGAATAATGGTTGTGCTTGAAGTTTATCTTCTTCAAGAATTTTTTTTAAAGACTCTACAATGTTTGATATGACTTCCATATCACGTCTGCTGGAATAATAATCGTAACTTGTTAGAAAATCGGTAGTCATTCTTTTCCCTCTATGTATATTTTAACATTCTACATTAAAGTAAATTTATTTTGTAGGAATAATAAATTTTGTAACAATATTATAAATTTTATTAAAGAATGTTCAAAAATATTCCGTTATGGGAATATGTGTAGTAACCATTTGCAGTGTATTTTATTACCGGCAACTGTAAATATAATCAAAGAGGAGTATTGTTATGTACCATGACGAAATTTTTGAAAAAGCATTAAAAGATGTGAAAGAGGAAAGCTATAAAGCTTTAAAAGACGAAATAAGCTCTATGGAGTCTACTATTGAACGTTTTATAAAAAATGTTCTTGAATGTACATCAAGCAAATCTGAAAGAGATTTTAATGTAAGTTCTATCTAATAAAAAAGCCCTTTTAAAAAAGGGCTTTTTTGTTAAATATATCCTAAATTGCTAAACGGATTCATAAAATTTTGTTGTTGAAGATTACAGTTTGCTGCTATGCTGTTTAACATATTGATAGTATTTGAAAAATCGTCTGTCTGAGCAGTATTTGATGAATCGGTGACAGGTGAATATATTTCTGGATTTGTCTCTTCAGATATTGAATTTTCTCTTTCTTGAGCTATTTTTTCATACACTTTTATAATGTTTTCATCATTACATCCGCCATCATTTTGCGCTTTTTCTTCAACTTTTGCAAGCAATTGAGCTTTTCCTTCTTCGGATTCTTTAGCAGCCTTTACAAGTTTTAGTGCTTCTGCTTGTTTATGTTTTTCTAATTCAGATTTGCCTAATAATTCTTTAACTCCTTTTCCTGCAAGCCAGCTTCCTAAAACTCCTGTACATACCCCGATAATTCCCCCGACAGCAGCGCCTACGGCTGTCCCTACAGGCCCGCCAATGCATGTTCCAACTGCTGCACCAATTTTTGCGCCTGCAATTCCTCCGACTTTTGCGCCTATTGCGTAACCTGCACCTTCTGCCGCAACAACTGCCGTTGTTTTTGCAAGTTGTTTTGTACCTTTTGCAGCACCGCATGTTTTGTATGTTTCAATCAGCTCCGGAGTTTCAATTGCAAGACCTATTGCCGCAGTGGCTAATCCTCCGCCTTTTGCACCTTTTGAAAGTGCCTTAACAGCTTTATTGGAACTTGTTGCTCCTTTTTTCAATGCTGTATCAACTGCATCATAGCCGCTGTATTTTTTTATTCCGGACCAGATTTTTCCGCGTTTTGTTGCTGGTTTTATAAGACCTGAATTGATTGCTTCTTTAACTCTTAAATCAGCTTTAGCCAATGCCTCATCGACTTTTTTCAAATGCTCTTTGAGAGCTTTTCCTGTTAATTTTTTTGTTTTAGCTTCTTCTATAAGTTTTTTTACTTCATCATAATATGCTGCTTTTTTCCCATTATTAAAATATTTTTTTCTTTGACTTTCTTTTTTTAATGTTGCCCACTGTGAATAGTCAGGTTTTACAGGAACTTTTTTTTCTAATTCAAGCAAATTATTATAATAACTTCTGTTATTTATTGTTTCAAATATATTATTTCCTTTAAGATATTTCAAGGCATTTTTTGATGCTTGATTGTTTGCTTTATGTGTTTGCCATGCTGATGTGTAGTTTCCTTTGTTTTGCAATATCCATTTAGGACCCTGCCAAAAAACAGCTTTTCCCCCCTGCAAACCAAGCGGCAACAGCATTAATCCGCCTGTAAACAAAAGTTCAGAATTTAAGTCAGCAGCATCATTATGGTTTATGTTTGCGCCTGCAGCATAACTCGCTAACTTATAGTAATCTCTTGAAATACTTTGATTTAGCATATCCCAAATTTCCCTTTATAATTCCCCGTATAATATATATAAAAAATTTTTTATAAAAGAATTGCTTTTTTATTAAGAATTGTAAAACTATAAAAGCCGGTGATTTTACCGGCTTTAAATTAGCATTGATAATTTATTTTATTTAATCCCGATGTCATAGCCATAAAGTCTTGATCCATTGTGTTTGTCATTCCGCCACCGTATAGCATCTGCTGCATTGACATTAATTGTTGAGGTGTCATTGTTGGCTGAGGAGTGTTAATTGTATTTTGTGTTGCTGCTCCTGATGGAATTTGTGCTCCAAAAGGGTTCATTCCATATTGCTGCATTAATGCCTGTTGTTGTGCAAGTTGTGCTTCTTCAGCTTCAAGCTTCTTTTCTGAATGACTTTTACCTGTTATTTTACTCATTAACCAATCGCCGGCTGTATAACCAACTATACCACCCAATATAGGACCGACAACTGGAATTGGTGCCAGCAATGCTGAACCTATAGCAGCGCAGGTCATGCCTGCTCCGAGTCTTAAGCCTGATTTCCCGGTTTCTGTTATTCCGCCGATAATCCCTTTATCTTTAAATGCTGAAATAATATTAGGGATTTCTGTTGCTGCAATCATAAGAGTACCTATAAGCGGCATTCTTTTTCCAACACCTTTCATCGCTCCTTTGAACTGGCTCCAGAATTTTCCTAATCCTGTTTTACCTGCTTTAGCACCTTGTATTGAACCATATCGCCAACCTGCTTTAACAACATTTGGTGTTGTTTTTATTGAATGCCATGTGCTTTTCCAGAAATTACCGTGCTTTTGTATCATGTTTTTATTATGTTCTTCAGCTTTTTTGGCACCTTTTTTGATACCTTCCCAGACCGATTCCATATAAGATTGACCGTTAACTTTACGGTTTGCAATTGTTTCTCGCATTGCCTGAGTAAATTTTTCATTACCTGTACCGAGTACAAAGTCTGAGTACAAATTGCCTGCACGCTTTGCGTAATTCCAACCTGTTGATGCAATGGTTCCTATTCCCATTTTCTACCTACCTAATTAATTTTATATAACCTACCTTATATACATAAAAAATTCTTAGGACTTTAAATTGACTTTTTTTATAAAAAGATTAAGATTTGTTAAGATTTACAAATATAGAATCAAAGTTGTATAATCATATATATGTATTGCTCAGATGGTAAAGTTTATATAGAAGATAATGACCAGTGTATGGAATGCAAAAATTATGCACAGGGGGTTGCCTGTCCGTTGTTGACTGCATTAGGGCTTGGTGTCGTTTATCTTGAAAATAGTTTAACAGTGACAAACTGCGGTTTTTTTGAAAAATTTGAGAGACAACTACATATTGTGAGGGACAATGAGACGAATAACATTGATTAACGGTGATGGCATAGGACCTGAAATTTCAGATGCTGTAGTAAAAATTATAACAGCTTCTGGTGCAGATATTAGCTGGGACATACAAACAGCGGGCGCTGATGTTATTGAAAAAGAAGGAACTCCATTACCAGAACGTGTCCTCAACTCAATTAAAGAAAATAAAGTGGCGCTAAAAGCTCCTGTTACGACCCCTATAGGAAAAGGTTTTCGCTCTGTAAATGTACAATTGCGCAAATCGCTTGATTTGTACGGAAATTTAAGACCATGCAAAAATCTGCCAAATGTGAAAACGAAATTTGAAAATGTTGATATTGTTGTTGTAAGAGAAAATACTGAAGATTTATATGCAGGAATTGAAAGGCAAATTGATGACGACACTGCTGAAAGTATAAAGCTTATTACACGAAATGCTTCCGAAAGAATTTGCAAGTTTGCTTTTGACTATGCTCTTAAAAATGGACGAAAAGAAGTGTGTGTAGTAACTAAAGCAAATATTATGAAACTTTCAGATGGTCTATTTCTGGATAGTTTTAGAAATATTTCAAAAAATTATCCTGATATTAATAAACGTGAAATTCTTGTGGATAATTTATGTATGCAGCTTGTTCAAAATCCTTCACAATTTGATGTTCTTGTTTTGCCTAATTTGTACGGTGATATAGTATCAGATTTGTGCGCAGGTTTGATTGGCGGACTTGGTGTTGCTCAAGGTGCAAATATAGGTAATGATTACGCCGTATTTGAACCTGTACATGGCTCGGCACCTGATATAAAAGGGAAAAATATTGCAAACCCTACAGCACTTTTACTTTCTGCTATTGAAATGTTAAAGTATATTGGTCAGGAAAAATCTGCATTAAAGATAGAGAATGCATTATTAAAAACTTTTGAAGCAAATCTATTCACACGTGATCTGGGCGGGTGTCTTAGTACAACAGATTTTACAGATGCAGTAATAAGAAATATTTAAGTCTATGTAGTCATTGTAAAAATATCGTTCTCACGCTTGAGAAAAATCCAAAACTATGTTAAAATAAAAAAGTAGTATAAAAAGAAGAAAGGAATTATGCATGAAGAGATTTAATATGCCTGAAACTCTCGGGGGGGGGGCGATTCAGAGCTTTTAGAAAGCAGTTTAGCTAAGAGGTCAAGAAGTCAAGCAAGTTTACAAAATGTCATCCTTAACTTGTTTCAGGATCTGGTATTTAGATGCAAAGCAAATTTAGAAGGTAGGATAAGAAATGATGGCAGGTTGTTAACTCCAATCTTCCTTCCCTTATTAGGTAAGGATAAGATGATGTGTGATAATCAATACCCACCCCAACCCTCTCCCATAAGAGAAGGAAGAAATGCCGCTTCCCCCTTCACTCTTCACTTTTCACTTAAACAACGGGCAGCATTTACTTTAGCAGAGGTTCTCATCACCCTTGGAGTCATCGGTGTGGTTGCTGCTATGACAATTCCGTCATTAATAGCTCATTACCAGAAAAAAGTTTTAGTAAATAAGATAAAGAAAACTTATGCAACTTTGAATGAAGGAATTCGTCAGATAATGGTAAATGAGGGTTGTACCGATATGGTTTGTGCCGGTTTTATGGAAGATGTAAGGCATCCAATTTTTAATGAAAGTAATCGAAATAAGATAATCAATACATTTAAATTATTTAATGTCGAAACTCCAACTTCTAACAATGATAATAGTAAGTATGATTATATGACCTTTACTGTGTCAGGTATGAAATGGTCTTCTTTTAGCACTATTTTGACAAACCCTGATAATAAGTTCGCATTTATAGGAACTTTTCCTGATGGTACAGTTTTATTTGGCTACAGAATATCCTATACTGCTGGTAATGGTGATACTACTTATGATCTTTTATTCATGTTTGATGTAAATGGTCCCCAAAAGCCCAATGTTATAGGTAGAGATATACAAGCAGTTATACTATTAAAAAGCGGGCTTGTAGTTCCGCCATTTAGTCAGGCGCATAATCGAGAATTGGGAGATAATGATCATATATCTATAGATAGAGAGCGCTATCTTGAGGCCTGTAAAAATGGAGAGCCTGTTTGTCTTAATTTAATTATCAATGACGGCTGGGAGATGAATTATTAGATAAATTATAATATCAGAATCAGGAATGAAGAAATAAACTCCTTCATTCCTGTCAGCTTGCACAAATTCTTTTTTTTTATTATGATTTTATATATAAGTATTAATTAGTATAAGGATAAAAAGATGAAAGTAACTTTAGAAAAAGAAAAAGAAAATGTTGTAAAATTGAATATTACAATTCCTGCAAAAGACGCTGTAGACGCTTATAACAATGCTGTCAGAAAAATTTCGCAATATGTTAATATTGACGGTTTTAGAAAAGGCAAAGCTCCACGCGCTGTTGTTGAAAGACATGTCGGAACAGAAAGAATTAAGCAGGAAGCTATTGAAACTTTGATGCCAAAAGCAATTAATCAGGCTGTTGTTGATAATAAACTTGATCTTATTGCCCAGCCTTACATTACAAGTTATAATTTTAATATTGGTGAGGATTTGACTGTTACTGCAAACGCAGAATTAAGACCGGAAGTAACATTAGGGCAGTATAAAGGTTTGAATTTAGAAGTAAAAGATACTCCGATTGAAGAAGATGCTATGCAAAAATCTATTGATAACCTTTTAAATCAGCATAGTACTCAGGAAATTGTTATTGACAGACCGACCAAAGAAACAGATATTGCTGTTATTGATTTTGAAGGCGTTGCAAACGGTGAAAAAATTCAAGGCGGTGATGCAAAAAATTATCCCCTTGATTTAGCACATTCAAACTTTATTCCCGGATTTGCTGAACAGATTGTAGGAAAAAATCTAAACGATGAATTTGATATTAAAGTGACTTTCCCTAAGGATTATCATGACGAAAAACTGAAAGGACAACCTGCTACTTTTAAAATTAAAATAAATGAAATTAAGGAAAGAAAGCTTCCGGAATTAAATGATGAGTTTGCTCAAAAAGTAGGTCCATTCAAAACTGTTGATGATTTGAAAGCTGACATTCAAAAGTATTTGGATTCAAACAGAGAAAGAACTAATAAGCAAAATGCTGAAAATGAAGTATTTAAAACAGTTATAGATGCAGCAAAAGTTGATATTCCGCAATCTATGATTGATCGCGAAGCAAATTCTTTGAGAGAAGAGTACAAACAAAGACTGGCTGCTCAAGGTATTAACTGGGATGCGCTTGTTAAATCTCAGGGACAAGATGAACTTTTGAAAAATCTTAATGAAGATGCTCGCATAAGAATTAAAAATTCTCTTGTTATTGACAAAATTGCAAAAGAAGAAAATATTAAGCTTGAACAAAAAGATGTTGAAAAGAAATTCACTCAATTAAGTGCAATTTATGGTTTAAAACCGCAAGATTTATTAAAACAGTTAGGGCAAAATCCTGAAGTACTTGCTTCAATTTCACAACAGGCACTTAATGATAAAGTACGTGATTTCTTAATGGAAAACAACAAAGTAGAAATTAAGTAATCAATAAAATAATATATGTGCCGTATTTACTACGGCGCATTTTTGATTAATATTGTTAAATGTAATATAATGAAATTAAAATTTCAGCGGTCAAAATAGTTAATATCCGCTGACAGGTTAAAAGAAAGGGAAATAAATCATGAGTTTTGTACCTGTAGTAATAGAACAATCAAGCAGAGGAGAACGCTCTTTTGATATTTTTTCAAGATTGCTGAGAGAAAGAATTATTTTCTTGGGTACTCCTATTGATGATATGGTGGCTAACTTGGTTGTAGCTCAATTATTGTTGCTGGATAGTGAAAATCCTGAAAAAGATATTATGCTTTATATCAATAGCCCCGGAGGCTCTGTGACTGCAGGCTTTGCAATCTATGATACAATGCAGCATATAAGAGCTGATGTTTCCACAATTTGTTTAGGGCAAGCTGCTTCAATGGGTGCTTTCCTCTTGTCTTCAGGTGCTAAAGGAAAACGTATGGCGCTCCCTCATTCAAGAGTGTTAATTCACCAGCCTTTAGGCGGGGCACAAGGTCAGGCTACGGATATTGAAATTCAAGCAGCTGAAATTATAAGAATTAAAAAATCTTTAAATGAAATTTTAGCTTCAAACACAGGTCAATCTATTAAAAAGATTGAAAAGGATACAGATCGTGACTATATCATGACTCCGGCAGAAGCTTTGGAATATGGCATGATTGATAAAGTTGTTTCGCGAGACGCTATTAAGTAACAAAGAAAGGAAAACTTATAAAGCAAAAAAGGTGTAAAAGACAATAGTTTCTAAATATAAAGCACCTCAAAAGCAATTGTAAGTAATGGTATAAAAAAGATGGTTAAACATGATGACAGCAGATTAAAATGTTCATTTTGCGGTAAATCTCAAGATCAGGTAAAAAAATTAATCGCCGGTCCTGAGGTGTATATTTGTGATGAATGTGTCGACCTGTGTAATCAAATTTTAGATGAAGAATTTTTTGAAAATAAAGATAAAGATGGTGTAGATGGGGCATCTGATAAAGATGAAAAACCGATACCTAAACCTCATGAAATCAAAGCTTATCTTGATGAATACATAGTTGGTCAGGATGATGCTAAAAAAGTTTTATCTGTTGCCGTTTATAACCATTATAAAAGGTTAAAACACAATAAAGATAACAACGAAGATTCTGTTGAAATTCAAAAATCAAATATTCTTCTCGTCGGTCCGACAGGTTCCGGTAAAACTTTACTTGCTCAGACACTTGCAAAAATGCTTGATGTTCCGTTTGCTGTTGCAGATGCTACGACTTTGACCGAAGCCGGATACGTCGGTGATGATGTTGAAAATATTTTGCTTCGTCTTTATCAAAATGCTGATTTTGACTCTGCTAAAGCTGAACGCGGGATTATTTATATTGATGAAATTGATAAAATTTCAAGAAAATCAGAAAATACATCAATTACAAGAGATGTTTCAGGTGAGGGGGTTCAGCAGGCTCTGTTAAAAATGATTGAAGGGACTGTTGCCCATGTTCCGCCTCAGGGAGGAAGAAAGCATCCGCATCAAGAATTTATTGAAATTGATACTAAAAATATTTTATTTATAGTCGGCGGTGCTTTTGTAGGACTGGATAAAATAGTTGAACATCGTGCAGGTGACGGCGTATCTGTAGGATTTGGCGCAAAAGCTCCTATGACTCAAATTGAAAAAGAGGCTGCGGCAGCAAAAATGCTTAAAAAATTGCAACCGGAAGATTTACTTAAGTTCGGTATGATTCCTGAATTTATAGGTCGTATTCCTATTTATGCCGTATTAGATCAACTTAATGAAAAAACTTTAAAAATGATTTTAACTGAACCGAAAAATGCTGTGTTAAAACAGTATCAGGCTTTGTTAAAAATGGACGGTGTTGATTTGGAATTTGAGCCCGAAGCAATTGAATTAATTGCACAAGAAGCTATTAAACGTAAAACAGGAGCCCGTGCATTACGGTCAATTGTCGAAGAAATTATGCTTGATGTAATGTATGATGTCCCGACAAAAGGTGATGTAACAAAATTTGTTGTTACCGCTGATATGGTAAAAAACAGGAAAAATGCAGAGGTAGTCAAACTTCCGACTCAAAATCATGATAAAGAAATTACAGCATAAAAATACCGCTTTCAGCGGTTTTTTTTATGCTATTTTCTTAACATATTTGTAAAATGTCCGGTTTTATGAAAAAATATATATATGACACATAATAAGACTCTTATTTTAATTGATGGACATGCTCTTGCGTTTAGACAGTATTATGCTCTTGAGCGTTCTAATATGAGAACATCTGACGGAACACCAACTTGGGCTGTTTATGGCTTTTTCAAGGCAATATTTGACCTTTTGAAAAATGAAAATTTAAAAGCCGATTCTATAGCTGTTGCTTTTGATGTCAGCCATCATACTTTTAGAACGGAAACCTATTCTGAATATAAAAGTAACCGCGAGGCCATGCCGGACAATATGCAAACTCAAATGAAGCTTATTTATGAAGGGCTAAAGGCTTTTAATATTCCTGTTTACACAAAAGAAGGGTATGAAGCAGACGATGTAATAGGAACTATATCAAAAGAAGCATGTGAACAAGGAAATAAGGTTTTAATTCTTACTGGAGATCAAGATGCTTTTCAACTTGTCGATAAGGAAGGCTGCGTAAAAGTTATTCTTCCCTCAAAAGGAGAACTTGTTGAGTACAACTGGGATAAAATTTATGAAAAATTAGGTGTATATCCTGATCAAGTTATTGATTATAAAGGTCTAAGGGGTGATACTTCAGACTGTATACCTGGAATTAAAGGCATTGGTGAAAAGACAGCTCAAAAATTACTTGCAAAATATAAAACGTTAGATAATGTTCTTGCGGAGTGTGAAAATATACCGGAAAAGTCAGTAAGAGAAAAAATTTGTGCAGGCAGAGAGCAGGCTAAAATGAGTCAGTATCTTGCAACGATTATTCGTAATATAGATATTGATTTTGATATAGAAAAAGCGAAAGTAAATTTGCCGGATGTTTCAGTTGTTACTGATTTTTTGAAAAAAATGCAATTTTATACATTCATTAAAAATATTAATGAAATCATGTATTCTTTTGATAAGGTTGAACGTGCTGAACTTGTCCATTCTATGCAAAATATTGATGGAACTGTGCAACTTGGATTTTTTGCAGATGCTGTTAATCAAGAAATAAATAAGAATTGTGATTTTAAATTTGAAAAGAAATTAATAAATAATTTAACTGAATTTGAAGATATGTTGAAAAGTCTTGAATGTCAGTCTCTTATAGCATTCAATATATATGCTGAAGTAAAAAGTATTTTTGAGTCTGATATAGTAGGATTTTCCTTTGCTTATAATTCGGATATTTCTGCAAATGAAAGAATCGAATTATCTGCACAAGATTCTGTTACTCATACTTTTTACATTCCTGTTGGGCATACAGGATGCAAAATTCAACTCAAACTTGCTGATATTCTTCCTAAAATAAAACAATTGTTTGAAAATGAAAAAATAAAAAAAATATCATATAACACCAAAAGTGAATTGCATATATTAAAAAATCTAGGAATAGAATTAAAAGGCTTAATCTTTGATATAATGCTTGCAAGCTATGTTAAAGATCCTCAAAGAAACCATGAACTATCAATTCAGACAATGGAGCATCTAAATCACGCAATTATACAGTTTGCTCCTTACGAAAAAAATAAGAAAAAACAAATTCATTTTATAGATGCACAAGAGGATAATATTTTAGATTATGCAGCAGATGAAATTGTTAGTATTGTAGAACTTACAAAGTACTGGATAAGAGAGCTTGATGCTAACGAACTTAATATTACTTATAATATAGAAGTACCTTTGACTTTTGTGCTTGCTGATATGGAATATACGGGTGTTGCAGTTGATGAACTTTATCTTGTGTCACTGACTCACTCTATGAACAATGAGTTAGCAAAAATTGAAGAAAAAATTTATAAGCTTGCGAACTGTAATTTTAATATAAATTCACCAAGACAGGTCGGAGAAGTTTTATTTGACAAACTGGGGCTAAAAGCAAAGAAAAAACGTGGAAAAACGACTTATTCAACAAATGCTGCAGTTTTGGAAGAACTGGCAGAAGATTATGAAATTGCACGTTTAATATTGGATTATAGAAAATATGCAAAACTTAAATCTACGTATACAGAGGCTTTACCTGCACTAATTGATAAAAAAGACGGACGTATACATACTACATTTAATCAAACTGTTACTGCAACCGGACGATTATCATCTTCTAATCCAAATTTACAAAATATTCCGGTACGTACAGATGAAGGTAATAAAATTCGAAATGCATTTGTAGCTGCAAATAGAGAAAACGGCTTAATTATGTCTGCTGATTACTCTCAAATTGAACTTCGCCTTCTTGCACATATAAGCGGAGATAAACATCTTACAGACGCATTTAACAGCGGTATTGATATTCATACTTTGACTGCTTCAAAAGTATTTGATGTTCCGGTAAGTGAAGTAACCAAAGAAATGAGATACCGTTCAAAAGCTGTTAATTTCGGTATAATATACGGACAAAGTAAATATGGTCTTGCCAAATCTTTAGGAATTTCAAATGCAGATGCTGAGCTGTTTATAAAAAAATATTTTGAAACTTTCCCTGGTGTCCTTGCTTATATGGAGGGAATTGTTAAAATGGCTGAGGAGAAAGGCTATGTCGAAACAATTTACGGCCGTAAAAGATATTTAAGTACCGAATTATCAAGTTCAAACGGCATGATTAGAGAATTTGCCAAAAGAGCCGCAATAAATCAGCCTATGCAAGGCACTGCTGCTGACCTTATGAAAATTGCTATGATTAATTTTTCAAAAAAATTAAAAGAAAATAATTTAAAATCAAAAATGATTTTACAAGTTCATGATGAACTTGTAGTTGAGGTGTTTAAACCTGAACTTGAAGAAGTTAAAATGCTTGTAACAGAGGCTATGGAATTAAACCAGCCTTTATCGGTGCCTCTTGTTGTTGATATTAGTGTAGGTGATTCATGGAAAGAACTGTAAAATTTTTATTTATTGCTTTTGTATTGATATTATTTAATTCTTCAATCTGCTTTGCTGATACAGAACTGCCTTTGAGCACTCTTGTTACGCCGCAAAATGTCGATTTTAATATATGCACAAGAAGCTATATATTAACACCTGAAAAATTATTTTATATGGCTATTGCAAGTGCTAATGCAAACAACTTTACTGTAGAGGAAATTCAATCTAAAACAGGCTATATATTATTTTCTGCTGTCGGGAGGCAATATCTTGCATCTGTTGTAAAAATTAATTCTAAAACGTCTGAATTAAAAATTACTCCGACTAACAACAATTATTTTTTCCCCCCCGGAGTTGTTTTAAACTTTTTCAGGTATATTGATCTGTACGGTTCTACACCGCTTGTTTCTTTGCCTAAAGCTTAATTATTTAGTACTTTATTGGCTTCGTTCACTATTGTATAAATATCAAAGTTTTCCGATATGCTTTGCACTGTTGAAAGCCAAACAAGGTATTCAATATTTCCGGAAGGTCCTTTAACTGAGGAATATGTAAGCCCGTTAATGGAATAGTTTAAACTTTTTGCGCACTGTATAACGTTAGAGATAACTTCAGCATGTACTTTTTTATCTCTGACTACTCCGCCTTTTTCTACTTTATCTTTCCCTGCTTCAAACTGCGGTTTAATAAGACAAATCATTTCGTGAAAATCAGGATCAAGCAGTGTTTTAAGATTTCCCAAAACTTTTGTCAATGAAATAAATGATAAGTCACTTACTAGCAAATTTGCAACAGTATCATTTTCAGAATAAATATCTGAATATGCACATATTTTCAGATTTGTTTTTTCTATTGTTTTAACACGTTTATCAGAACGTATCTTCCAATCAAGTTGTCCATAGCCTACATCAGCAGCATATACAAATTTCGCTCCGTTTTGTAAAAGACAATCAGTAAAACCTCCTGTTGATGCCCCTGCATCCAAACAAATCCTATCTTTTACCGAAAAATTAAATGTATCAAGGGCTTTTTTTAATTTAAAACCTCCTCTGGAAACATAAGGCATGGTTTTAACAACAATATCGTATTCTTTTTCCGGATTAATTTGATATCCTGCTTTTGTAATATATTCATCGTTAATTTTAACATGCCCTGCCAAAACGGCTGCTGCGGCCTTGCTCTTTGTTTCAAAATAACCTAAATCAGTTAAATATTTATCAAGACGTTCTTTCATATATTAAATACTCTTTTTGCATTTTGTGTTGTAATTTCATCAATTTCCTCAAATGTAGTATTGCGTATTCGGGCAATTTCTTCCGCAACAAATTTGACGTAAGCAGGCTGATTTTCTTTGCCTCTGTATGGAACAGGAGTAAGGTAAGGTGCATCTGTTTCAAGAAGTATCTGTTCTAGTGGAACTGCCCGTGCAACTTCTTTCATTTTAATTGCATTTTTAAAAGTAACTACACCTCCTATACCAAGGTACCAGCCTTCTTTAATGCATTCTTTTGCAAATTCTACACTGCCTGAAAAACAGTGCATAATTACAATAGAACCGCGATTATATTCTTTTAAAATATCAAAAGTATCTTTATGCGCATCTCTGTCGTGGACATCTATCGGCAGGCGTAGTTCATTAGCTAATTTGATTTGTTTAATAAAAATTTCTTTTTGCAGATCATTGAAACTTTTGTCCCAGTAATAATCAAGTCCAATTTCTCCGATTGCTACAATTTTTTTATTCTTATTAGCAAGTTTTTTAATTCGCGTAATAATATCATCTGTCCATTCTTTAGCTTCTGACGGGTGAATACCGAGCATGCCGTATACATTTTCATGTTTATTTGTAAGTTCAATTATTGTATCAAAGTCTGATGTGGAGGCTGCAGGTATAATTAATTTATCAACGCCGTAATTCCCTGCATTTTTAATAATATCATCAGCAGGTGTGACTTCTATCATATTTATGTGAGTATGCGTATCTATCATATAAGGAATTATAGCACAATATAAACTTTAATTTATGCAGGCAAGTTTTGCTTTGTCTAAATGAGTCATTTTTTTTAATTTGTTTTCATACTTCATCGCATCTGATTTATTTGAAAATTGCATAGTGTAAACAATTTTAACAGGCTTATTTGCTTTCGTGTACTTAGCGCCTTTCCCATCAAGATGCGTTTTAAATCTTTTTTCAACATCATCAGTATACCCGCAATAATAGGTATTTTTTTCAGTTAAAAGCATGTATACATAATATTTTTTATTATCACACATATACAATTAATAAATAAAAAAGACGGTTTTAAAAACCGTCAATTAATGTATTTCTTTTATCTTTATTTTCAAACATATTTTAACATACCGAAGAAAATCCGCCGCCTGAAGATGTGCTGCAGCTGCTGCTGCCGGCAAAACCTCCGCAAGAGCCTCCTGCAAATGATGCCCCTGATGAAAATCCCGAACTTGTTGAAAGTGTCGATACTGCATTTGAAAAACTGCTTAAAAAGCCTCCAGTATATGCAACTGATTCCCCGGAATCTGAATATTGAGAATAATCTACGGAAAAGGGATTATTAGTAGTAAACACATCATAGACATTTGTTTCGAAAAGACTATGAAATTGATTGCTTGCCAGCGAGCCTGCTGTTTCTATTGTTTCAGCCGGTTTTGTATTTTGTATGTTATTTGCTCTTGTTTCAGATGATTTAGCTAAAATACTATTCATTCTCAAACTCCTTGTGCTCGTGCTTACATATATATAAAAAATTCTGTTATTATGTTATTTCAGCATGTGTTTCTTTTGTTACATTTGTTAATATATTTATCAATCTTTTGGCTTATTACTTTAAACCGCTTGATTGATGCATATTTACAAACAATAAAGTAATGTATAAATGTAGAGGACTTAGGATATGTTGAAAAAATTTATATTAATTTTTACATTAATATTATTGGGAGGTGTTAAGGTTTTTGCAGCTGATAATTACCTTAATTCTGTTATTATAGAGAATAGTGATGATGCTGTATCAATTGTATTGCGCTCAGATGATGTTGCAAAAATAAAAAAAGAAATTGAATCTCCTGATAAAATCATATTAAATTTAAAAGGGATAATGCAATCTCCTGATATTAGTACACTCTATAAAAATACTTCTAAAGTAGAAGCTCTAACTATACAAAACGAGGGTAAAAACGGCTTAAAAATATATATTGATGCTCCGGATATCGCAAAAGCAAATATCATTTTTGACACCCCTAATTCTGCCCCTCTTGTATTAAAAACTGGAATAAGCGAAAAAAGAGCTGTCTGGAGTATTATATCAATAGTCTTACTTCTTATAGCTATGCGTTCAGCAAGAAATTCTCAGTCAGTATTAAAACTGCCAGATAAAAATGAATTGATTAAAGAACGAGAAAAGGCTATGTACAAAACTTTTCAAAAAGAAGTAAAAACTCTCCCCAGCATTAATTACAGACTAAAAGCTTATTCAAAGCATGTTCTAAAAGGTGAAACAATTAGAAGCTACGAAAACAGAATGTCATCTAAAATATAAAAAAACGACGTTAAGTCGTTTTTTTATGATTGCCTAATTATTTCTTCTATTTTTTTTGCAGAAGTGCCGTCCCCATAGGGATTTTGAGCTTTCAATCTTGTTTCTTCTCTTGTTTTTGAAAGAATGCTTTCACTTTGTGAAATTATTTTTTCAGTGTCAGCGCCGACAAGTACCGAAACTCCCGCATCAATTCCTTCCTGTCGTTCGGTTTCATAACGCATAACAAGTGTCGGGCAGCCAAAAGACGGAGCTTCTTCTTGAATGCCGCCTGAATCAGTCAGAATTAATTTCGCATTCTTCATCAGATAAACAAGATATGGATAATCTAACGGTTTAAGAAGCTTAACATTTAAGTATTTTTCTAATCTGTCATATATTTTGTTTTTAACATTAGGGTTAGGGTGAACAGGAATTACAAACGTGTGATCATTGTATTTTTTTACCAGATATTCTATAGCGTCAAGAATTTTATTAATTCTTTCACCATGGTTTTCGCGTCTATGTGCGGTTATCAACACTAATTTTTCATTGATATCAATATTATTTTCTTTAAAATATTGTGCTGCATTTTCTAAAGTTTCGCGGGATAAACAGAATAACGCATCAATAACAGTATTACCTACAACAAAAATTTTGTCGTCTGAGATATTTTCTTTTAAAAGCGCCTGTCTGTTTTTTTCTGTGGGAGCGAAGTTTAACTGTGCAACTCTAGATGTCATTTGACGCATAATTTCTTCCGGAAATGGTTCGTAAATATCATAAGAGCGTAAACCAGCTTCAACATGATATACAGGTATTTTTTTGTAAAAACTTGCTAATGCTCCGCAAAGTACAGTCATCGTATCTCCCTGAACAATTGAAGCGTCAATCGCGTGTTCATTGAAAACTTTATCTAATGCAGATAAAATTCTTGTCTGAACCTCTAATAAAGACTGGTTAGGGCGCATACAATCAAGGTTTATATCAGCTTTTAAGCCGAAATACTCAAGAGTCTGATTCGAAAGTTCTTTTTGTTGTTCTGTATTACATACTATAACATTATATTTATCAGGATATTTTTTTAATTCTAATATTACAGGTGCTAATTTTATAACTTCTGGTCTCGTACCGAATATAAATAATATATTTTTCATATTTCAAAGTTTATTATAAAAACAATTGTTATGCAATTGTGCAATTTTTTATTGTATAGTATGGCGATTTATATTTATTATGAAGCTTTATAAAATATAAACGAAAGGAGAAAGATTATTTATGATTGATTTATATATATCGGAGACTTGTCCTTATTGTCGTAAAGTGTTAGATTTTTGCAAAAATTATGATATTAAATTTAATAAAAAAGATGTTAGTAATCCCGAAAATAGAGATGAACTGGAAAGTCTCGGTGGTAAAATTCAGGTACCATTTTTAGTTGACAATGATAATAACACAAAAATGTATGAATCTGATGACATTATTAACTATTTAAAAAGTAAGGTGTAGCCATGTTTTATAATTCTTCGATAAACTTTGAATATAATGATTGTATTTCACGCGGGGCATGTTCTGTTTCTCCTAGCGTGTCATCTATGCGTGAAGTTATGTTTACACTGCTCAGACAAATTATTTTTTATATTGTTAGGCTTAGAGATGCTGATATAAGATTTGAAGAAATAGAGCATCAGATTATATCAGAGATTGCTCTTATTGATGCTGCAAAAGATTTATCGGAAGCACAGGTTTTAAATGCGTTTTCAAAGGAATATAATAATTTAATAAAGGTCAAAAATGAGTACCATAAATACTGCAAAGATAATAATTTATCATGCAGGTTTCTAAAAAATATAATCAAATTTTCTCCCAGAACTAATCTCTCTTCTATCCTTAAAAGAGGGAATAAAGAATTTCTTTCAAAATATAATAAAGTAAATAAAAATGAAAAGTTTCTTTTGGAAATTCTTTCATCAGTTGCTAAAAGTGTTTGTGTGAGTCTGATTAATCTTTATGATTATGGAGTTGACAATGAGAAAATAACTAATACGTTATTCACTGCACTTGATATTTTTAATTCAAAAAGGATAAATTCTCAGGAATTAAAAGAACAAATAGGCATTTTAGCTGAATGTGACGTTGAACTTTTAAAACAGTTATACTATTTACAAAACCAACATTTTGGAAATATAAAAGAAACGGAAGTTTCATTTTCAACACGACCTCACAAAGCAATACTTGTCTCAGGTTCAAATCTTAATGATCTTGATAAATTACTAAATTTTCTTGAAGGAAAAGATATTGACGTCTATACAAACGGTTATTTACTAATTGCGCATGCTTTTGAATATTTTTCTAAATATAAAAATCTAAAAGGTCAATACGGGAGCGGCGTTTTAACAACAATTCTTGATTTTGCAACTTTTCCAGGTGCAATTCTTTTGACAAAAAACGAAGCACAAAATATTGAATATTTATATCGCGGCAGATTATTTACAACTGACGAAATTTCTCCTCAAGGCGTCGTGAAAATTGAAAATGATAATTTTCAACCGCTTATTGATTCTGCAATACAGGCAAAAGGTTTTGCAAAAGGACAGGAGCGAAATTCGGAAATTGTTGGTTATAATCCTGATGTTCTCAATGAAAAACTTGATGACATATTTTCTGGCGACTATAAGAAAGTCTTTATAATTGGCTTTTCAAATTTATCATTAAAACAAAAGGACTATTTTGAAAAATTTTTTGAATTAATGCCGCAAGATACATTTGCAATCACATTTTCTTATAATCCGGATAAAGATAACGTTCTTGCTATAAATATCGGAAATGATTATCCGCAATTGTATAACATAATGCAAAAGATAATACAAAAATTTTCAATTACATCTGATAAATTAGTCTTTTTCCTTACAAAATGTGATGTTAATTCACTTTCAAATATAATTTATTTAAAAAACAGTGGTGCTAAAAATCTATTTTTATCAGACTGTCCGCCATTAATTATAAATCCGGCAGTTTTAAAAGGTTTTAATAAATTATACGGTATTAGAGAAATTACAACTCCCAAAGATGATCTAAAAAATCTTGATATATATTAAATGCGATATGGATAGTCATAAGGAAATTCCCAGCCATTTTCTACTATTGTTAAAGTGCATTCAATAGGTTCTAGTTTGCCATTACCTCTATTAAAAGGAAAAACATCTTTACAATATGTATTAGGTCCTTTAGGCCCGTTAACATCAACAAATAATATATATGAATACCAAATTTCTCCGTTAGGGCCATTTGTAAATTTCGGATAAAGAATAACTGTGCCGTCAGCAAGCTGAAATAATAATTCAGATGCTCCCGTTGCACAATTCCAGAGCGCTCCGCTCCACTGTTTCCTAAATTCTGGTGATTCAGAATTATAACCACATCCCTTTGTCATAGTGCTGCATATTTTACTTCCCGTAAAATATGGATTTATATATACATTCCAAAATGTATCATAATCAAGCAACGATCCTTGCGGCCATTCGGAATATGGTCCGTTATTAACTTCTGATAATCGAAATCCGTTTGATATCGTGGCATAAGCCTTTTTTAAACTTACTGATATAACTTTTTTTTGATAATTAGAAATTAGTGTTGGAATTGTTATTGCTGCAACTACTCCTATGACGCCCAATGTTAATAACACTTCAGCAAGTGTAAATCCTATTTTTTTATCTATTTTAAAGCAAGATGCTCTCGCTGAGCTTATTGGTTTAGAAATTAAATCGCTAAGTCTTGTTGAGACAGGAAAAGGTTTTGTATCAGCTAAAACTCTAGAGAAATTAGCTTCTGTGTTAAATGTTACAGCATCTGAGCTGTTTGAAACACAAGATAAAAATGATAACGAAAAATTGCATTCTTCTATTCTTAAAAATTTGGATTTAATAAAAAATAATTATTCAAAACTTCAAACTGTTGATTTAGTTGTAAAAAGCTTAATATAAAAAAGAGTTCCGAAAATTTCGGAACTCTTTTTTTGATATATTTAATCAATATTAATATCTGTAGTGAGCAAAAGCTTTGTTAGCTTCAGCCATTTTATGAGTATCTTCACGTTTCTTGCAAGCAGCACCTGAGCCGTTTGAAGCATCAATAATTTCATTTGTTAATTTGTCAATGAAAGATTTGCCGCCGCGTTTTTTAGCTGATTCAATCAACCAAGAAGAAGCAAGAGCAAAACCTCTGTCAGCTTTAACTTCTATAGGAACTTGATATGTAGAACCACCGATACGTCTTGCTTTAACTTCCAAAAGCGGTGTTGCATTTGTCATTGCTTTCTGGAAAATATCAAGGGGTTTTTCACCGGTTCTTTCTTCTATTTTCGTTAATGTAGCATAGAAGATTTTTTCAGCAAGTGATTTTTTACCGCGTCTCATAATTCTATTGATAAATTTTGAAATATCAACGCTGTTGTATACAGGATCTGCTAACGGAATTCTTTTAGCTGGTTTTGAACGTCTTGACATTACTTCTTACCTCCTTTAGCATTTTTCTTGGCACCGTATTTAGATCTGCTCTGTGCACGGTTTGCAACGCCTGCAGTATCTAAAGTACCTCTAACAATGTGATATCTTACACCTGGAAGGTCTTTTACCCTTCCGCCTCTGATTAGAACAACACTGTGTTCCTGCAGATTGTGTCCGATACCCGGAATATATGAAGTAACTTCAAATCCGTTTGTTAATCTAACCCTTGCTACTTTTCTCAAAGCAGAATTAGGTTTTTTAGGGGTTGTAGTGTAAACCCTTGTGCATACTCCGCGTCTTTGAGGACAATCCATCAATGCGGGAGATTTTGTTTTGTCTTTAAGCTTTTTACGTTCTGAACGTACAAGCTGGTTAATTGTAGGCATTTAATTTCTCCTTTTGCTGTCTTTGTTAACTACACTTTTGTCTTAACCGTCAAATCCAGCACGAAAATTTCGGCTAAGCGTGTACTTATATTAAACTATGCTGATAATTTATTGTCAACAAACATTGCAAATATATTAATATTGCTATATAATTATCATAAAAGTGTTGGAGAGTTTTATGAGTGATAAAAAGAAAGAAAAATCAAAAGAAGTTATAAGTTTTATTATTTGCTTAATAGTATTATTGTGTATTGGTTATTTTACGGGTTTTTTAGAAGGATTTGCTCCATCTGATTTTTATAATGCATATCGCAAATTAACTGCAAATCTTGATTCAAAAGCAAATTCTTCAAAGGATAAAATAAACTTATTTGAAACAAACAGAGATAAAAAAGCTGTTCAAAAATATGGCGGGTATCAGCCAAATATAATTCCGGAAGCAGTAATCAGGGGATATAAGGCATCAAATATCTGGACGAATATATTTGCTTCAAGCACAAAAGTTGTTTTTTATACATATTCAAATTCTGAAAATGACATAAAATTTAATGATACAGTTTTTGAATATTTAACATCAAGAGAAATGGTAGATGAATATATTTTACAGGCTTATACCGAAAAATCTTTTAGTAATGCAGCATTAGGTACTCCCGGACCTTCAAAAATATGTAACAGTTTTGAAGAATGTAATGCTGTTAGACAAAAAGCTTCTGACTATTCATTGTTATCTGAATTTTTGAAGCGATGCGGCCAGACAATGTGTGTTATAAATAATGACAAACGTGAATATATAAGATTAAGAACCAAAAATAGTCAAGACGCAACATCTATGCTTCAAAGTCTTAAAGGCTGGTAAATCTAATCAGTAAGCTTGAAATCTCCATATTTCTTTATATGTTCAACAAGACCTCCGTCTTGCAGTAATTTAATCATAACAGGCGGTAATGGCTCAGTTTGTACAATTGTCCCATTAGTCAAATTTTTAATTACTCCGTTTTCAATGTCAAGCTCAAGTTCATCTCCAGCATCAATTGAATCAGTATCGCATTCAATAGCAAGAAGTCCTATATTAATTGCATTTCGGTAAAATATTCTGGCAAACGATTTTGCAATAACTGCTCCTACACCTGCAATTTTTATTATCTGCGGAGCATGCTCGCGCGACGAACCTAAACCAAAATTAGATCCTGCAACAATAAAATCCCCTTTATGCATAGATGATGCAAAATTCGGATCAGCGTCTTCCAAAACGTGTTTTGCAAACTCTGGAAGATTTGAACGCAAATGAAACAGCCTTCCTGGAGCTATATGGTCTGTTGATATATTATCTCCGAACTTAAATGCTTTACCTTTCATATAAATCTCCTTTTTTCTTGATTATAGCACAAAATAATGTTATAATTAATTAAAAAGAGGTGAAATATGTATTTTAGCAGAAAATGTAAAATAACTTTTATTTGTAACGGATCAACAGTATACAGCGAAGACGACAGATTTACCGATGCGGAGTCGTATCCTCCATTAAATGATGCAGGACAGGAAGAAATCGAAAAAATTTGTGAATATTTACGAGAAAGAGGTGTCAAAAATGATAAAATTTACACTTCACCGGCCCTTCGTTCAGTTCAATCTGCTGCAACTATAGCTAAATCATTTAAACAGGATTTTGAGATAATTGAAGATTTGCATCCAAGAAAATGCGGACGTTTTAACGGTTTGACTTTTGAACAGGTAGATGAAAAATATCCGGAAGATTTGGATAAATTTATTAATTCTCCTGAAATTGCAGTACCCGAAGATGCTGAAAGTATTACAAATTTTATTAACAGGGTTAATAATTCTATTAATAACATAATAGAGAAAAATTTGGGTAACAGAATTATTATAGTAACGCATAAAGATGTTATAAAAGCTGCAATATGCTGTGCTCTAAATATTCCTCACAGTTCACTGCACAAAATTTATATAAAATCAGGAAGTGCAACACAAATAAGTTATTACGAGAAGTGGTCAAGCCTTATGTATTGTGACTTTAAACCGCTTTAAACTTGATTTAAAAGCCTTTGATTTTCCTTTATTAAAAACTCTTTACCCGGTTTTATCTCAATAAAATCCCAGGGAAGTTTTTGCGCAAATTCATAATCAGTGCAGGCAAAATAATCTGTATCAATATTAAATTTTTTAGCAGCAGACTTGAATGCCCCTAGTTTTCCTCCCTGCTTATAGACTTCAAGAATAAATTTTCCTAGTGAACCATCCCCTCTTGATAAAACAGCTTGCCAGTAATCCCATTTTATGCTTGAAATATGAACAGTAATTCCAAGCTTATGAAATTCTTTTTTTAAAAACTCAGCTTTTGCTTCAAGTTGTTTTGTTTTTTCCCTGCCGCACCACTGAAAAGGCGTATTTGGCTTTGGTACAAAACTTGAAAATCCAAATGCGATGTCAAAACCTTTATATAGTGATTTTAATTTCTTGCCTAATTCAATCAGGGCATTGATATCATCATCGGTTTCTGACGGCAGACCTATCATTCCGTAAAATTTTAACCCTTTTAAACCGTTTTCTTTTGCAATTTTAACTGCGTTAAATATTTGTGACTCTGTTAAATTTTTGTTTATTACACGTCTTAATCTTTCACTTCCGGCTTCAATAG
Organism: Candidatus Gastranaerophilales bacterium; assembly: GCA_944324315.1. GTDB lineage: Bacteria > Cyanobacteriota > Vampirovibrionia > Gastranaerophilales > Gastranaerophilaceae > Stercorousia. The sequence goes on along the minus strand of CALUVW010000007.1, from coordinate 45,738 downwards.
CAAGCGTAGTATTTTTTTGTCCGGCTGCAACAAGCGTTTTTATAACTTCAGGAGTGATTGCATCAACCCTTAAAGAAGATACGCTCATCTCAACATTTTGCCCATTATTAATTTTTTCATAAATATATTTGCATACATCATGGAAATGCGGGTGTGCACTTATTTGTGCTCCTAAAAGTGCTATTTTGTTTGTATGAGAAAGACCTAATTCAATTGTTTTTATTAGTTCTTCATAAGGAACAGTTCTTAACGGCAAATTAAGATATGAGGCAAGACAAAATCCGCATCTGTTTGCGCAGCCTCTTGCCATTTCCAGAATAAAAGTATTTTTAAAAAATGCATTTTCGCTTAAAACAGGTGTATATATACATTCAGTAAGCTTCTTGGTAAGTTTTTTTACTTTTTGAGCGTATTTTGGTACATAAACTCCGTTTATTTCAGACAATTTTTTTAGCGCTTCTTGTTTATTTTGTGAAGCCTTGCATATTTTTACGACTTCAAGATTTATATCCTCTCCGTCACCGATTATAAAAAAGTCAAAAAAATCTTTGTAAGGTTCCGGATTCGCACTCACAACAGGTCCTCCAGCAAATATTAGAGGAAAATCATCCCTGTCTTTTGATTCCAGAGGAATGTTGTATTTTTCAAGCATTGAAAAAATTGTCAGAAAATCCATATCAAACGAAAAAGAAAATCCGAATAAATTTACATCTGAAATTTTATATTTAGTATTTGAGGTGTCAGAACAAATTCTTTCTATATTGACATTATCAGCTTCATCAATAATTTTATACATCCACAAATAACCAAGCGACGACATTGAAAATGAGTAAATTCCGGGAAATGCCATCCACATAATGAAATCGGAATTTTTATTAACGTTTTTATTATATAAGTATACTTCTTTTTTATTCATCAATTTCTTTTGCTTTCAGATTAATCGGTGCGATGTAAAGTTCATCTATAAGCACACAAACAGTTGCTGCAATTGCCGGAGAAAGAATTACTCCCCAGAAACCTAAAAACTGTTCTGCTAAAAACAAAGCCAGAAATATCATTAACGGGTGAAGTTCCATTAATTTCCCGAATAAAACCGGTCTTACAACATAATTTGAAATTTGCTGCACTAGAAGAAATCCGATAATAATAAGTATAATTTTTCCAATCCCCATAGGATATGCTACAAGCAAAATTACCCCAAGAGCTATTGTAGGTCCAAGCAGCGGAACAATATCTAAAATACCTGTTATAAGGCCAAGTAATGTTGAATATTCAACCCTAAGTATGACAAGAATTATTGCCATCATAATTCCGACAGCAGCCATAGAAAGTATTTGTGCCCTGACATACCCGCCGACTTTGTTGCTTATTGTTGACAATATTTCTTCCGCCTTGAGTTTCAAATCCGGCGGGAAAAATTCCAAAAATTTTTCTTTGAGATAAGTTTTGTCAACAAGGATATAGTAGACAATCATTGTTAAAGCTATTGACACCATAACAAGCTGGAATATGCTTACTGTCAGACTCCAGGACTGATTTACAAGCCCCTGAGCAAATGAAGATGATTGTCCGAATATTGTAGACGGATCAAGCATCTCAGGTATTTTATGCCCATAAAACTCTACATGAAGAAGAAAATTTGTTACTTCTGTAATTTTTTCAGGTAAAGTTAATAAAAAGGTTTTAATTTCTTTGTATGCTACAAATGCTATCGGAATAAACAATGCAATTATTCCGAGTATACTTCCTAAGATTACAAGCGAAGAAGCAGCTGTTCTGTTCATTTTATGCATAAGTTTTGTCACATAAGGATTCAGAGCACATGCAATTACGTATGCCCCGAAAAACAACATTAATATCCCTATTATCTTAGGCAATATTAAAAGCAAGGCAACTACTAAAACAGCAAAAATTATATTTTTACTTGTTAAAAATCTTTTATTGAGCATAAAATCTCCTTTTTTGTGAATTTTAGCAAGAACAAACTAATTTTGCAATTTACATAATTCGGTTATTTTTGTGTAAAGAAATGTTAACAATTATTATAAAAATAGCAATTTGCAAGGGAATATATACTTTATATATTTACGAGGACTAAAAACAGAGGATACTAACATGGGTTTTCTATCAGGCGCATATGGTAAATTAATGGCCGGAAAACTTGTCAGAGATCTCCAGTATCAAATGACAAGTGTCCAGAGCCGCTTGCGCCGTGTTACGCGAGAAGTCGCTAACATGGAAAGGATGTTTAGTGCCCAGGAACGCAATATAAAAATGCAGATGCAAGCTCAAATGCAGGCTGCAACTTTTGGTGCAATGGCGCAGGCTGGTATCCAGTTTGATCCGAATAATGTTTTAGGCTCAATGAGTGGACTGAATACAGACGCATATTCTAAATATTGCGGAGTTCAACAGTATGTTCAACAACAATTTGCTATGGCTCAGAATATCTGGCAGAATACTTTTGACATGATGAAAGAATCACAGCTACAGGCTTTGAAAGACGTTGAAGATGACTTGCAAACTCAAAAAGATAATCTTGAATCTCGATTAAAACTCGCAGAATCCGAATACGAAGCGAAGAAGAAAGAAGAACAGGCTGGAGCAAAATCATTTACTCCGGAATACACAAGCCAGGCTTAATAAATATAAGAGGCTCTCCAAAATTGGTGAGCCTCTTATTTATTCATGATTAATTATTTGCGCTCCGTTTTTCTCAATAGGCAGAGTCATAATATTGACCTTTACATTTTGAGCTTCCCACGTATTTTTTACAATTGTTTTAATTTTTTCAATATCATTTTTCTTTGAAATAATAACGATAGAAGGCCCTGCTCCACTCAAAACACAGCCCAGAACATTTTCTTCATGCTTTAAATTTTCAATAATGCTGTCTAATCCGGGAACAAGTTTCATTCTGTACGGTTGATGCAATCTGTCTTGCAGAGCAAGCCTCATCAACTCATCATCTTTTGTGTTAACAGCCTGAACAAACATTGCGAGACGTTTAGCATTAAAAACGGCATCTTCTCTTGCAACTTCCTTTGGCAAGACTGAACGCGATATATCTGTTAAAAGTTCATAGTCCGGGACGCACACAGTTATACTCCATTCTTCGGGCCATTCAAGTTTTCTATAAACAACTCTTCCGTCATCCTCGAGAGATGTCAAAACAAGCCCTCCTACAATTGCCGGGGTAACATTATCAGGATGCCCCTCAACCTCTGTAGCTATTGATAATAGAGCTACTTCATCCGCAGGATGACCTAAAAGTTCATTTGCCGCAATAAGGCCGCCGACAATAACTGATGCACTGCTGCCGAGTCCTTTGGCAATAGGTATTTGAGATTGTACAGTAATTTTTAATTCACTAGGAGTTTGACCTATAGAATTATATAATAATTCGACAGCCTTATAAATAATGCTGTTTTCGTCCATCGGTATATGTTCCATTAATAAATCATCATTAGTTGAATCATCATTCAGGACATTAATTTCTACGCCTGTTCCGGGCAAAACTGTTTCCTCTATAGTAATTGTATTATAGATTGGTAAAGCCATACCCAGACAGTCAAATCCGGGACCTAAATTCGCCGTTGTCGCCGGCACTTTTACACTTATTTTCATAATTCCCTCATTTTACTGTTAACATTATAACAAAAACAATTTAAAATGCTAATAATAAGATTTTTAAAGAAATTGATAATGATTTGTATAAGTGCAATAATAGCTGTATGTACGAATTTTATCCATATTATACAAATGACGGTTCTGTCGGACTATTTTCTCCTGAAGCGGATGACATATATCATTCAACCTATGGAGCTTTAACTGAAGCTTATCAAAAATTTGTTTTGCCATTAAATTTAAAAAAATTTATAGAAACTAATTCTGAAATAAAAATTTTAGATATTTGTTTTGGAATAGGTTATAACACAAAAAGTTTTCTAAATAATTTTATAGAAATTATAAATAACGATACGATATATACTAATAATATTAAATATAACTATAAGATAGATACAAATAACAAAAAGTATAAAATTTTTGTACACGCTATTGACAAAGATAAAAATTTAGCATTATTATCTCCCTTTTTTAAATCTTTTTCTAAAAATATTTCTAAAGAAAATTCAAAAAGTGAATTTTTAAACCATAATGAAAAAATTAAACACTTGTTAAAAGAAAAAGCTGCTGCGAATTTTTCCTTAAAAAAAGAAGTTAATATATTATTGCTTGAAAAAATTTATAAAAAAATTGATAAAAGCATTTTGGAAATTTTAAAATCAAAACAATATAAAAGATTTTTTGACAACGGCGTAATTGACTTTTATGGCTATTTAAAATATTTAGATGATAGAAATCAAGGATATAAAAATAAACTTGCCTTCTTACATAATATATATTATAAGTATATATCTTTTTGTAATAAAAATGCATTAAAATACCTTAAATCACTAGATTTTAACTTTAAACTATCAATAGATGATGCAAGAAAAATTTTAAAAAGTGATAATAACGTCTATAATTTTATATTTTTAGATGCATTTACGCCTAATAAATGCCCTTGTTTGTGGACAATAGATTTTTTTAAGCTTCTATATAACCTTCTTGATGATAACGGCATGATTTTAACTTACTCAACCTCGGCACTCGTTAGAAATACTTTTTTAAATGCAGGATTTAACGTAGGTAAAATATACTTAAACAGTGCAAATAAATTTATTGGGACTATTGCTGTAAAAAATAAATCATTAATTACATACTCAGATTCAATAAATTCAAATATTATAAATAAATATGAACTCTCAGAATACGATTTAGGGCTTATGAAAACAAAAGCAGGTATATTTTATCGTGACGAAAATTTAACGCTTGATAATGAGACTATTTTAAATGCGCATAAAAAAGATGTTGATAATTCAAATTTGATTTCAAGTTCAAAATATATAAAGATGTTTAAAGATAAGTAATAACATTATTTGTATATACCTTTACGATATAGCTATTGTCAGACTTGACAAATCATGTAAAATCGTAAATAATGTAAAAAAACATGGAGGTTGAAATATGTTTAACAGAGACGCTTTGAGACTGCCCCCCCCCCGCGAAACTACCGTATAGCAAGGGAAAGTAAGGGGGTAAGTTTTTCTAGAAAGATTAAAGGATTTACTCTTGCAGAGGTTTTAATTACTTTAGGGATTATTGGCGTGGTTGCTGCTTTGACTATTCCTACTGTAATAACTAATTACAAAAAATCACAAATTGAAGCCAGATTGAAAAAACTTTATACTGTTATGAATCAGGCGGTTTTGCTTTCTAAAGCCCATGATACCTGGACAGAACCATCAAATGATGCTTTAAATAACCAAGATGCAATGGTAACATGGCTTAATAGCGCACTTATTCCGTATTTAAACGGTGTTGAATTTCCGGCAGATTTTACTCATCCTAATAACAGTTTAAATACTCTTTATAAAAAAATGGTGTTGAATGACGGAACTTTATGCTTCTTACATCCTTGGAGACAAATTCATGTATACTGCGATATTAACGGAATAAAAGGGCCAAACAAAACCGGTAATGATATTTTCTATTTCTTTTTGGATTATGATACCTCGACATCAGCTATGAGAGGTCAGGGAATGGCAAATTTTTATCCTGCAGGATACTTCAGAACAGCAAATGAAGACGGAAGCACTACGGAAGGATATGTATATAATGACCGAGATAAAATGATCGAAAATTGCCAATCTAAAGATATGAATGCAGGTTCCAGCAATAATACCTGTGCACTCCTTATTATGTATGACGGATGGCAAATTAAAGACGATTACCCGGTCAGATTGTAATATTATATAAATTATTTGCTTTTTCATAAAGAATACCTATATAATTAGCATATTATGAGTAAATATGATGTTGTAATTGTCGGCGGGGGAACTGCCGGTTGTGCAGCTGCTTACACAGCAGGAATGCTCGGGCTAAAAACTTTAATTATTGAGAAAAATATTCATCTTGGCGGAACTATTACGTCAGGTCTTGTTATTCCTGTTATGAAATCTGGAAATAATCAGATTAATACACAATTTCGCGATGCCTTAATTGATGAATGCAGAAAATTAGGCGGCCAAACGACATTCGAAGATAATCCCGCCTGGCTTAACCCTGAAATTACAAAGATTGCACTTGATAACTTGATGAAAAGGGCTAATGTCGCGATATTATTTGATACTAACATTCTTGGGATAAAAATTGAAAACGACATGATCAAGCGTATTAGGATAACTAAAGAAATATTATCGGCATATAACGAAGAGATAGAATATAAAGAAAAAAAATTATCAGTATCTATCGAGACGAGATATGTAATTGATGCAACCGGTGATTGTGTTGTCGGAAAAATTTGTAATTGTAATTTTTTAGAAAAAGACAAAGAATTTCAACCGGTAACGTTGAGATTTATGATGGGAGGAATTGATTTAAAAAGATTCTCAGATTGGCTAAAGGATTACGATAAAGATAGACATGTTACGGTGGTGCAGGAAATCGATGGATATATACACCTTTCTACGGCCTATACATGGGATAAAGACAAAAAATGGGCATTAGAGCCATTGTTTAAGGATGCAGTAAAAAATGGGATACTTAATAAGCATGATACAAACTATTTTCAAATTTTTACAGTTCCGGGAATGCCTGATACCGTTGCATTTAACTGTCCTAGAATCATTGATTACAATAATTCTCTTGATATTAAGAGTATTTCAAAGGCTCTTTTGCTTGCAAGACAGAATATATACAGGTATCTTTCATTTTGTAAAAAGTATTTTCCCGGATTTGAAAATGCTTACATTTCCAATATGGCCGATATGCTTGGTATAAGGGTTTCAAGGCGAATTAAAGGAAAATATATTTATACTATTGACGATCTTAAATCAGGGAAAAAATTTGAGCATCCAGTTGTTATATCCGATTATCCTGTTGATATTCACTCTAACAAACGGAAAAAAGAAGGTTTGCAAAAAGTTCAGGACTACCAGCTACCTTTAGAAAGTCTCATGTCTGCAGACATAGAAAATTTATTTGTTGCAGGCAGATGTCTTTCTGCGGATTTTTTGTCACAAGGTGCACTGCGTGTACAAGGGAGTTGCTTTTCTATGGGAGAAGGGGTCGCAAAATATATCGCTAGTCAGCGCGTTTAACTTTTTCTGTGAGAAGCTGTGCAGCATTAAGAAGAGGATCAATTGTAGGCGAATATGGCGGTGCATAGGTTAAATCGTTTTTATAAAATTCCTCTACAGTCATTTTCCCTAAAAGTGCAGCAGTAAGTGCATTTATTCTTTTATCTGCATCTCCTGCCCCTATTGCCTGAGCACCGAGAATTAGACCAGTTTCATAATCCGCAGTCAGTTTTAAAGTTATGTTATTTACATCCGGCATATAACCAACTTTGTCATTTTTTGTTACCGTAACTGATACCGGACTGTAGCCTAAAGCTGCTGCTTTTTTTTCTGTTAAACCGGTCATTGACATGGTTAAATTAAGGCATCTTGTTACAGAAGAGCCTAAAACTCCTGGAAATCTGTCCTCACCGCCACATGCATTTATTGCAGCAGTTCTTCCCTCTTTATTCGCATTTGAACCCAGCGGCAGCCAAATTTTTGTATTGCTTACAAGCAAATTTTCTTCTACGCAGTCACCGCATGCATATATATCAGGAATATTGGTTTCCATTTTATCATTCACTTTAATTGCACCTGTCACTCCTATTTCTATTCCTGCATCTTTTGCTATTTCAACATTCGGTGTCACTCCAGTACAAAGCACAGCAAAATCAGCCGGTAATTCACTTCCTGATGCAGTTCTAACACAACATAAACCGTCATTGTCACCTGAAAATTCCGTTGCAACCTCAGATGTATAAATATTAAATCTTCCGTTGTTAACTGATTCCAGCTGATTTTCGATAAGTTTTGACATATCTTCATCAAAAATAGGCATTATATAAGGAGCATATTCTATTATATTGACTTTCAAATTCTGCCTTACTAGTGCTTCCAGAAGCTCCATACCAATATATCCGGCGCCTATAATGACTGCATTTTTTGATTTTAAGGCTTTTTCTTTGATTGCAATTCCATCCTCAATTTTACGCAGCGTAAAAATATCCGGCAGATTAATATTTCTTATTTCTGGCATAACAGGTCGTGCACCAATTGCAATAATAAGTTTGTCGTAGTCTACAAGTGAAGCTTTTTGCAGCTCCAAATCCAGTATTAAAACCTGCTTTGCTTCAGGTAAAATCTTAACGGCACGATTTTTAAGATGAACGTGTACGTTCTTTTTTTCAAACTCTTCAGGAGAACGCACAAGAAGTAATCTGTAATCTTCAAAATTTCCTTCAATATAATACGGTAACCCGCAGGCAGAATAAGAAATATGTGTATCATCTGTATACAAATCGATTTCGGCATCATGGAGTTCACGCCTTGCCTTTGCAGCTGCTTTAGCACCAGCAGCAACTCCGCCTAATATTACTATTTTCATAGCTCTAATATAAAATTATAGTAAAAATTTTTCATTAGCCTGCTAGTTTAATCCGGAAGTATTTAATATTACACCTTTCATAAATTCGCAGTATGCATCGACATCTGACTCAAGTTTTTCTGCTTTTTCAATTAAATTAGTAATTTCAACTATAAGTTTTTCATCCTTTAATTTTTCGTACATAAAATACACTCCCAAAATTTGTATCTAACCAGTATTTTGTATAACGGCTTTTCTTGATAAATCTTTAGAAAAATTGAGATTATTGTAACAATAGTTTACTTTAATTTTCTTAAATAGCAAAAATATTTTTTATTTGTTTTAAAGCTTAAAAAGGAGGCAAATTATGACTATTTCAAAAACTTGTAATCATCCGTCATTTAGCGGCAAATTTATTAACAATCAAGCTTTCAAAGATGTAGTAAAATACGCAAAGGAAACAAATCAATTGCAGGCTCTTGATAACGCATTAAACAGAATTAATAATGCAAATAAAGGCGATATTCTAATTATTCATGGCAGAACACCTGCTGGTGTATATTCAAATTTCAATATGAACAAAAGAGCTGTACAAAATCTAGGCGCAGAAACTCCTGAAAAAGCATCTTTTAACGGAATTCTTGATTTAGCTCAGCTTGGAAAAATGTTTAAAAAACTCGTTGGCGGTGATGTTGTTGAAAACATAAACGTTAATGATATATTCAAAAAATATACTGTTTAATTTTCATTGTAAACAAGTTTTTTGCGCAAATTCCATTGAATAAGCGTTAATACCAAAATTATTACAAATAATACGTAGGCAATAGCTGATGCTTTGCCTACGTTAAAATATTCAAATGCATTTTTATAAATTGCATAAACAAGAACATTTGTACTGTCTAAAGGCCCACCCTGAGTCATTAAATATATTAAATCAAATATTTGAAAAGAACTTATTGCAGTTATTATAACGACAAAGAAAATACTCGGGGACAATAGAGGTACTGTAACATTAAAAAATGTCTGTACAGAATTAGCGCCGTCAATTTTTGCAGCTTCGAACATACTTTGAGAAATTGAACTCAATGAACTTAAAAATATTATCATATTGTAACCAATAAGTTTCCAAACAGATACGATAATCAGCGCAGGCATAGCAAAATGAGTGTCATAAAGCCAGTTAATGTGGAGTTGTAAAACCTGATTTAATATACCGATATTAGGGTCAAATATCCACTGCCATACAATGCCTATAACTATCATAGGAGTAATAAACGGCAAAAAATATGCTGTTTTATAAAATTCACTGCCTCTGATTTTTGAATTTAAAATACAAGCCAAAATTAAAGGAAATATTACTCCGAACAGAGATGTAGAGATGGCAAAAACTATTGTGTTTAAGAGTATTTTAAAAAATAATGGCTCTTGAAACAAAAGTCTATAATTTTCAAACCCGACAAACTTAATAGGGTTAAGCAAATCCCATTTTGTAAAACTTAATCCAAAAGAACAAAAAACAGGAATAATTATAAATATTATTGTTCCAAGTAGTGCAGGGAAAATAAATACCCATCCTGCAAATTTTTCACTGTTCGCTAATTCATTAAGAAAATTTTTCATGATATAATTATACAATAATAAATAAGGGGAGAATTTTATATGAAAAAATATGAACACGCCTTCGGTAAAAATGATATAAGAGGAATTTACGGCGATGATATAACTGAAGAACTTTATTATAATACAGGCAGAGGTTTTGTTGAATGGTTAAAAAAACAATCCGGCAAAAAAGAATTAGACATGTGGATTACAATAACACGTGATGCAAGACTCCATTCGCCTGCACTAGAAAAAGCATTAACAGCAGGAATTGCATCTACCGGTGCTAATGTTATTCATCTAGGACTTGCACCTACGCCAATTGGTTATTATTCAGAAGTTGTCGGCATCCCTGGACATAATATTATTGCAGCAGCAATTATTACGGCAAGTCATAACCCTAAAGAATATAACGGTCTTAAAATGACTTATAACAAAAGAACTTTAACAGAAGCACAAATTGCTGAAGTCAAGGATATAACATTCAAAAATTGGATAAATAATCCTCCAATTTCCAACATCTCTAATCACTCTATTATAGAAGATTATAATATAATTCCAGATTACATAAAAGATATGGAAAACCGTTTCGGGAATATAGGCAAAGGCGTTAAAATCGTTGTAGACAGTGCGAATGCAACCGGAGGAGTTGTAGGTCCGGAATTATACAGAAAACTTGGATGTGATGTTATAGAATTATTTTCACAGCCTGACGGAAATTTTCCTAACCACCATCCTAACCCGAGTGTCGAAAAGACTCTTGATACCTTAAAAGAAGTTGTCGTAGAAAACAATGCTGATATTGGTATAGCATATGATGGTGACAGCGACAGAATAGGTGTTGTGGATGAAAAAGGCAAGTTCCTTACCGGTGACAAGCTGCTTTTTATCTATGCACAAGATTTGATTGATGAATGCAAGCCAAAAGGCATCTGCCCTACTATTGTAAGCGAAGTAAAATGTTCACAGGTCTTATATGACGGCATAAACAAACTTGGCGGAAATGCTGTTATGTGTAAAACAGGCCACGGATACATAAAAGATAAAATGAAAGAAACCGGGGCTATCCTTGCAGGAGAAATGAGCGGACACACATTCTTTAAAGACCGTTACTACGGCTTTGATGACGCAATCTACGCAGGATGCAGAATTATCGAAATTATTGCAAATCATAGAAAAAATAATCCGGATTTTAAGATTTCAGATATGCTAAAAGCTTTTGATAATGTGTGTTCTTCAGAAGAAGTGCGCTTTCCATGTCCGAATGAAAGAAAAAAAGAAGTTCTTGAAAAATTTAAAAAGTGCGTAGACGCTAACAAAAATTTGTTCGGCTCTGATATAAAAGATATTATTACTCTTGACGGTATGAGAATAGTATTTGACGGAGGCTTTGCACTTATCAGGCAAAGCAACACAGAACCTGTATTTACTTTAAGGTTTGAAGCAAAGAATAAAGAAGAATGCGAAAAATTTAAACATTGCATGATAAATGCATTAGAAGAAATTTTGAAATAATACAATTAAAATATTTGTAAAAAAATTACATTTCGCTTGAAATGTAATTTTTTTTTGTTATAATAAATTTTGTCAGAAAAGTTACTCACGAATATTTTATCAATAGCTATAAAATAGCTTTATTTTGATGTATTCGTTAATTTAATAGAAATTAAATTCTGAAAACAGTTCAGAATAACAAGTTAAATGAAAGGTAAAAAATCAATGGATTTAGAAAACAAAGAAGAAATGAACGTTGAAGCAGCTGTTGAAAATACAGTTGAAACGACTGAAAATACTCCTGTTGAAGAAACAGTTGAAACTGTTGAAGAAGTAAAAGCAGAAGAATTACCGGCTGAAGAAGAAAGACCTTCTAAAAGAAGATCAAGAGGCGGTAAAAAACAGAGAATAGAAACAACAGAAGAAAAACCTCAATCTGAATGGATTGAACGTGTTGTACAAATCAGCCGTGTTACAAAAGTTGTTAAAGGCGGTAAAAAATTAAGCTTCCGTGCAATTGTTATCGTTGGTAACAAAAAAGGACAGGTAGGCGTTGGCTGTGCTAAAGCTGCTGAAGTTATTATTGCTATTCAAAAGGCAATTGCAGACGGCAGAAAAAATCTTATTACAGTTCCTATTTTCAAAACTACTATTCCTCACCCGATTACAGGACGTTCAGGAGCAGGTGCTGTAATGCTTAAACCGGCTTCTCAAGGTACAGGTATTATTGCTGGCGGTGCTGTTCGTTTAGTTCTTGAACTTGCAGGTATTGAAAACATATTGGCAAAATCTTTAGGTTCAAAAGCTCCGCTGAATGCAGCTAATGCAACTTTAGAAGCATTAAAAGCTTTGACTCCGTTCAGTGAAGTTGCAGCTAAACGCGGTTTGACAATGGCTGAATTACTTAACTAGGTGCTGCGCACGTAGCCGCATCAGGTTATTTATTAAATTAATCAAACTTTGTATTATAAAATAAAAGGAAATAATAAAATGGCAAAAACAGAATTAAAACAAATCAAAATCAAACTTACAGGCAGCCTTATCGGTGCTTCTGAAAAGCAGCGCAGAGTTGTTGCAGGTTTAGGTTTGAAAAAACAAAATCAAATTGTAGAACACTACAACAGTGCAACTATTTTAGGCATGGTAAACAAAGTGCCTCATTTAGTTCAAATCGTTGAGTAAATCTGCATAATTGCGTATAGCCTTTTTTTAAGGCGATAGTGAAAGCGAGCAAGCCGAGCAGAGCTGCACAAAAACAATTAATTTAGATTAGAGCAGTGTCGTTTTATGCGAGGCGCAGTAAAAGAAAGGAAATTTAAAAATGACAATTACATTAGAAGATTTAAGACCTGCAGAAGGTTCAACACATAAAACTAAAAGAGTAGGCAGAGGCCGTTCATCAGGCAGAGGTAAAACATCTTGCCGCGGTCACAACGGTGAAGGCCAGCGTTCAGGAAGCTCTGCAAAAAGAGGTTTTGAAGGCGGACAGATGCCGGGTTACAGACAAATGCCGAAATTAAAAGGCTTTAAACTTATCAACCAGCTTCAATATGCTGAAATCAATGTCGGCAGAATTGCTCAGTATGGTTTGAAAGAAGTTTCTCTTGAAATTTTGAAAGAAGCAGGCAGAGTACATCCTTCATGTGTTGGTTTAAGAGTTTTAGGTAACGGCGAATTAAAAGGTGCTGTTACTGTAAAAGCTTGTTATGTAACACCATCAGCAAAAGAAAAAATCGAAAAAGCAGGCGGAAAGGTTGAGTTAGTATAATGGCACCACAAATGAAAATGCCTACAACTGATGATTTGTTATCAATGTGGAACGCATCAGGATTGAAACAAAAAATATTGTTTACTTTCCTGATGATTGCCGCATTCAGATTCGGGGTTCAGATGCCGTTGTTTGGTATTAATAACCAGATTTTCCAAAACATAGCTCAAGGAAACAATATAATCGGCTTTTTAGATTTGTTTTCAGGCGGTGCTTTAGGAAAAGTTTCAATATTTGCCTTAGGTATCGGCCCTTACATCACATCATCAATTATTATCCAACTTGTTTCTGTTGTTATTCCATCGTTGGAAAAACTTCAGAAAGAAGAAGGAGAAGCAGGCAGACGTAAACTGTCACAATATACAAGAGTATTTACTGTTGTATTAGCTGTGTTCCAGTCATTAATTTTTATGTTATATCTGCACCATCTGCCGGGTGCTGTATTGCCGAACGTTAATCCTGTAATGTTCTTTATAAGTTCAATTGTAGTGTTAACAGCAGGTTCGGTTCTTGTAATGTGGATATCTGAGCTTATTACCGAAAAAGGTATAGGAAACGGCGGTTCTCTAATCATCTTTATCGGTATCCTGTCAGGTATTCCGATTTACGCGTCTAGAACTGCACAAATTGTTGCAAACAATTCAATGATGCAGCTAGGGTTGGCAGTTTTACTTTTAATCTTCTTTGCAGCAATGGTATTCATTGTAATTATGCAGGAAGCAGTAAGAAAAGTAATTATTGTCAATCCAAAAAGGCAGGTAGGCAATAAAGTTTACGGCGGTATGAATTCTTTTATTCCGTTTAAACTTAATCCTGGCGGTGTAATGCCGATTATCTTTGCTATTGCGATTTTGCTTTTCCCGTCAACAATTTTAAGTCTTGTCGGGCAGGCTAATTTCAAAAGCGAGGCTGTTAAAAATGTGGTTATACAGTTAAACCAGTTTTTAAGCCCTGACGGTATAACTTATTACGTTTTATATTTCTTGCTGATTGTTGCATTGACATTTTTCTATGCGTCAATCATGCCGAATATGCAGCCAAAAGATATTGCGGATAACCTGAAAAAATACGGATCATCAATTCCGGGAATTAAACCGGGCAGACCGACCGCAGAAGCTCTTGACAGAATATTGACAAAAACAACATTCATAGGAGCTATGGGACTCGGTATTATTGCACTTGTTCCGTCACTTGCAAGTTATGTAACCAACATCAAAACAATTCAAGGTATCGGTGCAACATCGCTGATAATCATGGTAGGTGTAGCGCTTGATTTAATAAATCAGGTAAGAACACACCTTCTGGCAAGAAATTATGAATCATTCTTAAAAGAATAATCATAGTAAAAAACAATAAAAAAGATAGCCTCTAATACTTAGGGGCTATTTTTTTATTGCAAACAATAGCTATTTAGTTGAATGATAATGAGCTGAAAAATAAGTATTATATAAATGTAAATCCTCAACTCTTCTGATTGCTCAGTATTTTCGCCCTGACTCATATGATCAGGGCTTTTCTTTCTTAACATATCGACAAACTAAAAAAAATAGTGTAGAATTAATGTTAAGAAAGAGGATTATTATGAGAGAATTAATTGAAAAAGATAGAAAAATTACTGTTGTTCCTTCTGATTTTAAATGTGCTAATAAAGGAACGATAGTTGAAGTTGAACCAAAATATTTTACAATAGAACTTGAATACGAACCCACAGGAATGATGCGACACAACTTCTGTGAATTTTATACACAGACAAATCATGGCACCCTGTATTTTGATTCGTACCCCGAAACAATAGAGGGAAAAAGAGTTAAGATTGCAAATCCTGCAAAACACAGATTTTTGCAAAGACGCCAATACACTCGTATAAAATATGTGCATGAATTGGAACTGGTATATGACTATGGTGCTCACAAGATAACAACACTTGATATTTCTGCTGGCGGTATGAAATTCAAAACTTGCGAAAATATTAATATTGAAGGTGATTACAAAATAATATTACCTTTGTCAGAAGAGCAATCCGTAGAATGCGCATTTTCTCCTATAAGAATCGAAAAGACTGAAAACGGAAATTTTACTGTTTCAGGACGATTTGAATATAACACAAGTAAAGATAAAATGACATTAATACAATACTGCACAAAAAGAAGTATAGAAATCAGCAACAAATGAGCGTAGCCGCTCAAGCCGCCACTCGGGTTATTTATACAGCCTTAACTAAAGAAGTGTGTAGCCGCTCTAATAAATGTCATTCCGAACTTGTTTCGGAATCTCTTACAAATATTATTCCCCTCCCTCGGGGGAGGGTTAGGGAGAGGGTAAAAAGGTATTAATGAGCTTTGTAAATTTATTAAGAAGAAAAAATAGAAAGCTTTTGTTTACAACGCCATCACATGCTCAAAAGTTTTTTATTTTTCATAAATTCAAACAGTTTTATAAGTATGATATATCAGAAACTGACGCTTATGATCCGCAGTCAGCACTTGAGATAGCACAGAATAATGCCAGAAAAATTTACGGGACAAAACAGACCTGCTTTCTAATAAACGGCTCAACAAGCGGTATAATTGCCTCTGTGCTTGCATGTACTCAAAAAGGCGATAAAGTTTTAATATGGAATAACGCACATCCTTCACATTTTAACGCAGTACAACTTGCGGGATGTGAGCCTGTTTATTATGAACTGCCTATAATTAAAGAGTGGGGAGTGCCGGATAAAACTACACCTGATTTAATTGATATAAAAGGGGTTAAGGCTGTTATTGTTACATCACCTACTTATGAGGGAATTGTTTCTGATATAAAAGCATTAAAAAAAGTTTGTGAGAAAAATCAGGCTTATTTAATTGTTGATGAAGCCCACGGCGCGCTTTATCCATTTTCAGATAAGCTTCCTGAAAGTGCCGTTAAAATTGCTGATTTTACAATCCAGTCGCTTCATAAAACTGCTGGCGGACTCAATCCCACAGCACTTTTACATGTAAATTGCGGCTTAAATGCAGATAAAGCTCTTTCGATGATTAATACTACATCGCCTTCATATCCGCTTCTTGCAAGCATTGAGGCAAACATAAATTTTTTGAACTCCAAAAGATGCCGAAAAAAACTTGATAATCTTATTGAATGTATTAAAACTCTAAAAAATTCAGTTGTTAACGTTGACTTTGGCGGTGATGACATAACAAAAATTCTAATAAAAAAAGATGGCATGACTGGTTATGAACTATCAGAAAAGCTCTATGAAGATTTTGATATTGAGGATGAAAAAACAAACGATATTTCAACTATGCTTCTTTGCGGAATTGGTACGGATATAAAGAAATTAGAACGATTGTTCAGAGCATTACGAAAAATAGAAAAAGATTACAATTTGTAACAAAATAACATCAAATTATTAAAGTTTTTACGTAAAATATCCGACATACCATAGTGAAAGTTACTAAGGAAAATTGAAAGGTAAACGTCGACTATGGGAATGGCGGCAGGACAAGCTAGATTATTATCAATCACATCTCGTATGTCTGATAACGAGTTAAGAGCTCAGATTATCAACAATAACAAGATGCGTCTTGCTACTGAAAGTTCACAGGTAAGTGAAGCGTATGTTAACGCCCTAAATCAAGCTCAATTAATGTTTACAAATTATGATGCAGATAACAATACAAGTTATCAGCAACTAACTTTTAATTCTTTGACAGCATACAATCCGTATAATAACCAATACGGAATTTCAAATGCATCAGGGCAAATTTTAGTTTCAGAAAAAGATGCACTAAATTATCAAAATGCAGACGGAAGCCTTGAAAAATTTGTCGGATTTTACGGTCTGACAAATGATACTACATATTTTAGCTCAGAGAATCTTGATTTAGATGAAAATGGTCATGTTCTGTACATGAGCGGGGTGGATGAAGAGACTGGGGAAGCTATTTACAATTCAACAGGTATGACACCAGAACAATTAAAGTCATATTATGAAGGAATAAGCGGAAGTACACTTCATCCAGGCTACATGACAACAATTGCCAGTGAACAGTATTATAATTATCAGAATGCATTGCAACATTTTGACACTGCATATACTGCGTATGCAGAAGCAGTTACGCAAAAAATGACAGAAATATTTAATAATGACAACAATCCATTGATTACTACTGGCGACTATATATATTCAAGTTGTAACGCAAATAAACCTGGAACAACTGATAAAATAGGCAGCGTCAATATAACAACACTTAAAGACTATATTAATACCATATTACCAGCTTCAGATAATGAAAGTGCAACAGCCGCAAGTGCTGAAGATACCGATGCGCTGATACATGCTGTTAATGGTTTAGTGAATGCATGTCTAAAATATGCTCCTACAAATGGAAATCCTGATACAAATCCTACTGAAGAAGAACAATTTTTTAAAAATTTGAGCCAAGAAGCCAACTCCCTAATAAGAAAAGGATACGGCGATGGCAATTCTCCGTTTGTGACAGGAACTGAAACACAAGCAGACGGTACAGAACGAGCCTATATTCAATTAACGGATAATAGAGCTGATAATGACTCTGATATTGAATTCAGAATATACGAAGATGGTACTGTAGAAATATATGAAACAGACGAAAATGGAACCCCTAGCGTAAGCACTGAATATACCGCAGAAATTACAACTGGTCAGGTAGTTACAGGAAAAGATACAAATAGTAATGCAATAATAATTAATGTAAAGGACGCTTCCGGGGTAGTGGATTCATATATATTTGCATCATATACAGGGGGGGAAGACGGACATTATACGAAAAGCCTAGATCCGACTTCTGTAGATACTGATAATGATAGCACTATTGATGGCGAGGAACTCTATAACGCAATTATCTCGAACATGAGCCAAGAGGGATATCTAAATGTAACTAAAGAATCTAATTTGGCTCGCTTAGATACACAACAATATGTAAGAGATTGTCTTGAAAGTATACTTAAAAGACTTGAAAGCGGAGTTTACTTAAACTGGAATGTAAATGAAAAGGTTTTTAAACCTGATCCAGATACAGCAGCATATCAAAACTATGTATCTGCTGCAGAAGAGTTGTTACAAGTTTATGGATTTGATATAAGCGGCGGTTTTGATGGTAATGGCTGGAAAGATAGTAATGGCAACTATACTTTGAAGTATGAAGAAATCTCTAATCTCATAGATTTAGATCAAATATGGATTAAAATGGGTGAAGCAGGCCTACAAGAAAATTTCCAGGCAATTTATGATGTCGAAATATTAGATAGAGTATTCAACACATACGGCGAACCCAAATACACATGGATTGATACTAATAACGGAAATGAAAACGGAGAAGCCAAATATCAATGGTACGCCAACCTCTTTGAAAGAATGGGCGGAGGTACTAAACATAATTATCAAGTTATTCAAGACGGTCTTGCGTCAAGCTCAGAATGGATGCAATTTGCCCTTGAAAGCGGCTTAGTCACTATGGAACAGGTTGATTCTAATTCAACATGGAATACATTAATGTACTCAAATTGCAGTGATATTACTGAACAGACAAACAACGCTGCAGTTACAATTGCGGAGGCTGAATACAATGCTGCAATGAAAAAAATCGAAAATAAAGATAAAAAATATGATCTTGAATTGAAAAATATAGATACTGAACACAATTCACTACAGACTGAATATGATTCAATAAAATCAGCTATTGATAAAAATATTGAAAGGACTTTTAAAATATACAGCTAACACTTATTTTTTCCCCTACACAATTTGTTTTTCAAGCAGGTTTTTACCTGCTTTTTTATTTTATATTATTTTAATCTTTATACGATATAAAGATTATGTAAGGAAATCAAAAGTCATCTATTTTTTAGTTTATAATCATAATATAGATTAGATAAATGGAGATAATTATAATGGAAACAGTTAATGAAATTCTTTCAAAATTAGAAAATGCAGACAACACTACAAAAAATGAATTGGAAAATGAATTGGTAAGTATCGGAAAATCTGCTCTTCCGCAGTTAGTTAATGAATTGCAGGTTGTAAGAGGGATAAAAAGAGGTGTTGTAGCTATGACTTTGATTAGAATAGGAGACGCTTCCGTTAAATATTTAAAACAAGCTGCTGAATGCAATAAAGATTTTGAATGGGTTGCAGAATATCTTATCAGAGAAATCAAAGGTTCTATTGCAGCTTAATAAGTGAAATTTATAAATTAACTAAAAACACCGTAGAAAGTATTCAGCGGTGTTTTTAGTTTTTATGATAAAATTATAACTATGAAAAAGGGGATATTATTTTATTTAACGTTATTTTTGCTTATTCTTGCGTTTTCAACAACCGCAAATTATTTTGATTTTGATCTGTGGGCAAGACTTATTGCAGGAATGGGAGTAGTTGACGGCGGTCATGTCTTAAAGACAGATTTCCTTTCATACACTCCGGTTCACACATGGTGGGATCATGAATGGGGTGCAGGCGTAATTTTTTACCTTTTCCTAAAATTTTTAGGTCCTTATAGTCTTATTATTCTACAGGCATGTATGCTTTTTGCAATATTTTTTATTGCGTCTCAAATTATTAAACTCAGAACAAAAATACAGCCATATAATATTTTATTTTATTTCTTCGCACTAATGGCTGTTATGGACAATCTAAACAATCCAATAAGATGTCACATGTTCAGCTTCCTGTTTTTTACTTTATTTATTTACATTCTGGAAAAAGTACGACATGGAAACAATAAATTACTCTATACTGTTCCGTTTATTATAATCCTTTGGAATAATATTCACGGAGGAGTAACATCAGGGCTTGGACTTTTAGCCATGTATACCTTTGGCGAATTTTTAAACAAAAAACCTTTTAAAAAATACTTGATAACCCTTTTATTTTCACTTATTGCATTAATAATAAACCCATGGGGAATTGAATATATAAAATTTCTCTTCAAGGCAAATCTTATGAAACGCCCTTATATTGTTGAGTGGTGGGGATTATTCTCAAAATTTTATCTGTTTAAACAAATAAAGTTCAAAATCTTCATGTTCTTTGTTGTTATATTTGAAAGTATGTCCATATTTAAAAATATAAAATCAAACTCAATAAAAGAGTGGTACAACAAAGCCGATAAGGTTAAATACACAGTTCTGGCCATGACTTTCTATCTTGCAATAGAACATGTTAAACTTTTACCGTTTTTCGCAATTGCTGTGCTGTGTTATACGTACGAAGATTTTTACAAACTGATTCAAAATATTAAATTACCAACCTGGAAAAACAAAGCTGTATACATACTTCTTTTATTCATTTCAATATTTACTTTAACAGCAAAAGAATTTTCTATTCCTGTCGGAATTGATACATATCCTGTTAAAGAGGTTGAATTTATTAAAATCAATAATATTAAAGGGAAATTGTTAACAAATTTCGGCTACGGCAGTTTTGCCGCATACAAGCTCTATCCGCAAAATTTAATTTATATGGATGGAAGATATGAAGAAGTTTATTACGATTACGCAGTACCGGTATTAAAAGAATTTTTTCTTGCATACCCAAACTGGGAACAGATATTTACGTATTTTCCACCTGATGTTATGATTATTGAAAAAGTTTACCCTGTATATAATAAATTAAAAAATTCGGATAACTGGAAAATAGCTTACGAAGGTAGGAACTTCGGAGTATTTTTGCCTGCGGATAAAGCTGACAAAAAATTTAAACAACCGAGTAATGACATTAATTATTATAAAAATACTCTATTTAATACAGGCATTAAATTTTAAATAAAATATAATATAAAATATGGATAAAAATTTAAAATATACTTGTTTATTTGGCGGCGGAGCAATTCGTGGGGTTTCTTACATAGGTGTAATAAAAGCCTTTGAAGAACTCGGGATTATACCTAATACACTTGCTGGCTCCTCTGTCGGTTCAATTTTTGCTGCTCTGCTTGCCGTTGGTTATACAGCAGAAGAGCTTAAACAGGTATTTCTAAAAGTTAATTTTGAATTATTTAAGGATATTTCAATAGGTATTGGACCTATATTTGCCTTGAGTAAAGGGGAAGTATTTCTTGAGTGGGTTAGAGAACTTATTGAAAAGAAATTTTATGGCGAAAAATATAAAAAAGGTGCAAACAGAGCAGTAACATTCAAAGATATAGATAAAAATCTTGTGGTCATTACGACAGATTTGTCAAATTTTGAATGCAAAGAATTTTCAAAATTTGAGACGCCAGATTATGAAATTGCGTCTGCTATAAGAATTTCTTGTTGTATGCCGGGACTTATGAAACCAATTGAATACAACAAAATGCTTCTTGTCGACGGAGATTTGCAAAAAAGCTGGCCAATGTGGCAACTATCTAAAAATCTTCTATTAGATGACGAAAGAATTTTAGAATTCAGATTAGAAGGTTATTATGAAAATGATAACAATATTTCAGGTATAGATTATGCAAATGCCGTTTACAGCTGCATGACAGCCATGTCAACTTCATTTATAAAAAATCTCTATACTAAAAAAGATAAATTTGACTACATAGTTCTCAATACTGGAGATATAGTAGTAGTAGATTTCAATATTAATGAAACTAAAAGAAATGATTTAATTCTTGCCGGATATAATCAAACAATGGATTATTTCAAAAATACGCTACCCATAAAAAAACAAGCTCTGAAAGATGATTATGAGATTATATTTTCTCATCTTGAAAAAATTCAAAAATTTATTTCAGCAAAGAAAATTCTTAAAGCCAAAATTCAGTTAGGAGAATTGTTTACTGACATGTGTGAACTCAATAAAACAATTGATTCTGCTGATTATATATTCATTAAAAATTTTAAAGATTTGCTATTCAAGAATATAAGTTATCCGCCGCTTTTTGGCAGAATGTATATAAATAATGAGCAGCTGATAAAAGCAGAGCTAGCTCAACTGATAAATAAAATCAGTGAAAAAATTCTTGAACTTGAATCTTATCTAAAACAGTATCCTATCAAATAAAGGCAGTTATATTGCAGTTTACACTAATTATGGTAAAAACGTCATTCTGAACTAGTTTGACAAAGCGAACCAAAATTTTTGTCATCTTATTGACAATAAACTATCTTTGCGATAATATTTATATGCTTGAAATAAGCCCTGGCGGCAAGGACTCCGGTTTTTTGACGGACTGTCAAAAAAGAAGGAGGGGAGAGTAGACGCCGTCTACCGAATTCGCCGGGAATAAATTGAAAATATAATAAGCCCTGGTGGCGGAATCGGTAGACGCGTCGGACTTAAAATCCGGTTGGAGTTAAATCCAGTGCCAGTTCAAGTCTGGCCCAGGGCAAATAAAAAGGAACTCATTTTGAGTTCCTTTTTTATTAATTTTTTAATTATTAAGAAATATTAAAAGTATGCAAGTCCCTTATCAATAAAGGGAATATAAGAGATTAGGGATAAATTAATGGCAATTTTTATTTGCATATATACTTTATATATATAAAGTATAATACGGAGAGTATAATGGTAAGTATTAACTGGCAAAAAATCGGTAATATGTCATCTAAACTCGGGCAGGGGTTTATGCAGCTTGGCGTGACAAGTATTGCTTTAAAAGCTGCAAATAACCAGAGCATTTTTGGCATGCGCGGCTGTTGTTTTAATGGTATGTCAGCTATGTACTCAGATCCTATGGGCATATCATGGATGCCTAACCAACAATTCGGTTATGGAGTTAATAATCAGTATGGAAATGCAATGGCGTATCAATGGGGAGCATCATTAATGGCACAAGCACAGGCTAACAGCCCTGTGTCTGCATATCCGTTTACAGGAGCAACACAACAGCAGCAAACTCAAATTTCTAAAACTAATGCTGGCTATGCCGGAGATATTGACAAAAATCAGAGCACAGAAAAAGGTGAAAAATTTGACAAAGCAACACAAGATGGAAAAGATGTAAAAATTTCAAATAACAAAAGCAAAGAAGATTATGTAAATGATATAAGCGATTTAGGCAAATCATACGGCGCATTAATGGATTCCAATAATGACGGAAAAATTTCTTTAGATGAATTTACAAACAAAGAAATGAAATCATTATCATCTGATGCTAGCGCATCTCAAAAAGCTCAGGCAAAACAAATGGCACAAAATGCATTCTTCAAACTTGACCAAAACGGTGATAATGTAGTCGACTGGAAAGAACTTTCCGCAGGTATTGCAACATTTGACACAAGCATAGACGGCAAAGAACAATTAGATGGCAAACTTGATACTAACGATTATTCAAAATGGAGTGAGTTGATGACAAGCAGCCAGACTAATGAATTTGATAAAATGGTACAGAAAAATTACAAACATCTATTTGGAAAAACCGAAGAATAAGTCAAAGTCAGCCCAATCAAAAGTTTTTGAATTTGCAAACCTTAACAGATCATCCCTGTTAAGGTTTTTTAGTTGAAAATAGATATTTTCCATATTTTCTCCTGCATCCATAGATATAATAGGAATATTAGCATCTGCTGCAAGTTTTTCTACCTTGATATCATAATTAATTGCGCAGGTTTTTACTCCGGCTTTGAGAGCTACAAGAATAGCATGAAAACGCATTCCAATTAAATATTCAAGACCGGATATTCGTGAGATAATATCATCAGTAACAATTTCTGTTTTGATATCTGGATTCAAAGAATGTAAAAGAGAGTCAAATTTTTTGCATAATGCTAAATCCTGTGATTCTTGTAATGAAAAAATTTCAATTTTTCTATCATTGAATTTGTTAGCTATTAACATGGCTATTTTATACAGCAAATTATAGTTTACGGTTTTAAATTCTCTTAATTGGACACCAACCGCCCCGCCTAGAGCTGATTTTGAAATATCAAGAGAATATATAGGATCACACACTAATTTTGCATCAATTCCCCAGCTTTCAAGTAATTTAAAACTTTTCTCATCCCTAACCGATACAAAAGCACAGCTTTTCAATAAATTTTTTACTATAAACCTTGCAAATTTGTTATTTACAGGGCCTATACCTTGAGCAAATATCAAAACTTTTTTATTAAATAAAATTCCAAGAGCGATGATAAAAGAATAATAAATGATACTTTTAAGACTTGTAACATCCTGTAAAAGACTGCCGCCGCCAGATATTAATATATCTATATTTTTAATGGTATTAATAACATTTTTTATATCAAAACGGTTAATAGAATTTACCTTATAAACAGAAGCGGTATATGAAGGATCACTTGAAAAAACCGTAATATCAACATCCATATCTTTTAAATGTTTAACAAGAACGGAAAGAATCGCTTCATCTCCAAAATTTTTAAAACCATAATATCCGGAAATTGCAGCCTTAAGCATTATAACCTCTGAAAGCTGAGTAAACTTCATCTTTTTTCGGAATAGATTTTATTGCACCAATTCCTTGTGCCTGCAATCCAGCAAGTATTGATGCGAATTTTGAGGCTTCAATCGGGGTACAGCCATGGGTATAAGCATGTAAAAATCCTCCGTTAAAGGCATCACCTGTACAAGTAGTATCTAAATATTCCATTTTATAAAATTCAGTAAATATAATGTTACCGTTATAACCGGTATAATAACCTTTGTTATCACTTGATTTTAAGACTACAACTTGAATACCCATGTCCCAAAGTTTTTTAATAATATTTTCATAAGAATCAATTTCCAAAATATTTGAAGCATCATGCTTAATATTCATAAACATAATATCAATATAAGAATAAATTCTTGAAAAAGCTTCTTTCGCCTCTTCCTGTGTCGTAATTGCGGAATAATAATTAGGATCGTAAGCTGTTAACACGCCGTTTTCTTTTGCTGTTTTGAAAGCATATTCTACAGCTTCTGCGGCAGAAGATGATAAAGATTGTGTAACCCCAGAAGCATATACTACAGAGGATTTTTGAATATAAGAGCTGTCAATATCTTCTATTGACAACTTTGAAGGAGCAATTTTTTTTCTGTAGTAAACTATTTCCTTTTCATCTAATGTAGGACGTGCAATGATGTATAATCCGTTAGTTTCCTGAGTAAGTTTAACCTGCGAAATATCAAGCCCTTCACTACTCCAGCTTTCCAAAAGATAATCTTTAAAAGGATCATTTCCTATCCTTGTTATGAAACCTACTTTAGACCCCATTTTTAAAGCGGAAATAGCCGTAGTCAGAGCGTCTCCTCCGTAATATTTATACAAACATGCTGTTTCAGATAATTTTGCGTTGGTTGATAACTCGACTAAACTTTCTCCGATAGCAATTATATCTAATTTTTCGTCCATATTTAACCTTTCAATTCTGAAATTACCTTTTTAGCGCGAGAAGTAATTTCAGCCAAAGAATAACCTTCATAGAAATCCCGTCCGATACCTACAACAGAAGCTCCAGCCTTTATATAAGATGTGACTTCATCCAATTTTACATTACCAAGCGGCATGATATTTAAAAATGGCATAGGTCTTAATAAATCTTCAACGTACATAGCACCGCCCATAGCAGTTATAGGATATATTTTTATCAAAGGAATACGAGCCTTCCAGGCGTTATATGCCTCATTAGCAGTAGAAGTACCGGCAATAAAAGGAATCTCTTTATCTTTAGATATTTTTACCAGATTCATAGAAAAAATAGGAGAAGACAGAATTTTTGCGCCGGATTCAATTGCCGCACTTGCCTGTATAGATGTAATAATGCCGCCTGCGCAGACATGTGCAAATTTAGATACTTCTTCTATTGCTTTATAAATTGAAGGATTAACCACATTTATTTCGACAACTTTTATACCACCGTCGATTAGAGCCTTGGCACTATCAACAACTTTTTGCGGATCCGAATTTCTTAAAATCGGTAATATTTTTTCTTCAGATAAAATATTAATTAAATTTTCATTCATAGTCTACCTTTTTTTCGGAATTTATTATATCATAAAATAAAGATTAGGGAGAAGTATGGCTAATTTAAAAAATTTTATTAAATCAAAAACATTTTTTATATATTCTGTATTATTGCATATATTTTTATCATTCATTTTAATTTTAGTATCTTGGTACGCTTTTGAGCCAAAAGTATATAACTTTATGGTACAGAATTTTTCTGCGATAAAAACAGGAGACGAAAATATAGCAGTAATAGTTATTGATGATAAATCAATTGAAAGGCACAGATGGCCATGGAGCAGGGAGCTATATGCAGAAATTTTTGAATATTTGCAATATGCTTCTCCAAAACTTATTGGTTATGACGCTATTTTGAGTTCATCCGACAATAGCGAATCAGACATAGTACTATTCAACAGGTTAAAGCTGATAGATAATCTTGTTGTAGGTTTTAGTCCGTTATCTGAAATAAATAAAAATTCTGACAATTATATGGACAAATTTCAGAAAAAATTCCAGATAAAAATTAATGATAAAAGAACAACTATTTACCCTTCCATATATAATAGCATTTCTAAATTCCCGCAAGAATATTTTAATGCAGTGAAATACACAGGTTCTGTTAATGTAAATCAGGATTATGACGGCTATTTAAGACGTGCTGATTCTGTTGTAAGAGTGGGAAATATCAATTATCCATCACTTGCATTGAGAATGTACCTGCTTCTTAATAATGCTGATAGAATAACCTTAAATAACACAAATGTTACTGTTGATGATACAAATCTTGTGATACCTTCAGCATCTCTTTCTGTCGGCATGCAAAACTTTACAAGATATTATAAAAGATATCCTAATTCTGAGTATACTCATAAAAAATATTCTGCCATTGATATTTTAGACTCCTTAAATAATCTTAAACAGGGTAAGAAACCTATAATTGATCCGGCAGAATTTAAAAACAAAATAATTTTTGTAGGGGCTAATGCGAAAGGTGCAGGTCTTGCATTGGAGGATGCTTTACCAACACCAATTTTGCAGCGCCATCCGGGTGTAGATATTCAAGCAACTTATCTCGACAACCTTATCAACAACGAATTTCTTAAAACAACATCTTTTATACAAGATTTAGCAATAATAATTTTTATAAGCTTAATATCTTTTATACTAATAAGCAGACTCTCTATATTTAAGTCAATACTTGCGTTAATTTTTATAGGAATACTATATTTTGCAATAACTGTATTCTGCTACAGAAACGGCATAGCACCGAATGTCATAACACCGCTTGCAATACAGCTGATAACAATGATATTCGGCTACTCATACAAATTTATAATTGAAGGCAGAAACAAAGAAAAAATTAAAAATGCAATGGGCAAATATCTTTCACAGGATATTATGAAAAGTGTTGTCCAAAATATTGATGATATTAAATTAGGCGGCAAACGCGCAAATGTAACGGTTTTATTTGCCGACATCAGAGGCTTCACAAGCATGAGTGAAAAAATGACAGCAGAAGAAGTTTCAGTTATTCTGAATGAATATTTTTCTGAAATTGAACCGATTATTACAAAATATAACGGTGTTATAAATAAATTTATAGGAGATGCTGTTATGGCAATATTCGGAGAACCAATTCAGGATATTAATCACCCTCAAAACGCAGTAAAATGCGCCTGTGAAATGTTGAAAAAAGTTGATCAGCTTCAGAGCAAATGGCTATTTGAAGGGAAGCCGAAAATTGAAATAGGAATAGGTATAAATACGGGTGATGCCTTTGTAGGAAATATCGGTTCGGAAAAAAGGCTAGAATACACCGTAATTGGAGATACTGTTAATCTTGCAAGCAGAATAGAAAGCTATAATAAAGTATATAAAACAAACTTGCTAATAAGCAGTTCTACATATTCTTATGTAAGTAATATTACAGATGTAATCAAAATTGCAGACGTAACTATCCGCGGTAAATCCAAAAAAATGGATATATATGAGGTTTTACGGTTAAGTGATTGATAATATAGAACAGCTAAAAAAAGCAATTGAAATAGAAATTCAATACAAATATATTGATATTCATGGTAAAACCCGCACTTTTTCAAATTACATAAAAAGCGAAGCCAAAAGATATTATAAACTTTCTAAAAAAAATCCGAAATGGGCAGTACTTATTGAAGCATTTGAACACTATCCTTTTGCGGGAATTAATGAAAGACGAAAAAGCATCGACAGGCTAATTAAAGTCTTAAAATCCGAAACATCACCTAAACCAGAAATAGAAAAAACTTCAGGCAAACTAAAACCCGCTAAAGATGCAGATGTCATGTATATGAAAGGCGTTGGCCCCAAAATTGCCTATAAACTTAACAAACTCGGGATATATACAGCACATGACTTGATAATGTATTTTCCCAGAAAACACATTGACTATTCTTCAAGAACTCTAATCAGAGATTTACAAGAAGGGGTAAATACAACAGTTTTCGGATACATAAAATCTGTGTCTGCATTTAATACAAAAAATAATCTATCTGTAATAAAGGTTTGTGTTGCAGATGAAAGCGGAAAACTTGAATTAAGTTTTTTTCAGGCAAAATCTAACCGTTTTATGCTAGAAAGAATTAAGTCTCAATTTCCCCACAATGCAGGTATAATGCTCTCAGGAACAGTAAAACGAAATAATTATGACGGCAAATTAACATTTGACAAACCTTCATATTCAATTATGAGCGGAGAATTTCTTGAAGGCAAAAACTCTAACCTGAATATTGCAAGAATTGTTCCTGTATATTCAGTTTGCGAAGATTTAAGTATAAAAGTTTTAAGACGTGCAATTTATAATGCTATACAGGCGTATAAAAATGAAATAGAAAATGTATTACCGGATTTTATTCGTGAAAAATACGGTATTCTTGATAAAAAAAATGCTGTTGAACAGATTCATTTCCCCGAAAGCATGGAGCTATTGGAGCAGGCAAGATTTTCGCTTATTTTTGAAGAATTATTTTTAATTCAACTAAAACTTGCAAGAATAAGGGAAGAAAATAATCACTCTCATAATGCACTTGCCCTAAAAATAAAAGAAAATGGAATTGTAAGACAATTTATAGACAGTTTGCCGTTTGACCTGACCGGCGGGCAAAAAAAAGCTGTTAATGAAATATTAAATGACTTAAATTCCGATATACCAATGGCAAGACTTCTTCAGGGAGATGTCGGGAGCGGGAAAACAGTTGTTGCAACTATTATGCTTCTTGCTGCTGTAGAAAACGGATATCAGGGTGCACTAATGGCTCCAACTGAAATACTTGCACAGCAGCATTATAATAATCTGCAACAATGGCTTACACCTTTAGGAATAAGTATTGGAATATTTTTGGGCAGTCAGGGAAAAAAAGTAAGAGAAAAATTCCGAACAGATTTAATAAACGGACAAATGAATATCGCGGTCGGGACACATGCGTTAATCCAGGAAGGAGTTGATTTTAAAAATCTCGGTGCAATAGTAGTTGATGAGCAGCATAGATTCGGTGTAAAACAAAGAAACATTTTAAAGAAAAAATCTCAAAATCCTCAAATGCTGACAATGACAGCAACTCCCATCCCAAGGACGCTTGCACTTACCGTACATGGTGATTTAGATTTAACAATAATTGATGAACTGCCTAAAGGTCGCAAACCTATAAAAACAAGCCTTGTAACTTCTCACAGAGGAGTTTATGAGTTTATAAAAACAGAGATTGAAAACGGCAGGCAGGCGTATGTTGTTTATCCGCTCATTGAAGAAAGTGAAACTCTGTCGGCAAAAGCAGCAACAATAGAGGCTGAACGCTTGCAGAACGAAGTTTTTCCGCAATTCAATATAGGACTTCTGCACGGTAAACTAAAAAATGATGAAAAAGAACAGGTCATGTCAGATTTTAAGTCAAAAAAATACGATATTCTTGTTTCAACAACAGTTGTTGAAGTAGGTGTAGATGTTCCGAATGCAACAGTTATGCTAATTGAAAATGCTGAAAGATTTGGTCTGTCGCAGCTTCATCAGCTAAGAGGACGTGTAGGAAGAAGCGATTTACAATCCTACTGTATTTTGCATACTTCAAGCAAATCACAAGAAACACGCGAAAGATTGAATATAATGACACAAACTAATGACGGTTTTGTGATAGCAGAAAAAGATTTGCAGCTAAGAGGACCCGGTGAATTTTTAGGAACACGCCAGAGCGGTCTTCCGGATCTTATTATTTCAGATATTGTAAGAGATGCCAAAATTCTTGAAATTGCAAGAAATGAAGCAATTGATTTTGTAAAAACAAAAAATCTTTCTGATTATCCGTATTTAAACAGAGTTACCTCGCTTGAACTGTTTACCGGACTTGATATATAAACTTTTAACATAACTTAATAATTATAAAAATTTTAGCAATTATTAACAAAGTATATACTTTATATATTTAAGATATTAAAAATCGGAGAAGTATAATGGTCGAAACATTTTACAGATTTCTTGGCGGTCCGAGAACATTTTGGAGCGGAAGAAATACAACAATAATTAAAAATAATTTCTACGGAGCACCTATGATGCCTCCCATGATGCCGCACAGACACTGCTTCGGAGGAGGCAATAATTGGTTTGGCATGCTTTTCGGATTTTCATTATTATCAAATCTTTTTAACAATAATACTTCACAATTACAAAATAATTACAGTTATATGCCGACTGCCTATACAGGATATCAACCGCAGGGAGGATACACCGGAACAATAAATGATTTGCAGTCACGTATTAAAACTCTTGAAAAAGAAGTCGAACAGCTTAATGACGCATTAAACGACACAGAAGCTGCGAATAGTACAAATAAAACAGATAAATCAGATGTTGTAGATCTTACTGACAATTCTTCAACTACTGTAAAACCCGATAAAACAGCTGAAAGTGACGGAGCAGCCAACACTTCAGCCCCTGACAACACGGCTAATAACAATACAACGGATAAAACAAATAAAGAAAAAGCAGCAAATACAACAGACTTGCAACCATCTAAAAATGACAACAGTATAACTGAAAAAAATCAAGAATACGTAAATTCACATATCTCAAATACATATACTGACAAAGACGGAAACAAAAGATATGATATTACAGCAATTGTCCATGACGGAGATACAATTGAAACAATTCAAAAAAGATTTTACACAGATGGCGAAACGCCACAAATAGAACTTACAAACAAAAAACTTCATACTCAAAAATCCGAAACTCATATTGTAAGTAATCCGCTATCCGGAGCAACAGTTACTTTAAAAGGAGTGTCTGATTTCGGCATAGAAGCTCTTGCCAAAGACGGTGAAGCTCAAATAACTTCTCAGGGTGAAATAACAAAAACAAATAAAAGAATATCAGATTTAGTTAAATCCTTTAAAGACGGCACAAATAAACTTTCAAAAGCCTATGTTCTGCAAAATAATCTCATGACAGAAGCAGAATATAACAAAGTAATAAGTGAAAAATACTAATTTAAAAAGAAATTTCAAAAAATAAAATCGCGGGATATAACCCGCGATTTTTGTTGTAATAAGGATATCAAAAAATGTAAATTAACAGGGTATAGTCTGTATGTATTCGTTATATATTAGCCATTTTAGGGCATATTTATAATATGCCGGAATAATTGTAACAATTTCTTAATATATTAAATTATATAAGCAATTATTTATTTTATATATACTTAATATATATAAGGACATATAAACTACGAGGAACTATCATGGGTAAGATGAGTATTATAGGATATCAATCCGGATATAGACCTAAATTTACCAGTGCTATGCAAGCAGGGCAGATAGGTGTTAGATCCTGTAATGTATATACAGCTAAAAATATAACAAAAATTGAAAATAATTTTTACGGAGCACCTATGATGCCTCCTATGATGGGTTTGCCGCAACCTGAAGAGCCCAAATTATCTCCTTTAGGAAAGGGGTTATTTGGTCTTGGTGCTGTATTTACAGTAATAGGAGGACTATTAGGAATAGGAAGTAGGGCTAATGATAATATTGACGGCGCCGGCGGCAAAGAAGAACCTACAAAAACAGATGATTCTGTTGATGTAACAACGCCTGAAAATAAACCGAGCGAAAAAGCACAAAAAGAAGCAGATGAAGTCACAGCAATTAAACAGGAAGCAGCAAAAAGAGCAGCGCAGCAACCAGCCGCTCCTAAACCTGATTTGGCTGACGGCAGCATAATAAGAGTGCGAGATGAAAAATTAGGGCCGCAAGCAGACATCAGCGGAACTGTAACAAATAATGCAGACGGAACAGTAAGTATTAAAGATAAACAAAACACATATACTTATCAAAAAACCGGCGAAACTGTAACATACAACGGTACAGAATATCCTCTATACGAATGTATAGGTGCAAAAAATAACGCAACAGGCGCAACAAGAACTATCACATCACAGCAATATATTCTTATTAATGGAGAACTTGTTCAACCGAGAGATCTTGATTTAACAGGAACAGGATCAGGCACAATAGCTAAAACAGGCAGACAAAGTGCCCCCCCCCCGACTAGAACAGTTCAGGAACATAAACCTGCAAATAACGACAATAACACTAATACAATAACAGGACAAAATGGCTATTCCGCAACTAAAAAAAGCGACGGTTCATGGGAATATAAAGATCCGAACGGCAATATAATTTCTGCAAATGCCTTTAAACAAAAATGTCCAACTATATATCAAAGTACTGTACGAGATCAATTGAATAACGCAAGCAGAAATTTAGCATCATTAAATCAGAATATAGCTCCTGCCAGCTCAACACGGGTTGACGTTCAAACTCCGGTTAGACGTGCAAGTACTAATAACACAAGAACTGGATTTACGCCGGAACAGCAGCAAAAAATCAATTATGCTAGAAATGCAGCTAACAAAATTACGTCAAGCTCAAAAAGAACAGAATTTCTAAATAATCTTAATGCAATGCTAAATAGTCCTAAAGCAGTCCAAAATATGGATCATAACATAGAATTTCTTCTAAAGAAATATGAAATAGACTAAACTAAAAAACTCTCAAATAGAGAGTTTTTTAGTTAAAAAATTGCAAAAAACAAAAATAAATTGTATAATAAAGTGTGCATAAAAGAGGTTATTAATGAAAAATATACAAATTGTTATAGGCTCGGATCACGGCGGTTTTGAATACAAAGAAAAAATTATTGAATATCTTAAATCTGAAAATATTTCATACGAAGATATCGGGACTTATTCAAAGGATTCATGTGACTATCCAGAAATTGCACAAAAAGCAGCAAAAAAAATTATAAACAATGAAGCAGATAAAGGGATTTTAATATGCGGTACAGGCATAGGAATGTCTATCGCAGCAAATAAAATTAAAGGTATAAGAGCTGCACACTGTACAGATACATTCAGTGCAAAAGCATCAAGAGCACATAACAACTCAAATATTCTCTGCCTCGGTCAAAGAATTACCGGAGAATGCATTGCTCTTGATATCGTTAAAACCTGGCTCAATTCAGCATTTGAAGGCGGCAGACATCAAATTCGAGTTGATAAAATAGAATAATCTGTTTTGCATGCAATCTTTTTTATGTTATTATTTTTAAACTGTAGACAACATCATGGTGATTAATATGACTCAAGAACTGGATTCAAAAAAACTTGCCTGCGTTATAGCAAGAACTCTGGATGACAAACTCGGCAAAGACATAACTATCTTAAATATAAGCAATGTTTCATCACTTGCTGATTATTTTGTAATTGTGACGGGTGATTCTACTCCTCAGGTTAAAGCTTTAATGAATAACACTAAAGATAGAATTAAAGAACTGTTTTCTCGTTCTCCTTTAAGGGTTGAAAATGATGCCAAAAATCGCTGGAATTTACTTGATTATGGCGATGTTGTAGTTCATATTCTGCATAAAGAAGAACGCGAAACATACGCAATTGAAAAATTCTGGAGTAATGCTTTTAGTATATCAGAAGATGAGTGGAAAGAAATGTCCAGAGAATACAAAAATTTTAAATAACGTAATCGGCTCCGTTTAAACACGGGGCTTTTTCTTGCAGCCGCTTCGCCACTCAGATTTTGAATATATTTATAAAGTCTAAACTATGTTACAAATCTAAATACTATTGCAATATATTAAAAAACGTGTAAAATAAATTATATTATGAATAGAGATGAATTAAACGCACAAATTAACGATTTAGTTTTAAAAATGGCTAAAGAGCCTCAAAATATTGAAAATTACCACAGATTATCAGAACTTTATCTTCAAATAGAAGATTATGACAAAGTAATGTCTGTATTGGAAAGCCTGCTGACTATTAAACCTGATGACGTTCAGGCTCTTGTTGGTATGGGCACAATGTGGTTCTATGAAAAAGATTTCAGAAAGTCACTTTCTTATTATAATAAAGCACTTGAAGTTAATCCGAAAAATTACCTTATTTATTATAATATGGGAAATGTTTTTGCAGAATGGAAAAATTTTCCCAAAGCTCTATTTTACTACAACAGAGCTATTGACTTAAATTCGACAAATCCTGAAATTTACAATGCAATTGCACTTTTGTATCAGGATAATGAAGATTATATAGAATCAAAAGCTTATTATGAAAAGGCTCTATCATTAGATCCTGAAAACATTACAGCTCTTGTCGACATGGGTAATGTTTGTTTTAAACTTTTTGACTATGAAACAGCTCTTGAACTTTACAAAAAAGTTTTTGTGCTCAACCCTGATAACAAGATTGTTGCAATTTGTATCGGAAATACTCTTACATTAATGAAGGAAAGAGAAAAAGCTTATAATTATTTTGAAAAAGCTCTCCAGATGGAAGGCGATAATTATAAAGCATATATTTGCTATGCTATAGCACTATCAGAATTCGGGGAATATGATATGGCTGTTGAAATGTATAAAAAAGCCATAAATATTCAGCCTAAAGAGATTAATGCACAAATTCTTCTTGCAAATCTTTATACAAACTTCAACCATCTTGATCTTGCAATGGATTTGTATAAAGAAGCTTTAAGAATTAAGCCAAACAGTGGAAAAACATACATGCTGCTTGGAAATGCTCATTATTTAAAAGGTGAAATTGAACAATCAATAGCATCATACAGAGCATCTATAAATATTGCTCCGGAAAATGACGAGTTCAGACTTGTTTACACACAAATACTGGATGAATATATTGACAAAAAAAGAAACGGAGAACCTGTGTAAATGCGTCACGATACCCCGTATACAATTGAAAAACTCGTTGCGGCATTTTCTTATTTGACTATGGGAATGGCAGGTTTTATCTGGTTGATAATAGGTCTTTTTACTAAAGCCGGATTAAGACCGTTTCTGCAATATCATATATTTCAATCAATTTTTATTTCACTCGCATTTGCAGTACTGTCAATTTTAATCGGCTGGGTTTCAAACCTTTTAAGCATTATACCTTTTATAAACAAAGTAGTTGCTCAAATAACTTTTTTGCTTAATATGCCGCTTATATTTGACTACTCGTTATTGCAAACAGTTATTTATGTATTTTTGATTTATCTTGCTATAACATCTTTAATGGGGAAATACAGTTATATTCCCTGGGTTTCTGATATTATTGACCAAAATATATCAAGATAAATTTAATAATCTGTAAAATAAAAACCCGCAAATGCGGGTTGAGTGTGATTTATGAAAAGATTATGAATATGGAGTATACTAAATTTCGGAAATATTGCCTGAATTTGCGGATTTAGTTTTTTCTGATAATATAATTGCATTGGATAACGGTATACCGCCTGTCATTTGCGGTTTATTAACTACTTTACCTTTAACATACATAACAGTCGAACCGCCGCCATCAAGATTAATTGCGCCAATACAGCCTGCTGATTTCATAAAATTTGCAAGTTCCATCAGAGTCATGCCGATTGAACTTCCTTCGCGCCCGTCAACTGCAACCAGTATAATATTACGATCAGATGTATAACCTATTGCACTTCTGGGGTTTCTGCCCCCTATTGACTGAAGTTTTTGCGCCGTCATATCAACATAAACTTCTCCGTCTTTAACCAAATACGGACCGCCGCTAATTATATGCTTAACGCCTTTCCATTCAGGGGAGGTTTTAATATCGAGTTCTACATCTTTTTTGTCCAATAATGCATATAAAACACTCTTCGGTCCTGAAATTACATAACCGTTTTTAGGAATAGCAACTGCATTTGCAGATGCTTTTGTAATTTTACCTTCCGACACTTGTAATCCAACGCCGTATTTTGGGGCGGAAGGCGAGAATTTTCCCCAATCCGGAGTGTATATTATAACATGCGTAGAAAGCATTCTAGGCTGATTAATATTATTAACTTTTATGGTTTTACCGCTCCCTTTAATAACAGCATCAAGGCTAATTCTTGCAAGAGCAAATCCGTCATCAAAAATTCCCATAGCGACTCTGTCATAAATAGGACCTGTATACATTTTTTCATTAATCATTAATGTACCGAGAGGAACTCCCGTCTGAGGTTTAAAATATGTTCCGTTTAAAGCAACAATAGCATTATTATTTTTAGCAATAGTTGAAATAGATCTTCTGCTTTTCAGAGTAGAATCTGATGAAAGAGCAGGAGTTAATTCAAAATTTTCGGCAAGTTTCATATCAACTTCTACAACATTAATCCTCACAGGTCTCCCGTTATAATATTTTGTAAGCTTTATGTGTTTTATACCGTCTGCAACATCAACTATTACAGCCTTCGGGTATTTTTCGCTGATCATTGTATTAAAATTATTCCGTCTAACTTCAGGAGAAATTTCATTTAAAATTTTCGCTTTTAATTGTCCTGTATCAAAGTCAGGTGCTGTTACCTGTGCAATTCTATTATTTGATGCATGAATTGGCAGCAGCGCCTGACACAAAACAATAACCCCTATTATTGAAATATTTACAATAACTTCTGCTAATTTTTTCAGCTCATAATTTTCAGCATGATAAATCAACGTATCCATAATGTCACCTCTTAACTTGGAGTAACCGGATACCTTTTTGATTTAAGAGTGGGGTGGGGAATAACACTCATCGGAAACCTGATTTTACCCTGATTGAAAATTTAAAAATATTCTATTTTCTCTAAGAGTTAACCATTTTCAGGAACTTCCTACTATTATTGTAACATATTTTAACAAATACTTCAATCCCTTTTATAGCAAGGGTTTTACAAAACTTAATATAGTAAAAATAACACTAAATTTGTTTATTTTTCTTTTATTCTGTATTCATTAAGAAGTTTTGCAATAGGTCCAGCCTGTTTTACATCAAGTGGATTCACCTGACCTCTTATCGGACAATAGCCGGTTTTTTGCGACATTTCATTCCAATACTTGCTCTTAATCTGCTTCTGAAATTGTTCTTCTGTCATTACTATTAAGTGTAAATGCCACATTACAGTTTCTCCTGTTGAACCCACATAACCTATTTTATCTCCTGCCTTCAAAATTGTTCCAACAGTTGGCAAAGGGATCGAATCAGCATAATCTGTAGAGCGTGCCATATGATCAAAAGAATATTTTCTTCCGTCAACACCAAGCATTGTAATACAATTTGCAATAACATTATCTTCTTCTCTTGCTCTTTTATGTGATATTACAACACCATCTAAAGGTGCGTAAATAGTAACAGGCTCTTTAGGTTTTCTTGCTAGAGGTGTAACAAATATATCCAATCCTAAATGAGGACGTTTCTGTTTTCCGTTGGGACGATCTGCAAAAAACATCCCGAATGGTTCCAGATAAACGTTTTCATTATTTTTTATAGGAAGAGTATATTTTACAGTTGAATCAGGTCTCAAAATACGATGTTTCAATGTTATAACCGATGCTGAATCAAACATATATGATATACCGCCTTTAAAATTAACAGATTTTACAATTTTCAAGCCATGTAAAACACTATTGTCCAATCTGCTAAGCTGTGCAACACTTTTTACAATTTCAGGGAAATGCGTAAATGATTCTTGTGCTATCTTTACAGGAGCCATTATCGCTGCTGCAGTAATAACAGGCATTAGTTTTTTAGGAGAAAATAAAGAAACCGGTAAAATTTTCATACTTTAATCAAATATTATAAATATCAAATTTTGCTAATTTATTAATCAATATTAACAGGCTCTCTCTGAATTTTGTCAATTGCTTCACGAGCGGTAAAAACAAGGCTTTCAGGAACATTATCAATAGTAGTAAATTGACGCAGCACATCAACTACACGCTTAAATGATCTGACAATATCACCTTCCCCCATATCAATCTGCTCCGTAATAGTTTCCCATTCAGCTCCTTCAACCCAGAGTTCAATAAGCGAGCTAAAATAAGGATTAATATACATCGGTGCTTCAACAGAATATTTATTTTGAATTTTCTCAAGCTTACGCCGTATATTTCTTATAAGGTTAAGTGTTTTTCTTACAGGCTCTGATACGGGAAGATAAGGAATATCAATTCTTAAATCTTCTGTTGTAATCGCACAAATAACAGCTGCAAGCTGAGCAGGTGTAAGATTCTCAAGAATATGAGAAAAAATTATTTCTGCTATAAACAATTCATTTTCAGAACGAATTTGTGAAGTGGTAATACCGTATTCTGTAGGATAATCATCTCTTAAATAATCCATATTAATTAACACACTTCTGTGAGCAAGAAATTTATTCCAAAAAATATCCCGCTGCTTTTCAATTTCTTTATCAAGCTTATTTATTCTTACATCAAAACGCGCTAAAACTTCTACATTTTTAGAATGCTTTTTGTAAAGTTTGCAGGTATCACACTTGAAAGAATGCATTTTTTCAAGCATTAATTTGGTTTCTTTTCCGAATTTAACAGCATCAGGCGAAAGCGGTCTGTTTTTTGCACGCTCTTGCTTACAGATTTTTTTATAAGTCTGCCTGTTTTGAACATAAATATGCCTTATTTTGTCATATTCATGAAGTTTTTCATCACAAAGTTTATAAGGGCACACAAATTCACGCGATTTGATTTCGTTTCTAATCAACTCTTTAGCCTTAAGAAGCGGCTGAAGCCTTGAACCTGATGAAAAATATCCGAAACTTTTTAAAATAAGTTCTTTGGCTTCATCAAGAGAAAATCTTTGTAAAAGATTTAATACCATAGAATAACTCGGGGAAAAACGGCTTTCAAGCGGATTTGCATCACTTAAAACAAGTTCCGCAACTTCTTCAGGAGACTGGAATTGTGTGCCAACAATTGTCACATAGCCGACTTCATCCATACCACGCCTGCCTGCACGGCCTGACATTTGTAAAAATTCGCTTGCTGTAAGCATTCTATGCCCACTGTCAGTCCGTTTGCTCGTAGAACTTATAACAGTTGAACGCGCCGGCATATTTATTCCAGCTGCAAGAGTTTCTGTAGCAAAAACAACTTTTATTAAGCCTTTTTGAAAAAGCTTTTCAACAAGAATTTTCCAGGCAGGTAGTAATCCTGCATGATGCGACGCAACACCACAAAGCAAATATTCAATATGCTTGTTGTTATATAAATGAGGATTTTCGGCTATATAATCATCAACAAACTGCCTAATTTCCGCTTTTTCTCCTTTGCTTACTAAATCCAGAGAGGCACATTTTTCCATCTGTTCGTCACATTTTTTTCTTGAGAATGTGAAATATATAGCCGGAAGCATATCATTTTCTTGCAAATTTCTTATAACCTCTTTTACATAAGATTTTTTGTTTTGGAGTTTTCTACCAAACACTCTTTTTTCAGGTTTAATTTTTTTGTTTAGCTGTCCGCTTGGCGTTAACAGCGGAAGAAGCTTGTTCGGCTGCGAACTGTCAAAATAATAAAATCTTAAAGGTACAGGTCTAAAATCAGTATCTACAAGCTCTGTTTTTGAATGAACAGTATTAATCCAGTCTGTAAGTTCTTGAGCATTTGCAACAGTTGCAGAAAGTGCTATTATTTGGACATTAGTCGGACAGTAAATTATGCTTTCTTCCCAAACAGTTCCACGCTGTTCATCATTCATGTAGTGAACTTCATCCAAAACCACATATCTGACATCCTTTAAATTATCTTTTACAGAACCAAAATTAGTACCATAAAGCATGTTTCTGAAAACTTCAGTTGTCATAACAACAATCTGCGCATTTCGATTAATTGAAGTATCTCCTGTTAAAAGACCGACTTTGTCCTGACCGTATTTTTCACCGAAATCATAATATTTCTGGTTAGAAAGAGCTTTTAATGGAGTAGTATAAAAAATTCTGGTGCCTTCTTTTAATGCACGATGAATTGCGTGTTGAGCTATAACAGTTTTACCGGCACCGGTCGGGGCGCATACTACAACACTTTTACCTTCATCGATAAATTGACAAGCCTCTTTTTGAAAATCGTCTAGTTCAAAAGGAAATTCGTTCATTCATACTCCAAATCTGAAATAAATTCAGAATAACATATTACTTCTAATATTATGCCCTAAATTTATATTCTATCAAATCCTGTATATTTTCTGAGAATCTCAGGGATAATAATAGAACCGTCAGCCTGCTGGTAATTTTCAACAATTGCTGCAAATGTACGTCCGACTGCAAGCCCTGAACCGTTAATTGTATGGACAAAGCGCGTTTTTCCGGTTGTTTTTTCACGGTATCTTATATTTGCACGTCTTGCCTGATAATCACCAAAGTTTGAACAGCTTGAAATTTCTTTATAAGTTCCGTAAGAAGGCATCCAAACTTCTAAATCCCAGCACTTATTAGCAGAAAATCCTATATCACCGGTTGATAAAGCCTCACGTCTATATGGCAATTCCAATAATTGAAGCATTTTTTCTGCATCTTCAGTTAGTTTTTCATGTTCATCTTTGCTTGTTTCTGGGGTGCAGAGTTTTACAAGCTCAACTTTATTAAACTGGTGAACTCTTATTAGTCCTCTTGTATCTTTGCCTGCAGATCCTGATTCTCTTCTAAAACAAGGAGTGTAGGCCGTCATATATTTTGGCAAATCATCTTCAGATAAAATTTCTCCCGAATAAATATTTGTAACAGGCACTTCTGCGGTCGGAATTAAATACAAGTCCTCATCCACACACTTATACATATCTTCTTTAAATTTTGGAAGCTGCCCTGTCCCTGTCATTGTTGCAGCATTGGCCATAAACGGAGGCAAGACTTCTTCATATCCTTGTTCCATAGTATGGTAATCAAGGAAGAAATTTATAATTGCACGTTCTAACTTCGCACCTTTTCCTCTATATAAAATAAATCTGCTCTGAGAAATTTTTACGCCGCGTTCAAAGTCAACAAGCCCTTTTTCTTCACATAAATCCCAGTGAGCTTTAAATTCAAAGTCAAATTTCCTTGGTTCACCCCACTTATAAACTTCAACATTATCATCTTCTGACAATCCAATAGGAGTGGTTTCATCAGGGATATTAGGCGTATGTAACAAGATATCACGCTGTTTATTATCAAGTTCGGTTTGTTTATCTTCCAATGCCTTGATATCATCTCCCAGTTTACGAACTTCCTCCTGAACTGCATCAGTATTTTCTCCGTTTTTCTTCATAAGACCGATTTTTTGCGAATCAGCTTTTCTTTTAGCACGCAGTTCATCAGCCTGCGTTTGAATTTTTCTTCTCTCTTCATCTATCCTGAGAACTTCATCAATTGAGAGCTGCGGATTTCTTCTTTTCAAAAGTTCATTAATTTTATCAGGACATTCTCTTATTAATTTAATATCAAGCATCTTTTTACCACCTTTACAGTCATATTCAACCTATTTATGTAAACATTCTAATGTAAATATAAGTTATAATCAAGAATAAAATTATACTTAAATAAATATTAAGAATTGTGGATTTTCTTGACAAGTAGTGTATAATATAATTAAAAGGGGTTATCGGGATATGATGTTTAAAAAATTAGCACAAAAATTGAATGCAGAAAAACAAAAACATAATAACGCCGCAACAAATCCGCTTGAAGTAGATTTTGAAGGGAAAAAAAGCGTATTTCTCGATAAACTGACACGCACTGCCGTTAACATGTATGAACGGAAATGTGATATCAAAAATTTTACTAAACTTGCATTATCTGATCCTGATAATGATTCACACAACAGACTGGTTGATGAGCTTTTCGCAAAAGGTGTAACAGATCCGACTGATGATGAAAAACTTTTGGAACTATCTGATAACACACGATTCCTCAGAGATCTGGGGCTAATTGATTAATAATTATACGAAAATAAGAATTAATTTTTAATAATTTTTGCTTCAACCTTTTTAACGCTGTTTACACTGCTGTTTAAACTTTTTGCAAGTTGAACTGCAGTTTTTGCATTATAAAATCTGCCGCTAGTAACAAGCGATGTGCATTCAAGTTGTGACAAATCCTCTTCGTCATTTATATTAAAAGCTATTACATCAATTTTTACGTCTTTTCTTATTTTAATAAGTTCCAATACATAACTGCAAGGGCTTTCATCACAGTTTTCGCCGCCATCAGTTAATAATATAATGTGTTTTTGGCCGCTGAACCCCCTAAAATCATTTTTTATAGCCTGCTTTAGAGAATAAGTTATAGGTGTCATTCCCCTTGGTTTAATATCTAGTAAAGAGTTTCGGATATTGATACCGTTAGCAGGAGAAACAGGTTCTATTAATGCTGAAGCTCTACAGGCTTCAAACGGAGTTAACCCCATTCTGTGCCCGTATACCCTGAGTCCTACAGATATATTCGGATCTAAATTAGGTAAAATTGATTTCATTGTGTCTATCATCAAATCGACCTTTCTACGCCCCTCCAAATATTCAGACATACTGTTTGAGAAATCAAGTATAAATAAAACACGCTCATCTTCAGAAATTTCGTCACTAGAATATTGACCGGCGCTGTGAACAGAATAACCCGAAGCAAAAACAGGAATTGTTAAAACTATCAGTAAAAACATCGATAAGATTTTATTCATAACAGATTAATAATATTAATAAATAATGTAATTTTTACTTGAACAGGTGTATATATTTTATTGACGATTATTTTTTGTTGCAATATTATAAAAGTAATCAGAAATTGGCGGAGAAATAATGAATAGCAAAGAAATTATAAAACAGGCAGAAAACAGCTTACAAAAAGAATTTGAAATAATAGATGAAATTAGAGATTTTAATCAGGAAAAAGTATTAAACGCATTTATTGAACACAGAGTTGCGCCGGAACATTTTTATACGGTTTCAGGATACGGTCATGACGATATTGGCAGAGAAGTCCTCGATAAAGTATTTGCAGAGATTTTTAAGGCTGAAAAAGCAATTGCAAGAATACATTTTGCATCAGGTACTCATACACTTGCCTGCTGTCTTTTCGGGA
Source organism: Candidatus Gastranaerophilales bacterium (assembly GCA_944324315.1). Taxonomy (GTDB): domain Bacteria; phylum Cyanobacteriota; class Vampirovibrionia; order Gastranaerophilales; family Gastranaerophilaceae; genus Stercorousia. The sequence continues at coordinate 2,028 of CALUVW010000007.1, read as the reverse complement.
ACTTAAGACCGGGAAACAAATTGATTTCCGCTGCAGGTACACCTTATGATACAATGCAAGAGGTAATCGGAACAGCGGGAGATGAAGAAACAAAAGAAGATTCATTGATTTCACACGGTGTTTTATATGATGAAATTTCATTAAAAAATGACTCAATTGATTTTGAAGCACTTGAAAAAGCAATTGATGAAACTGTTACAATGGTTTTAATCCAACGTTCTAAAGGGTATTCAACAAGAAAATCTCTTACGATCAGTGAAATAGAAAAGATCTGTAAAATAGTGAAGTCAAAAAATCCAAACTGCATCTGTTTTGTAGACAACTGTTACGGTGAATTTGTTGAAAACAAGGAGCCGATAGAAGTTGGTGCAGACTTAATTGCAGGTTCATTAATTAAAAATCCAGGCGGTGGAATTGTAGAAGCTGGCGGCTATATTGCCGGAAAGAGAAGATACGTTGAAAGAAGTGCAAATAGACTTACAGCACCCGGAATAGGCTGTGAAGGAGGTGCTATGTTTAATCAGCACAGACTGATTTTTCAGGGGCTTTTTATGGCGCCATCAGTTGTTGCAGATGCTGTAAAAGGTGCTGTTCTTGCCTCAAAAATCTTTGAAGATTTAGGATACAACACTGCACCAAAATATAATGAAAAACGTACGGATATTATTCAAAACATAATTTTTAACAATCCCGATCACTTAGAAGAATTTTGCAGAACAATTCAATCTTTTTCACCGGTAAATGGTTATGTAACACCAATTCCTGAATATATTCCGGGATATGAGGACAAAGTTATTATGGCAGGCGGAACTTTTATTGAAGGCTCTACAATAGAATTATCGGCAGACGGCCCTATGAGAGAACCGTATGTGGCCTATATGCAAGGCGGATTAAATTACTCACATATAAAAATAGCCTTAAAAAAATTCTTGGACAAAATATTATAAACAGAGTTATAATTCAGGTTTGTAAACTTTTTTTAAGCGTGAAATAACCTTATAATACTAATTCTTAAGAATTAGTCGCAAAAATTTTAATACTGACAATTGATTATTAGATTTTTGTGTTATGCTGTTGAAGTACCCCAAAATGGGATTTAGTTTACACAGTATAAGAAGAGGAAGGTCAATATGTCATTACCAAATGTAGCATATTTCTCAATGGAAATCGCAATGGATCAGTCTTTAAAAACTTATTCAGGCGGTTTAGGATTTCTTGCAGGGTCGCATATGCTGTCTGCAGGTTATTTGCAAATGCCAATGGTCGGTGTAACAATGTTATGGTCTTATGGTTACTATGATCAGCGTATAGCTCATGATGGTCAGGTTGAAGTTGCTTATATCAGAAAATATTATGATTTTCTTAAAGATATTAATGCTTACACTGAAGTCGACATTTTTGGAGAAAAAGTTAAGGTAAAAGCTTATTTAGTAGAACCGGAATTATTCGGTGCCTGCCCTGTTTATCTTTTAACAACAGACATTGAAGGTAACAGTGACTGGGCAAAGAGCATTTCTCACAAACTTTATGACGGAAACGAAAAAATCAGAATTGCACAAGAAACAGTATTAGGTATCGCAGGTATTAGAATCCTTCAGCAAATAGGTTATAATTTTGATGTTGTTCACATGAATGAAGGCCACGCTCTTCCTGCTGCTTTTGAACTTTTAAGACAATATAACGGAAATCTTGAAGAAGTCAAAAAGAAAACAGTATTTACAACACACACACCTGTAGCTGCAGGAAACGAAGTTCACTGGGTTGATACATTGATGGAAGGCGGATTCTTTGCAGGATGTTCAAGAGAAACTGCAGTTCAATTAGGCGGTGAAAACTTCTCGCTTACGGTTGCAGCTCTAAGAATGTCTAGAATTGCAAACGCAGTATCACAGCTTCACGGTCTTGTTGCTAACAAAATGTGGGAATGGGTTGAAGGAAGATGCCCAATACGTGCAATCACTAACGCTGTAAACCTTCATTACTGGCAGGATGACAGAGTAAAAGAAGCTGCAAATGATCCTGAAAAAT
>CALUVW010000006.1 GCA_944324315.1 Candidatus Gastranaerophilales bacterium | reverse complement strand
AGTGATTGGAACCCGTAAAAAAGGCTTGAATACTAAAATAGAGCCTCTTCATAAAGGCTCTAAAAAGTTAAATGTCGACGGCGGGACTTGAACCCGCACGGGTTTCCCCACACGCCCCTCAAACGTGCACGTATACCGATTCCGTCACGTCGACACAATATTCTTATTATTAAATTATCAATTTGTTAATTTAGCCGTTTCGTGACGGAAGCGCTTCCGCGCCCTCTCCTCGGAAGATACTTAATCTTCCTCATCGGCAGAGTGTCACGTCGACATAAGTTAATTATTAAATTTTCATGTATAATTATCGTAACACAAATATTTTTTTTGTAAATTGAGGTATAAGAAAAATGAACAAAAGTGAATTAATTAACCGCTGTCTTAAATTTGAAGATGCCACAGAAACTTATCCTTTCAAAGATAAAATTTATGAAGAATACGCCGTTTTGCGCCATAAAAGCAACGGTAAATGGTTTGGACTTGTTTTTTATCTTAACGAAAAGTTATGTATAAATTTGAAATGCAACCCTGTTGATTCAGCGATTTTGCGGGATGAATATAAATTTATAACTCCTGCTTGGCATATGAATAAAACTCACTGGATTATGATTGATGTTAACAAATCCCCTAAAGACTTACTTGATGCTTTAATCGAAACGAGTTTTACTTTAACAGCACCAAAAAGAAAGACAAAATAAATTTGATATTCAATTTTTACATGCAATAATGATGTTATGCTAGACACGATTATTATAAAGGGCGCTAAAGAACATAATTTAAAAGATATTTCACTCCAGCTTCCGAAAAATGAACTGATAGTATTTACAGGTGTATCTGGTTCGGGAAAGTCTTCGCTTGCATTTGATACGATTTTTGCAGAAGGTCAAAGACGTTATATTGAAAGCCTTTCAACTTATGCAAGACAATTTTTGGGACAGATGGACAAACCTAATGTAGACTACATTGACGGTCTTTCTCCTGCTATTTCTATCGACCAGAAATCAACAAGCAACAATCCTCGTTCTACTGTGGGTACGGTTACAGAGATTTATGATTATTTGAGACTTTTATATGCACGTGTCGGAACACCTTACTGTCCGCAGTGCGGTGAAAAAATTAAACCACAGACAATTGATGAAATTGTTGCAAGTATTATGAAGCTGGATGAAGGTACGAAAATTCAGATTTTAGCACCTGTTGCAAGAGGTAAGAAAGGCGAATTTTCTTCAACTTTTGAAGAATTAAGGCAGGAAGGTTTTGTCCGTGTAAAAGTTGACGGGGAAATTTATAATCTTGATGAAGATGAAATTGAGCTTGCAAAAACTAAAAAACATGATATTTCGGTAGTTGTTGACAGAATTGTCGTGAAAGAATCAGCTCAATCAAGGATTGCTGATAGTGTTCAAATTGCACTGAAAAAAGCTGACGGAGTGGCAGTTGTTGATGTTGTCGATGACAAAGAAATAATTTACAGTGAAAGGCTTGCTTGTCCGAAATGTAATTTGAGTTTTGAAGAACTTGCTCCAAGAATTTTTTCATTTAACGCCCCTTATGGAGCCTGTGAAAGATGTTCCGGACTCGGTGCGGATTTTGTAATCGACCCTGATTTAATAGTTCCTGATAGAAAGAAATCGTTAAAAGACGGGGCAATTTATCCATGGTCAAAGACTTCTACGCAATATTATGATGATGTATTAAAATCTGTCTGTTCGCAATTTAATATTGATATGAATACTCCGTTTGAGGATTTGTCTGAAAAAGAGCAGAAAATTATTCTTTACGGAAGCGATGACATTGTAAAATTTACCGTAATGCGTTTTGGAACACACCGTTACGAAACAAAATACAGAAAATTTGACGGTGTAATTCCGTTTCTTGAAAAGCGCTATAACGAATCAAACGGCGAATACTGGCGGGAAGAAATTGAAAAATATATGACGACAACTCCTTGTCCTGCATGTCATGGTGCAAGGCTAAAACCTTTTCCGCTTGCTGTTAAAATTAAAGACAAAAACATTTATGAATTTACTTTGATGCCGATTGATGAAGAGTTGGAATTTATATCTGATTTGTATTTGGAATTGAGCGAATTTCAAATGCATATTGCAAAACAGATATTAGATGAAATCAGAGCGCGTTTGAGATTTTTAAAAGATGTCGGTTTAAGTTATCTTGATCTTGCAAGAAGGGCCGGAACTTTATCAGGCGGCGAGGCGCAGCGTATAAGACTCGCAACACAGATAGGAAGCGGTTTGTCCGGTGTTTTGTATGTACTTGACGAACCATCAATCGGACTTCATCAAAGAGACAATGACAGGTTGATTAAAACTCTTATAAAACTGCGCAATCTTGGGAATACTCTCATTGTTGTCGAGCATGATGAAGATACAATAAGAAATGCTGATTATATTGTTGATATAGGTCCGAAAGCCGGTATAAACGGCGGTAAAGTTATTGCCAGCGGTTCAGTTCAGGATATTATTGATGCAAAAAATTCTATTACTGGAAAATATTTGAGCGGCGAAAAATATATTCCTATTCCTGAAAAAGTCAGAGAAGGCAACGGACATTTTCTCCATGTAAAAAATGCACATATTAATAACTTAAAAAATATAGATGTTGATATTCCGCTCGGCAAAATTGTCTGCCTGACAGGTGTATCAGGCTCGGGAAAATCATCTTTAATGCAGGATTTGATATATGAATATGCACTGCATAAACTTCGCGGAAATAAGCCAAAACCGCAGGGTATAGATGAAATTACGGGGTTTGAAAACATTGATAAAATAATTGCTATAGACCAATCTCCTATTGGCAGAACACCGCGTTCAAATCCCGCGACTTATACTGATTTGTTTACACATATAAGGGAATTGTATTCAAAAACCAATGAAGCAAAATTACGCGGATATAAACCCGGAAGATTCAGTTTTAACGTAAAAGGCGGGCGCTGCGAGGCCTGCAAAGGCGACGGTGTGATAAAAATTGAGATGAATTTTTTGTCGGATGTTTATGTAAAATGTGATGTATGCAAAGGAAAACGCTATAACCGTGAAACTCTTGAAGTTAAATATAAAGGCAAGACAATTTCAGATGTTCTTGATATGAGCGTAAAAGAAGCGCTGGAATTTTTTGACAGTATTCCTGCAATTAAAAATAAGCTTCAAACATTAAATGATGTTGGTCTGGATTATATGAAGCTCGGGCAAAGCGCGACAACTCTTTCAGGCGGTGAAGCGCAGAGAATTAAACTTGCATCTGAACTCAATAAGCGCTCAACGGGAAAAACTCTTTATCTGTTGGATGAACCGTCTGTCGGACTTCACTGGTACGATTTGGACAAACTTATAAAAATCCTTCAGCAGCTTGCTGATCAAGGAAATACTGTTCTTGTAATTGAGCATAATCTTGATTTCATAAAAATTGCCGATCATATTATTGACTTAGGGCCTGAAGGCGGTATCGGAGGCGGTCAGGTAATTGCTCAAGGAACACCTCTGGAAGTTTCAAAATGCAAAAATTCATTTACAGGACAGTACCTAAAGCCTATATTGACAAATGGTATTAAATAATATATTCTCTTCATAAAACGAAAGCGGGTAATAATGAAAAGATTTTTTATATTGTTTGCTGTTGCAATGTGTTTGTCTGTCCAGTCTGTTATGGCTGTAACTGTTAGAGTACAGGCTTTGAGTGATTTTACAACCGAAAATCCACCTGAATATATGTCGGTAAAAATTCTTGATGATCTGATTTTCGATGAAGAAACGCTTGTCAAAAGCGGCTGTGTTCTTAAAGGTCAGATTGTCGATGTAAAAAGTCCGAAAAGACTGAAAAGGAATGCTAATTTTAAATTTATTCCTTTATCATATAAAGATGCTAATGGTAATATAATAGAAATTAAAGGGTATTATCCTGCTAAATACACTACCAAACTGAAAAAAGGCGAGCTTGCAAAATCCGCGGCATTAACTGTTGGTAATTACTTTGTAAAAGGCCTGTCAATGGGGTACAGTGCAATAGAAGGTGCTGTTAAGAACGAAAAGGATAATCGTTTTAAATCAAGTGTTAATGCTGTATATGAAGATTCTCCTTTTTCTTATATTGAAAAAGGCGGCGAAATTGTAATTGCCAAAGAACAGGTTTTTCTGCTGAATTTTAAAGCTAAAAATGAACCGGAAGAAGATGACGAAGATTTGCCGAATTATGAATATAAAGAACTGACTCCTAAGACTACGCAGGAATTAAAAGAAAAATCACAAACGCCAGAAGATCCAGTCTCATCTGAAATAAATCCGGAACTTTTAAAAGATACAAATTCCGCAGAAACTGAAAAGTAAACTATATAGTGGATTAAGATTGACGGATTTTGTAAATTATGATATTATCCTTTTATAGTAATCGGAGATTAATAAGATGAAAAAAATATTATTTATGATTGCATTACTTACAGGTCTTACAATTGTACCGGCAAATGCAAAAACAACACCTGTACAGACTTTACAGGACTTTTCAATTGCAAAACCTTCTCAGACAATGTTGATAAAGATATTGTCTAATGTTCAACTGAATAAAAATTTGATGCTTCATGAAGGTTATTATGTTTTAGGACAAATTATGAATGTTTCTAATTCATCGTTTGTTTTTATGCCTATAAAATATCAAAATTTCCATAATGAAGTTTATGAAATAAACGGTAATTATCCTGCTAAATTTGTGGAAATGATTGATTCCCAGAATAAAGCTCCGGCGCAAGGAATTATACCAAAGGATTCAAAATTTCTTCTTGATTTCGTAATTGCAGAAGAGACTCCGAATAATGAAATAGGAGCTAAATATAAAAATTTGGGAACCCCGCAGGATGGAATTTCTGCAGTAGTAAATCAATCGGAACCTGTATTGTATGATGGTTCTATTCCGCAAACAATGAAAGATTTTCCAGGGATTAAACTAAATTCTTTTGATAACGGAAGTAATTTTAATATCCCTAAGAAACTAATGATAGAAGCTAATCCTAAAGAAATAAATATTAATGATTTGAAATATTAATAAAACTAAGTAAGAAATAATTTGTAAAAAGGCAGCTATATATTTATAACTGCCTTTTTATATTTTAACTTTTTATTTTACAATGCAACTAAACCTGAACGGCAGTTTTTATTTTACCGTCACCTTCAAGAATAATTTCTGTATCTTTGCCGTTTTCAGATATGATTAGACGTGTTTTTTCAATATTATTTTCTGTGAAACGTGAAATTTCTTTAATTTTTAAATCCATATATAATCCTTTCAGGTTTGTTATTATATGATAACAAATTTTCAGAGAATTTCAACCCTCTGTAGAATTAAAAATTTTTGTATTAAAAAAAAGACCGATTTTAGTACCGGTCTTTTTTTATTTTTATGAATTGTTAACCTTTTACCTGATTCATTACTTCTTCAGCAAAGTTGTCCTGACGTTTTTCAAGCCCTTCTCCGAGAACAAATCTTGTGAAAGCTTTCACTGTCAATTTGCCTTCTATCAGCTGACCAACTGTTACATCAGGATTTTTGATGAACGGTTGTTCAAGAAGAACTCTTGATGACATTAATTTATTTACTCTGCCTTCAACAATTTTTGCTCTGATTTGTTCAGGTTTTTTCAACAAATCTTCTTTACCCATTTCAATTTCTGTTTCATGGTCAATAACTGATTGTGGGATTTCTGCTCTTGTAATAAATTCAGGAGCAGATGAAGCAATATGTAAGCAGATATCATTCATCAATTCAGCGTCTTTTTTATCAGTTTGGATAAGAACACCGATTTTGCCGTTGTGTACGTAAGATGCTGTGTGACCTTCGTAACGTACAAACCTTCTGAAAGTAATTTTTTCGCCAATTGAAGCGATTTTTTCTTTGATAACTTCAGAAATCATTTTTCCGCATTTTGGACAAGTTGATGACAATAAAGCATCAGCATCTGCAGGATTTGTTTTGGCAACAACTTCTGCAAGTCCGTTAGATAATTCTTTGAATTCTTCATTTTTAGCAACAAAGTCTGTTTCGCAGTTAACTTCCACCATTGCTCCGCAATCATCTTGAATAGAAGTTGCAATAAGTCCTTCTGCTGCAATTCTTCCCATTTTTTTATCAGCAGAAGCCATACCTTTTTGGCGGAGAACTTCCATTGCTTTTTCCATATCTCCATCAGTTTCAACAAGAGCTTTTTTGGCATCCATCATACCAGCACCTGTCTTATCACGGAGTTCTTTTACCATTTGAGCTGTAATGTTCATTATAATCTCCTTATTTACATAGATGAAGAGTGACGTGTGAAGGGTGAAGCGATTTCTCTTCACTCTTCACATTTCACATTTCACTTTTATTCTGCAACTGTTTCTGTTTCCTTGGAAGCTTCAACTTCTGCTGATGAAACTCCTGCATCTTCCGGTTTAATTTCTTCTACTTTTTTAGTATTGATATTAGCTTCTTTCAATTGTTTTCCTTCCAAAACAGCGTCAGCAAGTTTAGAAGTAATTAATTTAATTGAGCGGATAGCATCATCGTTACCCGGAATAATATAGTTTATACCGTCCGGATCAGCGTTTGTATCAGCCAAACAGATAACAGGAATGTTTAATTTGTTAGCTTCTTTAATAGCAATATCTTCTTTTTTCTGGTCTACTATAAAGATAATATCAGGCAAGCCTCTCATATCTTTAATACCGCCTAAAGTTTTGCTTAATTTGCCTAATTCTCTGTTTAATTTAGCAATTTCTTTTTTCGGCAGTTTTTCTGCGTGACCGGAACTCATGAAATCTTCTAATTCTCTTAGTTTGTTGATACGGCCTCTGATTGTGTCGAAGTTTGTAAGCATACCGCCTAACCATCTTCTGTTAATGTAGTAAGCGCCTGCTCTTTGAGCTTCTTCTGCAACAACCTCTGCGGCTTGTTTTTTAGTTCCTACGAAAAGAACGTTTTTATTTTTAGCAGCGTAATCTCTTACAACAGCGTAAGCTTCATCAAGCAAATCTGTTGTTTTACGCAAATCTAATACATAAATACCGTTTCTTGCACCGTAAATGTACGGTTTCATTTTAGGGTTCCATCTTTGAGTCTGGTGTCCGAAATGTACACCTGCTTCTAAAAGTTCAATCATAGATGCTGTTGGCATCGGTTTTCTCCTTTTGTTTTAACTTATTGTACTACGGGCTATACTGTCTCATTCTAGGGGTTGACCGTCTTTAATTTTTATACCAGAAGGGTCTTTTATTGTTTACCTTCTTGTCCTGTCTCCCACCCCTGAACTAGGGCGAACCTATCAGACTAGTGTAACCAATTACATAATAATACAAACATGCCTTTATGCAAATTTATTATGTAATTGTGTAAAGTTGTGTTTAGACCTAACGTGTCTACGTGCGTAGCACAAAAAAAACGGACTACCTAAAAAGCTAGTCCGGCATTTCATTTTCTGAAACAAAAAGGATTTACATTAACTTATATTGTGTTTTTAAATCTTTTTAACAATTAGTACTCAATACCCTGTCTTGCCATTACTCCCATATCAAAATAGTGTTTGATAGGTTTCATTTCGGTTACAAGATGAGCCATTGCTTTTAGTTCGGGGTGTGCATAACGTCCTGTGAGTACAATTTCAAGATTTTCTGGTTTATGAAGTAAAGCATCTTTAACATCTGATACTTTAATCATATTCATTGCAGTGCAAATATTAATTTCATCTAGGATTATTAATTGATATTCTCCGGAATTAATTGCTTTTTTTGCAAATTCCCAGCCTTTTTTGGCTTCTTTAAAATCTTCCATACACACGTTGTGAGAATAACATACTCTATCCATTCCAAACTGTACAACATCAAGATTGGGTAAAAATTTTGAAGAAGAAACAATTTCTCCGTAAGATGTTGCGCTATCACCTTTTGTAAACTGTATGATTAATACTTTCCAGCCGTGTCCCAATGCTCTTAAAGCTAAACCTAAAGCCGCAGTGGTTTTTCCCTTTCCATCTCCTGTATAAATTTGTATATAACCATGTTCTAACACGACTCACTACCTCCACATAAAATGATAAGTTCCTCTATCCTAAGTTTAACGAATTCTCTCTCACTTTTTAATCGTTCAAAGGATTGATAATTATAGAGCAGAAGATGGATAAATGTACCTATCCCCGCTCCCAAGATTTTTGTATATTCATAATAGAATAAAACAAGAAAAAATAAATAGCTTTAAACATTTCCATGCCAATCTTTTTACAATTATTTTTTGTCCAAAAGTATAAACAGCCGATTCATCATATTTTTAATGCGAAAATTTTTAGCCGAAAAAATTTACATAACTTTTGTAAAGGAATTGTTAAAAACTCTTGCATAATTTGAAAGAAGTCTCTGTTCAATGTTTATAGCCTTATTTTAAATTATAAATATTATTAACAATTATATATAGTTTTTTATATAAAAATATGGTATAATTAAAATAAATTGTTATATAAAATTATTAATTTTTGTAACAAAATATGCTATTTGTGAAATTCCTTAATTTTAAAAGCGTTTACATGTTTAAGAGTATAAAAAGAGAGATGAACGCATGGCAGTCGGATTAGAAAGATTCCAAAATCCAAATAAATCTGGTTCTTATAAAGCTTCAGTTGCATCAAGATTAGCAACAGCTCCAAAAAGTACCGGTATGAAGAGCTACGGAATAATGGCTCAGCGTTCTAATATGACATCGGGTTCAATATTTAATGCAAAAACATCTTTCGGGAATGAAACCCGTGCTATTACTCAAAATCTTAATGCAGGCAGATCTCATCAATTTAAAATGGAAACAGAATACGCTAAATTGATGCAAGATTACTGGAATAATTATTTTGGTAATCAAGGTTCTTCAAGACCTTCAGGTTTAGATAAATTTAGTGCAGCAATGGCAGTTATCGGTACACTCGGAACAATAACCGGACAGGTTGTAAGTGCAACAAAATCAACAGATACGGCTGCAACATCAGGAAATACAAAATCAACTGATGCATCTTCTTCTGCTACATTAAATGCTATGAAGAATGCAAATGACTCTACATCATTACGAGAAGCTATTGAAACCGCAAAATCAGAATATACAAATATGCAATCTGAACTGACTCAGCTTGAAAGTCAGCTGCCTCAGATGAAAGAAGCTGCTGATAGTGCAAAACAACAAATAGAGGATTTGAAACCTAAAGTAGAGGCTCAGGAAAAAGTTGTTAAAGAAAAAGAAACAGCGGTTGATTCTAAAAAAGCAGCAGTAGCAGGAGCTGAAAAACAAAAAACTTCTGCTTTGAAAGTTGCTCAAGATATGGAAGCTGCTGTCGGTGAAGCTGCAACAAATTATACTAAAGCATCTGAAGCTTTAGTTAATGCAGAAGCTACGCTTGCTAACACTCCGGCAACTAAAACTGCTCCTGACGGTTCTCAAGTCCCGAATGAGCCGGCTTATTCAAATGCTAAACAAGCTGTAGAAACGGCAAAACAGCAAAAACAAGAAGCTCAAGAAAAATTAAATGAAGCCAAACAAAATCATGAACAGGCTGTAAATAACTATCAAAAATCTATTGAGGCTTATGAAAAAGCTGCCTCTGAACTTCAAACAGCACAGGAAGAATTAAAGACGGCAACTCAGGAACTTGAACAACAAACATCTAAACTTAATGAACTGAAAAAACAGGAATCAGATGCTCAAGGTAAAGTTAAAGAGTATAATGATGCTGTTGAAAAACAAAAAGATTTAACAAAACAGTCTAAAGATTTGAACACTGCAATCTCAGAGCAAGAACAGCGTTTATCGAAGCTTGAAAAAGATGAACAAAATCAATTAACTAGCACTCTTTCAACAATGGATTCTCTTGCAGGAAAAATTTCAGGAAGAAATGACAAAATTGATTCAACAGACGGTTTGAGTTTCATGGAAAAACAGAGACTTAAAAGAAACGAAAAAAATTCTGCAGAATATGATAACCTGACAGAGAAACGGGATGAATTACAGCAAAAGATAAACTATACAAAATTATACTCAGATACATCAAGAGCTGAAACAATTGGTGGAAAAACATTCCGTACAGGTTCATACGATGGAGAAACATTATACATGGTAGGTGCAAAACCTGTTACACAACAAGAATTTGAAAAACAAAAGAAAGCTGCGCAAGAAGCACAACAATCGTAACAATTAATTTACATTAAACTTTACTTTTAAAATAATGTGATTTATAATAAATTCACAGACAGTATTGTCACAAAAAAAGAACGGGACTCCCCGTTCTTTTTTAGCTAGAAAGAGTAAGGTTTATTTTATGAAACAAGATATCAACAGGCATGACATATTAGAAAAAATTACACCGTTAATTGAAAATACAGCCATGCGTTTTGGTTATATTCCGATAGAAATTGAATTTGTAAAAGAAAATCATAGATGGTTTTTGAGAATTTATCTTTATTCAAAAGATAAAGATGTAACTCTTGACGATTGCGAAAATGTGACCAGAAGTTTATCTGATTTTTTAGATGAACTTATTCCTGTAAAATATTATCTTGAAGTTTCATCGCCGGGATTAGAGAGAAAGTTTAAGTCAGATAAAGAATTTGTCTATTTTAACGGTAGAAGAATAAGCCTAAAATTAAAACAGCCTCTTGAAGGCGAAACAGAAAAAATTTTTAAAGGAGAAATTCTTGATTTTAACGAAAAAGAGGGGCTAAAATTTTTCAGATTTGACGACGGACAGGAAATTGTAATTCCTCGAGAAAATATTCAGTCAGCGAAATTGTATATAGATTAATAATAAACGAAAGGATAAAAAAATGATTAAAATTGGAACAGCACTTTTTGAAGCCTGCGAAGAGCTTGAAAGAGAAAGAGGTATCTCAAAAGAGGTATTGATTGCATCTCTTTGTGATGCTATGGTTGCAGCTTACAAAAAACATATGCATATTAAAGATGCAACAAATATCGAAGCAATTTTAGACGAACAATCAGGAGAAATCGGCGTTTTTAGAACAAAACTTGTCGTAGATGAAGTTGAAGATCCTGATACACAAATTACTTTGAATGATGCAAAAGAAATAGCTGAAGATGTAGAAGTCGGTGATGAAATTAAAATAGAAGTTACTCCGGAACAATTCGGAAGAATTGCCGCACAATCAGCAAAACAGGTTATAACTCAACGTATCAGAGAAGCTGAAAGAAACCTCGTATTAAATGAATTTCTTGAAAAGAAAGGAACTTTAACAACAGGTATTATTCAGAGGGTTGAAAACCGCAACGTTATTGTTAATATCGGAAAAATTGATGCAATTATGCCGCAGAAAGAACAAATTCCAGGCGAATATTATAAACCCGGAAACAGAATAAGAGTTTTTGTTCTTAACGTAAAAGAAACAACAAGATTACCTCAGGTAATAGTTTCTCATGCTCATGCAGAAATTGTCAGAGAACTGTTTGAACTTGAAGTTCCGGAAATCGAAGACGGAATTGTCGAGATTAAATCAATTTCAAGAGAAGCAGGCTACAGAACAAAAATTGCCGTATGGTCAAATGATCCTGAAGTAGACAGCGTTGGAGCCTGCATAGGACCTCGCGGCTCAAGAATTCAGACAATCGTTTCCGAATTGAAAAATGAAAAAATTGATATCGTAAGATATTCTGAAGATCCTGTAGAGTATATCGTTAACGCTTTGTCCCCGGCCAGAGTAGTGTCTGTTGATATTTTGGCGGATGATGAGTATGCACATGATGCTATGGTTGTTGTACCTGACGATCAATTGAGTCTTGCAATAGGGCGTGAAGGTCAGAATGTAAGACTTGCACATAAACTTACAGGTTGGAAAATAGATATCAAGAGTGTTTCTCAGATGGAAAAGGCAGAAGCTCAAAATATATCTAATTATGAAGAAACTCCTGAAGAGATAATCGACGATGCAGAAGAAGAAATTGATGAACTTCAACAGGAAATTGAAGAAGAAATGAACCAGCAGGCAGTTGATGAAGAAGATTTTCAGGATGAACCTACTTCTGAAGAAGTTGAAGAAACAGAAGAATAGTTTATAAAAAAGTATGGCTGTTATAATTATCAGCCATGCTTTTTCTGTTCTGTTGACAAAAAATATTGAGCAAATATTATATAATAGTATGGCTTAAAATACCAAATTAGTATTGTAGTATAAGTAGAAAAAAGGAGATTAATCTCATGGCTAGAGAAAAGTACGAACGTACCAAACCGCACGTTAACATCGGTACAATTGGCCACGTTGACCACGGTAAAACAACATTGACAGCAGCTATCACAGCTGTATTGGCTGCTGCAGGACAAGCTGCTTTGAAAAAATTCGATGAAATCGATGCAGCTCCGGAAGAAAAAGCAAGAGGTATTACCATCTCTACAGCTCACGTAGAATATGAAACAGCAACAAGACACTATGCTCACGTTGACTGCCCGGGCCACGCTGACTATGTTAAAAACATGATTACAGGTGCTGCTCAGATGGATGGCGCTATCCTTGTTGTAGCTGCAACAGACGGTGCTATGCCTCAGACTCGTGAACACATCCTGTTAGCTCGTCAGGTTGGCGTTCCTAACCTTGTTGTATTCTTGAATAAATGCGATATGGTTGATGATCCTGAATTGTTAGAATTAGTTGAAATGGAAGTTAGAGAACTTCTTTCTTCTTACGAATTCGACGGCGATAACATTCCGTTCATCCACGGTTCAGCTTTGAAAGCTCTTGAAGCTGCTCAAGCTAATCCGAAAATCCAACGCGGCGAAGATAAATGGGTTGATAAAATTTGGGAATTGATGGATGCTATCGATTCTTACTTCCCAACTCCTGTTCGTGACTTAGACAAACCGTTCTTGATGCCTGTTGAAGACGTATTCTCTATCACAGGTCGTGGTACTGTTGCTACAGGCCGTGTAGAACGTGGTATTGTTAAAGTTGGTGATGAAGTTGAAATCGTTGGTTTAGGCGAAACTAAGAAAACAACTGTTACAGGTGTTGAAATGTTCAGAAAATCTCTTGACCAAGGTCAAGCAGGTGATAACATCGGTGCATTGCTTCGTGGTATCGATAAAACTGATATTCAACGCGGTCAAGTTCTTGCTAAACCTGGAACAATTCATCCGCATACTAAATTTACAGCTAACGTTTACGTATTGACTAAAGAAGAAGGTGGACGTCATACTCCGTTCTTCCCTGGTTACAGACCTCAGTTCTATATCAGAACAACTGACGTAACTGGTTCAATCAAATTCGACGGTCAAATGGTTATGCCTGGCGACAACGTTGTAATGGAAGTTGAACTTATCGCTCCTGTAGCTATTGAAGAAGGTATGAGATTCGCTATCAGAGAAGGCGGTCATACAGTTGGTGCAGGTGTTGTTGACAAAATTATTGAATAATTGTTAACAATAATTAAAATTTTAAAAAGGGCTATAGCATTCTATAGCTCTTTTTTTGTTGAAAATTTCTTGTAAATATGTTAAAATATACATGTTAAATATGAAAATGAAAGGGAGGTTTAGAATGAAAAGATTGATTGAGAGCTTCGGGGGGGGGGCACTTTAGGCTCCGCTGTAGGATTAGAGGTCACGAAGTCAGGAAGGCAAGCCGTTATCTGTGTGCAGTGCCCGCGTAAAAATACATTCCTTCACTTATTAGGTAAGGTAAGGATGATTTTTTTTCAATACCTACCCCTAACTTTTATCCTAATCAGGGCGAGGAAGAGTAATTCCCCGAAACGAACTAATTCTTCTAAACTCTCTTTAATCTTCACATTTCACACTTTACTTAAAAAGAAAGCTGCGTTCACTTTAGCCGAAGTTTTAATTACCCTGGGAATAATTGGTGTAGTTGCAGCAATTACTTTACCGACACTTATTACAAAGCACCAAAAGCATGTAACGGTCAACAGATTAAAAAAGGCAGTATCAAGTTTTGAACAGGCTATAACACGTGCTCAGGCTGATTATGGTGATATGTCAGGCTGGACATTTTTACAATCGGGCACGGATTTATCAACTGATTCTGATTCGGTAAAAGCAGAACGTGAAATATTTATTAAGAATTACATAATGAAATATATGCAGATATCCAAGGATTGCGGGTTAGATAATGTTAATAAATGTCAGACCTATATGACAACATCTTTGGATAAATCTTCTTTTAAGCTTAATATAAATTATGGCAGAATGTTTATTACTTCTGACGGCACATTATATAGTATAATTGTTGACAATAATATCGTTACTGATGACAATGGACATCAAACACCGGTCACATCAGGACATTTACTTGTTACCGTAGATTTAAACGGAGCGGGCGGCACTAATGTATATGGCCGGGATCTGTTTATAATAGATGTTTCTTCCGCTAATAAAAAAATTGCTCTGTATGGCGCGGGACGTGACAGGGAAACTTTAAAAAATAATTCAGCATGGGGCTGTAACAGCAGAACGTCTAAACGCTATTACTGCGGTGCATTAATTCAGCAAGACGGATGGCAGATAAAAGAGGATTATTTATGGCGATAAAATACAAAAACGGCTTACACAATTTGTAAGCCGTTTACATTTTAAATTGTTTTCCCCTAAAAATTTTTTACCTGTTTCCCAAAATAATATATGACCTTGACCTTTTATTTTGCCATTTGAAGTGCTTCAAATTTCGTGGCTTCTTTTGATTTCTGCAAATATTTGACCAGAGATTTTGCAACCAGTTCAGAACGTTTTTTGTTTTCTTTGTCTAAAATTTCAAAGTATTCGTCTAATGATGACATGATGTAATCTCTATTTTCCATTTTATTTTCCCCTTTTGTTGAATATTATAGTTTAAATTTCTAAATTTTTCAAATTTTCTTAACCGAGAAGAGCTTCTAATATTTCAGCATTTTTTGTTGATTTTTGAGAATTTCTTACTTGATTTCTGTACATATAGGTTCTTAATGCTTCTCTGATTAATTCTGAACGTGTACGATTTTCATTTCCTGCGACTTTGTCTATTTCATCTAAAAATCTTTCGGGCATTGATATTAATACTCTAGCCATACATTTCTCCTTTTTGTTTTCCCTTGTTCTGTATTCCCCTTGTATCTATATAAAGGAAAATTGTAATTAAAAATTGCGTAAAGAGTATATATTTTTTATAAAAATCTTAATAAAACTTAATATACTTGCCTAAAATCTTCTGACGTAATAGTTTTCGTCTTGTTTTAATTCTTGTTTAATTTGTAATAAATCTTTATTATCATGAATTTTTGAAAGAATTTTTGCGGTTTTTTCTCTAATAGTGTATTCAGATATATTTTTTGTTTCTTGTAGAACTGGTTTGAGTTTTTCCGGAGGTATAAAATCGATAAAATGATAAATTGTTTCAAGATACCAGTATAGTTTAAATATTTCTTTGTTAATCTTATATTTGCCGTCTTGAATATTGAATGTTTTAATTTTTGCGGTTAATTTTTGAGCATTTGCGATTAATTCAGGACAAAAATAGTTTGTAAATTCACTGATATTTTTCATATTTTGAATTGCTTCAATTGTGTTTCTGCAAATATTTCCGTTGATATCAATAATTGCATCAAGAAATATATCTGCAAATTTTTTATAAAATTGTGGGTTTTGGGGAATAAATTCTTTTAATCTGAACGATACGGCTTCTCGTATTTTACCGTCGCAGCCTGTTAAATTAGATATAAGAATTTGTGCTTCCTCAAAATTATCTATGCTATGAAGTTTGAGTGCCGCAATTTGTTTTTCAACTATTGAACCATTTTTCAGCAAATCAATAAGATTTTGATGAGTATAAGAGTTTTCATATATATATAAAGCTGTATTAAAATCTTGTTTATATTTTTCGTTCAAAATTTGGAGGTTATCAGTGTTCAAATTTTACTCCTTTTGCCGTTATATCAATAATATACCATAAACTACAATGTTTTTTTAAGGCAATATGGTTTTAATGAATGATATAAATTAATTATTTATATAGTATAATTCTATTAGGAGAAATAATTATGAAAGAATTAATCGCATTTTTTAAAGATATTTTAATGATTACTGACGAAAATTCCAAAGTAAAAATAGGACTTTCGCAATTTAAAAAAGAAGAAAAGGAATCTAAAAAAACTGTAAAAAAGGTTGCAAAAATTCAGAAAGATGTTAAATTGTCTGACTTGATGCGTAGAAGTGCGTAAGTATTGCGATATGTTATAATAAAAAAGTAAGAAGGAGCATAAGTATGAAAAAGTTATTAAGAGATGTAACCTAGGGGTGGGGATATCTAGGCTTCTCATTAATATTTAAGGAATTTAAGTCGTCACATGCATTTACTTCTCTTTCGATGGAGTTTAATATAGTATTATCCAGTGCAAAAAACAAGGATATATTAATCGTAGGCAAAGATGTTTTTACAGTTGGAAAATCCCTGACGATTATCCTGTAAAAATCTAATATTCAATCCCTTTGCGTGCGGCTATCCCTGTATCCCAGTAATGTTTGACGGGTTTAATTTCAGAGACAAGATGAGCTATATCAATAATTTCCTGCCTTGCGTTTCTTCCTGTTAAAACGATTTCCATTTCTTCGGGTTTGTTTTTCAAAACGTTGAGCATATCTTGAAGCTCTATGAGACCTAAATCAATTGCGATATTAGCCTCATCAAGAATAACAAGATTGTATTCATCGTTTTTAATTACTTTTTTGGCAAGTTCCCAACCCTTTTTTATTTCGGCTTCATCGTCGGCGTTTTTATTTTGCTCATAAACAATTCTGTCCAAACCTGCCTGAACAATAGTTAGATTTTTTGCGATTTCGGGTGAAAGATTGCGGAAAGAGATTAGTTCCCCGTAGTCGTTTCCGCCTTTTGTAAACATTACAATTAATACTTTCCAGCATCGTCCCAATGCT
The DNA here is from genome assembly GCA_944324315.1 of Candidatus Gastranaerophilales bacterium. Lineage (GTDB taxonomy): Bacteria > Cyanobacteriota > Vampirovibrionia > Gastranaerophilales > Gastranaerophilaceae > Stercorousia. The sequence continues at coordinate 60,640 of CALUVW010000006.1, read as the reverse complement.
CGCATTGCAAGCCCTAAAGATGCTGTGGTTTTGCCTTTGCCGTCACCTGTATAAACTTGTATGTACCCGTGTTTTGCCCAATCGGGATTAATAAGATTGTTGTTACATATTTCAGACATAATTTTTTTTATTATATACTAAAATTATGTATAGTAAAACAGACTTAAGAATTAAGGCAAAAGAACTAAGAAAAAATTTAGATATCAGTGCTCTGAGTTTAAAAATTATTGAAAAGATAAGAAGTCAGGATTTTTATAACAATGCTCATAATGTTTTACTTTATTATCCATTGAAATATGAGATTAATCTTCTTGACCTCATTAATGACAATAAGAATTTTTACCTGCCAAAGGTTAAGGGGACAGAAATTGTTATTTGTCCTTATGAACCGGGTGATATTTTAGCAAAATCTTCTCTAAACGTGGATGAACCGTGTACTGAACCTGTCAATGCTGATATACTGGATTTAGCCTTTGTTCCTGCACTGATGGTTGATAAGTTTAATTATAGGTTGGGCTATGGGGGCGGATTTTATGACAGGTTTATTGAAAAATATCCTCAAGTTTTTACGGTTACAGCTATATCAAAAATGTTAGTGATTGATAAGCTTCCGCATGAAACTTATGATAAACCTGTTGATTTTATTATTTCATGTTAAAAAGGAGACCGTATTATTACAGCCTCCTTTACTTCAGGGTTAGTTAAGGATAGGATTACAGGTAAAATTTTATTGTGAAGTATATTCAGGTTTAAACATTTGGACTGATCTGTCTTCACCCTGTTTACAAGCTTCATATTCCTGTTCAAGAAGTTTTATCTGGGTTTCTATTTTTGCTTTTTCTGCCTGTATTTGTTTTTCTTGTTCATTAAGAAGTTTTGCTTCCTGTTTACCCATTCTTTCACGTTCTTGATCATAAAGATTTTTAAAGATCCAGTTCTGATACATAGCCTGCATATTCAGATCAGGCATTTGCTGCATTTGCATTGAAATCATAGGCTGCATCATTGTGAATTTTTGCTGCGCACCGAACAATGCTCCGTTATGAGCATATTGCATATACATCATTTGTCGTCCGAACATTGAACTTGGAGTGTTCATCATATCGCTCATCGAAACTGAACCATCTGCTATATTTGCTGCATATTGCTGCAAATCAGATAACTTTCTGGTCAGATCCATCAGACGATATTGTAAATCGTTCTTCCGACGAATAATGTCTAATTTTCGGTATGCGAAAATTAAAAGACCCATTGTTGTTTCTCCTACCTAATTTTTATAACTAACCTTTTTCAACCTTACAATAATATAAAAACATGCAACTTGTTGAAATTGCATGTTTTTGATTGCTTTGTTAAGTTATGTTACAATTATTTTTTATCTCTTGTTATAACTTTGTCTATAAGCCCGTATTCCAAAGCTTGTTGAGCTGTTAAAAAGTGATCGCGTTCACAATCTTCTTTAACCTTTTCAACAGGTTGACCTGAATTTTCTGCAATAATTCCTATCAACATATCTTTCATTCGGAGAATTTCTTTTGCTTCAATTTCAATGTCTGTAGCCTGTCCTTTGGCACCGCCAAGAGGCTGGTGAATCATTATTCTGGAATTAGGAAGAGCCATTCTTTTGCCTTTTGTACCTGAACAGAGCAGGAAAGCTCCCATTGATGCGGCATCACCCAGACAAATTGTTGAAACATCTGATTTGATAAGCTGCATTGTATCATATATAGCCATACCTGCAGTGATTACACCACCAGGGCTGTTTATGTAAAGCATAATATCTTTTTCCGAATTTTCACTGTCAAGCAGTAATAACTGAGCGACAATAGAATTTGCTACATCGTCATCTATTTCTGTTCCCAGAAAAATAATTCTTTCTCTTAACAGTCTTGAAAATATATCAAAAGAGCGCTCTCCACGAGAAGATGCTTCTATAACAGTGGGTACGTAACCCATAATTTTCATATAAGTTTGCTGATCCATTTTTCTCTCCTATATAACAATTATATCATAATATAAAAACAAAGAAAATGCATAATAAATATTATCAAGAATTAAAAGTAAATATATTATATTACGGAATGTAACAATTTGATTTCTTATTGAAATCAGCCATTTCCCAAATTGTTTATATATATACAAGAACTAAGAAAAGAGGATGAGAGAGATGGCAATTTCAAATATTCATGAAACATTGTTACTTTACACTAAACAAAAGTCTATGATTAATGACAAACTTTCTGAGAATGCAATGAATTTGTTAAATTCGTCTAAACAGGTTGCAGAAGAACAGGCAAAATATAATGATCAGGTTAATAATGTTTATTATCAGTATTATTCTTCTGATCCTGAGACTTATGAATTATTGAGTGAAAGTCTTGAAGAAGATCATGAACTGCAGCTTGCAAACTTAAATTCCTGGGAACAGGAACTTGAGTTGGAAAAAAATAACCTTGAAACTCAGTTGAATGAAATTAATACATTTGAGACAACTTGGACTAAATTGCTACAAACTAATATTAAAAATGATTTTTCATACGGTGGCGCTCAGCAGTAAATAAAGTAACCATTATAAATAAAAAAACAGCTTTAAAGCTGTTTTTTTATTGTATTATATTAAGTATGCTAAACGGTAATCAAAAATTAGGTGCATTTATAGTTCCGACAGGAATTGGTGCTTCAATAGGCGGATATGCCGGAGATGCAAGTTGTCAGGCAAGAAAGTTTGCTGGAATTTCAAAACTTATTGTTAACCCGAATGTTGTTAATGCTGGAGGTTTTTCCGGAATTACCTCAAATATGCTTTATGTTGAAGGATATTCACTTAATGAATTTTTTAAAGGAAATATCAAACTATTAAATTCAACGCACAACAAAATCGGAGTTGTTTTTGATAAAGGTATTCCCGTAGATGTTTTAAATATTCATATAAATACAATAAATGCTGTTAAAACTGTTTATGGCATAAATGTTTATGATTATATCGTTACGGATGATTATGTAGGTGTTGATTTTAAAGTCGAAGAAAACGGTATATCAACAGGTTCTGTTAAAAATGCTGACACTCTTTTGATGGCTGCCAAAAAACTTATAACAAAAGGCTGTAATGCTATAGCTCTTGTTTGTCTGTTTAAAGATCCTGAAGATTATAATACTGATTATTCAAACGGCATCGGAGTAGATCCTGTAGGCGGAGTTGAGGCTGTTTTATCTCATTACATATCAAAAGAGCTTTTAGTTCCGTGTGTACATTCTCCAGCATTTGAAGATTACGGTATATATCCAAAAATAGTTGATGCAAAATCGGCATCTGAATATATTACTCCAACTTTCCTTCCATGCATTTTGTTAGGATTGGATAATGCACCTCTAATTTCTAAAGAAAAAGGGATAAGTATTGATAATTTGGACTATCTCGTTATGCCTTATGACGCCCTTGGTTCTGTACCTGTTTTTGAGGCTGTCAAACGTAATATCCCTGTTTTTTCTATTAAAGAAAATACTACAGAATTGAATATAAATGCAGAAAAATTAGGCAAAAGTGATTTTATTCAAGTTGTACAGACATATGATGAATGCCTCAATATTATAGAAAAATTATAATTTAGTTTTCAAGATTGACTAATGCGGGGAGTTCTTGCAGTTTATAGAATAATTCTGAAGCTGTTTTAAAGTTTTCCGGATTAGAGCTTACAAAAAATTTTTCATACTCAAAATGATTGTTTAACATATTATGTTCTGTGAGATAGTTTTTTATATTTTGTGCAAAATAAATGGAAGGATCAATAAATTTATCTCTTGCAATAAATTTTTTGAGAACATTTAAAAGATATGGATAATGCGTACAGGCCAATACAATTTTATCAGGATTAAAATCTTGCATTATATCAAGTATTTCCTCAATTTGCTCAATACTTTGAGGTTGATTAATCCTGTGTTCTTCTACAATTCTTACCCATTTAGGCGCCGCAAGTTCAAAAATCTGTATATCTTGATTATACTTGGCTATTTCTCTTGAATAAGCATGCGAATTAACTGTTGCAGGAGTTGCTATAACTCCAAGTTTTTTTACATCAGACATTCTTGCAAGTGTCTCACAAACAGATTGTATAATAGGAAATATTTTAAAATTATAATTATTCTTTAATTTTTCATAAGTAATTGCTGATGTGGTATTACAGGCCATTACCACAGCCTTTGCATTTTTCTCCTCAAAAAATTTAAAAATTCTGTCAGCAAAAGTTATAAGCTGTGATTCTGTTTTTTCTCCGTACGGCATATTTTTTGTATCACCAAAGTACAGAAAATTTTCATCAGGCAATATTTTTTTTACCTTTTCAAAAACAGTAAGTCCACCGACGCCTGAATCGAAAAAAGCTATAGGTCTGTTGTCATATTTTTTATTTATATTGTTTAAAATAGTCTTGTATTCCATCTGCTATTGATTTTGCAGTTGCCTGCTTTCTTTTTTCTCCTATAAGCTGAGTTCTCTCTTCTCCGTTTGAGATAAATCCTATTTCGACTAAGATTGCAGGAGATGTAGTATGATTTATAACATAAAATTTTGATTTAAACAAGCCGCGGTTTGGCGAATTGACCGCACTTGCAAATGATGAATGAACAGTTTGAGCAAGTGCAACACTTTCCTGATGGTAGTAGTGTGTTTCAATACCTGTAATTTCAGGTCTTACACTCGAATTAACGTGTATACTTACAAAAATATCAGGCGATGCATTTTCACTTATTTGTACTCTGTCCTGTAAAGATACGTATCTGTCATCATCTCTTGTCATTACAACCTGATAACCTTTTTGTTTTAAAAGTTTTTCAACTCTTTTTGCAACATCAAGAGTAATATTTTTTTCATAAATTTCACCGCCGATTGCACCAACATCACTTCCGCCATGTCCGGCATCAATAACAATTTTCTTTTTAGTTTTATCTTTTGAGCTTACCGGCGGATTGAGTATTATAGAGGGTTGTGTAATTATTTCTTCTTCTACAGGTTTTTTGGATGCTTTCAACGTAATTTTTATACTTCTGCCATCGGCACTAATATAGCTGCTTACCATTGTATTTTGTTCGACAGGAATTGTCAGCTTTAATCCGACTTTAGGCATTAAGTCAATTTCTGCATTATTAAAGAATGTATTTTTATATGCTGCTTTAAAATTTTCATCATGGTATTTTGAAACATTATATAAATATAAAATAATTTTATCATTATATCTGTCAATACCGTGTACAACGGGTGAACTGAATTTAAGAATCATAGATTCTGTTAAATCATTAATTTTTTCTTTATCATAAGCTATAGCGTTACTTATGTTATTATACAACGTTGTGTTATTAATTTTTTGATAATTTGCAATCAGCAAGGATTGATTGTCACTTGAATATATTGGAATATAATCACTTACAGCATCGGTTGTTATAACAACTCTTGCCTTATTAACTGAAAATTGTCCTATTTTTACGGTTTCTGTTTCATTTATTCGATATTCTTTATTACGGATTTTCATATTGACAAGAGTGTTAGGTAAATCATAAATAATTCTTGTCGGGTTTTGCAGTATCATGGGACGTTCAATGCTTACTGAACCAAAGCCGTTTAGTAAAACACCGTTTTGTTTAATTGTGATGTTATTTAGATAATATTTTGTATTAAGTTTAAGTTCTTTTCGTTCTCTCAGTTGTTTTGTTTGTTCTTCAAACGCGTCTTGTATCTGACCGACAATAGTGTCTTCACTTTGATCTACAGGTGTTGTTATTGTTAAGTATTCGTAAAAATCGCTTGATGAAGAATGTTCATCTCTATAGGTATTGTGATAATACGGATTATCACATATTGTTTTATCTTTGAGCTTTATAATAATACTGTTTTTAATTCTTAAAAATTCTATATCGTCAGGATTAAATCCGGTACTTGTGTCATAATACATTACAACTCTGACTATATTCGGGTTTGTTGAGAATTGAGTAATTTTAATTTGTCTAATAGATCCGGAATTAAATGTCCAGTCTTGTTTTGGAAATGTAATAATGGAAGAATTAATATCAAAATAAACTCTGGAAGGGTTTTCCATTTTAACAAGTTTAATATTATCCAGAACACTTCCGGATGCTGTATCTTTCCCGGATAAAACGATTATGGAATTGGAAGTATCAAAGTTGGCTGCCGTGAATTTGTAAAGTTCTTCCGCATATCCTTTAGGTATAAAAGTAAATATTACGGTAAAAAGAAATATAAATAAAATTATTAATTTTTTCATAGAATAAATCTCGCTCATTATATATTATATAACGTGCAAGAAAAGCTATCAAATTGTAACAATTTTATTCATCAAGCAAATGATTTTTAATTGCAATATAAACTGCATTGGTTCTGTTTTTAGCGTCTAGTTTTCTTATAATAGAACTTATATGAGCTTTAACAGTATGAATGCTTACGAAAATTATTTCGCTTATCTCTTCATTTCCATAACCTTGAGTAATCATCCTTAAAATAGTAAGTTCTCTTTTTGTCAATTTTTGCATAATTTATACCTCTCAAATACAAAATAACATATTTTGATTAAAAAAGATTAATTATATTGCCTGTTTTTATTTTATTTGAAAAAACTTGAAAATAAATCTTTTTTTGTTAAAATAAATATGTTCCCGACAAAAGATAAGCGTGTGTAGCTCAGTTGGATAGAGCGTTTGGCTACGAACCAAAAGGTCGGGGGTTCGAATCCCTCCACGCGTAAGGTTTGAAACAAAATAGCGATAAGGTTCTTAGACTTATCGCTGTTTTGTTAGTGTGTTTATTTATTGTATTAGTCTCCTTGTAATATTTACATAGTTAAATAATTTAATATGATTAAAATCAAAGTTATTGTACGGATCTATGTATTTGTGCAGACATTTCAATCGTGTACGGTTAAAATGATTATTGGCTGAAAAGTGGCTTTGTGTTTAGGTTTCAACCTGCCGGAAGTGTCCGAAAATAATCAAACCAAATTACTTGAAAAGTCCACGAAGTGTCCGTTGAAGTCTACCCCCCTCGACTTTTGGTTGTAACCCTTATGTGGCGGAAGTTTAGGACATATTTGAATTTGTACGAATGGTTTGATTATTTTCGGCAAGGACATTTGAAATTTGTCTTGGATTATTCGGGGTGCAGGCGGAGTAATGTCCGACCTGCACCTTACGGGTTACGCTCCGCTTCACCCTACCGAAAATTCGCTAACCGGAAGTTTTTTCTTAAGGTCGGATGTAAAATAATATATAAAATGGCTACAAACGGACAGGTTGGAACTATAGATAGATAAGTAATAGTAATATATTTTGAAATTTTTCAGAACTTGTATCAACGGAACTTATATGCCTCAAATTCAATAAAATCGTTAAGTATAAAATTGTGCAAAGTCTAATACTGGCAATAATTACAGTGTAAATTTCAAAAATAACATCAAATTTGAGAATTTCTCATAGAAAATATTAATTTTGCAAATCTGCGGAACCAACTTTAAGGAACCTCTGGAGTGAAACTTTTATCTAATCGCAATTATATAAGAAGTTTTTTTATTTTTATTCTTAAACCGATGTTATTTTATCTCAATCAAATTGATGGTTTACAAATATAAGAGTTTTCTTGGTGAATTACAAAAATCAATGTTAATACGATTACTATTAATAAAAATGCTATTTTCTCACTTTACTGTTATTGTTTGATTTTGTAAACATATTTAAAGTTTAAGCAGCTTTTTCATTCAAGTGTAAACTGCTGTATAATTTCTCATAATACTTGACAATTGTTGACTAGCAAATTATAATCATAACCGAAAATTTAAGTGGACTTTTCCGGATTTAATCATCTTTTTGCCACACAGTTATCTTATGATAACTGTGTGGCATTTTGATTATCCGGATAAAAGGAAAAGGAGAAAATATATGCAGGCCGAGAATAAAATGGCAGTTATGCCAATTGGTAAGCTTATTTGTCAAATGTCAGCACCGCCTTTGATATCAATGTTTTTGCAATATTCTTATAATCTGATAGATAGTATTTTTGTTGCAAAACTTGGTGAAAACGCATTAACAGCTGTGTCTCTCTCATTTCCTATAACAACATTAATGAATGCGGCATCAATTTGGATAGGTGTTGGGGTGAATGTATTGATTGCCGGATACCTTGGGGGAAAAGCGCAAGATAAAGCGGATAGTGTTGTTACTCACGGAATTTTACTGTCCTTTGTTGTTGGTGCTTTGCTCAATATTCTGGTATTATTGATTATGAAACCTTACTTTAGGGCTTTTACAGGTAATGAGGAAATATATAAATTAAGTATAGCCTATATGGGTCTCTGTTCACTTATGCAAATACCAAATATGGTTCATATAGCTATTCAAAAAATGATTCAGGCTACAGGTAATATGGTTGCTCCTATGTGGTTTCAGATTGCAGGGGTTGTTGTTAATTTTATTCTTAACCCGATTTTAATTTTTGGAATTGGAGCTTTTCCAGCCTTGGGAATCTGCGGCTCTGCTTTAGCAACTGTTGCAGGTTATATGGTCTCTATGATTTTGGCATTTGCTTTATTACTTGGAACCAAACAAAAAGTACACTTTCAAATCAAAGGTTTTCGGTTGCAGAAACAAATAATCGGTAGAATCTTTGCATTTGGACTGCCATCATTTATTATGAATGCACTTAGTTCTTTTATGGTGACCTTTGTAAATCTTTTTTTGGCAGCATATTCTGCTACTGCGATTGCATTCTTCGGTGCATATTTCAAAATTCAGCAACTAATTGTTATGACAGTAAATGGTTTAATCCAGGGGTGTTTGCCTGTTATGAGTTTCAACTACGGGGCAGGAAACAGAGAAAGATTAAATTTAGCTTTCCGCTATGGCACAATTTTGGTTTCAATCATGATGATTATCGGTACAATAGTTGTAACTGTATATCCGTCACAAATTTTAAAATTATTTGCTGCTTCCGATGAAATGTGTTCTTTTGGGATATCCGCTATGCGGATTATGGCTGTAAGTTACCTGTTTTGTGGTATTTCTACAATGATTTCAACTTATTTTCAGGCTACGGGGAATGTATTGTCAAGTATTGGAATTCAACTTTGCAGGCAGCTGATTTTATTTGTTCCGGCTATGTGGTGTTTGGATAAGGTATTCCAAATGAATGGGATTTGGTATGCTTTTCCTGTTACAGAAGGAATCACATTAATTTTTGCCCTTGTCTTGATGGTGTTGGGTGGCTATTCCAACAATCATAGTATTTTCAAAATCTTAACGGAACAATTCAAACAGGAGAAATCATGAATAATACTTTTATGAAGGAAAAACCGATTATACCATTGATTTTATCAATGTCATTACCTATGGTTTTATCAATGCTTGTTAATTCTCTATACAACATTGTAGATAGTTATTTTGTTGCCAGGATTAGTGAGGATGCAATGACCGCACTATCACTTGTCTATCCTGTTCAAAATTTTATAAATGCAGTAGGGATTGGTTTCGGGGTTGGTATTAATGCGGTTATCGCTTTTTATCTTGGAGCCGGAGATAATAAAAATGCTGATAGGGCTGCTACTATAGGACTTCTATTGGCGATTATTCATAGTATTGTAATGACAATTTGTTGTATTGCAATTATGCCATTCTTTTTAAGAAAGTTCACTTCATCAGAACCAGTGATTGAACTCAGCATTAATTATTCGGTTATCGCATTCTCTTTTACTCTGTTTATTCTCGTTGGGATAACATTTGAGAAAATCTTTCAAGCCGCAGGTAAAATGAAAACAACAATGATAAGTTTGATGAGCGGATGTATCGCAAATATCATATTGGATCCCATACTGATTTTTGGTTATGGACCATTCCCTCAAATGGGGATTAAAGGAGCTGCATTAGCAACCGGAATAGGTCAGATGTTGACATTGATAATATATCTTATTGTTTATTATATGCGGCCAATCTGTGTACATATTCGCAAGAAGTATATTGTATTTTCTCCTAAAATTGTATTGAAACTATACTTAATTGGGATTCCGGCTACACTGAATCTTGCATTACCATCGTTATTAATTTCTGCACTAAATGCAATTCTGGCTGCTTATTCCGAAGTCTACATTTTAATTTTAGGTATTTATTATAAATTGCAAACATTTATCTATCTCCCTGCAAATGGTATTGTTCAAGGAATGCGTCCTTTAATTGGTTATAATTACGGTGCTGGTGAAAATAAAAGAGTCAATCAAATTTATAGAATTGTTTTGTATCTGAATTGTATAATTATGATATTGGGAACTATAATTTGCCTGTTTTATCCGGAGAAACTTATGGAACTCTTTACTCATACTGATTATACTCTCCAAGCTGGAGAAACAGCATTGAGAATTGTATGCACAGGGTTTATTGTTTCTGCTGTGTCTGTTACTTCATCAGGTGCGTTAGAGGGATTAGGTAAAGGAATTCCGTCCTTGTTAATTTCGCTTTGCCGGTATATATTTATCATTATTCCAACAGCATTTTTATTAAGCCGAATATTAGGAGTAGTAGGGATTTGGCATGCATTTTGGGTTACTGAAGCTGTTACTGCCATTATTTCTGTTGCTATATACCGTAACGTACTAAATAAATGATTTAATTTATACGGTAAATTTTATATCAAATTAAAATGTATAAATTGGTAATATAATCTATAAAAAGCATATATGGTTTAAAATTACATCATGTGTTTCTGTAAAGCAAACTGCTGAACAATTAGCTTTAATTGGTTTTAAACAGCAGAAAATATGCTTAAATGTAAGAGAATGCTTGAAGCAGGAGAAGCTCCATTGTATGTTGCAATAAGAATAACAAGATTTACAAGCGAAGGTGTCGGACTTGCAGCCCCCCTTATGCTTTAGAAATTGCAGTTTGTAGGTTGAGGGTTCTGCACCCAACACAAAGTGTCCAAAAATAATCAAAGCATCTGTAACAAGTAATCAAACCAAGTGTTCTTTTACAATCTATTTATCAGGTATTTTAGGTATTTTTCTTCAAAGATTTTTCTGTCTTTTTCAAGACCTACGTATAAATACCCGGAACTGTCTTTTATTTTATCCGCAATTTTCATCCAGTGTTCATCTTTTATATTAAACATTTCTAAAACTGCAGGAGGTTTTTGTTGTGCAAGATTAGATACATATTTTAAAAATTTTTGTTCAAAAGTTTCTATGCAGTTAATCAGATCATCATTCTTTTGGCGAAAAAACTCCAGATAATTCATATTGAAAAAGCTTTCATTATTTTCCAGACATTATGATATGCAATATTTGGGAATTTTTTATTAGTTATTCTTGTGTTGTACCAGCACTTATGATGTTCAATAGTTACAGGTTTTTGTAATAAGCTTATACCTGTATCCGGATCACCTATTTCTTTAATGTAATTTATTGCATTACGAATCATTTTAATATGTTCATATTTTTGTCCTACATTCCAACAACGGCTGTCGGTTTCAGCAATAGATTTGAAAATTTCTCTTTGATGAAATATTTGTGCTCCAAAATTTACTTTTTGACTTGAGGTAGATTTATTTATCGTGACATTATGTATTTTCATTAGGATTTCCTTTGCAATTTACACTATATTTTTATTTCAAAAAAGATTTATTTAAGAACAGTATTAATATCAATTGAACTTGATTCTATTTTACAACGCTTTAATTTCTCAAATAATTCTTCTTTTGTTTTTACAATGTTACCACGAGAGGCAATCATAGGAATTACTTCATCTTTGGGATTATCATAATTCCCTATTAAATATCGGTTAGTTTGATATTTCGTAATCTTTTTTCTTTCTTTAAAGAGTTCATTAAATCCAATTGACTTGTAAAAGTATACTGCATAAGACATTTCAGGGACTTCCGAGCGCACATATATATCTTTAAAGCCATCTTTGAGAACAGTATCATAATATTCAGAAGCTATGGCTTTTCCTATATTTTTCATCTTCTGTTCCGGTTTAGGATTCCATGTTGTCAGCCAGTCAAGTTCGGTTTCTTTGCTGCCGTGGTTTTTTCTGCTTGAATAAACAAGTTTATTATTAAGATTTCGTTTTTTAGCAACATTTCCGACTAGAATTCCGCATGGTTCCATATCAGATATCGCAAGCAGACTTTTAACTTTTTTCCCAGGATGTGCGGATGTAAGAATTGCTTTGACTGCTCCAAAAGCTTCTTCCATAACTTGTTTGTGGGCAAAATCACAAATTTTCTTTTCCTCAAAATATTGATTTATATTTTTAAGAAAATTTGAAACAAAAGGTAAATCGTTTTTTTCAAGTTGATATATTGTAATAAAAACATCGGGTTCTGTGTTGTATCTTGCCAGGGGAATTGCTGTAAAAGACGGACGGATCTGTTTATTTTTATATGAATATGCTGGGTTTCCAATTTTCATATTCATATAAAAATTGGACAAACTTTTTTTTGATATCTTTAAATATATGTCTTAATAAAAATTAAATATAATAAATTAATCACCGTGATTATTATAATCACGGTGATTAAGGTAATCGTTTAGATTTTTTGTTATTGTTCAATGGTTACATGGTCCAAATGCCAGATTTCATCGACATATTGCTGTATTGTTCTGTCGGAAGAGAATTTACCGCTGCAGGCCATATTCAACATTGCCATTTTAGCCCATTTATTTTTATCGCAGTAAGCTTTTGCAACTTGTTCCTGAGCTTCAGCATAAGATTTAAAATCGGCAAGAACAAAGAATCTGTCAGCTTTTTCATCTCCGTTTTGATAAAGCAGAGAGTTATACAAATCTCTAAACAATTCAGGATCATCTTTTGAATAATCACCATTTATCAATTGAGTAAGAACCTGTTTTATATCCGGATCATTATTAAAGTATTCCATAGGATTATATCCGCCTTCATTTTCATAGCGAATAACTTCTTCAGCACTCAGCCCAAAGATAAATGCATTTTCTTTTCCTACTTCTTCTACTATTTCAACGTTTGCACCGTCCATTGTTCCAATTGTAACTGCTCCGTTAAGCATAAATTTCATATTACCGGTACCTGATGCTTCTTTACTTGCCGTAGAAATTTGTTCAGAAACGTCAGCTGCGGCAAAGAGAATTTCTGCATTTGAGACACGATAATCTTCTATAAACACAACTTTAATTTTATTGTTAATAGATTTATCGTTGTTAATAACATCTGCAACGCTGTTTATCAGTTTAATTATAAGTTTTGCTCTATAATATCCGGCAGCAGCTTTTCCGCCAAAAATAAAGGTTCTAGGATAAAATTCTTTTTCCGGATTTTCTTTTATTTTGTTATAAAGATACATAACATGAAGAATATTCAATAACTGTCTTTTGTATTCGTGCATTCTTTTAATTTGGATGTCAAATATAGATGATGGATCTACATCAATTCCGTTATGTTCTTTAATATATTTAGCAAGACGAAGTTTATTTTGATATTTTATATCCATAAATTCGTTAAGAGAATTTTTATCGTCGGTATATTGCTTCATTTTTGCAAGCTGCGGTAAGTCCGTAATCCAGCCGTCGCCTATATGATTTGTAATCCATTGGGCAAGAAGCGGATTTGCATGCAAAAGGAAGCGTCTTTGTGTGATTCCGTTTGTTTTGTTATTAAATTTTTCAGGCATCATTTCATAGAAATCTTTAAGTTCCTGATGTTTAAGAATTTCGGTATGGAGTTTTGCAACCCCGTTAACCGAATAACTTCCGACAATAGCAAGGTGAGCCATTCTTACAGGTCCTGTATAGATAATTGCCATTTTCCGGATTTTTTCAGTATCACCAGGATATTTTTTCTGTATTTCTGCAATAAATCTTGCATTAATTTCTTTGATTATCTGGAATATACGCGGAAGCAGTCTTGAGAAAAGCTCTATAGGCCATTTTTCAAGAGCTTCTGCCATAATTGTATGGTTTGTATATGTACAGGTTTTTGTTGTAATATCCCATGCTTCTTCCCAGCTCAAGCCTTCTTCATCTACCAGAATTCTCATAAGTTCAGCCACCGCAACCGCAGGGTGAGTATCATTCATCTGGAAAACAACTTTTTCATGGAATTTACGAATATCATCATGAGATTTTTTATATTTTTCAATAGCGGTTTGAATACTTGCAGATACAAAGAAATACTGTTGCTTAAGTCTTAATTCTTTTCCTGCATTATGATTATCATTAGGATAAAGGACATCTACAATATTTTTTGCAAGATTTTGCTGTTCAACTGCTTTGTTGTAATCACCTTTATCAAAAGAATCAAGGTTGAAGTTTGTAACAGCTTCGGCATCCCAAACTCTCAATGTATTTACAATTCCGTTACCGTACCCGAGTACCGGAATATCGTATGGAATTGCCATAACAGATTGATATCCTTCCTGTTTAAATACATTTTTCTTTGTTTTAGGATCATATTCCACGCGTACATAACCGCCGAATTTTATTTCTTTTGCGTATTCAGGTCGTCTTAATTCAAATACGTTACCGTCTTTGAGCCAATTATCAGGCAGTTCGTCCTGAAATCCGTTTTCAATTTTTTGTTTAAACATTCCGTATCTGTAGCGGATGCCGCAGCCGTATGCTGCATAGCCTAATGTTGAAAAAGAATCCATAAAGCAGGCAGCCAAACGTCCCATACCGCCGTTACCCAGCGCAGCATCAGGCTCTTGATCTTCTATAACGTTAAGGTCAAATCCTAATTCATCAAGTGCTTCTTTAACTTCTTTGTAATCACATAAGTTAATAAGATTATTACCTAAAGCACGTCCCATTAAAAATTCCATGGAAAGATAATAAACCGTTTTAGGATCATCTTTTTCATATTGTTTCTGGGTTTTCCACCAGTCATCAATAATAATGTCTTTTACTGTGTATGCAACTGCTTGAAAAAGTTCTTTTGGGGTTGCTTCTTCTATTGTTTTTCTGTAAAGTGCTTTAACTATGATTTCTACTTTCTTTTTGAAATCTTCTTTATTAAAGTTTTTTTTATCTAAAGAAACAGTACTATACGCATCAGATTTGTATTTAATTTCAGCTCCCATATATTCCCTCTCTTAATAAAATAAAAATATAAAGACTATTAACAGTATAACTCAAACATAAAAAAGTTAACAAGTCTAATTTTAAATATTTATCATTACAAAACTACATATATTTTTGTGAAAAACTACCTTTTTTATAAAGCATGTGCAATTATAAAGTATACAAAAAAGGAGGAACAATATGAACGACAAAACATTTTTAATGATTCCGGGACCTACACCCGTACCAGAAAGAGTATTACTGGAAATCGCAAAACACCCGATAGGACACAGAAGTTCCGAATTTTCCTCCATTTTGGAAGAAGTTTATGCAAATTTAAAATATGTTTTTCAAACGAAAAATGATGTTTTTATGTATACATCAAGCGGTACAGGTGCTATGTGTGCTGCACTTGAAAATCTTATTAACGAAGGCGATAAAGTCCTTTCTCTTGTTATAGGAAATTTCGGCAACAGATGGGCTAAAATCGCGGAATCACGCGGAGCAGTTGTTGAAAAAATAGAAGTACAACCCGGAGAAGTGATTGATCCGGCTGTATTAAAAAAACGTTTGGATGAAGATATAAATAAAGAGATAAAAATTGTAACACTTACTCACAGTGAAACTTCAACAGGTGCAGCAAATGATATTAAGGCTCTTTGCGCTTTGATAAAAGAACATGGTGCATTGTCTGTTGTTGATGGTGTTACAAGTGTTTGTGCAATGCCCTGTAAACCTGACGAATGGGGAATTGATGTATTGATATCAGGTTCTCAAAAAGGTTTTATGATTCCGCCTGGACTTGCATTTTTAACAGCAAGTGAAAAAGCATGGAAAGTTTATGAACAGTGTAAGCATCCGAGTTTTTATTTTGACTGGGCTGCTCATAAAAAATCTGTTCAGGCAAATTCGACACCGTTTACTCCAGCCGTCAATTTAATTGCTGGTTTAAATGTTGCTCTAAAAATGATAAAGGAAGAAGGTATTGAAAATGTTAATGCCAGACATAAAAAACATGCTATGGCGTTAAGAAAGGCATTAAAAGCTATAAATATGAAGTTACTGGTTGAAAATGACGAAAATGCCAGCTATGCTATAACTTCAATAGTTCCGCCAGAAGGTATTTCGGTGCCGGAAATAAGAAAAGCTTTAAAGAATGACTTCGATATAGTTGTTGCAAACGGTCAAAATCAATTAAAAGATAAAATATTTAGAATGGGGACATTAGGCTTTGTTTGTGACAGAGATTTGATTGCGTCAGTCGGTGCTTTGGAAGCGGTATTATACAAACTTGGTCATAAATTTAATCTTGGTGACGGTGTAAAAACTATTATAGAAGAATTAAGCAAATAAAACGGAGGATAAATGAAAGTTTTAATAACTGATAAAATAAATGAAGCAGCCGCAAAAATCATTGAACAGGTTGCTCAAGTAGATATTTTGCCAACTATGGAAGAAGATGAACTTGTAAAAATAATACCTGAATATGATGCGTTGATGGTAAGGAGTCAGACAAAAGTAACTGCCAAAATAATTCAGGCAGGAAAAAATTTAAAGATAATTGGCAGAGCAGGAGTAGGAGTCGATAATATTGATGTTGATTCTGCAACACAGTCAGGAATTATTGTAGTAAATTCTCCTGATGGTAACACAATTGCTGCTGCGGAACATACTATTGCGTTAATGCTTGCTATGGCAAGAAATATTGCACCGGCTGCGGCATCTACAAAAGCAGGTAAATGGGATAGATCAAAATTTACCGGCTGCGAACTTTTTAATAAAACACTCGGCATAATAGGTTTCGGGAAAATAGGTTCGCATGTCGGTGAAGTCGCAAAAGCACTCGGGATGAAATTACTCATATTTGATCCTTTTACAGCTAAAGATGTTGTAGAAAGAGCCGGCGGAGAATATGTACAATCACTTGATAATTTGTGGAGCAGATGTGATTTTATAACCGTACATGTCCCAAAAACTAAAGAAACTCTTAATATGATTAATAAAGACACAATTGCAAAAATGAAAAAGGGTGTAAGACTTGTAAATTGCGCTCGCGGCGGAATTATTAATGAACATGATTTAAAAGAAGCATTGGAAGATGGACAGGTTGCTGCTGCGGCTATTGATGTTTACGAAAATGAACCCAATATCAATGAGTGTCCGTTAATTAATTGTGAAAAAAATATTGTACTCACGCCGCATCTTGGAGCCAGCACTCAGGAGGCGCAATTAAATGTTGCAATTGATGTCGCCGAACAAATAAAAGAAGTATTGTCTGGCGGTTCTGCCTCTTCTGCTGTTAATATTCCGTCACTCAGACCTGATAAATTGGAACCTGTTAAGGATTATATGCAAATAGCAGAAAATTCAGGCGAACTGGTTATGCAGATATCTCAAGGTGTTATTGAAAAAATAGAAATTACTGCTCAAGGGTATCTTGCAAATCTGGATATACAACCTCTTGAAGTTGCGGTATTAAAAGGAATTTTGTCATCAGTTATTGAAGGTGTAAATTATGTTAATGCCCCGTTTTTAGCTAAAAAGCGCGGTATTGATATAGTGTCTACTCGTTCTAATACAAATTGTAACTTTGCAGGACTTTTAACAATAAAACTTACAACAGACAAAGGGATAAATATAGTCTCCGGAGCACTTGTTGCAAAAGATATTCCAAGAATTGTAAAAATTAACGATTATGAAACAAGTATACGTCCGCAAAAACACATGCTGATAGTTCCGCATGTTAATAGACCTTCTATGATTGCAAAAGTTGCTCAGGTGATAGGTGAAAACAATATAAATATCGGTTCTATGAATGTTGTTCAAAAGAATGATAAGCATGAAACAGAATCAATAATGGTTATAAATATTGACTCTGAAGTCAACTCAAATGTATTGGATGAAATTGAAAAGATAGAGGGTGTTCATAACCCAAAATATATAAACTTAAATGCACAATAACTGTAAAGGAAACAAATGAAATTAGCGGTTTTTGACTTTGACTCTACATTAATGGACGGCGAAACTCTGGAATATCTGGCTAGGGAAACAGGTATTGAAAAAGAGGTTAAAGAAATTACGGAAAGAGCTATGCGCGGAGAAATTGATTTTTTCGAGAGTCTGCAAAAGCGTGTCGGTTTATTGAAAGGTCTGGAAGTTAAAACCGTTAATAACATTTGTGAAAATCTTCCGCCAATGCCCGGCGTACAAAAAACTATTAAAGGTTTAAAGGATATGGGGTACAAAGTTGTTTGTTTTTCCGGAGGGTTTAAAAATGCTACCGTTCCTTTTTTAAAAAAATATGGTCTTGATTGTGAATTTTCTAATATTTTGCATGAAAAAGACGGGTATCTTACCGGGCTTGTGGGCGGCGAAATGATGTTTGGTTCAAGTAAAGGAAGTATGCTAAGAAGGTTGCAGCTAATATCAGGGATTGATAAGTCAAATACCATTGCAATAGGTGACGGGGCAAATGATTTAAGTATGTTTGAATACGCGGGCACGCGTATTGCGTTTTGTGCTAAGCCTATTTTGAAACAAAATGCAGATATTATTATTGATAAAAAAGATCTTTCATTAATTTTAGATAAAGTTTTAAATTAATACGCAAAAAATTTTTTCACCGGTTTTTAAAAAGAAAAAACAGGAGAAAATTAATGAAAGTTCAAAGTATTTTACCCAATTACACTGGCGCTGGTTTGAAAGTTACTACAAACCTTGATAAACGTTGTAATAATGAAGTATATGAAAATAATCCTCAGGGAATGCATAATTATAATGAAAATTTATACTCATGTTTAATAAGCAATATTAATTTTACGGCAGAAAATCGTAGCAGAAGGCGTGTTCCAAGTATTGATTATTTTGAATACAAAAATTTATCTCCTCACATGAAACAAATTTTGCGTAAAAAATACGAAAATTTTTCAAAAGATGTAAATCCAGAAGAATTGGAAAATTCAAAAGAAAAATATTTGCCGTTAAAAGATGACAGAGTAATGAAACAATTTATAAAAGTTTGTGATTTATACAGAGGTTTGCGAAATGAGCCGATACTTTGTCTTGGAAGAAGCCCTAAATGGTTTTTAAATACTGCTTTATGGATGAAAGACGGAATAGATGATTATAAATGTGTTTCATTTTCAAAATACTGGTATAGAAATTCTCCTGATGGTCTTGTTAGAATGAATAGCTGTGCTCCTACTGAAGAGGAGAAAAAGGCATATAAAAGATATTTAAAAAGAATACAGGCAGATCCTAAACATATTGTAGATGTTCACAATAAAACAGGGAAGAAAGTTGTAATAACCGATTATATTAATTCAGGAAAAGGTGCTTGCTCATTTTTGGATATAATGTCTGAAATCGCTGAAGAAGAAGGTGTTTTAGAAGACTTTGCAAAATCCATAAGAATTTTTGGCATCGGCTGTCTTGAGTATATGGAAAATATGTATTATGACGATCAAGAAATTCCTATTCCTAAAGTACAGCTTCCTGAAAGGTTGTGGCCGTATTATAAAGATATCCCGCAGGAGTTTCATGATATGCCGCTGGAAGTTTTTGAACAAATGCTCATAAATGAAAATACAAATGAATGCAGGTCGTCTTACTATCCGCATGAAACCTGGACTGTATACCAGCCTAACAGATTCAGAACGGGAATGCTTTCTGAAAAAAAACTTGCAGAATTAAAGAAAAAATGTCCGAAAAATACTTCCAATTATACTACTGCAATGAGAGATTACAGAAATCTCTTGAATTTTAGAATACTTGATTATTTGAATGAAAACGGATTGTTACGAGAAAATTTAAACTCTAAACAATGGGATTAGAGAATAATTCTTAAATTTTCTACCATATTTTCTGCAGTATTCAGTTTTAAATCAATAGCTCCTATTGCAAGAAATTTAACATCATTTTCAAAATTTTCAGGTAAAGTGCTGCAATTTTCTAAAGCAAATTCAACAAGCTTTTTTTCTCCGGGATGTAAAATTTTGTTTTTAGCAAATATTATATCAAAATAACTTGCAAGAAATGCGGCAGTCCGATGATTAATACTTACAAAATCATGTCTTATAATTGCAGATTCAAGCTGGTCGTAATAAGAAAACATAACATCTTTGAGATAAGAAAAATTCTTTTTAATAATATTATCTGCTAATTTTTGCGGGTAAGGTGTACGTGTTCTCTTTTGCAGCTGCCCAAACCATCCGTTTTTATCATACAAAATTTTTGATTTATTTACATTATCAATAAAACAGGTAGTATAACCGAGGCAAGCATTATGATTTTCCCATACCCATTCAATATTCCTTTCAATACTCTCTAATGAGCGGTACATAATATCTATGGGTTTTCCGGTTGCACGTAAACGGTATACATCACCGGTTTCAAAGTAATGATTATCTATTTCAGGAGCATCTGAATATTTGTATGCAATATCTCTTCGTTTACTGACCGGCGGTTCTTTTGTACAATAAATATATATATCAAAGTCTGATTTATTATCGTCATTATTTACAGTTGAAGAACCGCCTAAAACTATTGCAGAAACATATTCAAGTTTTTTGTAGTCCTCAGTCATTTTGTCCAATATGTCAAAATTATTCATAAATCCTCTTATTTAATCTATATTTTTTACAATTTTACACGGATTGCCAACTGCAAGAACATTTGGTGGAATATCTTTAACAACAACGCTTCCTGCACCTATTACAACGTTGTCCCCTATTGTTACACCCGGTAATACAACAACATTTCCGCCAAACCAAACATTATTACCGATTTTGATTGGATATGCATATTCAAGTCCTTTGTTTCGTGTCTCTGCATCAAGCGGGTGTACGGGGGTATAAAATGCACAGTTCGGACCTATAAAAACGTTGTTCCCGAACGTTACTTTTGCAGGATCCAGAATTATTAAATTGTGGTTAGAATAAAAATTTTCTCCAAATTCAATGTTATAACCGTAATCACATTGAAAGGGCTGTTCTATCAGAAAAGATTCACCTGCTTTGCCAATCAGTTTTTTTATTAAATTTGTCCTTTTTTCTGTATCATTAGGAGGAAGGTTATTATATTCATAGCATAAAGATTTACATCTGATTCTTTCGTCGTACAATTCTTTATCATTAGCGTCGTAAAGATTTGCATTAAGCATTTTTTCTTTTTCTGTCATAAAGTCTCTTTTCTTTTGTATATTAAACAGATTCTGTAACGAGCTGCATTTTATTCATAGGATTCCAGGTATCTTCCAGATTGTTTTCGATTAAATTCTGGTAAAATTTTTCTTTAAAGTTTAAAAGGTCAATTTGTTTTTGTAATTCTTGCATTTGTTTTTCTGCTTTTATTTTTGTTGCATGAATTATATCATACCGTTCAGGAATGGTTGAATCGCCTATTATACACAGATCAATGTATTTTTTTATTGATTTATTTTCAGTCCCGACAGAACGCAGACATTTTACTATTTTAACCCAGTCTAAATCATTTTCCGAAAATTTTCTTATATTATTTTTGTCTCTTTTTACAAACGGAAAAAATCCTGATTTAGCCCAAAATCTGAGAGTATGTTCGGAAACATTCATTTTATCAGAAACTTCTTTTATTGTGTACATAAAGTACCTCCTGCGTAAATATTTTAGCACAAAGAATTATAATAATTATTTTGACTGATATTTTTTCATATATATGATATTATTTAATATATGAAAAGAGTGCTATGCTTTGGAGACAGTAATACATTTGGTTATAATCCGCATAATGGGAACCGCTACAATAAAAATATCCGCTGGACAGGAATTTTACAAAAGTTTGCAGGAGATAATTACGAAATAATAGAAGCCGGCGGAAATAACAGAACAGCGTTTTCTGATAATCCTGAAGGGGTTGCATATACAGGATATAAGCTTATTCAAGAATATTTAAAAGATAATTTTGACTGCATAATTCTTGCTATCGGAATAAATGACTTGCAAAAATTTTATAATCCTACTCTTGAACAATTTCAAAAAAGTATGCAGTCATTTGTTTCTCTCGTTGTTGAACAACCTGCGGCAAGTGAAATTATAATACTTGCACCATCACATATAAGGGAAAATATTTTGAACAGTAATTTTAGATTTCTTTTTGATGAAGCTTCCGTTGAAAAGTCAAAGCAAATAACACCGATTTATGAAAAAATTGCAAAAGACTATCACTGTAAATTTTTAGATTTAAACAAACTTGTACAGACGTCGGATATTGACGGGCTTCACTATGAAGCTGACCAGCATAAAATAATTGCCGAAAACGTTATTAAACTTCTTTGTCTGAATGTCTGATGTAAACATTTTTGTAAAATGGAATAATATTAGTATGGATTTAAGTTGGTACAATACATTACATAAACCGCCTTTAAACCCGCCGTCAGCTATATTTGCTCCTGTTTGGGGAGTTATTTATACGCTTATATTTTTATCATTTTTTATCTTTATGTTTGCTAAAACCGATAAAGATAAAAAAGCGGGTATTTTATTTTTTCTTGTCCAGCTTCTGTTAAATTTTAGCTGGAGTCCTGTATTTTTTTACCTGCATAATATAACACTAAGTTTTGTCATAATAATATTACTTTTAATCTTTTTAATTTTGACAATAATTTCATTCTATAAAATATCAAAACCCGCTGCATATTTGCTTATTCCATATCTGTTATGGATATGTTTTGCTGCATATCTGAATATGGGAATTATGATACTAAACTAATTATTTAATCTTTTTGAGAGATGAAATAAAGTTATTATGCTCAACATCACCGTCAACTTTTGTCAGGAATATCTGGCAGTCTTTTTCATCAGCATCAATCGGCGGGAGCTGTGATATCTCCGCTGAGTAATAGTTACTGTCATTACTGCTGCTTAAAGGCATTCTGTTTGCAAGACTGTTAAGTGAGATATTTCTTAAAAATCCGCCGAAACCTTTATTTTTGTTGCTGAATTTTGTGTAAATTCTCAAAGTTGCATCTCTCGTTTCAAGATCATAACGCCCTACAATAAACGAACTAAGCTGTGGTGCGGATGATTTTATCATCATGTTTTCAATAACATTATTTTTTATCCTGATATCACCGTTAATCTTGTCAAAATTGCCCTCGGGAATATTTACAAGATCCGAAAATGTTGAGGGGCTTATCATAACAAGCGGATTTCTGAATAATGCGGCAAATTTCAGGATATATTCAACCAGTCCGACTTTTTGAATAGTTCCGTCTTTAACAACAAACTTAATAGAGCCGTTAAGCTTCAAAGAATCATCCGTATTTAAAGAAATAAGTCCGCTGGCTTTTCCTGTTATTTCTTTTTTCAATGCAAGAAGGGTTGTCGCCATTAAATCGGAATTTACATCTTTTATACCAAGAATTATACTATATTTATGTTTTTTCAAATCGCAGTTAACTTTAGCAGATGAATGTCCTTCTGCAATTGCAAATCTGTTTGAATATAAGTTCAAGATACTATTTTTATCAAGCGATAGAGTTGCTTTTACATCTTCAAATGTTATGTCTTTGTATGCACCTTTCAAAATATGGAGCACGCAGTTTTCGACCACAAAATTACCGATATCAAATGTTGGAGTATTGGCATCGTCATCAATCGCTTCTCCTGAAGCTTTTACGTCAAATTTTTCGGATTTAATAGCTTCGGAGCTTTGATTGTTTGCTGATACAATAAATTTTTCAATATCAACATCATCAACAGTTAAATTAACATCTTTTACAACAACCGGAAATTTAACAGCATTTATAAGACTTCCGTCAAAGTTATAAGCAGAGCGTCTGTATCTCCCTTCTGCTGCAAGATTTAAAAGCCCGTTTGATGTATTCATTTCACCGTGTTTCAAATAAACTCGTTGAGATGGTATTCTCACATCATCCATTGTGAGCCTGCCGTTTAATACAGGGTATTTCCCTGTGTTGACAAATTCCATATTTCCGGCAATTTTTCCGTTTTTAAACAGTTTTTGTCCGATTAAGACATTTAAAAATTCGCTTGGCAAAGGGTTTGGAATTTCAAATCCCATATTTTGCACTGTAGGGATTGGTGTTGAAACATCTAATTTCCCCGCAACGCTAACAACAGGCTTTGCATTTTTCTTCTGTTCGATTGAAAAACTGTCAGGTACAATATAGTAATCAATGGATTTGATATCAAAAATATTTCCTTCAAAATGCATATCCGCATTTAAGCCTCTGATAAATTTATTTGGAGTCAGAGAGGCACCATCTATTAATAAATCCTGCCCCGGCATTAATCCGAAAAGCCATTTAAGATCAATTTTATTGTTTACAGATTTTATATCAAGTCTTGTTTTTGTAGAGCCGCCGGTCAGGGTAATCGGGATACCTACCATATTTGAGAATTGATTTTTTGCAAAATCATTAGTAACCGTGGCACGCGCAATTAAGTTTGTATCAATGGTTTTCAGATAATCTTTAACAGTACCTTCCATTTCAATACTGTTTTCTTTTTTATTGTTGTAATATCCTTTGAAATCTTTTACAACAATATCATTTTTACCCATAACAATCTGACCTTTTTCAAGCATAAGAGGAATATTGTCAACGGGTATAAGCTTGCATGATATTTTATTAAGGTTTACAATACCGTTTAAATCTTTTTTAGTTAATCTTATATTAAAATTGAAATCGCCTTTTAAATCCTTGAAAAATGCTAAAGGTTCGTTCAGATTGTTTTCGATAATTTGAGAATTAATAAGTTCTAATACATCTCCGACAAGAATTTTATCCGTAAAGATTTCAAGATATGATTCTTTGTGTCTTGCTCCGAAAGCATTAAAATAAATCTTCGATTTATTAACAGTCAGCATACATTTATCAATATGCAGAGCCTTATCTTTGATATAGACGGAATTTCTGTCTGCAATGTTGATATACATGCTTTTTCCGGCTTTTCTGATATCTGATGTAATATTAAAACGTATATAACGCAGAGCTTTTTGAGTATTATCAATTTCAATATCATCAGCTTTTAAAGATATATATGTTTCCGGCTCTACCTTATATAGGAACAAAGATTTTTTTACATACAAAAGAGAATCAAAAAAGTCAAAGTTCCATTCGCTTTTCTGCTGTTCTTTTTGCTCTTTTTGTTTAGGTGCAAGTGCCAAAAGATTATTAATATCTGCAAAAATATAATCAGCACCTAATTTTTTTACTATAATATTTTTATCAAAAATTTCTTTAAATGAAATTTCCGTATCAAAATTTTCAACTGCTAAAAGGCTAGCCCCTTTGTTTGAAAGAGTTAATTCATCAACCTTAAAAGCTATTTCCGGCTCAAAAGATGTTTTCAACACCGGATTTTTGATATCAAGCTTTAATCCCGCCACGTCATATAAAGTTTTTTCTACAAAACTAATTACATGCTTATTTGAAACTGCCGCAGGCAAAATTTTTAAATAAATAACAAACGGAGCTGCAGCCAGTACAACAACTGCTGCTGCAACAGACAGTCCAATCTTTGTTTTTTTAGTTAAATTCATCTTAATCATCCTAAATATATAATAGCATAAATTATTTTATGCTATTATATATATATGAAGAAAATTTTTATATTGCTGGGTATAATTATAGTATTAAACGGATGCGCATTTGCTGGTGAATCTGTTAATGAACCAATAAAAGCATCTATTTCTATGTCTGATTTAACTGTATTCAGCAACGAAAAAAATTTGTTCGGACTGCAGGATAAATCAGGAAATATAATTGTTGAGCCGCAATATAAAAAACTTATCAGACTCGGTGATTCTTCATGGATTGTTTTGAAAAAGACAAAATACGGTCTTATAGATAACAGCGGAAACTATCTTATTGAGCCTAAATACAGACATGTAGACAGAATTTTGGGCAAATACCTGAAAATTGGCAACAGCAATAATTTTGCAATTTATAATGAAAAAGGCGAAATAATTATACCTCCGGAATATTCATCAATAGACATTCTTTTTGGCGGAATGTTTTTAACTAAAAAGAATTATAAATACGGTGTATGCGACAGAAATGGGAATGTAATCCTTGATAATATTTTCGATGATATTTATATGCCAAAACCTAATATTATGCGTATCCAATATAACGGTCAGTGGTATGAAATCGAACAAATTGCCGGCGGGGAATTACAACTTCCTGATGATGTAAAAAATATTAAAGGTGATGATAACTTTAAAGTAACCGAATTTATTACTAATCCTGTTACAGCGTCAGGTTATTCTGCAGTTACATTCACTGACTACTTTTTAAAAGTCTTTTCATCAATTTCGCCTGCACATGAAGCCACTATTGATGAACTTATGCTCTCTCAAGGGGCAGATACGGTAAACATCTTTATAAAGTTTACGTGGCTTCCGAAATATCCGTTTACGTTTGCTAAAAATTATTATCATAACATCAGGACTCCGAACAACGGGCCTTTAAGCGATATTAAAAACGAGCTTAAACAGAAAATGTGAAGTGTAGCCGTTTCATCCAATACAGCTTACAGATCTGCATAAGGCGCTTTCGCGAAAATTCTAAATATGTTATCAATATTCGCGCTGTAGCTTTATTCAGTCATGGCACTTGAGTCTGTCATCCTGAATTTGTTTCACGATCTCAAAAAAACTGCGGGATAGGATGGTCTACTCCCTGACATGATCAAGTGCCATCTCAAGTACAACTTTTACATGATTGTCAGCAAGTGAATAATAAACATTTTTGCCGCGTTTTTCAGCCTTTACAAGTTTGGCTGTTCTTAATATTTTAAGCTGATGAGAAACAGCTGATTTTGTCATATCAAGTAGCACTGCAAGGTCATTTACACACATTTCAGCTTCCTCTAAAGCCCATAATAAACGAATTCTGGTACTGTCGCCCATAACCTTAAAAAAATCTGATAAATCATATAAAATACGGACATCCGGCATATCAGGCATAACTTTTTCCACAATTTTAGGATTAATCGCTTCGCAGTCAGTCTTTTTAATTTCCATAACAATATTATAGTTTAACGATTGTTCAATTGTCAAATTTTTGTTACAAAAAACTCTTTTACACTTGACAATTGAATAGTTATTCAATTATAATATTGATAGATAGTTGAATATATATTCAATTGTTAAGGAGATTATAAGTATGTGCGAACATCATCACCATCACGAACATTTAAAAGGAAATGACAAATTGCAATTAATAAAGATTATTCTTGCAATTGTTTTCTTCACGCTTGCAATTGTGACACCTTCTGCCGGAATTGTAAAAGTCATGATATTTCTTACAGCTTACATAATTGCAGGCGGTGATGTTGTGATTAAAGCCGTTAAGAATATTTTCAAAGGAGAAATATTTGATGAAAACTTTTTAATGGTTATAGCAACAGCTGGAGCTTTTGCTATTAAAGAGTATCCTGAAGCTGTTATGGTTATGATTTTGTATCAGATTGGCGAATTTTTGCAGGAAAAAGCTGTTGCGAAATCAAGAAAATCAATTTCACAGCTTATGGATATAAGACCTGATTATGCAAACATTGAAATTGACGGAAAACTAACAAAAGTCAATCCGTCAGTGGTAAAAAAAGATGATATAATAACTGTTAAGACAGGTGAAAAAATCCCGCTTGACGGAACAGTGATTGAAGGACACGCATCTGTCGACACATCTGCCCTTACCGGTGAATCTGTTCCGAGAGAATTAAGTGCAGGAGACAGCGCAATCAGCGGATGCATAAATACAAACGGTTTTCTGAAAATAAAGGTTGAAAAAGAATTTGGCGAATCAACAGTATCAAAAATACTTGAGCTTGTTGAACATGCAGGTTCTAAAAAAGCAAAAGCTGAAAACTTTATTACAAAATTTGCAAGATATTATACTCCTGCTGTTGTGGCCGGTGCTGCTATATTAGCCGTTTTGCCACCGTTAATTTTACACGCCGATTTTAATATCTGGCTTCAGCGAGCATTGACATTTCTTGTAATTTCATGCCCGTGTGCGCTTGTGATATCAGTACCTTTAGGATTTTTTGCAGGCATAGGCGGTGCATCGAAAGCCGGAATCTTAATAAAAGGCGCCTGTTATATTGAAGCTCTGTCAAATCCGGATTATGTAGTCTTTGACAAAACAGGAACTCTAACAAAGGGAACATTTAAAGTAACGGAAATCCACACCTCAAATATAACAGAGGAGGAACTTTTAAAACTATGCGCCCAAGCAGAAAACTATTCAAGCCACCCGATTGCTGCTTCTTTAAAAGAAGCATACGGAAAAGAAATTAATATTGAAAGTATTAAAAATGTTGAAGAAATAGCAGGAAACGGAGTAAAAGCAAATATTGACGGAGATGAGATTCTTGCTGGAAATTCAAATCTTATGGATATGTTTAACGTTGATTTTTCGACAATTGACAGTGCAGGAACGATAGTTTATACAGCGAAAAACAGAAAATTCATAGGTTATATTGTTATTTCCGATGAAATAAAAGAAGATGCAAAACTTACGATTAATAATTTAAAAACACTTGCAAATCAAACTGTAATGCTCACGGGGGATTCTCAAAAAAACGCGCAATATATTGCAGAAGAACTTGGGGTAGATAAATTTTATGCAGAACTGCTTCCCGCGCAAAAAGTTGAAAAACTTGAAGAATTGATTTCAGGGAAAACAAAAAATAAAAGTGTTATATTTGCTGGCGATGGCATTAATGATGCTCCTGTTTTAACAAGAGCAGATGTCGGAATTGCAATGGGCGGGCTTGGCTCTGATGCTGCAATAGAGGCTGCCGATGCTGTTATAATGGATGATAAACCTTCAAAAATTGTAAAAGCAATACTCATTGCAAAAAAAACAATGAGTATCGTAAAACAAAATATAGTATTTGCTCTTGGTATAAAAGCCTTGTTCTTAATCCTCGGAGCTTTTGGAATTATCACAATGTGGGGAGCAGTATTTGCCGACACAGGTGTTGCGCTTTTAGCTGTTATAAACTCCCTCAGAGCATTAAAAGCTTAACGTATAAAACTGGTCATAATTTTATTTTCCGTTTGCGGATGGAAAATCCCTTCTTTTTTACCGGCTTCAATACATTTCAAAATCCATGCCATATTCTCACCCAGAACTCTCATTATCTGCATTCCCTCTAAATCCTGTTTTGCCTGTTCCGGAGAATTTTGAGCACCGTGTGTCATACACCAGTAATTTGATGAAATAACTGGCATCTGATTTATTGTAAAATGTTTTGTAATTGCATCAAGTGATGCAGTTGTGCCTGCACGCCTTGCCGAAACGACTGCTGCTGCCGGTTTAAATGAGAAGTTTGCTCCTCCTGCATAAAACAGTCTGTCCATAAATGATAATAATCTTCCGCTTGGATGTGCGTAATATACAGGTGAACCGAAAATAAAGCCGTCAGCCTCTTTTGCTTTTTCAATAACTTCGTTTACGATGTCGTCATTAAAAATACATTTACCGTCATTTTTACGGCATCCGCCGCATCCGATACAATCGCGGATTGCATTTTTGCCGACCTGAATAATTTCTGTTTCAATACCGTTTTTCTTTAAAGATGCAGCAGCTTCTGATAATGCAGTATAAGTACATCCCTGCTCATTTGAGCTTCCGTTAAACAATAAAACTTTCATAGCACCCTCCTAAAATTTTGTACGTTCAATTTATTATTCTTATGGTATCATAAAATTATGATATTGAAGAATGAGTTTTTGGAAGTAGAGATTTCTGAATATGGTGCATCTATAGTTTCTATAATGGTTCCAGACAAGGACGGTAAAAAAGTTGATGTAGTTCTTGGCTATGATTCGTTAGACAAATATAAAAGACAGACTAAATATATAGGAGCTACAGTCGGGCGATGCTGCGGCAGAATAAAAGACGGTAAAATAAAAATAAAAGATAAGATATATAAACTGAGCCAAAATGAAGGGAAAAATCATTTACATGGAGGTAATATCGGGTTTGATAAAAAATTCTGGCAGGCAAGAAAAATTGATGATAGTGTCGAAATGTTTTATAAATCCGCGGATGGAGAAGAAAATTATCCCGGAAATCTAAATGTAAAAGTTACTTATTCTTTAGATGGCGAATCTGTAGTAATAAACTACAGTGCGATAACGGATAAGGAAACGATATGCAATCTTACCAATCATTCTTATTTTAATCTTAACGGATACGGAGACGTGCTTAATCAAAAGGTTCAAATATTTTCTAACAATTTTATTGAAAATGACAGTGATTTGCTTCCGACAGGGGAAATAAAATCTGTTACAAATACAGTTATGGATTTTAGGAGACCGAAAACTATTGGCAAAGATATTAACAGTGATTTTTATCAAGTTAAGTTAGCAAACGGATTTGATAATAACTGGATAATAAAAAATTATAACGGCGAAATTCATAGAGCCGCACGAGCATTTTCAGATGAAACCGGCATTGAACTTGAAGTTTATACCGATTTGCCGGGTGTACAATTTTATAGCGGCAATTTTTTAGATGGGGCAGAAAACGGTAAAAATGATATGCCTATAAAAAATCATTCAGGATTTTGTCTGGAGTGTCAATATTTGCCTTATGCGGTTGATTATAAAAATTTTACAAAACCAATACTGAAACCGGGGAAATTATATAACAAAACAATTATTTACAAATTTAAAACAAAGTAGCAAAAAAAAATATTTACGTTTTTTAAAGATATTGAAAAGAAAGAGAAAAGGAGTTTATTGTTTTATGCAAATCACAAGGGTATCATCAGGGGTAAATTTCGGACGTTCATTAAAAACGGATGAAATTGAAGAGTTCAAAAAAACACTAAAAGAAAGTAAAAAGGTTACAGGGCAAACAGGCAAATCTGCATTAATAATTCCTTTGACAACTCTTCCGGTATCACCGGAAAAAGATACGGGGATAGGACATATAACGTCAAAAGACGGTCTTGATTTTATAGATTATATGAAAACATATCTTGATTTTAATGTTGTAAAAGATTTGCCTTCAGGACAAATAAAACATTATAAAAATTTTTTCTGTAATTATGAGGCTTCTGCATTAGCTCTTGGAGATCAGAATATAAATCCGGAACTTTTAACACAGCCGGAATACGGAGCTATATTGACGAAAGAAGAATTTCAAACAATTGTTAAATCAAATAACAAAGCAAATAAAAATGTTTTGATTAATTGCGAAAATACAATGCAAAGCGGTAGTCCTCAGGATAATGCTTTAAAAAAAGCTTATGACAGGTTTAAAAAATTAGACGCAAATTCTGAATTAAAACAAAAGTATAATAAATTTTTATCGGAAAATGAATCTTGGCTTAATTTCCCGAGGAAAGAAGAGCCTGATCAGGAATTTTTTAAATTTAAACAATTTCTCGCAGATGAACATCTTGCTTTAGGCAAAAAATTGTTAAATGAAAGAGGAATAAAGCTTTGCGGTGATTGTCCGATAAATTTTACTGATGATGAAGTTCAAGCTTTTCCAAAAGCTTTTAAGAAAGATCATTATACGGGGCTTCCGTCATGGAAAATTCCATCGCTTGACTATGATACTATTTTAGATGAATCAAGTGATGCTTACAAACTTTTAAAAACAAAAGTTCAGCTTATGGCAAAAAGATATGATATGATAAGATTTGATGTAGGCTGGAACTATATTACTCCTATAATGACTCCTAAAGGTGAAGAAAAAATTTTAGATAAGAATAAAAAACATTTAGGAAGTTCTCTGGTTGACAATATTGACAGGTGGGTAAAAGAGGTAAAAGGAGAAGATTTTGATTTAAAAAATCTTGTTTATGAAGTAGAAGCCAATCCCTCTGATTTTGCAATATTTAAACCTGGCGGTAATGAGCTGATAGATCCATTAAAAGACAGGGTTAAAGTTTATTCCAATATTTATATGAGTGAAGATTGGGGAAGTAATGATGCTTTTATCAAGCGTGGCTGGCATCCTGACACGTTTTCGATAGGTACCGGAAATCATGACTCGCAGCCATTAAGACAAATTGCAGAAGGAAGATCTGACTTTTCAAATGGTGAGCATAAAACACAATCAATAAAACCTCTTTCAAGAATTTTAAATATAAACGAAGCTGATTTAGCAGACCCTTCAAAATATTCAAAAGCCAAATTCGCTGAGATTATGAGCGCAAAAAATATTCATTATTTCTTTATGGATGTATTTGGCAGAGAAGAACGGTACAATTTGCATTCATGTGAGACTGAAGTTGACAGAAAGATAAATTTTAGAAGGCGTGTGCCGTCTGATTATAAACTTGCTTATCAAAAAGCCTTAAGTGAAGGATTTGGCTTAAATATAATGGATGCATTTGAAAAAGTTTTCAAAGCTAAAGGTTTTGATAAATCTCATCAGGATTTGTATGCAAGAATTGTAAAATTCAGAGATATTCTGGCTGAGAAAGATCCTGCACTTATAGCCTCAGAAGATATAGAGGAAAATTTCGTAAAAATCAGACCTCTTGAAGAAATTGAAGGAAAGATTAAAGAGGTAAAGCCGCGTAAATGGTTGTGGTTTACCGGAATTTTTACAGCTTTGGGCGGAGCTTATGCAATTTATAAAAAGCATGAGGAAAAAGTGGATAATCCCCAAAAAGTTTATGCATAATAAAAAAAAGCTTTCCTGTATCGGAAAGCTTTTTTTATTTTATACCCCGATATCCTTTAATGGTTTACCGTCCATAAGGTTCTTTTCTATATTTTCAAGAGAAATCCCTTTGGTTTCAGGTATTAATAATATTGTGAGCACTATAAATGAAAGGTTCAGTGCTGTATAAATCCAGAATGTAACTGCAATTCCAAATGTATTAATTAAAGTCAGGAATGTAGCGCCGATAATCATATTTACAATCCAGTTTGTTGTAGTCGAACATGCTACACCGAAATCCCTGCTTTTTAAAGGCTGAATTTCTGAGCATAAAATCCAAACTACAGGTCCCGCGCTCATCGCAAAACTTGTAATTGTAAATAATGTCATAATGATTGCAGCAATTGAAATCCACAATGCGCTAAATCCAGCATTAATCATATAAAGGCATACTCCAAGCAAGAATGTACCGGTTGCCATTCCCGCAAAACCGATTTTTAAAATAGGTTTTCTTCCCTGTTTATCAACTGTTCTCATTGCAATAAGTGTTGCAAGAGTATTGGTTAAACCGCAGATTACCGTTGCAATCATCTGTTGTTCAGTGTTTGCAAAACCGGCATGTTTAAATATCTGAGGTGCATAATATAAAATTACATTCATTCCGGTAAACTGCTGCATAGCCTGTAACAACATTCCTAAATATACTGCGCGGCGAACATTTTTATTGGCTTTAAAAAGTCCCCATCCTTCCTGTTTAACTTTGAGACTTTCTCTTATTTCCGATAGTTCTCCGTCTGCCTTAGCATCAGTTGTGCTAAGCATTCTCAAAATATCTTTTGCTTTATCAAAATGTCCTTTTGAAGCCAGCCATCTGGGGCTGTCAGGAAGTCCAAATACGGAAATCATCAATAACAATGCAGGAATACTTATAACTCCGAGCATTAAACGCCAGTGACCACCGTAACTGAATATCGTATCTGAGATAAATGCAACCAGAATACCGATTGTTACCATCATTTGATACATTGAAATCAGTTTTCCTCTATCTTCTTTTTCAGACATTTCCGACAGATATAAAGGTGCCACGTATGACGCTATTCCTACAGCAAATCCCAGCATTACCCGTGATATTAAAAGAGTAACTACGTTTGGAGCGCAAGCACAACCTATTGATCCTAGTACAAATAATGCCGCTCCGGACATCAAACTTTTTTTACGACCAAGTTTAAAAGAAATCCAACCAGTAGACATTGCCCCTAAAGCTGCTCCAAGCATCATAGTGCTTACAACCCATTCCTGCAGTCTGCTCGTTAGTTCAAAATGTGTTGTAATAAATGGCAACGCACCCGATATTACTCCGATATCAAGCCCGAATAAAAGTCCTGCCATACCGGCTGCAAAAGAAATAAAAATTTTCATGCGCTGAGCGTTTTTTACTCTCTGCACATCATAATTTACGTTACAATCTTCCATACAAAATCTCCTAAATAGATAATAAATATATTCCCGAATTTTGATAATTTTATCATAATATTTTTAAAAATTTATACTTCAAATAATATATTTATATGTTTCTATATTTATTTAAGCGGGTATAAAATAATAAAAAAGGAGTTTTATGATTCAGAGAGAAGAACTGGAAAAACTATACTGCACAACAAATACATCAATATATGAAACAAGATTTAAAAACCTGATAAGAAACTTTAAAAAAACTTTTAAAAATGATATGGAAATAAAACTCTTTTCCGCTCCCGGACGTACGGAACTCGGAGGCAATCACACCGATCATCAGCATGGTTGTGTGTTAGCAGCAAGTATTAACCTTGATGTCATTGCGGCAGCTGCTGTTAATAATACAAATGAAATAAGAGTTCAGTCAGAAGGATATCCTTTAGATATTATAAATCTTGCAGAACTACAACCTGACAAAAAAGAGTATAATCAGGCAAAAGCTCTTATTCGAGGTATAACTGCAAAATTTAGAGAACTCGGATGTGAGGTAAAAGGTTTTGACTGTTATACAACATCTAACGTTTTAAAGGGATCGGGTCTATCATCCTCTGCGGCTTTTGAAATTCTAATAGGTAATGTTATAAACGGGTTATTTTTTGAGAATAAAATCGGGGCAGTTGATATTGCTAAAATTGGTCAATTTGCTGAAAATGTGTATTTTGGCAAACCATGCGGACTTATGGATCAAATGGCTTCCTCTGTCGGCGGGGTAGTGTCTATTGATTTTAAAGATACCGAAAATCCTGTTATAAAAAAAATTGATTTTGATTTTCAAAAAGCTGGTTATGGACTTTGTATAATTGATTCCGGAGCTGATCATGCTGATTTGACGGATGAATATGCCGCAATTCCGTATGAGATGACACAGGTCGCAAAACATTTTGGCAAAGAATATCTTAGAGATGTAAAAAAAGAGGATTTTATAAATAATATTTCTATTTTAAGAAAATCTGCTGGTGATAGAGCAGTTTTACGCGCACTTCATTTTTTTAATGAAAATCAAAGAGCACAAAATGAGGCAAAGGCTCTTGAAAACGGCGATTTTAATAAATTCTTAAAACTTGTAAAAGATTCCGGTTTCTCATCATACATGTACCTGCAGAATGTTTGTGTATGCGGTTCTGCCAAAGAACAGGCCGTTGCGGTAATTCTTGCGTTATGTGATGAAATATTACATGACAAAGGTGCATACAGAGTTCATGGCGGTGGATTTGCTGGAACAATCCAGGCATTTGTGCCTTTAAATATTTTAGATGAATTTAAAGAAAAGATTGAAAAAATTGCAGGAAAAGGAAATTGTCATATTCTTTCAATCAGAAGTCAAGGCGGTATTGAGGTAAAATATGATTTATGATTCTATAAAAAAGCTTGTACAATATGGTATTGAAAAAGATTTGATTACTCAGGAAGATGCCAATTATACAATTAACAGACTGCTTGAGATCTTGGATCTTGATGAATATATTGAACCTGAACAGAATTATGAAAATATTAATCTTGAAACAACTCTCATGGAAATTCTTGATTATTCGGTAGAAAAAGGCTTAATTGATGATACTATTATCAATCGCGACTTGTTTGACACAAAGCTGATGAGTGTACTTGTGCCTCCCCCGCATGAGGTGATTGAAGAATTTAAAAAACTTTATCTTCAATCTCCGGAACGGTCCACAGACTGGTATTACAAATTTAGTCAGGATACGGATTATATAAGACGTTACAGAATAACAAAAGATATACGCTGGCAGACCGAAACTGAATATGGCAATCTGGATTTATCTATAAATCTTTCAAAACCTGAAAAAGATCCTAAAGATATTGCAGCAGCAAAATCCGCAAAACAAAAAGGATATCCTAAATGTATGCTCTGCCCTGAAAATGAAGGATATGCAGGACGACTTAATCAGCCTGCGCGGCAAAATCATAGAATTATACCATTACAAATAGGCGGAGAAAGCTGGTATTTTCAATATTCTCCTTATGTTTACTATAATGAGCATTGTATTGTTTTAAACAGTAAACATACTCCTATGGTGATAAATAAAAGTACATTTAAAAAACTTTTTGATTTTATAAAAATTTTCCCTCATTATTTTGTGGGGTCAAATGCAGATTTACCTATCGTCGGAGGTTCTATTTTATCTCATGATCATTTTCAAGGTGGACATTTTGAGTTTGCAATGGAAAGAGCGGAAATTGAAAAATATTTTACAATAAAAGGATTTGAAGATATAGAAACCGGTATTTTAAAGTGGCCTATGTCAGTAATCAGAATTAGACATAAAAACACTGAAAGGCTTGTAGAATTTGCTGCATATATATTGAATAAATGGCGAAATTATAATGACAAAGATGTATTTATTTTTTCGGAAACAAATGGAGAACCGCACAATACAATAACTCCTATTGCGCGCAAAAAAGATAATGTGTATGAACTTGATCTTGTATTAAGAAATAACATAACGACAGATGAATATCCGCTTGGAGTTTATCATCCGCATAAAGAACTACATCATATAAAAAAGGAAAATATAGGGCTTATTGAGGTTATGGGTTTGGCTGTTCTTCCTTCTCGCCTAGAGAAGGAATTGAAAGAAACAGCAAAATGTATTCTTAATAAACTTGATTTGCGTAAAAATGAATATACTGCAAAACATGCGGATTGGGTTTATGATTTCTTACCTAACTATTCTGATATCAATGAAAATAATATAATGAACATTTTAGAAAAAGAGACAGGACTTGTTTTTATAAAAGTTCTTGAATGCTGCGCAGTATTTAAACGCGATAAAAAAGGACTTGATGCTTTTGTTAAATTCATCAATGTCCTTTAATTTTAGGAAAAGCCGGCAAAAGATTTATTATTTTATTTTGGTCAAGAAGCAATTTATGTGCCGGCAGAAAAATTCTTATATGTTATATTGTTTTTTAAACAATAGTTGTCAATTTCTTTGGATATATTATCAAAATAGATTGAATTTTTGTCAGTATAAATATCTTTGTATATTGAATTATATATCGGATATTCTTCATTTATAAATCTCAGCATTTTAGTTTTAAAACTGCTTCTGAGATTTAATTTGTCGAACCAGTATTCGTCAGCTATGTCTTTGGTAGCATCTATTATCCGTTTAAAATCTGTTATTTGAGGAATAATCGGAGAAATAAATACTATCGTCTTAATACCATTTTGCTTCAAAAGTTTTAATGTTTCAAGTCTTTCTTTTACGGAAGAGGAATTTAATTCTATTTTTCTTTTCGTATTTTCATCTAATGTACTTATAGATATTGCTATTTCAACATGTTTCATCTTTTTAAATAAATCAATATCTCTTAACACAAGTTTAGATTTAGTTACAATAGTGATGTATGCATCAGATTTTACAAGTTGTTCCATTATATTTCTGGTAACTTTATATTTGTTCTCATACAAATTGTAAGGATCAGTAACTGTACTAATCATTACTTTTTTATCTTTAATTTTAAAAGTATTAATCTTTTTGCTTGTATGTTTTACATCAATAAATTCACCCCATTCCTCTTTATGTTTGCTGAAACTCGACATATAAGATGCATAGCAGTACAGGCATTTATGCGGACAGCCGACATAAGGATTAATTACATAATCGAGGGTCCTTAATTTTGTTTTATTAAGATAATCTTTTACTCTGGTTGTTTCAACTGTAACCATAATTAAATGATAAAGTTACTTTACAAATATGTCAATAGCATTGAGCTTTTAATCATTCAATTGAATGTCTTTTTCAATAACAGGCGGAATTGGTGATGAGATAATCATTTCCAGGTATTTATCATTATTTTCTTTAACTTTTTGAGCGATAAGATTTATATCATTATCATTTGTGAAGAAGTGCTTCACTGCATGCTTTAAGAGTAGCATGCCTTTAGTTGGATGTTTTTCAAATTTATATATATCGTATTCGAAATATTTCTTAGCATTTTCACATCCGTTTACCAGAAAACTTATTGCTGCTTTGTCTGCTTTTTTGTTTTCTATAAACTTTAAAAGTACGCTATTGTCTGTTTTTTCAACTGTTTTTTCAAAATCTTCCGCATACTTTATTGGATTATTTTCATTCGGGTAATAATAAATACCTATCATCTTTGTCCAGTTGGAAACATTTTCATATTTCTTAAAATATTCATTACCGTATCCGTTTGTAGTTGGAGCTAATGAACTATACTTCAGGGTATAAACTTCATTGTCAAAGTGGATATCTTCCGCGAGGGAGGAAATCTGTACTGCAAACAAGGTTAAAAGTATAAAAAAAATTCTTTTCATATAAAAATTTAAACATTTTTTTATATAAAAAGAATTACGCTTTTGAGTTATATATAAGGTTAATATTTAG
Organism: Candidatus Gastranaerophilales bacterium; assembly: GCA_944324315.1. GTDB lineage: Bacteria > Cyanobacteriota > Vampirovibrionia > Gastranaerophilales > Gastranaerophilaceae > Stercorousia. The sequence continues at coordinate 22,043 of CALUVW010000006.1, read as the reverse complement.
AGATTGTCATTTATTGTTGTAAAGTCTTTTCCGCCAATTGCTTTGTAGACATCAATTGTTGAAAGCAGATAATTTATCCGGCTGTTGACTTTATCCTTATCTGCAACTAAGAGTTTTTCAGAATCTTTCATCAAATCTAGGTTTGACTTCGCTCCTATATTAAATTTCTTATCAGCTAGTGCATATTTTTCATTTTCTAAATTGTAACGTTTTACGCTTTCTTTGTAATTTTTTTCTCTTGTTTTTGCACTACTCAAAGAATCATTGACTTCCTGTATAGAAGTAAGAATTGTTTTTTCATAAAGCTGTTGAGCTTTTTCAAGTTCGAGTTTTGTCCATCTAAAACGCGCCATTTTAGCTCCGCCTGTGAACAAATCAATTGACGGCAAAAATCCAAGAAGCGACTTGAATGTATGATCGCCAAAAATGTTACCCAGATTATATGCACTAAACCCTGCCTGACCGTATAAAATAAATTTTGGCAAGAAATCACGCTTTGCAACTCTTGCATCAATCCCAATTTTTTCAATATATTCTTCAGCTTTTACAAAATCCGGTCTATACTGAATAACTTCAGCATTTATAGCATCAGGAATAGATAAGAGGGTTAACTGTTCATAATTTGACCTCGCCATGGAATTCAAATCTTTTTCTCTCAATCCGGTCAAAACACCGAGTGCTCTTGCAACAATTTCACGTTTGTCTTTATATACATTTAATTCCTCTTGAGCTTGTGTTAACAGCTGCTTTTCATCCATTAACTCCGTTATCGGACACAAACCGTTTTTATATTTAATTTCTTCTTTTCTTACAATTTCCGTTTGGATTTTTACAAGTTCTTCCTGATCTTTTATAAGCTTATCAAACTTTACTAAGTTAAAATATTGCGATGCAACCGCGGAAGTTAAAGCTATATAAGATGCTCTTTCATTTTGTTTAACAATTTCATGCTGTTTTTTGACAGATTTTGTTTTAAGGTAGTTTTCACCCCAAATATCAACTTCATAGCTCATAGTCAAAGGCAAGAAGAAATTGCTTTGTTTATAGTCAGGGATGACAACATCACCAAATTTTACGGTCGACGACGAAAAATCTCTGAATACATCTCCTTGAAATCCTACTTGAGGCAGTTGTCCTGCAAATGCCATTTTTACGGCCTGTTCAGATTGTTTCACATTTAATGATGCTATTTTTAAATCTTGATTATTTTTGAAAGCTGTTGAAATATAATCTGTCAAAACAGGATCATTATATTTCTCCCACCAGTCTAAATTTAAGTATTCAATTCTGTAATCAGGTGTATTTTTTTTGTTCTTTGCTTCTGCTGTTACATTGAATGTGCACAGCAAAATAAACAGGGTAAGTAATATTTTAAAATTTTTCATGCTTGCTATTTCCTTTTAAATATGTTTGTGTTATCATAATAACACAAAGAAAAATCATGGACAAGTTTAATTTATTACAAAGCAGAATTGGAATGAAACTGGTGCGTGTCGGGAAAATGGTTCGCGCCATAGCCAATCAAAAATTTGCAAAAGCGAATTACCCTATAACCCCCGAACAATTTACGGTATTAACAGCCATTCTTGACCATGACGGTTTATACCAGAGGCAAATAGGTGCGTTAACTCTCAAAGACAGACCAAATATCACAAGGATTATAAATATTCTTGAAGAAAAAGAATTTGTTACAAGAACTCCAGATACAAATAAACGAAAAATATTTAAGATAAACATAACAGAAAAAGGTAAACAGGCTTATGAAAAAGTTGTGCCCACAGTATTAGAACACTGGCAAGATACTGTTAAAGGGATAAGTGATGAAGAATTAAGCAATTGTTTGAAAGTATTAAATAAAATAAAAGCAAACTTGGAAGAAAAATTAAATATGCAGATATAATTAAGAGGTGAAAAATGACAGACAAACCCCAAAAGAAAATTCACGATGACCAATTTGAAGAAAAAGCAAAAGAAAGATTAAAGGGAAGAAAAGAAAAAGCTAAAAAAAACCGGCCGGAATATAAGAAAAAACGAGTTGTAGTTCCAGTTGTAACAGCGGTTATTCTTGTTTTGACAGGAATTTATCTGGCAATTCATGCTACATTTTTTCAATCAACCGATGATGCCTTTGTCGAAGGCAGATTAATTTCAGTTGCCCCGCGCGTTGAAGGCCCTGTCATAAATCTTCTTGTAGATGATAATGATGAGGTAAAAGCAGGACAATTGCTTGTTGAAATAGATCCCGCTGATTACGAGGTAAAACTTCATCAGGCTGAAGCAAAACTTGAAGAAGCAAAGGCACAGCTTAATGTTACTGAAAAACAAATTGAAGAAGGCAGCTCTAATGTAAACCAGTCATATGAAGATGTTACATCAGCGCAATCAAAACTTGATTTTGCGGCAAAAGATCATAAAAGATACACTGACATGTATAAAGAAGGTATAGTGTCAAAACAGGATTATGATAACAGTAATACGCACTATACAGTTGCTCAAGCAAATCATAAAGCTGCGGCTGAGAAATCCAAAGCAATGGAATCAGCTTTAGAATCTCATAAAGCAAAAGCAGAAGCTGTTCAGGCCGAAATTAAAAGATTGGAAGCTGAAGTTGCACAGGCGAAATTGAACCTTTCTTATACTAAAATTTACGCCCCTCAGGCAGGTATGGTGTCTGCAAGAAGTGTAGAAAAAGGCAACTATGTTAAAGTTGGGCAGCCTCTTATGAATATAGTTCCGGAGCATGTCTGGGTTATTGCAAACTTTAAAGAAATCCAATTAACAAATATGAAAAAAGGCCAGCCTGTTTCAATTAAAGTTGATACTTACCCCGGCAAGCGTTTTAAGGGGCACGTTGACAGTATTCAACGCTCTACAGGTGCAAAATCAAGTTTATTCCCGCCCGAAAATGCAGTAGGAAGTTATGTAAAAATCGTACAAAGAGTTCCTGTTAAAATTCTTTTTGACGAAGATATAAAAGATTACAACATAGTTCCAGGAATGTCAGTAGTACCAAAGGTTAAAATCAGATAATGGAAGAAACAAAAAAAACAAACCCCTATATAGTTGCAATATCAGTATTGCTTCCGGCATTTTTGTCGCTAGCAGCATCTTCAGCAACAAACGTGAGCCAGCCGCATATTGCAGGTTTTTACGGAGCAACTCAATATGAAACAAATACAGTTATAACCTGTTATATCATCTCTGGCGGTCTTATGCTTCCTGTTACGGGATATCTGGTCAGAACAATAGGTAAAAAGCTTTTACTCTTTTACAGTATCTGGTTATTTGCACTAGGATGCCTTCTTTGCATACTAGCACCTAATTTACAGGCACTTATCGCCGCAAGAATTGTACAAGGGATTGGCAGCGGGGCTATATTACCTTTATGCCAGGCTGTACTACTTGAAATATTTCCGCCCGAGCAAAGAGGGGTTGCAATGGGATTATTCGGAGTTGCGGCTATGTTTTCACCTCTGGCAGGGCCGTTTATTGGAGGATATCTTACTGATAACTGGTCATGGCAGTGGATTTTTATCATAAACATTCCGCTTTGCATGATTTCGTTTGCACTTGTTAAGTTGTTTGTTTCTAATGACAAACCAGAAAAACAAAAATATAATAAAAAATTTGATATAATAGGCTACAGCGCAATTGTAATTGCGATGGGCTGCATGCAGGTTGTACTAGATAAGGGGCAGCAATATAACTGGTTTGATACAACATGGATTTGTTGGACAACAGGCGTATGTATTTTTGCGTTCGTCTTTTTCTATGTATGGGAGCTTGAATACAAATATCCTGTAATTGATATCAGAGTATTTAAAGACAGAAATTTTATGTTTGGAACTTTAATGAGTTCTTTTATAAATGTTACGATTTACTCAACACTGCTGCTTGTGCCGATGTTTGTACAAAGTTTACTGGGATACAGTCCTTCAAAATCAGGACTTTCAATGTTTCCAAGAGCTATTGTTTGTTTAATAGGATTATTGCTGTTTGGCGAACTTTCAAAATATATAAAGCCCAAAATAATGGCTGCAGCAGGTCTTATAACCATTTCTGTTTCATTGTTAATGCTAACCCAATTAAACACAACATCTTCAATAGAAAGTGTTATATTGCCAAATCTGCTGCTTTGCGTAGGTGTTCCAATGGCATTTGTACCGATTACGGCATTGTCTTTCCAAACTCTTCCTGCTTCAAAAAATGCAGATGCAGCTTCTTTGCATGCACTGTTTAAAAACATTATAACAGCAATTGCGACATCTGCTTCTGCGACATTTATTGCAAGAGTTTCGCAGGTAAGACAAACTTATCTTGTAGAAAATTTATCTCCGCATAATCCTATTTTTCAATATAAGCTTGCAGCCTTGAAAACTAAGTTTCTGATACATTACCCTGATGTTGTTGCTGCAAAAAAAGCAAGCGGAAGTTTATATAACCAGCTTTTACAGCAGGCAAAACTTGCATCTTTTTTCGACGTCTTTACTGTCCTTGCGCTTATGGCTGTTGCTGTTATTCCATTGTTATTGCTTATTAAATATAAAAAGTCGAAACAATCAACTTAAAAATCTTAGCCAGATATACATAGAACTTATCACAAGTGAAATCAGCATTGTAACAACGCCATACTTAAAAAATTTCATAAATGAAATCGGATGTCCGTTGTGTGCTGAAGTTTCAGACACAATAACATTACAGGCTGCCCCGATTATTGTCATATTTCCTCCAAGGCATGCCCCGAGAGACAAGCACCACCACAAAGGATATGTATAATCAGCCCCCATAGTTTTTTGGATTTCCAATAACATAGGAGTCATGGTCGCAGTGTACGGAATATTGTCAATTACACCGGAAATTATACCTGACGCCCAGAGTATTATCATTGCAGTTGCGGATTCGGAGCCTTTTGTAACATTCAAAATCCATTTTGCCATTAAAGCAATTGCGCCTGATGCCTCAAGTCCGCCTATGATTATAAATAAACCGATAAAGAAAAATATCGTATTCCATTCAACCTCGTAAAAAATATTTTTAGGCTTTTCAAACAACAGAAGAATACTTGCTCCTAACATTGCTGTAACGCAGGTTTCAATATGTGTTATGTCATGCCAAATAAAACCCAGAATAACAAGAAACAAAACAACAGCACTTCTCACCATTAAAGGAAAATCCGTAATTGTTTTAGAGTTGTCAAGATTAGTAACAGCTTTCATTTTATCCGACTTAGCGACAAGCGATTTTTGGAAAATAACTATCATTAAACTAACAATAACAAGCAGAATTAAAGATACAACGCCAGTTAGTTCTTTCACAAAATCCATAAAAGATAATCCTGCGGCGCTTCCGATTATAATATTTGGCGGATCTCCGATAAGAGTAGCTGTGCCTCCGATATTAGATGCAAAAATTTCAGTTATCAAAAATGGTATGGGGTTAATTTCGAGTTGTTTTGCAATAAAGAATGTAACAGGCATAATAAGAATTACAGTCGTTACATTATCAAGAAAAGCAGAAGTTACAGCCGTAAAAATCCCGAGGGTGAAAAGGATACACTTGGGATGCCCTTTTGTAAGCTTTAAAAGTTCGTTTGCAATCCAGTTAAACATCCCGCTTTTTGTTGCAATACTAACTATTATCATCATAGATACAAGTAAAAATATTACGTTAAAGTCAACATAGTTAATAAAATAATGGACGTTTAAAGTTCCATCAATCATTTTTGTCTGGCTTACCAGTCCCAGCAAAATTGTAATTACCGCTCCTATTAACGAAATTGTGACCTTGGGGATTCTGTCGACTGCAATAAAAATATAAACAATTAGTAAGATTAAAGCGGAAATAAAAACTGAATGTTCACATATTATATTCTGCAAAACTTCTATCATTCATACCCTCCCGAAATTTCAATTTTTATTTTTGATTATACAACAGAAATAATTTAATTAATTTGCGGTTACAAGTTCAAAGTTCATTGTAAAATTCGATATGAGATATTTTATATCAGGAGAGGATACACTATATTTAAGTTTTCCCGCAGGGTATTTCTGAGAATGATAAACAGATGATAATACAATAAATTCTGCTGCATCAAATATATTTAAAGATGATAAATCAACATTTATATTCGGGCATTCATGCGTTTTTAAGTATTTTTTGAATTTTTCTATTTTGTTTTTTGAACAATTGAACTTTAAATCATAAAATTTTGTCATATTTAAAAATTCGTTATTATTTTACAAAAATTAAATATTTAATGCTTATTTAATACTTTTATATGATATTTATTATATAATTTGTTATGTTGGGGGCTAAAATGGAAACAAGTACAATGAGTATCAGTAAAATTAATGAATTAGCAAAAGAAGTTCTAGATATTGAAGCTAACTCCATACTCCGTTTGAAAAATAATATCGGAGAAGACTTTGATAAGGCAATTGATATCCTTTTTAATTGTAAAGGCAGAGTAATTGTTACAGGTATGGGAAAATCAGGGTTGATCGGGCGAAAGATTGCAGCGACACTGACATCCACAGGCACGCCGTCTTACTTTTTGCATCCGGCGGAAAGTACCCATGGAGATTCCGGAATTATTACAAGAAATGATGTTGTTATCGCTATATCTAACAGCGGAGAAACTCAGGAATTATTAAATCTTTTACCTTTGATCAAACGTTTTGGAGTAACAATGATTGGTATGACAGGTAAAATGAATTCTACCCTTGCACATTCTTCTGATGTTGTTCTTGATATTTCTGTTGAAAAAGAAGCATGCCCTTTGAATAAAGCTCCTACTGCAAGTACAACGGCAACTCTTGCTATGGGTGATGCTCTTGCTGTGTGTCTGCTAGAGAAAAGAGGCTTTTCGGAAGAAGATTTTCTAATTTTTCATCCATCTGGAGCTTTAGGTAAAGGATTTACTTATAAAGTTGCGGATTTGATGCTTACAGATTTTGATAAACTGCCAATAGCGAAAGAATCTGATTCTTTTGCAGATGTCATAAAGTTGATCTCAGAGAAGAAACTCGGAATGGCAATGATAGTTGATGATTCAGGACAGCTTACAGGAGTATTGACAGATGGTGATATCAGAAGGACTCTGATTAAATATCAAAATATAAGACCGTTGCTTGCAAAAGATGTAATGTCTGTTAATCCAAAACATATTTCTGCAAAGGATTACGGCGCAAGCGCTCTGAATCTTATGGAAAAATTCTCTATTACTGCACTTGCAGTTGTTGATGAAAATAGTAAGCCCATTGGAGTTATACATATTCATGATTTATTAAAAGCAGGGGTTGCATAAATGAATATTAAACTTGTTGCTTTTGATGTAGACGGGGTGCTAACCGATGGAAGCCTTACTTTTGATGAGAACGGTCATGAATATAAAACTTTTAATGCCAAAGACGGACAAGGAATTGTCAATCTGAATAATGCGGGAATTATAACCGCAATTATTACCGCAAGAAATAATGGAACTGTTGAACACAGAGCAAAAAATTTAAGTATTAAAGAACTACACCAGGGATCAAAAAATAAAATAGAGACTCTTGAAGGTATAATGAATAAATATAAGATTTCTTTTGATGAAATAGCTTATATGGGTGATGATTTGCCAGATATTTGTATCCTTGAGAAAGTTGGTTTAAAAGGCTGTCCGGCTGATGCCGTTGAAGAAGTAAAAGCTGTCGCAAACTTTATTTCATCAAAAAACGGCGGCAGAGGAGCTGTCAGAGAGTTTTGTGATTACATCTTAAAAAAGGGGATATAAAGAATGTTTGAAATTAAGACACAGGCATTTTTTGCCGCTGCACACCATCTTTTAAATTACGAAGGAGAATGTGAAAATCAGCATGGACATAACTGGATGGTTGAAGTATTTGTAAAAGGTGATACTCTTGATAAAAGTAATATTTTGATAGATTATAAAGTCTTGAAAAAAGAACTCAAAGCTGTTTTGGATCTGCTTGATCATAAAGATTTGAACGCTTTACCGGAATTTAACGGGGAAAGTCCTTCAAGCGAGATGATATCAATGTTTATTTACAATAAATTGAAAGAAAGAGTTGTGCAATTGAGCGAAGTAACAGTATGGGAAACCCAGACTTCATGCTGCAGTTACTATGAAGAAGAATAATATTAATCAGGAGAAAACATGAATCTTATACAGGCAATATTAATGGGGATTGTACAGGGATTAAGCGAATTTTTACCGATATCAAGTTCGGCACATCTTGTGTTTACCTCGAATTTTTATAAAGTTTTTAAGGGTATTGAAATTGTTCAAACATCAAATGAAGAAGTCTTTTTTGATATAATGGTTCATCTTGGAACGTTGATTGCAGTATTAATATTTTTTAGAAAAGATGTAATTAATATTGTAAAATCAATGTGGCATGCTATGAAAACTGCGGATTGGTCTGAAAGAGAAGCTAAACTCGGACTTTATATAATTGCAGGTACAATAGTAACTATTTGTCTCGCGCTTCCTATAAATGAAATAGCGGAAAAGTTAGTGTATACTCCTTCTATTGTTGGAATTTTGCTTTTTATAACCGGTTTTACGCTCTTGTATAGTGAATATAAATCAAAGAAAATAGAAGATAAAAAGAATACTGTAGATTTAAAAACGTCATTATTTATCGGATTGGCTCAAGGTCTTGCTGCACTTCCCGGATTTTCTCGTTCCGGATGGACTATTGCAACCGGTTTATTTTTTGGTCTGGATAGGGTTACAGCTGCAAGATATTCATTTTTACTAAGTATTCCTATCATTTTAGGCGCTTCAATGGTGTATCCGCTCGTGAAAATAGATATTCATGAAGCTATGCAGTATAACTGGACGGCAATAATTGCAGGTACGGTTATATCTGCTATTGTCGGGTATTTGTGTATAAAATATTTTATGAAGTTTATTTCAAAGTTTTCGCTTGCAATATTCGGGTATTACTGTATTATCGCAGGCATTTTTTGTGCAATATTTTTTACAATATATTCTTAATTTAGTATTGTTAAAAAATGTAAAATTGCTGGAATTATACTGACAAAAAATAATATTTACGGTTCTTATATAACTGGCATTGATGTGTGTGGAGAAACAATGATTTTACCTGTAAATAATTTGAATAACAAAGTTAATTTTTCTGCTAATTCTGCCGGGGAAGATAATAAAAAAGCTTTAGATTATGATCATGATACGCTTTTAAATAATAATCTTGCCACACGTACACGTATAGGTCTTGATAAATTTACCAATGCATTTACTTTATATCCGGCAAAAGGTTTAAAAGGAAGTAAAAATGCTAATTTTTATGAATTTTTAACAATGGGGACAGTTCCTTATATAACAGGTAGTTTAAGTTTAATGGCCGTATTCAATGCTGCTAATAAGTATTACAAACCATTTGCCCAGACAAAAGCAGGTCCTGCTTTAGGCAACAAACTTGCACTAGGGGTATTATTTTACGGAATAGCAAAAAATATTTCAAAATCATTTGTAAGTGTTCCGATAAATTTATTTACCGGCATTGATATTGAAAGACCTTATGCCAAGGTTATATATGAACTTCCTGATGATGTTAATGACACTGATATTACAAGTATTGAGTATCATAAAGTGTTTGAAAGTGTAGAATTTCCACGCTGGGATTTGTTATATGGTGACGAAGCAAAAGGGCAAAAAAGAAATTTCCGCTATGATCGAATTGCAAGAAAACTCGGCATGGGGCGCAACCTTAATGATTCAGACCAAGAAGTAAAAGATAGAATAAAAGAAATTATAGTAAAATCTAATCTGGCAAAAAATATATCCTCATATTTATGGGCGGCAGTGGGCGTTGCATTTGCATTCCAGCAGCCATGGGAGAAATATTTTAAGGCGATGACCTTTAAATTCTGGAAAACAGAAGAATTTTCAAAATCCATGAGAATATTGAAAGAAAGTTTTGAAGACAGTGCGAAAATATTTTTCAAAGGAGAAGGGCATGGAGTCAGCAAACAAGCCGGAAAAATACTTTTGGGAACTGCTCTGTTATCATCAATTGTCGGAACTGCGTTTTCGTTAAAAAGTTCCAAAAAACCTTCAAAGGTCGATTCTGCAGATGTAATAGCTAAAAATGACAGGTATGTGGTAAATTAAATATGAATACAAATTTAATCCAAAACTTCATAATAAACAGACAAAATGCAGGCGGAACTGTAAATTCAAACAATAATCGTAAAGAGCCGCACAAAAAGCCCATGCCGCACTTTGATATTCATCATGTGCTTAAAAATAAAGATTTGATTAAACCGCAAGACGGACAGGGACATCTTGTAAATTATAATTTATTTAATATACCCTTGTATGCTGTTAAAGATACAATATATGATGCTAAGGCTTTGAAGCATGTCTTAAAGGGAGAAGCAAACGATCATGAACTCGGAAAATTAAATAATCTGGGTTTGACTGTTGGCGGTCTTGCAATTGCAAGCTATTTATTTACAAGAAAACAAACACCAATGACTAAAGTAATGGAGTTTGTGGGCTTAGGATCATTTTTAGCTTCTATGGCAATTTGGCCTAAAATTGCAATTCAGCTTCCGGCATATCTGGTGCATGGTTTTAATGTTCAAAAAGAATACATTGACAGTGCCGGCAGAAAGAAACCTTTTGCTCAAGATCCGCAATTTTTACCATGGGATTTATGCAGTGAGCAAAAAATTCAAAAAATAGGTGATTACATGGGTATAGATAAAAATATACCTAACAGAAGAACTGTAATTCAAGATGAAATGAAGAAAAAGTTCATTCAAAATAATACGTTGTGGATGTTAACTGCAGGCTTTGCAACACCTGTTATGAGCGGTTTAATATGTAATCAGTTGGAGCCTCATATTTCAAAATTCTTGAATGACATGAAAAATAAAAAGGCTGATAAAATTTTAAACAATATTGATCAATATGCCGAAAAATATCAGGATAACAAAATTCAGACACGCGTTGAGAAGATATTAAACTTGTACAGTGATAAACCGTTTAATAAAGAATTTGAAAAACTTATTCTGGAGTCATTTTCACAGACGCTTGAACCTGCTGTATCAAAACGTCTTATAAAAGATTTAAAAGCATTTATAGATTTGGAGGCATCCTCATATTACAATATTGATGAAAAAGCTGCAAAAACTATATATGCAAATTTAATTCAAAAGTTTGAAGAAGGCGGAGTTCAAAAAGAATTTATATCGTCTATGCTGCCAAATGCTGAAGTTATTATTAATAATTTGAAATCCAACAGTTTCATGAATAAAAATATTACAGCTTCAGATTTTAGAAATGTTACTAAAAGCATAGAATTAATGCTTGAAGATATGGTTGAAGAATATAACAAATCTGCAATGCCTGATAAAAAAGAAGATTTTGCATATATCAACAGCCTTCTCAATAATAATAAAAACGGAGAACATCCTGTTAAAAAAATAAAACCCGTTGTGCAAACAAATAAAATCACGCCTAAAGTTGTAGAAAAGGTAAGATTAATTGCTGAATTTATGGATGATTTCAGAGCAAAAATGTATGCTCTTGATGAAGCCGCTGTTTTGAAGATTGGTTCTGCTCCTGAAACTGTAATTGCAAACTATTGGAATAATACCTCAAAAGATATTTTAAAACTTTTTGGTATAACCCCGAAACAATTTGAAAAAGTCAGATTTAATAAGAGTCTTTTTGCAGACTTATTGAGAGACCGGATTGAAAAAATTGCATCGGATGACAAACTTTACAACAAAGTAATGAAAGGACTTATTGAAAAAGTCGCTGTAATAAATAAAGAAATCAAACCGGATATTATGTCTGAAAAATTATTCCAAAAAGAATTTCCGGATAAACGTGGACCGAAACCTCTGTTGAAACCTCTGTATGACAAGAAGGTTGATATAGTATTTGAAGATACAGCTGCGTTACTTCATGTTAACGGTCTTACAAGAACCGCAAACCTGCTTTCCGGGAAAGGAAGTGGTGACGATATAAGTGTAAGAAATTTACAAAAAGCATTTGTATCTGACAGACTTTTGGGTGTAAAGAGTTCTTTCTACAGATTAATTAACACTCTGGATTTTTACAGAAGAATTGCGGATACGCCTGCAAGCATAGATTCAATAGATGTACGCGGCAGTTTATCAAAAGAAATTAAAGAAGAACTTGTTGAATTATGTAAAATCATAACTCTTGAAGGTCATTCATCTGACCATGCTACAAAATTCTATATGCAAAGAAACCAGCATCCGGCGGCTGATAATTCTTCTATTGAAGTTAAAAACGGAAAAGTAATAAATAAATATCTTGGAGCAACTGAGGATGTTGCTGATATTGGCGGAGATAAATATTTCTATCAAAATGCTATGCGTGCAATGTTTGAATCTCCAATGCACCATGATACACAAAAATTGGCAGAGGCAAGTCCTATATATAAAGAATTGGTTAATTACAGGGATATGTCTATGGAAATCCTTGGAAGTGATAAGTATTTTGCCAAATTGCGTCATCTGGTAAGAGACCCTAGAGAGTTTGGCTCAAATCTTAAATTCCTTATAACAGGTATATCAACCGATGAATTTTTCTATAAAGGATTTCAGCAGGTTTATAATACACATAAATGGAAAAATATGTTTGGTAAATTCGCTCTAGGGCTTCTTGGAGTTACAGTTTTAGCACAATTTGTTTTCCGTAAAATGACTAACCCGCAAATAAAAGGTAATAAAAATGATAAGTCAAACTAATTTGCTTACAATAAAACTAAACAGTATGAAACAAACCGGTGTACAAAATAATACAACGGCTGTCATCAATGCAAACCAAACAGAAAAAGAGACAAAATCAGGATTGATAAATTCATATTTAAACAATCTGGCTATGATGAATATTCCTGCTGTCAAAAAAGTTGAGACAACTGCGCCGGTTAATTATCACAATAACTTAAGAACAATGGTTCAGAATAATGAAGCAAAGATTTTGGCTATTGTTCCCAGAACATTTAATGCGAAAGATTTAAACGGTAACGAGTATATTGACGGCAATGAACAGTGCGGAACATTTTTAAATGCTATAGAAAGACTTGATGAAGTAAAAGCACAAGGGTTTAATACTCTGCATGTACTTCCGATAAATCCTCCCGGGAAAAAGAAAGCTATGGGTACTGCAGGGTCTGTATATTCCCCGAAAGATCTTCTTGCAATAGATCCTAATTTGATTGATAAAAATGATCCTCGAAGTGATAAAGAGCAGTTTAAAGCCTTTATTGATGAATGCCATAAACGTAATATAAAGGTCATGCTTGATTTACCTAGTTGTGCTTCTTATGATATGTTCCTTGAACATCCGGAATGGATGGCTATGGAAGGGGACGGACTTGCAAAAACTCCTCAGGGTTGGAATGATATCAGAATGTTTCAACCATGGGAAGATGAAGGTAAAAGAACTTTAAATCCGAAATTGCTGGAACTTCATAAACAATTTATTGATATGTGTATTGATTTAGGAATTGATGGTATAAGATCAGATGTCGCAAGAGCGAAACCAGTTGAATTTTGGGATATAATTATACCTTATTCACATATGCGTGATCCTGAATTTGCATGGCTTGCAGAGACATATACTTATGAGGATGCTTCTCCTCAGGCAAATATGGCTTATGACAGACCGGAAGATTCGTTAAGGGCTGGATTTGATATGATTTACGGACAATACCATATTTTCCATGAATGGCCGAATGCCACAATATTTATGGACTATGTAAAATCAATGCTTGATATGTCTCACAAAATTCCAAAAGGCAAGTCTATGATTGGTTCATTTGCAACGCACGATGATATTTCTCCGATGTATCATGGCGGTGCTGATTATTGCAATTTAACAATGGGGCTTCAAGCTACTCTTCCGATGTTAAATCCTTATATATTAGACGGTTATCAAAGCGGAGATGATTATAAATATCCTTATGAAGAAAAGTATAATCCGGTTACTCAGACAGATAATCATGAAATGACTGTCCACAGAGGCAGACTCGACATATTTAACCTTTCAAGAAAACCGGGCGGAACTCAGCCTGAAATCGGCAAGTTTATGACGAGTGCTTTTGAAATGAGAGATAAATATTTGGATATTATTTCAAAAGGCAGTTTTATTCAATTAGATAAAATAGATGACAAAAACGATCAAATAATTGCTTATGCCCGTCACCTGAACGGTAAAACTCTGCTGGTTGTTGCGAATAAAAATGTAAACCGCTCAGTGGCATGTAAAATTAAAGTTCCGACATTAAAAGCAGATCAGGATTTGTATAACTTGCTGCCTTCTTACGGTAAGGAAAGTATTTTGCAGGCGCAAGACAATATGCTCTGTGTGGATTTAGGTCCTGCAAGAGTTCATGTTTTTGAAATAGATACGCCTGACATAGAAAAAAATTCCGATAAGGTTTACAAACAAAATATTTAAAATAGGCACATTAAATAAACAGAAAGATGTAACTATTATATTTGTTAATAGTTACATTTTCTTTTTTTGATTTTTTTTTATGTTCGAGTTAAAATGTTCGGGCGAGGTATAAATATGCTGCAAGAATTTATAAGTTCAAAAATTCACAGAGCCACTGTAACAGATGCAAACTTAAATTATGTAGGCTCTATAACAATTGATGAAAGCTTAATGAAAGCTTCTAAAATAAAAGAATGGCAAAAAGTTGATATATTAGATATTAATAACGGAGAAAGATTTCATACCTATGTAATAAAAGGTGAAGCAAATTCCGGCATGATATGTCTGAATGGTGCTGCTGCAAGAAAAGTTCAGCCGGGCGATAAGGTTATTATAATAGCCTATGGTTTGTACAATCCTGATGAAATGGATAATTATAAACCTACAATTATTATGGTTGACGAGAAAAATAAAATAACTAATATTCAATAGATTTATAGAACTTATAAAGCATTTTAATAAGCTTTGGATTAGTGTCCAGAGCTTTTTTTAATTCTTCTCTTTTCTCATGATCAGATATATCGTCAAAGTAATAAAATTCCCATGGTTTTACATTTAGGGCATCTGCTAATTTTTGTAAAGTTTCTACAGAAGGCGAGTATTTCCCGGTTTCAATATAACTGAGGCTCGGTGTTTCAATATCAATAAGCTCAGCCAATTTTTCCTGTGTGAGCATTCTGGATTTTCGTATTGTCTGAATTTTTTTCCCTAAAAGTTTTTTTAATTCCGACATTTTTACTCCTTCAAAAATTATTTTATAAATATCTCACTCTTAACATAATGTATAACTTTATATTTACTATTGACTAATAAAGTAAAACACGATATAATATAAATAATTACATTAAGTTTTAGAGGAGATATTAATGCTGGAATTTAAAAAGGCCTTTACTTTAGCGGAAATGATGGTTGTGTTATTAATCATGAGTATCATTCTGGCTGCTATGGCACCTGTAATGACAACGCGGGACAATTCCATGCGTGATAATTCTTCGCCCTGGAAATGGACAGATGACCGCGCTGATACATATTTCGGCTTAGGCGATACACAAACTGCAATGATTGGTCAGAAAAAGAAAGAAGAAACTGACGGTAATTATGTGAGATTTATTATTAGTGCGATTACCGGTCATGATGACGAAGCTGCTCATATTTTGTTTAAAAAAGGTGAAGATATAACAGGTCGTTTATTTGTTTCCGGCGGAAATACTTTTTTGAGCAACGGTTCTTTTAAAGGTGATGTTAATACCGCAATCGGCTTTAACACTTTGTTGGAAAACGAAGATGGTGATGCAAACACAGCTTTGGGAGCCGAGGCAATGAAGCAGAATAAAGGCAGTAACAATACAGCTATAGGTGCTAATGCTTTTCATTTAAGTACAGGGAATAATAATACTATTGTTGGTGTTGATGCTCTGTCCGGGACAGAGGATAATTCTCCTTCCGGCAACAACAATACGGCTATAGGTGTGCATGCTCTGCGTTATGCAAGCGGAAGCAACAATATAGCAATAGGTTATCAGGCTAATGATGGCGCAAATATATCTGTCAATGATACAATTGCGATAGGTCAAAATACTGTTTCTACAGGTGCAACAACAACAGGTTCTTACTATGGTTCAATTGCTATAGGAAATTCTGCTAGTGCAACCGGTGCTCGCAGTCTTGCTTTAGGGATTAATTCTGCGGCTACAAATTATAATGCAATTGCGATAGGTCATAATACGCTTGCCTCAGGTTACAACTCGCTGGTTTTAGGTGGTTTTCTTAATGAATATGGCGGTGACTCGGGAGGTAGCAACCAAACTAAAGCGACTGGTTCATATTCGATATCTATAGGATCAGGCACACTTGTAACATCAAACAATGCAATTGCAATCGGAGGTTCTGATCCATCGATTGCTGGTGCTGTTCGCACAACAGCCAGTGGAACTTCATCAATTGCTATAGGGAATGAGGCTGTCGCAACAAGTATCGGCTCTATTGCAATTGGTCGTGAAACAAGTGCAACAAGTGACGGAGGAATTGCAATAGGTGATGGTGCAGAAACAGAAAGCACTACTAATTATAATGTAAGTGATAAAGAATATGGTATATCTATAGGTTATAATTCATATAGTATTGGAAACGATGTTGCTATTGGTAAAAATGCCGGTGCCCGTTATAGTGGTACATCTGGTAACGGAGCTAATGTTGCAATTGGAACTAATAGTTTAAATACAAATTCAAGTGCGACTAAGACTGTGGCAATTGGTTATTATGCAATTGGTTCTAATTCATATAACGCGAATTACAGTGTAGCAGTTGGTGCTGATACTATTATATATGGTGGTAATTCAGTTGCAGTGGGTTATGGTGCTTATGGATCTGATAACGGAACAGCTATCGGATCTAATGCCAGTGCCGGTAAATCAGGTTCTTATAGTGGTGTTGCAGTAGGTTACAGAGCTGGTACTAACGAGAATAAAACATATAATAATAAGGGAGTTTCGTATGGTATAGCAATAGGGGATTATTCTGGAGCAACGAGTAGCAGCAGTATAGCTATAGGGAGTGGTACTTATGCAGAGAGTGATGATATAGCCATAGGGCATGGAATCTCTTGTACAGGGTCTGGTAGTTCAATTTGTATTGGTAATAATACCATTAATGAGGAACATATCTACCTCGGCGGCACATCAAACTTTAATCATGCTGGTTCAGTCTTAGAGGTGCATAATATTAGTGATGAATTTTCTTATGGTGGTTCAGAGCATAATAATGCTAGCGGTGTTGTAATAAACGGTGCTTTAATAGTCAAAGGTCCTATACTTGCAAAAATGAAACATAATGGTGCCAATAGCTATACAAGTGGATTTTTAGAACAATCGCTGGATAATGATGATGTATACTTAATGGGTGGTGATAGCGATCTAGATAAACACCCTCTATGGTCCGACCGTCGCTTAAAATATGTAGGCAAGGAAAACACCTCTGGCTTAGACAAAATTCGTCAATTGAAAGTATTCAATTACACCTTCAAAAAAGATGAAAAGAAAACCCCGCATGTCGGTGTAATCGCGCAGGATTTACAAAAAATCTTCCCTGATGCAGTAAGCAAGGCAAAAGACGGTTTTTTGAGAATACGTTTAGAGGATATGTTCTACGCCATGATAAACGCAATAAAAGAACTTGATGCAAAATACAAAGCTCAAGAACAACGAATTAATGAGTTAGAAAAACGTATACAAAAACTGGAGGCAAAAATGAAGTAAGATACACTAATTCTTCCTCACTGATAAAGAAGGCCAGGGCGGGATTATCTCCACCCACCCGTCCTTCCTGATTCAAGAAATTGAGTAAAGCTCGATAAAAAGGAAGCAATCATAATTTTTCATACTAAGCCAATACCGCATTTATTGCGGCAAGCTTACTTTCATTCCTTCTCCCGTCCTTCTCAGACGGGAGTTTTCCTTTGTGTAACAAAAAGCCGATAAATTCCTTAATTATCGGCTTTACATATCCTTATCAACTTCTATGCGTTACTTTAACTGATATTATTTAGCAGCTAAATCTTCTGCTTTTTCTATCTCTTTCATCACTTCATCAATCTGTTCACGTAAATATTCCATGAACATACCAATCTCTTCTTTAAAACTGTATACCCCGGGCCAAGAAATGTAACCGAACATTATTATCTCCTTTTTGTTTACTAACCTGTCAACAAATTATATATCGGATTTTAAGGTCTGAAACTTTAGGATATTATGGGTTAATTTAATAATTTGTTACAATATTCATTTAAGTCATTACACTTGTATTTCGGAATATAATCTGTCTGATATTGTTCGGCTATATTTTTAATATTGCTTGTTGCTGAAATAATTATTACTTTACTGTTTTTATATTCGTTAAAAAATTTTATTTGTTTAATAAACCATTCTCCTGCATACAATGGCAAAAAATCAGGTTCCATCTGCATATCAGTAAGGATGAAGTCATAAGGTTTATCAATTGAGCAGGTTATTTTTTCAACCCCTTCTTTTGCACACGAGGCAGTATCTATTTCAACTTCATTTTTAAAAATTTCTTTTACTGCATCTTTATGATACAAAACCCATTTTGGAGAATCATCAACAATTAAAACTCGCTTTTTCATAAATATATTATAACATAAAAGCCGCTTTCAAAGCGGCTTTCTCAAATATTTCAAATTAAATTAATTTAATTTTTTTTATGTTTAATCAAAAGGAACAGTAATTATATAATTGTCGCCTTCTCTGACTTTTGTAATATTTGCACTGTCAATATCTTCCCCGAATGCAAATGTCTGGCTGTATCTTATAATTGCTTTTTTATTACGGACATTGCGTTCTCCTGCAGCTTTAATTGTCAGTGTATTACCGTCAGGTCGTATTTCTACATTTTTTTCATCATTGTCAAACGGTTTTAAATCAATAATAATTTTGTAAGCATCATCTGCTTTTTCGACATGGATAAATTGGGCTGCGTTGCGCTCAAGATTTCGCTGCATTTTAAAAGCTTTCTTATCAAGCCATTCTTGTTGTTTCAAAGCTTTTCTCTCCATTTTGTCGAAATTTCTTTCTCTCTGCATAACTGCTCTGTCCATTCTTCTCATTTGAAAAGCAGGATCTAGCATTCTTTTAAAGTGCCAGTCAGACACAACGTAAAATGCCGCAAAAGCACCGAGAAATATAAGCAAACCTGTCAGTATATATCTCAATGCGGGATGTTTGCATAAAAAGCAGTCATCAAATTCTTCATGTTTGTAATTGTTATCTTCCATAAGAAAACTCCTTTCATAACTACATCATTACTACAGTTTATAATATAAAAAATAAAATTTTGGAAGTCTATTGCACAACAGGATTAGTAGTACTTATATACAAGTTTACAGCAGACTGATTAATATTGTTTATGGTAAATGTTGGATTGACCTGCGTGTTTTAGCATCTCATTCAGATCCCGAAACAAGTTCGGGATGACAAAAATAAAAAATATTCCGTCATGCTGAATTTATTTCAGCATCTGGCAAAGAGTAAGCTCTTGTTCAAATTAGTACACTTGAAAAAAGCATGTTAATATGTTATTATACTAGTGTGTGAGTAAACGGAGTATTATTATGGCTAAGATTTTAGTGACAATGCCTGATGCGTTTTTGCATAAAGTTGACGGGGTTGCATCAAATGAACAGAGAACCAGAAGTGAATTAATTCGTGAGGCTTTAAGAACTTATATGAGACGTGTTAATATTTCTAATCCTCAAAAAGCAGAAAAAGATGCTAAAATTCTTGAATCTTTAATTGGTTAATGTCTTAAAAGTGTTTCTATCCATTTTATAAGGCCGGAAATTTCATAAGGTTTCGGTATATACAAATCTGCGCCTGTATTTAGAATAAGTTCTTTGTCATGGAGTATTGATGTAACTATCAATTTTGTTCTGTTAAAATCAGGATTTTGTCGGATTTTTTTACATAATTCAAGACCTTTTAAAGAATCTAAATCTCCGGCATCAAGTATTATTAAGGCAGGTATTTTATTTTTAAGCGCAGAAAAATCATTTATGACTTCCGCATCATAACCTTGAAGATTTAAAATTGTTGTAAGAAGAAGATTCATTGCCTCGTCAGGTTCTATTATAAATATTTTATTATTAATTTCATTTTCAATAGCATTTTCGGCGCTGATTCGCGGACGTTCGATTAAGTAATGTGATTTTGAGGGGAGATCCGCAAGTTTATGAATTTGTACCAGTGCGTGTATTAACTGTGACGAATCCTTATATTGAATAAATTCATTTGTGACAATTCCGATTGTAGTGTGTACGAAATTTGACCGCCGTCCTGCAAATTCGTCTCCTTGCATAAGCATATAGCCGCGCCTGTTATCCTGTGTTGAATAAAATTTAGGAGCGACGGTATCAAATGCAAAGGTCAGAAAATTCGCTACCTGTTCAGCTTTTGACCCTTCTGTGATAAGCAAAAATTCATTTTCTGCCAGTGTTCCGAGATAATCGGTTTCTGATAAGGCGGAATTAATAATTGCGCAAAATGTTTGGACTAATTTGTCAGATGCAAGTTCTGTGTATGTTTCTTTGTAATTGTTAAAATTTTCAATACTTATGAGCATTGCAGCCCATGATTTATTATCGGATACTATTCTTTTGAGTGCACGCTTTGAGTAGTTTATCCCCGGTAAAAAGCGTTTTGTATCCATATTTGATTCAAGTTCACGTCTCAAATGGGCGTGTATTCGCATAATAAATTCTTCTGAATTTACAGGTTCTGAGATGAAATCATCTGCTCCGTTTTCAAGTGCTTTTAATTTATCTTCAAGTGCGGCAGATTTTGATAATGCAATAATTATTGGGCGCATATTGTAAGTTAATGCCCTTATTTTTTTGCAATAGTCAGACAAATCACTGTCAATGCTGTCAGAAATTAGTATCAAATCAGGTTCTTTTTCCTGTATAAATTTTATGGCAGACAGAAGATTTTTTGAAATTATAACGCTGTTATTTTTACTGCCTAAAAGTTTTTTATACTTAGTTGAGAGTTCGCGTCTTTTATCTATAATTAATGTTACTGTCTGCATTTTTCCCTCGCTTGTTTTTCAATATTGGCGGTGGGCATGCATATTTCAAATGTTGTTTTATGGTTTTGTGAATTAACAGAAATTGTTCCGTTCATTTTTTCAACCAAGTTTTTTGTAATAAATAACCCGAGTCCGCTTCCCTGCACTTTTCTTGTCAGCGGGTTGTCAATTCTTGAAAATTTAGTAAATATTTTTTCTTGATCTTCTTTTGGAATCTCTATTCCGGAATTTGTGACATTTATTTTTACAAAATCTTCGGTAAAATCAGTGTTTATATCTATTGTGGAATTTTCGTCTCCGTATTTTGCGGCATTTTCCATTACATTTGTCATTATCTGTTGAAACTTATCTTTATCAACAAGAATTGACGGGGTATTAGGTTTTATTTCTATATTGAAGGATTTATCTGGATACTGGGTTTTAACAACAGATGCAATCATTTCAACGACAGGTTTAAGAGAAACTTCTTTCAAAATAAGATTTTCTTTTGTGTTTTGTAACCGTGTTACAGACAGCATATTTTCAATAAGGTTGATAAGCCTGTTTGACTGTTCTGTTATGATTTTTAAGAATTTTTTTTTGCTTTCATCATCAAGTTTATCCCAAGACGCAAGCATGGTTTGCGAGAAACCTCTTATTGAGGTTAGAGGTGTCCTTAGTTCATGACTTACCGTAGAAATAAAATCTTCATAATCTTTATCATTCATAAAATTATTATAACAAATTTTATAAAATATTCTATAATATTAATTTTTTATTAATGTCATGGAGCACTTGTATGAGTGTCATATAAATAATAAAATTCAAAACAAAAAGTCTTGAAAAAAATTTCAACATGTATTACAATAAAAATATAAACCAAAAAAAGGAGTGAAAGTATGAAAAGAAATATTATTAAAAAATCGGAGGGGGGGAGCTTTAAGAACTCGTTCCAATA